>NZ_AUEZ01000012.1 GCF_000426245.1 Bradyrhizobium sp. Ai1a-2 | reverse complement strand
CGGTTGAACCTGTGGTCCTACCCCCGTGCTTTTTGTTGCACGGGACCCACGGGTGCAACCAGCACCCGGCTTTCCCTGCGCCCTCTGATATCGAAGAGGGTGGAAAGTGAAGCAAAGCTCGGGCGGAAACCGCCGCGAGAATGCGGACTCACATCCCCCAAATACTCTACCGTCATGCCCCGCGAAGGCGGGGCATCCAGTACCCGGCGGCCTCTCGGCTTAAGCTCCGACGCCCCCGGAATACTGGATCGTCCGGTCTAAACATCAAGCCGGACGATGACAGCGGAGAGCTGTTTGAAATTTGAATCAGAAGTAGGATGGGTAGAGCGGAGCGAAACCCATCATTCGCGCCGCTTGCTCCATCGCGATGGGTTTCGCTCCGCTCTACCCATCCTACGGGCGACGGCTACTCAGCTAGCGCCAGAAGTAGCGGATGCCGACATAGACCACGACGAGGCAGGCGAAGATTAGCGCCACGGGCAGCGGCCGTTTGCCTGTCGGCCCGGATACACGCGGCTTCTTGGTGGGGAGGCGGCGGAAGGCGGTGACGTTGCCGCGGTCGGCGACCGGCTCACGGGAGGGGGCGGGGACGTCAGGCGGCGTGCCGGCGCCGCCCATCTCGGCGTAATAGCTCTTGTACATCAGCTTGATGGTGGCCTCGCTCGCCTCAAGCTCCGCCATCTGCTCCAGCAGCTTGTTGTAGGTGGCGAGGAAATTCTGCGCGTCGGCCGACAAAGAGGACGTGCCATTCAGCTTGGCGAGCATTTTCCAGGTCGCGAAGTCCGCCCGGGCACGGGTGTCCGCACGTCGAGCGATCAGCATATCGGCAGCTTTGATCAAGAGGCCCTCGCGATTTTTTCCTCAACCTAGGCGTTGCCGGTGATGAGGAGAAGCGCACGTATCACATAGCCGGTCAGTGTCCGCAGTATCGCGGAAATAATATCAAGATTGAGACCAAGCTGCGAACCGAGGAGGGGCAACAAAATCAAAAGTCCGATCAGGATCAGCAACCCGTAGGGCTCGAGGCGCGCGAGCGGCTCGGCGAGCGGCCGGGGCAAGAGCCCGACCGCCACTCGCCCGCCATCCAGCGGCGGGATCGGCATCATGTTGAAGATCGCGAGCACGATATTGATGAGGAACGCGTTTTTGAGATTGTCCGCGATCCAGCGCGCGCTATCCGGCGGGGCGAAGGGCAGCGCGTGGAATGCCAATGCGGCAACCAGAGCGAGAATGATGTTGGTGGCTGGGCCGGCCAGCGCCACCCAGACCATGTCGAGCCGGGGATGCTTGAGATTGCGGAAATTGACCGGCACCGGCTTGGCATATCCGAACAGGAATGGCGACTGCGACAGCAACAGCACGGCGGGCAGGACCACCGTGCCGAAGGGGTCGATATGCTTCAGCGGATTGAAGCTCACGCGGCCGAGCTGCCAGGCGGTGTTGTCACCCAGCCGATGGGCGACGAAGCCGTGCGCTGCCTCATGAAAGGTGATGGCGATCAGGAGCGGCAGCACCCAGACGGAGATGGTGTAAAGGGAGGTGTTCAAGGGGGATATCCGGTCGCGGCGGCGGCCGCTGTCAACCAGACATGGTTGCGGCCGGGTTCCGGCGCAAGGCGGTAAACGGGCTGTGACGCATTGGCGCGGAATATCCGTCAGCGGCTTTTCTGCAAAGCCGGATCGGCTTTGCCGATCGCCCTTGGCCCGGATTGCGTGGTTGCGATCCAGATGCCCGCGAACACGGTCACGATGCCAACCAGCAGATTCCAGCGCAGCGGCTCGCCCAGCAGCGTGGCGCCCACAAGCGATGCCGCGATCGGGTTGACGGTGACCGAGATCGCGACGCGGGTCGGCGTTGTGCGCTCCAGCGCGAACGCCCAGAGGTAGAACGTCAGCGCCGCCCCGAACACCCCGAGATAGATCGCGCCGAACCATTGCGGGGCGCCGAAAGCGGCGACCGGGGCAAAACTGCCACGCGCGAGCGAGGCGAGGATGAGGCAGGCGGCGCCGGCGGCCATGGCCATGGTGGTGAACGGGATGGGGCCGGAGCGACGGATGAAGGGCTTCGACCAGATGCTGTAGCACGCCATGCACAGCGCGGCCGCGACCATCAGGAGATCGCCGCGCCACGCCCCTTCCGGCGCGGCGCTGAGGCCGGTGAGCAGGGCCATGGCGACGCCTGTTATCGTCACCAGCACGCCCGTGGTCTTTCGCACCGTCAATTGCTCGCTGCCGAGCGCCGCGCCGACCGCCATCGTCAAGAGCGGCAAGGTCGAGAGCGCGAGCGCACCTCGCGCCGCCGTCGTAAAGATCAGCGATGCGTTGAACAGGATCGGAAATAGGGCAAAGAACAACAGGCCCAGGCCAGTCACCGCCGGCCAGTCGCGCCGCGCCGGCCAGCCTCTTCCGTGGATCAGGACCAGCGGAAGCAGCAGCAGGAAGCCGATGCCGAAGCGGAATGCGCCGATGGCGAGCGGGTCGATGGCGCCCACGAGATAGCGCGTTGCCCCGATCGACGTGCCGCCGAGCGCGCTCGAAAGCACCGCGGCCAGGACACCCCAAATCTCACCCATCAAGTCTCACCCGATCCTCTTTTCGGCTCTTGCCGACGGTAGGGGACACGCGCTAATCAAGAAATGGAATTTATATGATAGATGAAATCACTGTTCGTTATGAGCCTCGATCCAGACCTCCTGAAAGCTTTCGTCGCCGTGGCGGACCACCGTTCCTTCACCCGCGCGGCCGTGGCGCTGAACCGGACGCAATCGGCGGTCAGCATGCAGGTGAAGCGACTGGAAGAGCGGCTGCAGGCGGAGCTGTTTCACCGCACCAAAGCCAATGTCGATCTGAGCGCAGCCGGCGAGGGCCTGCTCGGCTACGCGCGTCGCATCCTCAGCCTGAACGAGGAGGCGATGGGCCGTGTCCGGGAGCACAAAATGGAGGGGCGCGTCCGCCTGGGCGTGATGGACGATTACGGCACGCTATTGGTCCCGCCGCTGCTCGCCAGCTTCGTCGCCAACTATCCGCTGATCCATATCGAGATGGAGACGGGGCTGACATCCTCTATGACGGACCGGCTCGGCGAGGCCTACGATCTCGTGATCGCCATGCATCCGCAGGGGGGCGGGGACGGCGAGCTGTTGCGACGCGAGCAGGCGATGTGGGCGGCGAGCCCGGAGCATCGCGTCGAGGAGCTCGATCCGTTGCCGGTGGCGCTTTACCCGCAAGGCTGCCTGTTCCGGAGTTGGGCGATGCAGGCGCTCGACGCTGCGAAACGGCCGTGGCGGCTCGCCTTCGTCAGCCACAGTCTTGCGGCGGTGGAGGCGATTGCGGTGCAGGGATTGGCTGTAACCGTGGTCAAGGCCGGCACCTTTCCGCCGCGGCTCCGGCGGCTGTCGGATCGCGACGGCATGCCGCTGCTGCCGCGCGCCGACATCAGGCTTCATCGCGCCGCGAACCTATCGCGCGCGGCGTCGCTACTGGCCGACCATCTGGTCGCAGAGCTGGCGCAGCCGACCTAATTAGTAGGTCGCGCGGCCGCCGGAGATGTCGAACACGGCGCCGGTAGAGAAGGCGCAATCCTCCGACGCCAGCCAGGCGACCAGGGCGGCGAGCTCTTCCACCAGCACGAAGCGGCCCTTCGGGATCTTCGACAGCATGAAATCGATGTGCTGCTGCGTCATCTGGTCGAAGATCGCGGTGCGCGCCGCCGCCGGCGTCACCGCGTTGACGAGGATATCGTGCTGCGCAAGTTCCTTGCCGAGCGATTTCGTCAGCGCGATCAGGCCGGCCTTCGATGACGAATAATGCGCGGCGTTCGGATTGCCTTCCTTGCCGGCGATCGAGGCGATATTGACGATTCGGCCGTAGCCCTGCTTGAGCATCGCGGGCACGATCGCCTTGCAGCAGATGAATGGGCCGTCGAGATTGATGCGCAGCACCTTGCGCCATTCCTCGAGATCGGTCTCCCACACCGTCTTGTTGACGCCGGCGATGCCGGCATTGTTGACGAGGATGTCGATCTTGCCGAACGCCTTCAGCGTCTCGTCGCGCGTCTTCTCCACCGCGGCCAGATCGGTGACGTCGACCTTGAAGGCGGTGGCCTCAGCGCCGATCTCCTTCGCAGTCTTTTCGGCAAGCGCGATGTCATGATCCCAGATCGCGACTTTGGCTCCGGAGGCGACAAAGCGCTCGGCGATTGCGCGCCCAAATCCCTGCGCGCCGCCGGTGACGACGGCAATGCGGCCGGTGAGATCGTATTCGTTCATGGTGTGCTTCCTTGAATTAGAGTGTCCAGCCGCCGTCGATGACATGCGCGACGCCGGTGGTGAACGCGCTCTCGTCGCTGGCGAGATAGACGGCTAGCGATGCAATTTCGTCGGCCGTGCCGAGCCGGCCCATCGGCTGGCGGGCGATGAACATCTCGCGTCCTTGCGGACCGGCGGCGGCTGCGCGCTGCAGCATCGAGGGGGTCTCGATCGTGCCGGGACAGATGCAGTTGCAGCGGATGCCGTTCGAGATGAAGTCGACCGCGACCGAACGGGTGAGGGCGGCCACCGCGGCCTTCGTCGCGCCATAGACGTAACGGTTAGGCGCAGCCTTAAACACACCGGCGGCGGAAGAGATGTTCACGATCGCGCCGCCGCCCGCGTCCAGCATGCCCGGCAGGAAGGCGCGGATCGTGCGGTGCATCGACTTCACATTGAGGTCGAACGAAAAGTCCCAGTCGTCATCGGAGCAATCGAGCACCGTGCCATGATGGACGAAGCCGGCAGCATTGAGCAGGATGTCGGTCTTGCCGGCGCGCTTGGCTATCGCCGTGACCGCTGCGGTGTCCCGTACGTCGAGCCGCGCCACCTCGGCAATGCCCTCCTGCTTGAGCAGCGCGAGCTTCTCCTCGTCGATATCGGTGGCGAACACGGTGGCGCCCTCGCGTGCAAAGGCTAGCGCGCAGGCGCGGCCGATGCCCACGGCGGCCGCGGTGACAAATGCGCGTTTGCCCTTCAGGCGGTCTGACATGTCTTCTCCTTGGAGCTCAAATTGACAGTGACCCCGTCATTGCGAGCGAAGCGAAGCAATCCATCTCTCAGCTCGCGGCGCTGTGGATTGCTTCGTCGCTTCGCTCCTCGCAATGACGGCGGTGATCAGTGATTATCCCTGGCCACCCCGACCTTGCCGGCGATGTCGTGGTAGCGGGTGGCGAGTTCGAGGCAGGCGCCGGTGGCCTGCTGGCCGACGGTGGCGCGGTACAGTTCCTGCCACGGCGTCTGGTTCGCCGGATAGCGGAAGCCGCCATTCGCCTTCAGATCAGCGTGCCGCTTCTTCACCTCGTCGTCCGAGATCAGGATGTTGGCGGTGCCCTTGTTCAGGTCGATGCGCACCCGATCGCCGGTCTTCAGGATCGCCAATCCGCCATCGGCGGCCGCTTCCGGCGATGCGTTGAGGATCGACGGCGAGCCCGAGGTGCCGGACTGCCGGCCGTCGCCGATGCAGGGCAGGGACAGGATGCCGCGTTTGATCAGCGCCGCCGGCGGCTGCATGTTCACCACCTCGGCGCCGCCGGGATAGCCGATCGGACCGGCGCCGCGGATGAACAGCATGCAGTGCTCGTCGATCTCGAGCGAGGGATCCTCGATCCGCTCGTGGTAATCCTCGGGTCCCTCGAACACGATGGCGCGGCCCTCGAAGGCGTTCGGGTCCTTCGGGTTGATGAGATAGCGGTCGCGGAACTCCTTGGAGATCACGCTGGTCTTCATGATCGCGGAATCGAACAGATTGCCGCGCAGCACCAGGAAGCCTGCATCCTTCACCAGCGGCTTGTCGTAGGTCCAGATCACGTCGCTGTCGGGCCGGGCCGCATCCTTGCAGTTCTCGCCCATGCTGCGGCCGTTGACCGTCACGGCATCTTCATGGATGCGCTTGTGCGTCATCAATTCGCGCACCACCGCCGGCACGCCGCCGGCCCGGTGATACTCCTCGCCGAGATAGAAGCCGGCCGGCTGCATGTTCACGAGCAGCGGCACGTCGTGGCCATATTTCTGCCAGTCGTCGATCGACAATTCGACGCCGACATGGCGGGCGAGGGCATTGATGTGGATCGGCGCGTTGGTCGAGCCGCCGATTGCCGAATTCACCACGATGCAGTTCTCGAACGCCTTGCGGGTGAGGATGTCGGAAGGTTTCAAGTCTTCCCAGACCATCTCGACGATCCGCTTTCCGGTGTCATAGGCGATCTGGCCGCGCTCGCGATAGGGCGCGGGGATCGCAGCGCAGCCCGGCAGGGACATGCCGAGCGCTTCTGCCAGCGAGTTCATGGTCGAGGCGGTGCCCATCGTGTTGCAATGGCCGACCGACGGCGCCGAGGAGGCGACGACGTTCATGAACTCCTCATAATCGATCTCGCCCGCGGCGAGTTGCTCACGCGCCTTCCAGACCACCGTGCCGGAACCGGAGCGAACGCCATTGTGCCAGCCATTCAGCATCGGCCCGCCCGACAGCACGATCGCGGGAATGTTAACGGTCGCCGCCGCCATCAGGCAGGCGGGCGTGGTCTTGTCGCAGCCGGTGGTCAGCACCACGCCATCGAGCGGGTACCCGAACAAAACTTCGACCAGGCCGAGATAGGCGAGGTTGCGGTCAAGCGCAGCCGTCGGCCGCTTTCCCGTCTCCTGGATCGGATGGGTCGGAAACTCCATCGCGATGCCGCCGGCTTCACGGATGCCTTCCCGCACGCGGTGCGCAAGTTCAAGATGATGGCGATTGCAGGGCGAGAGATCGTTGCCGGTCTGCGCAATGCCGATGATCGGTTTGCCGGACTGCAGTTCCTGCCGCGTCAGTCCATAATTAAGGTAGCGCTCGAGATAGAGCGCGGTCATGCCGGGATTGTGTGGGTTGTTGAACCATTCGCTGGAGCGGAGCTTGCGCTTGGTGGATGGCGTAACAGGCTTGTTCATTGTTTCTCCCCGAGCGCAACGGCTTATGCTGCACTGCACTCAGTCTTGATTTCATTGACGCGACTTTATGCACGTCGATCGACTGTTCGCAATTGATTGAGCACGCGATATTCAACTTTGATCCAACGACATGGCGAAAAAATTCTGCTAAGAGGCAACCCAACTTGAAGAGCGTGCGGGGCCTTTATGGTCCTAACCGCCGCTAGAATCGGAGGGAATTGAATGGCGTCGGTGCAGATTAGCGACGTGCGGAAGTCGTTCGGTGGGTTTGAGGTCCTGCACGGCGTGACTGTTCCGATTGAGGACGGTGCGTTCGTGGTGTTGGTCGGTCCCTCCGGCTGCGGCAAGTCGACATTGCTGCGCATGTTGGCTGGACTGGAGAACATCACCTCCGGGACCATTTCGATCGGCAATCGCGTAGTGAATAATGTCCAGCCGAAAGAGCGGGACATCGCGATGGTGTTTCAGAACTACGCGCTCTACCCGCATATGACCGTTGCTCAAAATATGGGCTTCTCATTGAAGTTGCGGAACGCGAACCAGCAGGACATTGCCGCCCGGGTTAAGAAGGCTGCCGAAATCCTCGCATTGTCGCCGCTTCTGGAGCGTTTTCCGCGCCAGTTGTCGGGCGGACAGCGCCAGCGCGTCGCCATGGGGCGTGCCATCGTGCGCGATCCCCAGGTGTTCCTGTTCGACGAGCCGCTATCCAACCTCGACGCCAAGCTGCGCGTCGCCATGCGCACCGAGATCAAGGAACTGCACCAGCGGCTGAAGACCACGACAGTCTACGTCACCCACGACCAGATCGAGGCCATGACCATGGCCGACAAGATCGTCGTCATGCATGACGGCATCGTCGAGCAGATGGGATCGCCGCTCGAACTCTATGACAAGCCCGACAACCAGTTCGTCGCCGGCTTCATCGGCTCGCCGGCGATGAACTTCCTCAACGGCCATCTGAAGTCCAACGGTCAAGTCTATGTCGAGACCGAGGAGGGCGCCCGGTTGCCGCTGGCCACGGCGCCGACCGCCTCCGACGGGAAGCCGGTGGTTTATGGCATCAGGCCCGAACATCTCGACCTCGCCAGTGACGGCATCGAGGCCGAGGTCATCGTCGTCGAACCCACCGGCTCCGAAACCCAGATCGTGGCGCGGATCGGCAAGCAGGACATCATTGCGGTGTTCCGCGAACGACATGACGTCAAGCCCGGCGAGAGAATTCATCTGCGGCCGCGTGCGTCGTCCGCTCACCTGTTCGACAAGGACACCGGCCGCCGTCTCTAGGCGGCCGGATTATCAAGCCCAAGCAAGACCATAAAATTAAGTAGGTAAGGGAGAAGACTTGAAATGAATAAGTTTACCACCGATCGCCGCTCGCTGCTCAAGGGCGGCGCGGGCCTTTTGGCTGCTGCAGCGACGATGTCGGGCGACGAGCTCTTGGGCTATGCGAAGGCCTGGGCGCAGACTTCGCCGTGGAAGCCGGAGCCGGGGGCGAAGATCAATCTGTTGCGCTGGAAGCGGTTCGTCGAAGCCGAAGACGTCGCCTTCATGAAGATCGTCGACGCCTTCCAGAAGGCCAACAACGTCACCATCAACGTCTCCAACGAATCCTACGACGACATCCAGCCCAAGGCGTCGGTTGCCGCCAACACCGGGCAGGGCCTCGACATGGTCTGGGGCCTCTACTCGCTGCCGTTCCTGTTCCCGAGCAAATGCGTCGATGTCACCGATGTTGCCGACTATCTCGGCAACAAGTGCGGCGGCTGGGCCGACTCGGGCAAGGCCTATGGCATGCTCAACGGCAAATGGATCGGCATTCCCGTTGCCGCCACCGGCGGCCTCGTCAACTATCGCGTCGCCGCGGCCGAGAAGGCCGGCCACAAGGAGTTCCCGAAGGATCTCGCCGGTTTCGCCGACCTCGTGAAGGGCATGAACAAGAACGGCACGCCGGCCGGCATGGCGCTGGGCCATGCCTCGGGCGACGCCAACGGCTGGCTGCACTGGGCGCTGTGGGCCCATGGCGGCAAGATGATCGACAAGAATAACAAGGTCGTCATCAACTCGCCGGAGACCGCCAAGTCGCTGGAATACGTCAAGGGCCTCTACGACAACTTCGTGCCCGGCACGGCGTCGTGGAACGACAGTTCCAACAACAAGGCGTTTCTCGCCGGCCAGCTTCACCTCACGACGAACGGCATCTCGATCTATGTGACGGCGAAGAAGGAGAATCCGCAGATCGCGGAAGACATGAACCACGCGCATCTGCCGGCCGGCCTCGATGGCAAGACGCGCGAGCTTCATCTCGGCTTCCCGATCCTGATCTTCACGTTCTCGAAATATCCGCAGACCTGCAAGGCGTTCACCGCCTTCATGCTGGAGCCAGACCAGTTCAACCCCTGGATCGAAGCGGCGCAGGGTTATCTGTCCCACTTCCTGCTCGGCTACGACAAGAATCCGGTCTGGACCGCCGATCCGAAGACCACGCCTTACCGTAGCGTCGCGCAGAGCGCGTCGACGCCGGCCGGTGAGGCGCAGATGAGCGAGAACGCGGCGGCTGCGATCGCCGACTTCGTGCTCGTCGACATGTACGCGAACTACTGCACCGGACGCGAGGATACGAAGACCGCGATGGCCTCGGCCGAACGCGCGGCCAAGCGCATCTTCCGTTGAACGAATGACCGGCGCGGAGTGCCGCGCCGGTCTTGGATATGAAGGTGATCGGGGCGACGCCCGGCAGTGGGGGCACGGGCCGGGCGTTGCCTTCGATTTGGAGTTGGAGACGGAATGAGTACTGTCCAGACATCGATGCCGGTACAGGCCGCCGCAGCCGGCGAGCCGTCACTTTGGTCAAGGCTGCGCGCCAACCGCAACTGGGCGGCGCTGTGGTTCATGCTGCCGGCCGCGGCCTTCCTGATCCTGTTCCTGGCCTATCCGCTCGGTCTCGGCATCTGGATGAGCTTCACGGACGAACGCATCGGCCGTGAGGGCGTCTTCATCGGCCTCGAGAACTATCAATGGCTGTGGGACGACGCGATCTTCTGGCTGTCGGTCTTCAACACGATCCTCTACACGCTGATCGCCAGCGTCATCAAATTCGCGATCGGCCTTTATCTCGCGCTGCTCTTGAACCGGCACATGCCGTTCAAGGCCATGATCCGCTCGATCGTGCTTATTCCCTTCATCGTGCCGACCGTGCTGTCGGCAATCGCATTCTGGTGGATCTACGACGCCCAGTTCTCGATCATCTCGTGGTCGCTGATCAGGCTCGGCCTGATCGAACACAACATCAACTTTCTCGGCGACAGCAACTGGGCTCGCGGCAGCGTCATCTTCGCCAATGTCTGGCGTGGCGTTCCCTTCGTGGCGATCACGCTGCTCGCCGGCCTGCAGACGGTGTCACCCTCGCTTTACGAGGCGGCGACGCTCGACGGCGCCACCAACTGGCAGCGCTTCCGCTACATCACCTATCCGTTGCTGACGCCGATTATCGCCGTCGTGATGACGTTCTCGGTGCTGTTCACATTCACCGACTTCCAGCTGATCTGGGCATTGACCCGCGGCGGACCGGTCAATGCGACGCATCTGATGGCGACGCTGAGCTACCAGCGCGGCATCATCTCCGGACGGCTGGGCGAGGGTGCGGCGATCGCGACCGCGATGATCCCGTTCCTGCTCGCTGCGATCGCGATCTCCTGGTTCGGCATGCAGCGCCGCAAGTGGCAGCAAGGATCGAACAATGACTGATTCAGCCCTGCAAACCAAAGCGCCGGCGCCGACCGCGACCGACGACTCCGAGGGCATGAGCTATCTGGAGTCGCTGCCGCGCCGCCTGATCACGCTCTATCTGCCGCTGTTCATCATCCTCGTGGTGCTTCTGTTCCCGTTCTACTGGATGGTGCTGACGTCGATCAAACCGGACGAGCAGTTGATCGACATGGAGAAGTTCAACCCGTTCTGGGTTGTGCATCCGACCTTCAAGCACATCAGCAAGCTGCTGTTCGAGACGCAGTATCCGAGGTGGCTCTGGAACACGATGTATGTGGCGGTCGGCGCCACGTTCCTGTCGATCGCAGCCAGCGTGCTGGCGGCCTATGCGATCACGCGGCTGCGGTTCAAGGGCGCCGATACCGTCGGCATCCTGATCTTCTTCGCGTATCTGGTGCCGCCGTCGATCCTGTTCATCCCGCTGGCCTCGGTGATCCAGGCCTACGGCCTGTTCGACTCGCCGCTGTCGCTGATCCTGGTCTATCCGACCCTGCTCATTCCGTTCTCGACCTGGCTGCTGATGGGATACTTCAAGACCATCCCTTATGAGCTCGAGGAATGTGCGCTGATCGACGGCGCCTCGCGCTGGCAGATCCTGGTCAAGATCATCGTGCCGCTGGCGATTCCCGGCCTGATCTCGGCCTTCATCTTCTCGTTCACGCTGTGCTGGAACGAGTTCATCTATGCGCTGACCTTCCTGCAATCGACGCCGAACAAGACGGTGCCGGTCGCGATCGTCAACGAGTTCGTCGACGGCGATATCTACAAGTGGGGATCGCTGATGGCCGGTGCGCTGGTCGGCTCACTGCCGCTCGTGATCCTTTACGCCTTCTTCGTCGAGCATTATGTGTCGGCCATGACGGGAGCCGTGAAGGAATAGCGCGACAGGCCCACGTCGTTACCGCTGATAATAAGGAGTTGGGTCTTGCACGTTCTGATTCTTGGCGCCGCCGGCATGGTCGGCCGTAAATTGACCGACCGTCTGCTGCGCGACGGCCGCCTCGGCAAGCAGGACATCACCAGGATGACCCTGCAGGACGTCGTCGAGCCTGCAAAGCCTGCCAACGCCTCGATCCCGGTCAAGGTGGTGGCGTCCGATTTCGCCGATGCGGGCGCCGCCGCGCCATTGATCGCTGAGCGGCCCGACGTGATCTTCCATCTTGCCGCGATCGTGTCGGGTGAGGCCGAGGCGGATTTCGACAAGGGCTATCGCATCAATCTCGACGGTACGCGCTACCTGATCGATGCTATCCGCGCGGTCGGCGGCGGCTATAGGCCGCGGCTGGTGTTCACGTCCTCGATCGCCGTGTTCGGCGCGCCGTTCCCGGAGAAGATCGGCGACGAGTTCTTCCACACGCCGCTGACGAGCTACGGTACGCAGAAGTCGATCTGCGAACTGCTGATCAACGACTACACCCGCAAGGGACTGTTCGACGGCATCAGCATCCGCCTGCCGACCATCTGCGTGCGGCCGGGCCGGCCGAACAAGGCAGCGTCGGGCTTCTTCTCCAACATCATGCGCGAGCCGCTCGCCGGCGAGGAGGCGGTCCTGCCGGTGTCCGAGGACGTGCGTCACTGGCATGCGTCGCCGCGGTCGGCGGTCGGCTTCCTCGTGCATGCCGGCACAATGGACCTCGATGCCATCGGGCCGCGCCGCAACCTCAGCATGCCCGGGCTCTCCGCCACCGTCGGCGAGCAGATCGCGGCGCTCGAGCGCGTCGCCGGCAAGAATGTTACAGCGCGGATCAAGCGCGTGCCGGATCCGACCATCATCGGCATCGTCTCCGGCTGGCCGCGCGACTTCGTCACCGAGCGTGCGGTGAAGCTCGGCTTCACGACCGCCGAGAAGACCTTTGACGACATCATCCGGATTCACATCGAGGATGAACTCGGCGGCAAGTTCGCGGCGTAGTTTTGCTACGGAGTGCGGTCGTGACGCGGGTAGCCTCTATCGGCGAATGCATGATCGAGTTGAGGCAGGCGCAGGGCGGCTCGCAAAGCGGGACGTCAGGCGGCCTGTACTCGCGGGGGTACGGCGGTGACACCCTCAACACCGCCGTCTATCTCGCGCGCCTCGGCGTCGACGTCGACTACGTCACCGCGCTCGGCGACGATGCACTGAGCGAGGAGATGATCGCCGCCTGGAAGGCCGAGGGCGTCGGCACCAAGCGCGTCGCGCGGCTGGCGGGCAAACTGCCCGGCATCTATCTGATCCAGACCGATGAGAAGGGCGAACGGAAATTCTTCCATTGGCGCGAGAACTCGGCCGCGCGCAAGCTGATGCATTTGCCGGAAACCGAGGACCTTCTCAATTCGCTCGCGACCTACGACCTCGTCTATCTCTCCGCCATCACGCTCTCCATTTACGACGACTACGGGCGAGGGCGCTTGATGACGGCCTTGAAGCGCGCGCGCCTGCTCGGCACGCGCTTCGCGTTCGATACCAATTTCCGTGCTCGCGGCTGGCCTGATCTGAACGAGGCGCGCAGCGTCTACAGCGCCGCGTTCGAGGCGGCCGACATCGTGCTCGCTTCGACCGAAGACCTGTTGCCGCTCTATCCCGGCGAGAGCCATGAGACGCTGCTCGCGGGCATTCCGAGCCCGGAAGTTGTGCTGAAGCTCTCGGAGCCGGCCTGCGTGCTGCGCTTTGCCGGCGGATCGCGGGAGGTGAGGGCCGAACCGGTGACCCAGCCGGTTATCGACACCACCGCGGCCGGCGACAGTTTCGCGGCCGCCTACCTTGCGGCCTGGCTTTCCGGCGCCGAGCCGCCGGAGGCTGCGCGCGCGGGCCACCGGCTGGCCGGTGTCGTGGTGTGCTATCCCGGCGCAATCATTCCGCGCTATGCCATGCCGCCGAAGAAAACGCCGCGGCCGACCAGTTCGCGCAGGGTCTCGCAATGACATCAGCCAAACAAGAAACGCTCGCCGCGCTGTTCAGCCAGGCCAAGGTCATCCCCGTCCTCACCATCGAGCGACGCGAGGATGCGGTGCCGCTGGCACGCGCGCTGGTCGCCGGCGGGATATGCACCCTGGAAGTCACCTTGCGCACGCCGGTCGCGATCGAGGCGGCGAAGGCAATCATGGCCGAGGTGCCGGACGCGATCGTCGGCATCGGCACGATCCTGAGCCCGGACGATCTCGCCCGCGCCGAGGCGCTCGGCGTCAAGTTCGGTATCAGCCCGGGTGCGACGCCCGAGCTTTTGAAGGCAGCGGCGGCTAGCAGCCTGCCGTTCGCGCCGGGGATCGCGACCGCGTCTGAACTGATGCAGGCGCTGGCGCATGGCTTCGATCTCGTGAAATTCTTCCCGGCGGAATCTTCGGGTGGTATCAAGGCGCTTCGGGGGCTGGCCGGGCCGTTCCCGAATGCGCGGTTCTGCCCGACCGGCGGCATCGGGGAGGCCAATGCCGCCACCTGGCTGGCGGAGCCCAATGTGGTCGCGGTCGGCGGCTCCTGGCTCTGCCCGTCCACTGAGGTCAGGACCAACAATTGGGCCGGCATAACCGCCATGTGCGACCGCACCCTGAAATCGCTGAAAGCCGGGTGAAGTCCCGTTACGGATCAGCTACAAGCGATCAGGAACATTCTTGGGAGAACGGCCATGACAGCCAGCATCGTGGGGTGGGCGCATACGCCCTTCGGCAAGTTCGACGCGGAGACGGTTGAAAGCCTGGTGACGCGCGTCGCCAACGAGGCGCTGGCCGATGCCGGAATTTCGGCTGGCGACGTCGACGAGATCTTGCTGGGACATTTCAACGCAGGCTTCTCGCCACAGGATTTCACGGCCTCGCTGGTGCTGCAGGCTGATCCGCAGCTCCGCTTCAAGCCGTCCACGCGCGTCGAGAACGCCTGTGCGACCGGGTCGGCGGCTGTGCACCAGGGCATCCGCGCCATCCAGACCGGTGCCAAATTCGTGCTCGTGGTCGGCGTCGAGCAGATGACGAAGACGCCGGGGCCGGAGATTGGCCGCAACCTGTTGCGCGCCTCCTACCTGCCCGAAGATGGCGATACGCCCGCGGGCTTCGCCGGCGTGTTCGGCAAGATCGCGCAAGGCTACTTCCAGAAATACGGCGACCAGTCCGATGCGCTGGCGATGATCGCCGCCAAGAACCACAAGAACGGCGTCGCCAATCCCTATGCGCAGATGCGCAAGGATTTCGGCTTCGAGTTCTGCCGCGCCGAGAGCGACAAGAACCCGTTCGTCGCCGGCCCCTTGAAGCGCACCGACTGTTCGCTGGTGTCGGATGGCGCCGCGGCGCTGATACTGACGGATTCGGAGACCGCGAAGACCATGGGCAAGGCAGTGAACTTCCGTGCCACCGCCCATGCACAGGACTTCCTGCCGATGTCCAAGCGCGACATCCTGCAGTTCGAGGGCTGCACGGTGGCCTGGCAGCGCGCGCTGGAGAAGGCCGGAGCCAAGCTTTCCGATCTCTCCTTTGTCGAGACCCATGATTGCTTCACCGTCGCCGAGCTGATCGAGTATGAAGCGATGGGCGTGACCCCGCGTGGGCAGGGCGCTCGCGCTATCCTGGAAGGCTGGACGCAGAAGGACGGCAAGCTGCCGATCAATCCGTCCGGCGGGCTCAAGGCCAAGGGCCATCCGATCGGCGCCACCGGCGTCTCCATGCATGTGATGAGTGCGATGCAACTGACGGGACAGGCGCCCGAGGGCATGCAGTTGAAGAACCCGGAGCTTGCCGGCATCTTCAACATGGGCGGCGCCGCGGTTGCGAATTATGTTTCGCTGCTGGAGCCGGCGAAGTAGGCTGTAGGCGTTATGGCGTTGCAGGGTGGGTAGAGCGCAGCGAAACCCACCATCTTCGCCCCGGGTCGCCATTGATGGGTTTCGCTGCGCTCTACCCATCCTACGGAATCACCGCGGTGTGCCGCGGCGCTGACTTTCGGAGCGTACATCATGGGTAACGAAAGCTCGTTGTCGCTGGACGAACTCAACGATCGCATCGCGATTCTTGAAGACAACATCAGGCAGCTGATCGAACAGGCCGCCGCTGCATCCGGCGAGCAGAACGAGGCACGTATTGCCGACCGCATCAGCCAGCAGAATGACGAGCTCGAGCGGCTGATGAAGGAGCGCGACGCGCGGTCGACGAGATAATCGCCACTCGCGGTGCATACGCCCATACGCGCGGCGCGCCTTGATCTCGCGAACGCCCTGCCGTTACTTGGTCCCAGGAAGTGATAACGCGGCCGTAAACGGCTGCTACTCTGGGAGGATGACGAGGCCATGGGACCGCTGGAGGGCATCAAGGTCGTCGACATGACGACTGTGCTGATGGGACCGTATGCCACCCAGATGCTCGGTGACTACGGCGCCGACGTCATCAAGGTGGAATCGCCCGATGGCGACGTCACGCGCCAGATCGGTCCCACCCGCCACGCCGGCATGGGCCCGGTGTTCCTCAATACCAACCGCAGCAAGCGCTCGATCTGCCTCGACCTGAAGAAGCCGACCGGGCGCGAGGCGGTGCTGCGCCTGATCGCGAAGGCCGACGTGCTGGTCTACAATGTGCGCCCGCAGGCGATGGCGCGGCTGCAGCTCGGCTATGACGTCGTCTCCAGGATCAATCCGCGGCTGGTCTATGCCGGCGTGTTCGGCTTCGGCCAGGACGGCCCGTACGCCGCCAAGCCCGCTTATGACGACCTGATCCAGGGCGCCACCGCGCTGCCGGCGCTGATGGCGCAGACCGCCGACGGCGTGCCGCGCTACGTGCCGAACGCGCTGGTCGATCGCATCGTGGGATTGACCGCGGTCGGCGCGATCTGCGCGAGCCTCGTG
This sequence comes from Bradyrhizobium sp. Ai1a-2, assembly GCF_000426245.1. GTDB lineage: Bacteria > Pseudomonadota > Alphaproteobacteria > Rhizobiales > Xanthobacteraceae > Bradyrhizobium. Next base: position 125,048 of record NZ_AUEZ01000012.1, on the reverse strand, counting down.
CATCGCGACAAGACCGGGCAGGGGCAGCGCGTCGACATCCCGATGTTCGAGACCATGGCCAGCTTCGTGATGGGCGACCACATGGGCGGCCTCACCTACGATCCGCCGCTCGACCGCGGTGGCTACAAGCGGCATTTGTCGCCGGACCGGCGCCCCTACAAGACCAGCGACGGCTATATCTGCGTGATCGTCTATAACGACAAGCAGTGGGACAATTTCTTCACCGCGACGGGGCGCGACGATCTGCGCAAGGATTCGAGATTTGCGACCTTCGCCGGCCGCGCCGCCAATATCGATTGCGTCTACGCCGAGCTTGCGCGCATCCTCAAGACCAGGACCACCGCGGAGTGGAACGAGATACTGGAAAAGGCCGACGTGCCGGTCATGCCGATGCACGACCTCGAAAGCCTGCTGCAGGACCCGCACATCGTTGCAACCGATGTGTTTCCGGTCATCGACCATCCGACCGAAGGCCGCATCCGCAGCATGAAGGTGTCGGCGCGCTGGTCGGACACGACAGCCGAGCCGCAACGTCTGGCGCCACGACTCGGCGAGCACAGCGCGAAAATCCTGCATGAGGTCGGCTTCTCCGCCGACGAGATCGCCGCCATGGTGCACGACGGCGTCACCAACGCTCCAGAGAACTAGGACAGAGACTGATGGACTTTGCGCTCTCGGCCAACCAGGAATCCATCCGCGATGCCGTCGCAAAAATCTGTGCGCGCTTTGACGACGCCTATTGGCTGAAGAAGGACAAGGAGGGCGGCTATCCCGCCGACTTCCACCGCGCGCTCGCCGATGCCGGCTGGCTCGGCATCTGCATCCCCGAGGAATATGGCGGCTCCGGGCTCGGTATCACCGATGCCGCGATCATGATGCGCACGATCTCGGAGTCCGGCGCCGGCATGTCGGGCGCATCGGCCGTGCATATGAACGTGTTCGGGCTCAATCCTGTGGTCGTGTTCGGCACCAAGGAGCAGTGCCAGCGCATGCTGCCGCCGATCATCGATGGCCGCGACAAGTCCTGCTTTGCGGTGACCGAGCCGAACACCGGGCTCAACACCACGCAGCTCAAGACCCGCGCGGTGCGCAAGGGCGACAAATACATCGTCAACGGCCAGAAGGTCTGGATCTCGACCGCGCAGGTCGCCAACAAGATCCTGCTGCTGGCGCGTACCACGCCGCTGGAAGAGGTGCGGACGCCGACGCAGGGCCTGAGCCTGTTCTATACTGATTTCGACAAGAAGCGCGTCACCGTGCACGAGATCGAGAAGATGGGCCGCAAGCCCGTCGATTCCAACGAACTGTTCTTCGAGAATTTCGAGATTCCGGTCGAGGATCGCCTCGGCGAGGAGGGGCGCGGCTTCGAATATATCCTGCACGGCATGAATCCGGAGCGCATCCTGATCGCGGCCGAAGCTGTCGGGCTCGGCAAGGTCGCGCTGTCGCGGGCGCAGGCCTATGCCAAGAGCCGCATCGTGTTCAACCGCCCGATCGGCATGAACCAGGCGATCCAGCATCCGCTCGCCAAATGCTGGATGGAGCTGGAGGCCGCGTGGCTGATGGTGCTGTCGGCCGGCTGGCACTACGACCAGGGCCTTCCCTGCGGGCCCGCCGCCAATTCGGCGAAGTTCCTCGCCGCTGAGGCCGGCTTCCGCGCCTGCGAGCAGGCGGTGATGACCCATGGCGGCTTCGGCTATGCGAAGGAATATCACGTCGAGCGTTACCTCCGGGAATCCCTGATCCCGCGCATCGCCCCGATAAGCCCGCAGCTCATCCTGAGTTTCATCGCCGAGAAGGTGCTCGGGCTGCCGAAGTCGTATTGATGGTGGTGGTGATGATGGTCGCGTGCAAAGAGACGCGCTCGCTTCGCCCTCCCCCTGAAAGGGGGAGGGCGGGGTGGGGGTCAGCCCCGGGTGCAGGTATGCGTGTGGAGAGAGATGATCCCCACCCGGTTTGCGCCCTGCGCAAACCGACCTCCCCTTTTCAAGGGGAGGTTAGGAGATGAGCTTCATCACCGGCGTCGGGCTGACCTCATTCGGCAAGCATGAAGGCTCGTCCTCGCTTGACCTCATGAGCAAGGCGGCGGAGCTTGCGATCTCGGATGCCGGCGTGAGGCGATCGGAGATCGACGGCATCCTCTGCGGCTACTCCACGGTGTCGCCGCATATCATGCTCGCGACCGTGTTCGCCGAGCATTTCGGCATCCGCCCGTCCTATGCCCATGCCGTGCAGGTCGGCGGCGCCACCGGACTCGCGATGACCATGCTGGCGCATCATCTCGTGGATGCCGGCGTGGCGAAGCATGTGCTCGTGGTCGGTGGCGAGAACCGGCTCACCGGACAGAGCCGCGACGCCTCGATCCAGGCGCTCGCGCAAGTCGGCCATCCCGATTACGAAGTGCCGCTCGGGCCGACGATCCCCGCCTATTACGGCCTCGTTGCCTCCCGCTACATGCACGAATATGGCGTCACGGAAGAAGACCTTGCCGAATTCGCCGTGCTGATGCGCAAGCACGCGCTGACTCATCCCGGCGCGCAATTCCATGAGCCGATCACGGTCGCCGACGTGATGGCATCGAAGCCAGTGGCCAAGCCGCTGAAGCTGCTCGATTGCTGTCCCGTTTCCGACGGCGGCGCGGCGTTCGTGATCAGCCGCGAGCGGACCCGCGATATCGGCGTGCGCATCCGCGGCTGTGCGCAGGCACACACGCATCAGCATGTCACCGCCGCACCGGCTTTAAGCGAACTCGGCGCCGAGATTGCGATCGCCAAGGCCAAGGCGGCATCTGGCGTTGCGATCTCCGATGTGCGTTACGCTGCTGTCTACGACAGCTTCACCATCACGCTTGCTATGCTGCTCGAAGATCTCGGCCTCGCAAAGCGCGGCGAGGCTGCCGCGCGCGTGCGTGCCGGCTACTTCAATCAAGGCGGCGAGATGCCGCTCAACACCCATGGCGGCTTGTTGAGTTACGGCCATTGCGGCGTCGGCGGCGCGATGGCGCATCTGGTCGAGACGCATCTGCAGATGACTGAGCGCGCCGGCAATCGCCAGGTCCGCGATGCCTCGATCGCGCTATTGCATGGCGATGGCGGCGTGCTGTCCTCGCATGTCAGCATGTTCCTGGAGCGGGTGCGATGAGCGGCAAACTTGCAGACTGGACAACGGGTGCGGAAGCAATCGTCTATCAATCCTGCGCCGCTTGCGGCGCTGTGCAATATTTCCGCCGCAGCTTTTGCGCCGTCTGCGGCGCGCCCGATCCGCCGGAGAAGCGCGCCAGCGGGGCAGGGACCGTATACGCGACCGCGCTGGTCTGCCGCGCCGCCACGCCCGAGACGCGCGCGCATGTGCCCTACAAGATCGTGCTGGTCGACACCGCCGAAGGTTTCCGGATGATGGCCCACGGCGAGAACGATCTTGCGATCGGCGACAAGGTGAACGCGCGGTTTGCGCAGTTCGCGGGTCGTGTCGTGCCGTATTTTGAAAAGGTCAGATAATCGCGGTCACCGCCAGTAGAGCACAATGCTGGCGATGACGACCATTGCCGTCACCGCCAGCATTTGCGCAAGCGCTTCCGAGGCCGCCCTCCTGGTGGCTTCCTTCATGCCTATTCCCCCTAGACTTGGGCGTGACTCATCGTGTCGCGGAATCCGCGCAAGCGACGGCCTTTTAGATTTGTACTCTCGGAACACCCCGCGTCGCACATTCGCTCTGATTGAGTCCCCACTCAGCGAACATCGACGGTAGCAGGGTCGGTCAGCATTGCGGCGGCATTTTGACTCGGCTGTGTTGCTCCTGCGTCAAGCGCCAGATAGTGTCTCGAAACTTAACGGAACCAAAGCAAAACGCGACAAAAGAAACGAGAAGGAAACGATGGCTCGTATCGAATACAGCGACCCCGCCAAGGCCAGCGATCGCACCCGCGAAATCCTCGACAAGAACCGCAACGCCAACATCTTCCGCATGATGGCGCATTCGCCTGCATATTTTGAGCAATATTGCAGGCTCGGCGGCGCGATCAGACACAAAGGGGAGCTTGATCCGATCGTGCGCGAGCTTGCGATCACGCGCACCGGAATCCTGTGCGAAGCGCCTTACGAGATCGTCGCGCACAAGCGGATCGGCAAGAACGTCGGCGTCACCGACGAGCAGAACGCGGCGCTGGAGAACTGGCAGTCTGCCACCTGCTTCAACGACGTGCAGCGCGCCGCGCTCGCCTTCACCGATGAGATCGTCAAGCTCAAGAAGCCGACGGACGCCACCTTCAACGCGATCGCCTCCAAGCTCTCGCCAGCCGCGCTCGTCGAACTGCAGCTCTCGGTCGGCTTCTACATCATGACCTCGAAATTCCTCGAAACGTTCGCGATCGACCTGCAGCCGGTCACGGAAGTGGTGGGTTGAGTCATAGCTGCGGCCGCGAACTCCCTTCGCCTCTCCCCGCCTGCGGGGAGAGGGAAGAGGGAGATCGAGAGACCTAAGTCGACGTCAACAGATCCACCTTCGCGTTGGCGACGATCAGGCGGTCGGCGAGCAGTTGCGCGAGGTTGCGCATGATCCGCTCGCCGGCGCGCGGGTGCTGCTTGCGAAACCGCTCGAAGTCGCGCAGCGGGATTTCCCAGGCAGTCGCCGCCTGGTCCGCTAATACGTCGGCAGAGCGGACCGGCTCGATCAGCGCCATCTCGCCGAACGCCATGCCGGCGGTGAGCGTTGCCAGGCGGACGCCGTCGGGCAGGGTGACGTGCACGACGCCGCTCTGCAGGAAGAACAGCGAGCTGGCGGCATCGCCGGCAGCGATGATCTTCTCGCCAGAGCGATAGATGCGCGTTGCGGCGAGCGACGCAAGATCCGTCAATTCTTCCGCGCTCAATCCGGCCAGCAGCGGCTGCTCAGAGAATTCCGTGGTCTCGAAGAAATCGATCGAGCCGCCGTAGCGATAGACGATCTGGTCCTCCGCCCATTCGATCGCGGTGTCGAGCAGATAGAAGTCCCTGATGTTACCGAGCTTGGCCGTCCATTCGCGCAGCGTCTTCCATTCCGTCGACGTGCGTTTGATTCCGGACAGGATCACGGTGACGCCGAGTGCGGCGAGTTCCTCGAAGGCCTCCGCGACCAGCCGCGCGCCGGCGCGGGTGGTGGAGGTGACCCGGTGGAGGTCGAACACGACGAATTGCGGCCGCGGCTCCGAGGCCAGCCGCCGTGACACGTAATCGACGGCGGATAGCGACAGCGTGCCGACCAGCTCGATAATCCGCACTTCCTGGGGATGCGCCGCGAGGATGTCGCGCTCCTGCGGGCGACGGACGCGCCGCGATGGGCTCTTGCCGATATTGTAGTCGGCGATGATGCTGGTGCGCGCATCGTCGCTGCGGTTGAGCATGTGCAGGTCGTAATGCGAGGACAGCGCCTCGCACACCTTGATGCCGCGCACGCTGTTGCCGTGCTTGTCGAGCTTGGGCGAATAGCTGCCGAGCCCGAGCCGGGCGGGGAGTGCGGCGAGGATGCCGCCGCCGACGCCGCTCTTGGCGGGGATGCCGACGCGATAGATCCATTCGCCGGCGAAGTCATACATGCCCGACGACGTCATCACCGAGAGCGCACGCGAAATCGCATAGGGCGTCATCACCTGCTCGCCGGTCACCGGATTGATGCCGCGATTGGCAAGCGTTGCCGCCATGATCGCGATGTCGCGTGCGGTCACCAGGACCGCGCATTGTCGGAAATAGACATCCAGCACGGAAGCGACGTTGTCCTTGATCACGGCATTGGTGCGCAGGAGATAGCCGATCGCCCGGTTGCGGTCGCCGGTCGTGCTTTCGGAAAGATAGACGGCCTCGTCGAGCGCGAGTTCGCGTCCGGCGAAGCGGCCGAGCGCCTGCCGGATGTAGTCGAAGGCAGCCTCGCCCTTGGCCTCATGGATCAGCCCGGTGCAGGCAATGGCGCCGGCATTGACCATCGGATTGAACGGATGGTTTTCCGCGTTCAGCCGGATCGAGTTGAAGGGATCGCCCGACGGTTCGACGCCGATCGCGCTTTCCACGTGCGCCGCCCCCAGCGTGTCCAGCGCCAGCGCGAACACGAAGGGTTTTGACATCGACTGGATGGTGAAGGGCACCTTGGTGTCGCCGACCTCGTAGACATGGCCATCGAGGGTGGCGAGACTGATGCCAAAATGGGCAGGGTCGGCCTTGCCGAGTTCGGGAATGTAATCGGCGACGGCACCGCCGGTCTCGGCGGCGAACTCGTCGTGGCATGACTGCAGGAACCGCAGCAGAGGCGGTCTTGAGCGGGTCCAGGCTGTGGCGCTGGCGGAAGAAGGAGGCGGCTCGGGTTTCATCGCCCCCTTTTGTGCAACGCAATCAGGGAGCGCGCAACTGGTTCGCCATGAGCGGCTGCCGACGGACCAGCAGCAGCGCGATCAGGACCGTCGGCACCAGGATGGCAAGGCCGAGCAGCGTCACCTGCATCTGCGACAACGGCATGATGCCGCCGCCCGGCGTCGCCACCACGAAGCCGCCGATCACGAGCAGCACCCGCAGCGGCCATTCCAGCGGGCCTGCGCGGCTGAGATCGCCGACGAAGGCCTGATAGCCCTGAATGCCGCCGCAGATGAACAGCGTGCCCAAGGCGGCGAGGGCCATCAGACCAAGCCCGGCGAGATAGGGGCTTGGACCCTGCAGCACCAGCGCCGGGTTCAGCACGAAGAAGAACGGGATGAAATAGATGATGCTGCCGACCCACATCGATTCCCACCCGGTTTTCATCGCCGGCGATCCGGCGATGCCGGCCGCCGCGAAGGACGCAATCGCAACCGGCGGCGTGATCGACGACAGCATGCCCCAATAGAAGATGAACATGTGCACCGCCATTCGGTTCAGCCCGAGCTTCTCCAGCGCCGGCGCCACCAGGATTGCGAGGAAGATGTAGCAGGCCGTGGTCGTCAGCCCGAGCCCCAGGATCAGGCTGGTGAAGGCGCACATCGCGAGCAGCAGGAAGGCATTGTCGCCCGCGAGCGTCAGCAGGTCGTTGGCGAGGCTCGAGACCACGCCAGTCATCGAGAATGCGCCGATCAGAAGCCCGCAACCGGCGAGGATGCCGACCAGCTCGACGAAGGTGCGGCCGTTGACCTCGAGGAATTTCGCGATCGTAGCCGGCGTCCAGCGCGTCTCCTTGGAGAAGATCTGGTTCAGCACCAGCAGCAGCGCAGTGGCGTAGAACGGCGCGTGGCTCTCGCGCTTGAAGTAGAGCAGCATCACGATCAGGAGCGCGATGACGAACACGTAATACCAGCCGGACTTGAGGGTATCGAGCACCCGTGGCAGTTCGGCCCGCGGAATGCCCTTCAGGCCGTAGCGCGCGGCATAGGAGTCCACCTGCATGAACAGGCCGATATAGTAGAGCGCGGCGGGAATGATCGCGGCGACCGCGACCTCGGCGTAGCTGATGTTCAGGAATTGCGCGATCACGAAGGCGGTGGCGCCCATCACCGGTGGCGCCAGCACCGCGCCGGTCGAGGCGCAAGCCTCGATTGCGCCGGCATAGGAGGCGCGGAAGCCGCTGCGCTTCATCACCGGGATAGTCATGGTGCCGGCGGTGAGCACGTTGGAAATGATCGAGCCCGACATCATGCCAAGCAGGCCGCTCGCGAAGATGCAGACCTTCGCCGCCCCGCCGCGGAACGTGCCGCACAGCGCAAAGGCGATGTTGATGAAGAACTTTCCGGCACCCGTCATCATCAGCGCGGTGCCGAAGACGAGGAAGCCGATCACGGTATCGGCAAAAGCCTGGATCGGAATCCCGAGCAGGCTCTCGCCCGAAAGCACGTGGTAGGCGGTGGCCTGGTCGAAGGTGAGTTCGGAGCCGCGGAACGGCCCGAGCCATTTGGCTTCGGCAAACAACGGATAGACGGTGAACGGGAACACGCTGAGCAAGAGGCTCCAGCCGCCAGTGCGGCGCAGCGCCTCCATCAGCACCGCCCACATCACGACGCCGGCAACGAGCACGTTGCGCGGCGCGCCATCGGATTCCCAGCCGAACTGCGCGGCCCTGCGAATGTTGAGCATCAGCCAGATCGCGGCTGCGAATGTCAGTACGAACAGGAGAAGATCGTACCAGGGAATCCGGTCGAGCGGCGCCGTGCCCGTTCCCGGAAAGATCAGGAACGTGAACGGCAGCATCAGTGCGATCAGCAGATAGAAATATTCGGTGTTGAGCTGGGTGTAGCCGATCAGGAAGCGCAGCGAGAATTGCTGGTTGATACAGAGCAGGATGGTGGCCGCGGTTGCGACCACCAGCGCCCAGCGCCAGCCGCCGCGCAGGCTGCGCACGCGCGTGACCTCAGCCTCCTGCAGGTTGCTGGTGCCGGCGTGGGGATCTTCAAACTCGATCCTCTTCGGCGGCGCGGCCACGGCGCTATCGAGCGGAGAAGCTGACATCAGGGATACCCACAATGGCGTTGGCTGGAGCATGATCCGGAAAAGTGGACACCGGTTTTCCGAACAAGATCATGCTCAAACAAAGAGCTAGAGCGGGATGACGATTCAAAGAAAAGTCATCACGCTCTAGCAGCGGAAGCGTGCGGCTTTATTCAAAGCCGTTCGGCATGTTGGCCTTGGCAAGCGCTGCCGCGCGCGCCTTCATCCAGCCTTCCAGGAACGCCTTCTCATCCGAGGACGGATTGGATTTGCCATATTCCGCCCAGGCGGCGGTGAGCGCTTCCTGGCGCTTGAACAGCGCGTTGTTGTGGGCCTCCTGCTGGTCGTTCCATTGGCCCGCTTCCTTCAGCGCCTTCACCGCGCCGGCGTGCACCGGCACGACCCAGTTCTTGGTCTGCCTATCAGCGGCAAGCCCGCTCGCGCCCGGAGCGGAATCCTTGTAGGCGTCGTAGTTGACGATCATTGCCTTGGTGATGGCGTAGACTTGGTCCGCTGGCACCGACGCATAGGCGACGAAGATCGGGTAGGGGTAGTTGCCGAGCTCGATCGGCTTTTCCGGCGAAATGCCGGCGCCGCAGGTCGCGCGATGCGGGAAGAAGAATGAGCCGACCTTCTGCACCCGTTCCCATCCGGCCTTGTCGCCTGCCGGAAGCGGCGGCCAGATCAGTCCGCGCGGCGAGGTCTCGGCTTCCTTCGCGGGTCCGGTGATGGTGGTGCCGAAGGCAGCGTCGGTGTCGTTGTTGATCAGGCCCTTCCACATCGCGCCGTAGCTTGCGAATTCGACGGCCTTGACGTCGCCCTGCGTCAGGCCGCCGAAGGCGAGGATGGCGAGCGAGTTCTGGTTCAGCGCGGGTGAGCCGACCACGAAGCCGACGCGCTTGCCCTTGAGATCCTTGATGTCCTTGACGCCGATATCGGCGGCCACGCCGAGCGAGCCGGCGTTGCAGTCGACCGAGGACAACAAGAGTTGCAGCGGCTGCGGTCCCCATTCCTTGGCGCCGAACTCGAACACGCCTTCCTGCGCGAAATAGGTGCCAGACCCCATCGCCGACATCAGGGCGCGCTTGGCGCGCAGCGGCGCCAGCCGCGCCACGTCGTTGCCCGCTGGCAACACGCGGAGATCGGTGCCGTACTTGTCCTTCATCATCTTGCCGACGCCGACTGCGATGTTGAATCCCGCGGTGCCGGTGTCGTAGGCGGTCACGCCCATCGTCGGCGGCAGCTTGATGTCTTCGGCGAGTGAAGGTGCGGACGCAAGTAAGGTGACGCCGAGCGCGAGCAGACGACGGATCATGGTTCCTCCCTGGTGTTTCGCTATGCGAAACTTGTTGTTTGGGAGGATCATTGCATCGCATAGCGATGATGGCAACGGCGCGGCCGGTTGGCCTTCGCCGCTGCTCGCGTCGCATCACCGGACAGATTGTCGCGGATCGAACTTTGATTGTGTGCGCGTCAGGTCTCGACGATGGCGACCGCCTGTCCCTCGGCGATCACGTCGTCGATGTTGACGAGGATCGACTTGACGGTGCCCGCGGCGGTCGACGTCACCGGAATCTCCATCTTCATCGCTTCGACGAGCGCGACCTCGTCGCCGTCGGCGATGCTGGCACCGGCCGCCACTGGTATAGCGCATACACGGCCGGCCACTTCGGTGATGATCTTGATATCTGGCATTCCAGGCTCCCCATCCGTTTCGCGAAACGCATAGCGCTCTGCGAACGGCTTTTGTTGTGGCGGCACATTGCCTGAGGTAGCTTGTTCTGCAAGTGGAATTTTATTCCGTGTGGCGGAATGGAGCCTATAACAAATGGGAAGGCGCTCGGAACGGCTTAGCCGTCAAGGAATGCTCGCCAGCGATCTCGCAGGCGAGGGCGATGTGATCCAGGTCGTGTCGCGCGCGTTTGATGTCCTCCGATGTTTCGAGGGACACGAGGCGCGGCTCGGCAATCTCGAAATATCGAATCGCTGTGGCCTGCCGCGATCGACGGTGTCGCGGCTTACGCACACGCTGACGCGGATGGGACAGCTCGTCTATCTGCCGCGCGATCAGAAATATCGGATAGGTCCGAGCGCGGTGGCGATGAGCACCGCGATGATGAAGGGCCTGCAGCTCCGCAACCTGATCCGTCAGCGTCTGCAGGACGTCGCCGAGCAATTGCCCGGCACTGTCGGCTTCGTCATCCCCGATCGCTTCCAGCTCGTCTATCTCGAATATGCGCGCTCGGCGAATGCGCTCGGGCTGCACGAGGTCACCGGCAGCCGGATCTCGATGACGACCACCGCCGCTGGTCATGCCTATACGGCCGCGCTTGAGCCCGAGGTCGGCGACGCCCTGATCGCGGAGATGGAGCGCGAGATTTCCGAAGGTGCGAAGCTGCTCAAGCCGCGCATCGAAGGCAATCGCCGCCTTTTGCGCGAGCACGGCTATGTCGTCGCCTGCGGCCTCTGGAGTCCGCACATCAACGGCGTCGCGGTGCCGCTGTGGTCGCCGCAATACCAGACCTATGTCGTCGCGACGATCGGCCTCTTGTCGGCGATGTATGACGAGAAGCGGCTGCACAAGGAAGTCGCGCCGCAGATGGTGCAGCTCGGTGCCGCACTCGCAAGCCTGCTCGAAGGCGCCGACAACAGCATCTTCAACAACCGGCTCGAGCGAAAATCCGTTCCGGCAGCCGTGAACAATAACAAAATCATAAAGACGGAGGAGAGGAATGAACTGGAAGCCGGAACTCGACGACCTCGCCCGGCGCGAAGCGTTCGCGCGGGAGATGGGAGGCGTTGAGAAGGTCAAACGACAGCGCGATCAAGGCCGGCTTACCGTTCGTGAGCGCATCGACAAGATTGTCGATCAGAAATCCTTCCACGAGATCGGCGCCATTTCCGGGATCGCCGAATATGACGACAACAACGAGCTCAAGCAGCTGACGCCGGCGAACTGTGTGTTCGGCCGCGCCAAGGTGGACGGCCGGCCTGTGGTCGTGGTCGGCGACGATTTCACCGTGCGCGGCGGCTCGGCCGATGCGTCGATTTCCGCCAAGCCATTGATGGCGGAGGAGATGGCGCATGATTTCCGGCTGCCGATCATCCGCATGATCGAAGGCTCCGGCGGCGGCGGTTCGGTGAAGACGATCGAGACGCGCGGCGCGGCGAACCTGCCCGGCGGCGTCGGCGGCACGCGTTGGTACTGGTACACGACGGCGAACCTCGCGCGCGTACCGGTCGTCGGTCTCGGACTTGGCTCGGTCGCGGGCCTTGGCGCGGCACGCCTTGCGGCCACGCATTATTCGGTGATGACGAAGAGCTCCGCGATGTTCGTCGCCGGCCCGCCGGTGGTGAAACGGCTCGGGCAGGATCTGACCAAGCAGGAGCTTGGCGGCGCCGACATCCAGACCCGCGCCGGCGCGATCGACCAGGCGGTCGATACCGAGGAGGAGGCGTTCGAGTGCGCGAGGCGCTTCCTCTCCTATCTGCCGCAATCGGTGTTCGAGCTGCCGCCGACCGTGCCCTGCACCGACGATCCTGAACGGGTCGAGGAATCGCTGATGAAGGCCGTGCCGCGCAACCGCCGGCAGGTCTACAAGATGCGCCCGATCATCGAGGCCGTGGTCGACAAGGGTTCGTTCTTCGAGGTGAGCGCGAATTTCGGCAAGCCGATCATTGTCGGCCTGGCGCGGCTGGAGGGCAGGGCGGTGTTGTTGCTGGCGAGCGATCCCTTCCACTATGGCGGCTCGTGGACGGCGGAAGCCTGCCAGAAGGTGATCCGCTGGGTCGATTTCGCCGAGACCTTCCATCTGCCCGTGGTCTACCTGATGGACTGCCCCGGCTTCATGATCGGGCTCGAGGCGGAGAAGAGCGCGACCATCCGCCATGGCGTGCGCGCGATGGCGGCGGTCAACCAGAGCACCGTGCCCTGGTGCACGATCATTGTGCGTAACGCGTTCGGTGTCGCCGGCGTGGTGCACCAGCCGGCGAACCGCTTCTCGATGCGCTACGCTTGGCCGTCGGCCTATTGGGGTTCGCTGCCGCTGGAGGGCGGCATCGAGGCCGCCTATCGCGCCGACATCGACGCGGCGCCCGATCCGACGGCGAAGCTGAAGGAGATCGAGGATCGCCTCAACAAGCTGCGCTCGCCATTTCGCTCGGCCGAGAAATTCTGGGTCGAGGAAGTGATCGATCCCCGCAGGACGCGATCCCTGCTCTGCGAGTTCGCGCGTTTGGCGGAGCCGGTCCGCACAGCGGGGCCGCCGAGCAACATGTCGACACGGCCTTAGCCGTCGGCCCCTCCGTCATTGCGAGGAGCGTAAGCGACGAAGCAATCCATCTCTCCACAAGTCGCGGCATGGATTGCTTCGCTCCGCTCGCAATGACGCTTGGAATTACACCTCGTTCTCGCGGTGCACGTCGTGGACGACGATGCCCATGCCGTTGTCGGGCATCTTGATCCAGTCGCGCCGCATCAGCGTGCGCTTGGTGTCCTCGTGCCCGCTCATCCAGTGCTCGCGCATCGAGGTGCCCGAGAATTCGTGATCCTTGGCGTGGCCTTCATAGGCCTTCTGCTGATAGATCAATTGCAGGATCGCGATGCTCGGCAGGGCGCTGTTGGAATCGCGCAGTTCGCGCTCTTCCGCCGACAACTGCTCGTCCGGAATCTTCGACAGCGCCTTGTAGAGGCGGGCGCGGAGATTGTGGGTCTTGCGATACATGTCGGTGTTGTAGCGCGTGCGCGAGGAATACATGATGTCCTTGTGGCGGGCCATCACGTCCTGGATGTCGCGGGGCAGCACGCCGCGGGCCGAGAACAGGTCGACCTGGAACACCAGCGAATTCCGGCTGTCGGACTGGTCGAGCAGATGCTGCAGCGGCGTGTTGGAGACGATGCCGCCATCCCAGAAATGGTCGGTGCCGACCTTCACCATCGGCAGCGCCGGCGGCAACGCGCCGCTCGCCATGATGTGCTCGGGAATGATCTCGTCATGCGCGTTGTCGAAATAGATGAAGTTGCCCGACAGCACGTTCACGGCGCCGACGGCAAAGCGCATCTTCTTGGAATTGATGCGCTCGAAATCGACCAGCTCCAGCAACGACTCGCGCAATGGCGCCGTGTCGTAATAGCTCGTGGCGGTCCTGGCGCCGGCCGCGCTGAGCCATGGGTTGGTGGTGTGGGGTGCGAAGAAGCCGGGCTGGCCCATCACCGTCGTCATGAACGAACTGGTGAAGTTGCGCGCTTTGCGGAAGATGTCGCCGTCCGGCGTATAGTGCCAGATCTTGCGGCTGGTGATGCGGTCCCAGAATGTGTGCAGCCGCTCCAGCCGTCGCTCCGGCGGATTGCCGGCGATGATTGCCGAGTTGATCGCGCCGATCGAGACTCCGCAGATCCAGTCCGGCTCGATACCAACTTCGTGCAGCGCCTGGTAAACGCCGGCCTGGTAGGCGCCGAGCGCACCGCCGCCTTGCAGCACCAGCGCGACACGGTCGCAACGCTCCGGCCGCCAGCCGCGATGGGAGGTTGCAGTTTCTTGTTCGTCGAAATGTGGGCTACGCACATCCATGTCCTGACACTCCCTGCGCGCCAACGATTCCGTGTGCCCGTGACGTGCTGATGACAGCTACGCCGGGTCATGCGGCTGAAGGAAATCCCTCATATCAGTGTCAATGTCCGCCGCTAGCGTTCGGCTGACCAATTGCAAACAGGGGATTTGCGATGCGCCGGGAAGAGCTTTTGAGGCTTCCGTCGATGCCGGCCGCGGGTCCGAGTTATCCCGCAGGACCGTATCGTTTCGTCAATCGCGAATTTCTGGTCATTACCTACGAGACCGATCCCGAGTTGATCCGTGCCGGATTGCCCGAGCCGCTCGAGCCGATTGATCAGCCGATCGTGCATTACGAGTGGATCAAAATGCCTGATAGTTCGGGCTTCGGCAGCTATACCGAGTCCGGTCTGGTGATCCCGGCGCGCTTGCACGGCGAAGAGGTCAATTTTGTTTCGCAGATGTACCTCGACGATGATCCGCCGATTGCGGCGGGCCGGGAGATCTGGGGATTTCCGAAGAAATACGCCCATCCCAAGCTCGAGATCGTCAAGGACACGCTGACCGGCACGCTGGAATATGCCGGCCAGCTCGTCGCCATGGGCACCATGGGCTACAAGCACGAGAGCATGGCGGGCAATGGCGACATCACCCGCGCCACGCTGTCGAAGACGCAGATCAATCTGAAGATGATCCCGGGCGTCGACGGCCGTCTCGAAGTCTGTCAGCTCGTTGCGATCAACCTGACCGATATCAACGTCAAGGGCTCATGGATCGGCCCCGGCCGGTTGCATCTGGTGCCGCATGTCAATGCGCCGGTTGCCGATTTTCCGGTGCGGCGAGTGGTCGGCGCGCATCACTTCCTCGCCGATCTGACGCTGCCGTTTGGCCGCGTCGTGCACGATTACAACAAGGAAGGCGAGCAGGTTGCCGCAACGGGTCTCGCGGCGGAGTAGTCCGCGACATTAAACTGTAACAAAAACGTAATTGTATCGTGTGCTGGCGTGCGTGCGGGGTGGATGCCCCGCACGGGTATTGTGCTGGCTACCGCAGGGGTTAGCGATGTATCGCGTTGAGCTTCGGGCTGGTCATGTCGGCTGAACCGGCGAAAATCGTCAACGTGCCCGCGGACACCATGCCGGCGATCCCGGGCCTGGTGTGGGCATTCCGTCTGCATAGCGACGGCAGCGCTGAATCCCTAGCCATCGATGCGCCGATCGAGTTCAGCCATGATGGCAGGCTCTGGCTGCATTTCAATCTGGCGGATGGTCGCACGCGGCAATGGCTTGCCGACCTGCAGATTCCCGCGCTCGCGCGCGATCTGTTGCTGTCGCACGACAATTTCCAGCAGCTCCACATCATCGACAACTGCGTCTATGGCGTGTTCTCCGATCTCGTGCGCGAGATCGATTCCCCGACGCAGGAAACCGGCTTCCTTCGCTTCGCGATGACCGAGCGCTTCCTGATCAGCGGCCGCCATCAGGCGCTGTGCGCGGTCGATGCCACGCGCCGCGTGCTCGAGGGTGGCCATCGCGTCGCGACGGTGGCGGCGCTGCTCGAGAAGATCATCGACGAGGTCGCCGACACCATGGACCGGATGGCCGACAAGATCGCCACCGAGATCGACGACATTGAGGACCGGGTGGTGTCCGGCGAGACCAAGTCGGACATGCGGGCTGGATTGGGCCGGTTGCGGCGGACTTGTCTGCGGCTGCACCGTCAGCTTGCCGGTCTGCGCGTCCTGTTCCACCGGCTCGAGCAGAAGAACCCCGACAATCTCAGCCCGGCGCTGCGCCTGCATGCGGCGAAGCTCGCACAGCGGCTCGACGGCCTCGACCACGATATCACTGAGCTGCGCGAGCGCAGCCGGCTGCTCGAGGAGGAGCTTCGCTTCAAGCTGGAGGAGGAGAGCAACCGCCATCTGCACGCGCTGTCGGTCGTGACCATGATGCTGCTGCCGCCGACGCTGGTCACTGGCATCTTCGGCATGAACACCAAGGGGCTGCCGCTCACCGACGTCGACAGCGGCTTCCTCTGGGCCGCGGTGCTGATGATCAGCGCCTCCGGCCTTGCCTATCTGATCATGCGTCGCCTGGGCATCGTCAAATAACGGGCTGCGGTATTATTGCATGTACCGAGTGCTCATCCGCGTGGTCAGGGTATTCGCGGCGATCACCGCCGTTGCCCTCGCGTCAGCCGTCCACGCCGGCGATCAGCCCGACAGCAGTAACAACAAGGACCTGCGCGACAAGCTGGCCGACGCTGGCTACCAGTTCACCCTGACCTATATCGGCGAGGGGCTCGCCAACGTTACTGGCGGCATGCGCACCGGCGCGATCTATACCGGGCGCCTCGACCTCGGCACCACCATCGACCTGGAAAAGGTGATGGGCTGGACCGGCGCGACGTTCCACGCCAACATGTTCCAGATCCATGGCGACGGCCTGTCGCGCAGCTATATCGGCAATCTGATGCTGGTCTCGGGCGTCGAGGCGCTGCCTTCCACACGCCTCTATGAGTTCTGGATCGAGCAGCAACTGCTCGACGGCAGGCTCGCCGTCCGCGTCGGCCAGCAGGCCTCCGACATCGAGTTCATCGACAGCCAGTACGACGACATCTTCATCAACTCCGCGCTGGGTTGGCCCGGCATCACCGGGATCAACCTGCCTGGCGGGGGGCCGTCGCCGCCGCTTGCCGTCCCGGGAATCCGTGTGAAGGCGCGGCTCTCCGACAAGATCACCGCCTATCTTGCCCTGTTCGATGGCAGCGCCGCGCCGCCCGACGCGGACGATGCGCAGATCGCCAATGCCAATGGTCTGCTGTTTCGCGTCAACGATCCGCCCTGGTGGATCGGCCAGCTCAAATACAAGTTCGAGATTGGCGAGAGCCGGTTGCCGGCGACCATCACCGGCGGCGGCTGGTATCACATGATGTCGTTTCCCGATCAGCGCTTTTCGGCCGACGGCCTGTCACTCGCCGATCCCAACAGCTCCGGCGATCCACTCTGGCTGCGACGCAACAACGGATTGTTCATGGTCTATGAGCAATTGCTCGCGCGCGCCGCACCCGGGTCGGACAAGGGCATTGCCTTCTTTATGCGGGCCTCGGTGAGCCCGTCCGATCGCAACCTGGTTAACGCCTATGTCGACGGCGGCTTCCTGTTCACCGGTTTCAGCGACGCCTATCCGAACGACCGGTTCGGCGTCGCTGCAACCTACGCCAGGATATCCGACAGCGCCCGCGCCCTCGACCGCGACATCCAGTTCTTCACCGGCACGCCATACCCGATCCGCGACTACGAGGCGATCTTTGAGATCACCTATCAGCATGAGGTCACGCCCAACTTCTCGCTGCAGCCGGTGCTTCAATATATCGCGCATCCCGGTGGCGGCGCGGTCGATCCCTACGATCCCACGCAGACGCATCGCATCAAGGATGGCGTGATGGTCGGCGTGCGCACGATCATCTCGTATTAAGGCATGATAGGGTTGAGTTGTATCCGCGAGGAATGCTGCGCTCCCTCTCCCGCTTGCGGGAGAGGTAAACCAACATCACGCTCTAAGCGGCTGCCGCGGCCGCTTTCAGGGCCGGTCGCTTGATCGCCAGCACGCTCAAGCCTGCGACGATGCAGAGTGCGCCGGCGACGAAGAAGGCGGGCAGGTAGGTCGCTAGCATGGTGCGCGAGAGGCCGGCGCCGAAGGCGGCGATGCCCGCGCCGAGTTGATGGCCCGCAAATATCCAGCCGAAAACCAGGTTGGCGCGCTCGGCGCCGAAGCGCTGCGCGGTGAGACGGACCGTGGGCGGCACCGTTGCGATCCAGTCGAGCCCGTAGAACACTGCAAACAGCGACAGCCCGTAGAACGAGAAGTCGGTGAATGGCAGGAACACCAGCGACAGCCCGCGCAGTCCGTAATACCAGAACAGCAGCCAGCGGTTATCGTAACGGTCCGAGAGCCAGCCTGACGCGATGGTGCCGAAGAAGTCGAAAATGCCCATCGCGGCGAGCAGGCTTGCAGCCTGCACCTGCGGAATACCGAAATCGACACACATCGGGATCAGGTGCACCTGGATCAGACCGTTGGTGCTGGCGCCGCAGATGAAGAAGGTTGCAAACAGGATCCAGAACACCGACGATTTCGAGACATCTCGAAGGGTGCCGAGGGCAGCCAGCATGATCGGTGCCTTGCTCGGCGCCGGAGCGGGCAGCGGCTCGGTGCCGGCATCGCCAAATGGACGCAGCCCGAGATCGCTCGGGCGATCGCGCATCGCGAGCAACACCAGCGCTGCGGAAACGCCCAGCATGACGCAGATCAGTGTGAGTGCGACGCGCCATCCGAAGCGATCGGTAACGCTCGCAAGCAGCGGCAGGAACACCAATTGCCCGGTGGCGACACTCGCGGTCAGCATGCCGATCACGAGGCCTCGCTGCGCCACAAACCAGCGTGTCGCGATGGTGGCGCCCAGCACCAGCGCGGTCATGCCGGTGCCGATTCCGATCACCACACCCCACAGCAGGATCAGCTGCCAGACCTGCGTCATCGCCAGCGATGCGAGCAGGCCGCAGCCGACAATGAGCTGCGCGGTCAGTGTCACGTTGCGCAGGCCGTAGCGGTTCAGCAGCGCCGCCGCGAACGGCGCCATCAGTCCAAACAGGATGAAGCGGATCGAGAGTGCCGACGAAATCTCGGCCGTGCTCCAGCCGAACTCCTTCTGCAGCGGCACGATGAACACCCCGGGCGCGCCGACTGTGCCGGCGGCGATCAGCGACGTGAGGAAGGTGACGCCGACCATCACCCAGCCGTAATGGATATTGCGGCGGCCGAGGGCGGCCGCCAGCCAGTTCGAAATCATGCAGCCTCAGAAAATTCTACGCGAAGGTTAGTCTATCAGGCGATACTGCCCCGAGGGACGTATGACGTAAATGCCATGCTTCCCTCATTTCAGGACATCACGGCGGATTCTTACTTTGACGCGTTTTCTTCACGCGAACCGGTATCCGCTTCGCTCGAAAACGCTCTGTCTACTGCGCGACGCGCTCGACCGCGATCGCGGTGGCCTCGCCGCCGCCGATGCAGAGCGCGGCGACGCCGCGCTTCAGATTCTGCGCTTCCAGTGCGTGCAGCAGCGTCACGATCAGCCGCGCGCCGGTGGCGCCGATCGGGTGGCCGAGCGCGCAGGCGCCGCCATTGATGTTGAGTTTTTCACGGGGGATTCCGAGATCGCGCTGCGCGGCCATCGCCACCACCGCAAACGCCTCATTGATCTCGAACAAATCGACGTCGCCGGCACTCCAGCCGACCTTGTCGAGCAGTTTGCGGATCGCCGGGATCGGCGCCGTGGTGAACCATTGCGGTTCCTGGCTGTGGGTGGCGTGGCCCTTGATCTCGGCCAGCACCGGCAGGCCGTCGCGATCGGCCAGCGAACGTTTGGCGAGGATCAGTGCCGCAGCGCCGTCGGCATTGGCGGAGGAGGCCGCCGGCGTGATGGTGCCGTTGGCGCGGAATGCCGGCTTCAATCCGGGGATCTTGGCGGGATCCACTTTAAGCGGATGCTCGTCATTGGCGATCACGCGCGGGCCGGCTTTTTCCGTGATGGTGATCGGCACGATCTCGGCCTTGAACGCGCCGCCCTCGACGGCGTTGCGCGCCCGCGTCAGCGTCTCCATCGCGTAGGTGTCCTGGTCCTTGCGCGTGAACTGATACGCCTCCGCCGTCGCCTCGCCGAAATCGCCCATCGAACGTCCGGTCTCGTAGGCGTCCTCCAGTCCGTCCATCATCATGTGGTCGATGATGCGATCATGGCCGGCGCGATAGCCGCCGCGCGCCTTGGCAAGCAGGTAGGGCGCGTTGCTCATGCTCTCCATGCCGCCGGATACCACGATCTCGGCCGAACCGGCCTTGATGATGTCGTGGCCGAGCATGGTCGCCTTCATGCCGGAGCCGCATACCTTGTTGACGGTGGTGGCGCCGGTCGCGTCCGGCAGTTTAGCGCCGCGCGCGGCCTGGCGGGCCGGCGCCTGGCCCTGACCGGCCGGCAGCACGTTGCCCATGAACACTTCGTCGACGCGCTCGGGCGCGAGCTTTGCCCGCTCCAGCGCCGCGCCGATCACATGGGAACCGAGCTTGTGCGCGCTGAATGGCGACAATTCGCCCAGGAAACGGCCGAGCGGCGTGCGGGCGGCGGAAAGGATGACGATGGGATCGGAGGCATTGGCCATGGCGGGCTCCCTGATATCGGTGGATTCTTTGTCACATGACGATGATCATATGATGCATTGCAAAAATTGCAACGCCCCGCCCGCATGAGAAATTGTCGCCCGACGCATGAACTGACCGGGGAACTGGTTCATCCGCCCCGCTGTCATCATCCGCCACCGGGTCGGCGCGAAGCGCCGCCCGATGACAGGCTCCGGCGGATGATCCAGTAACCACAGAACGACGTCCGGTGGTTACTGGATGCCCCGCCTTCGCGGGGCATGACGGCGTCTTATGCGGCTAGCGCTTCCGCTCCAGAAATCCCTGCATCAGCCGCTGCGGTTCGCCGGTCAGGAACGATTTTCCGAACACGCCGACGCTCAAATTGACCGACTCCGTCAGTGGCAGTTCCTCCCATTGCCGCAGCAAGTCCTTCTGGATGCGCAGCGCTTCCGGGCCGCATTCGAGCAGCGCCGTCACGGTGTGTTCGACCTCAGCGTCAAGCTCGCCTGCTTTCGCGACCTTGTCGACGAGGCCCCAGGCGAGTGCGGTGGGGGCGTCGATGTTCTCAGCCGTCATCACCAGCCAGCGCGCGCGGCTCCAGCCGATCAGCCGCGGCAGCAGCGCGGCGTGGATCACCGAGGGGATGCCGACACGCACTTCGGGCATGCCGAACTTCGCGTCATGCGCCGCGATCCGGAAATCGCAGGCCGCGGCCACTTCCAGCCCGCCGCCGAGGCACCAGCCCGGCATTCGCGCGATGACTGGCGCCGGAAACCGGCGCACGGCCTCGCCGAGGTCGCGCAGCCGTGTGATGAAGACCTCCGCCGACTTCTGCTCGAGCCTCGCCATCTCCTTGATGTCGGCGCCGCCGATCATGCTCTTCTCGCTCTGGCCGGCCAGGATCACCGCGCGGATATCGCGGTCGCCGGCAAGTTTTTCGAACCCTTCCCGGACGCCATCGGTGACGGCCGAACTCAGGATGTTCAGCGAGCCGGCGTTGCAGACGGTGAGGCGGACCACACCGCGGGAGTCGCGATCGACGCCGC
This sequence comes from Bradyrhizobium sp. Ai1a-2, assembly GCF_000426245.1. Lineage (GTDB taxonomy): Bacteria > Pseudomonadota > Alphaproteobacteria > Rhizobiales > Xanthobacteraceae > Bradyrhizobium. Next base: position 103,845 of record NZ_AUEZ01000012.1, on the reverse strand, counting down.
AATGGGGATTGAGCATTTCCATGGGATCATCTCGGGGCAGGGGAACATCCGGCCACTTCCCGGACAATGGCGGCGCTTGTCAAGCCGTCGCAACCGGTGTTGCGATGCGGCAGTGCGTGCAATAGAATGATGATCATCATTTAAAAGGAGTTGCCATGACCTCCTCCGATACTGTCGATCTGCACTCGCCGGCGTCCCGCCGCGAGCGCGTGGTGCATTGGCAGACGCCTCAACCGATCGCGAAGGTTGCTGCCGCGATGTCCGGCATGGAAGCGATGTGCGGGATTCGCGACGGCATCCTGCCGCCGCCACCGTTCGCCAAGCTGATGGGCTTGCGCATGGCGGAAGTCGAGCCTGGCCGAATCGTGATGGAACTTGATCCCGAGGAGAGCCTGGAGAACACGATCGGCCTCTTGCACGGCGCGACCGCCGCGGCGCTGCTCGATACCGCCATGGGTTGCGCGATCACGACCGCGCTCCCCGCCGGCCAGGCCTCTGTCACGCTCGATCTGAAGCTCACATATCTGCGACCGCTCTCAGTGCGTTCAGGCACAATCCGCGCCGAAGGCAAGGTCATCAAGCTTGGCCGCCAGACCAGCTATACCGAAGGTTTCGTCCGCGACGGTGCCGGCAAGCTTGCAGTGCACGCAACCGCGACCTTTTCCATGATCGGGGGCGGTGCGAGTCCGAAATAAATGCAGCTTTTTTCCCGGGCGGATGTTATTATATGACCGGAAACATCCAATGAGACTCCCATGCGTTATTCGAAAGAACACAAGACTGAGACCCACGAGCGGATCGTGAAGCAGGCCTCGGTCAGGCTGCGCGAGCGCGGCGCCCATGGCATCGGCGTCGCCGACCTGATGAAGGAGGTCGGACTGACCCATGGCGGCTTCTACGCCCATTTCGATTCCCGCGAGGCGCTGGTGATCGAGGCGTTCGGCTATGCCATGGACCGCGGCAACGAGCGCTGGCGCAAGCTTGTCGAGGAGACCCCGCCGGAGAAGCGGCTGGCGACCATCGTCGAGGCCTATCTGTCGACGACGCATCGCGACGATCCCGGCCGTGGCTGCGCGGTTCCTTCGCTCGGCGCCGAGATCGCCCGCGAAAGCCCGAAGACCCGCAAGGCCTTCGCCGCCAGGCTGGAGCGGATGATCGACATGATAGCCGATCAGATTCCGGACGTGCCGCCCAAGACCGCGCGCAAGCAGGCGATGGCTGCGCTCGCGACCATGATGGGAACCGTCGTGATGGCCCGCGTCGCCGGCAATGGCGAGTTCTCCGACGATATCCTCGCCGCCGGCCGCGAAGCCGTATTGTCCCGTGCCGCCGCGAAGCCGGCAGCCAAGAAGCCGCGCGCAAAGGCGCACTGACCCGTAGGGTGGGCAAAGCGCAGCGTGCCCACCATCCTACGTTCGGTGCAAGAAAAGGTGGGCACGCTGCGCTTTGCCCAACCTACAAATCGTTGCGCGGCTCGCTTCCATTGAACAGCGCGCGCTCGTCCTCGACCGTCTCGTAGATGTAGTCGGCCACGGCGCGGATGCGGGCGAGGTCCTTGCTGTCGGCATGCATCAACAGCCAGAAGGTGCGTGAGATGCGCACGTCCTCCGGCAGCACAGGGCGCAGTTCCGGATGCGATGTCGCCATGAAATGCGGCAGCACCGCGATGCCGTAGCCGGCGATGGTCGCGTTGAGCTGCGCGATCAGATTGGCGCTACGGAATTTGGCGGAAATCTTGGGCGAGACCTGCGGCAGATAGTCGAGTTCGGGCGTGAACAGGAGTTCCTCGATATAGCCGACGAAGCGATGCGTCGGCAGGTCGATGCGCGCAGTGATCTTCGGCGCGCGGTCGAGATAGGCGGGTGCAGCGTAAAGCCCGAGGCTGTAGTCGAGCAATTTGCGGCCGACGATGCGGCCTTCCTTCGGCATCGACAGGCTGATCGCGATATCGGCCTCGCGCTTCGACAGGCTGAACAATCGCGCCGTCGCCACCAGCTGCAGATCGACATCCGGATACCTATCGGTGAATTTCACCAGACGCGAGGCCAGGAAGTGGCTGCCGAAGCCGTCGGGCGCCCCGATCCGCACCGTGCCGGTCAGATGCGCGCGCGAGCCGCCGACCGCCTCCTGGTTGGCGACGATGGTCGATTCCATTGCCTCCGCGCTGTCGGCGACACGCTGGCCGGCTTCGGTGAGGAGGTAGCCGGTCTTGCGGCGGTCGAACAACTTCGCCGAAAGGTGATGCTCCAGCCGGTCGACACGCCGGATCACTGTGGCATGATCGACACCGAGTTGTTTTGCCGCAGCCGACACCGATCCGCCGCGCACGATGGCGAGCACGAAGCGAAAATCATCCCAGTCGATCGCGCCGCCTTGATCCAGCATTTCCGCACATCTATGGTGCAATTTATCGGACTTGAATCCCATAAAATGCGGGTCAATAGGGTTTGTAAAGCGATCTGGAGCGTTTTCGAGCGAAGTGGATTCCGGTTCGCGTGAAGAAAACGCGTCGAAACTATAGGTGCGGATCAGGCGTCCGGCCGGGACGAAGGGAGGTTCTCATGCGCTCTATCGGACATTTCATCGGTGGCAAGGAGGTCAAGGGCACCTCGGGCCGGACGGCCGACGTTTTCGAGCCGATGACCGGCGATGTGCAGGCCAAGGTGGCGCTCGCCTCGAAGGCCGAGCTGCGCGCCGCGGTCGAGAACGCCAAGGCGGCGCAGCCCGAATGGGCGGCGACCAACCCGCAGCGCCGCGCCCGCGTCATGATGAGGTTCCTGGAACTGGCGCAGCGCGACTATGACAAGCTGGCTGAGATGCTCGCGCGCGAGCACGGCAAGACCGTTCCCGACGCCAAGGGCGACATCCAGCGCGGACTTGAGGTGGTCGAGTTTGCGATCGGCATCCCGCATCTGATGAAGGGCGAATATACCGAAGGCGCCGGCCCCGGCATCGACATCTATTCGCTGCGCCAGCCACTCGGCGTCGTCGCCGGCATCACGCCGTTCAATTTTCCCGCGATGATCCCGATGTGGAAGTTCGCGCCCGCGATCGCCTGCGGCAATGCGTTCATCCTGAAGCCATCCGAGCGCGATCCTGGCGTGCCGATGATGCTGGCGGAATTGATGATCGAGGCTGGGCTGCCACCGGGCATCCTCAATGTCGTCAACGGCGACAAGGAGGCGGTCGACGCCATCCTCGACGATCCCGACATCAAGGCCATCGGCTTCGTCGGCTCCTCGCCGATCGCGCAATACATCTACGAGCGCTCCGCCGCGACCGGCAAGCGCTGCCAGTGCTTCGGCGGCGCCAAGAATCACGCCATCGTGATGCCCGACGCCGACATGGACCAGGCGGTCGACGCACTGATCGGTGCCGGCTACGGCTCGGCCGGCGAGCGCTGCATGGCGGTCTCGGTCGCCGTTCCCGTCGGCAAGACCACCGCCGACCGTCTGATGGAAAAGCTGATCCCGCGCGTGGAGAGCCTGAAGATCGGCACCTCGATCGATCCGTCCGCCGACTACGGCCCGCTGGTGACGCGCGAGGCGGTCGAGAAGGTCAAGGGCTATATCGACATCGGCATCAAGGAAGGCGCGACGCTCGCGGTCGACGGCCGCGGTTTCAAGATGCAGGGCTACGAGAACGGCTTCTATCTCGGCGGCTCGCTGTTCGACAACGTCACCAAGGACATGCGGATCTACAAGGAAGAGATCTTCGGCCCGGTGCTGTCGGTGGTGCGCGCGCACGACTACAAGGAAGCGCTGGCGTTGCCGTCCGACCATGACTACGGCAACGGCGTTGCGATCTTCACCCGCGACGGCGACGCGGCGCGCGATTTCGCTGCCAAGGTGAATGTCGGCATGGTCGGCATCAACGTGCCGATCCCGGTGCCAATCGCCTATTACACCTTCGGCGGCTGGAAGAAGTCGGGCTTCGGCGATCTCAACCAGCACGGTCCAGACTCCGTCCGCTTCTACACCAAGACCAAGACGGTCACCTCGCGCTGGCCATCGGGCGTCAAGGAAGGCGCGGAGTTCTCGATCCCGACGATGAAGTGACCTCGTCAGAGGCGGGCGCGATGCAGTTCGCTCTCAACGAGGACCAGATCGCCATCCGCGACATGGCGCGGGCGTTTGCGGCGGAGAAGATTGCGCCGCATGCGCTGCGCTGGGACGAGGAGAAGCATTTCCCGGTCGAGGTGATGCGCGAGGCCGCCGCCCTCGGCATGGGTGGCATCTGCATCAAGGATGATGTCGGCGGCTCGGCGATGACGCGGTTCGACGCGGCGCTGATCTTCGAGGCGCTCGCGACCGGCTGCCCGACGACGTCGGCCTTCATCTCCATCCACAACATGGCGTCCTGGATGATCGATGCCTTCGGCAACGACGCCCAACGCCAGAAGTGGCTGCCGAAACTCTGCACGATGGAGTTGCTGGCCAGCTATTGCCTGACCGAGCCCGGCTCCGGCTCGGATGCAGCGGCGCTGCGCACCCGTGCGGTGCGCGACGGCGATCATTACGTGCTGAACGGCCAGAAGCAGTTCATCTCGGGCGCCGGCGGCGGTGACCTCTATGTCGTGATGGTCCGCACCGGCAGCGATGGTCCCGGCGGCATCTCGACATTGGTCATCCCCGCCGATACGCCCGGCCTCTCGCTCGGCGCCAATGAGCGCAAGATGGGCTGGAATGCGCAGCCGACCCGCGCCGTGATCTTCGAGAATGCGCGCGTGCCGGTCGAGAACCGGCTCGGCGAGGAGGGAATCGGCTTCAAGATCGCGATGGCCGGCCTCGACGGCGGCCGGCTCAACATCGCCGCGTGTTCGCTCGGCGGCGCGCAGAGCGCACTCGACAAGGCGCTCGCCTACATGAAGGACCGCAAGGCCTTCGGAAAGCGGCTCGACGAATTCCAGGCGCTGCAGTTCCGCGTCGCCGACATGGCGACCGAACTGGAGGCCGCGCGCACTTTCCTCTGGCGCGCCGCCGCCGCGCTCGACCGCAAGGACCCGGAGGCGACCAAGCTTTGCGCGATGGCAAAGCGCTTCGGCACCGATGTTGGCTTCGAAGTCGCCAACCAGGCATTGCAACTGCACGGCGGCTACGGCTACCTCAGCGAATACGGCGTCGAAAAGATCGTGCGCGATCTGCGCGTGCACCAGATCCTGGAAGGGACCAACGAGATCATGCGGCTGATCGTGGCGCGCAAGATGATCGAGGGGGCGCGATGAATGCTGCCGTACAGGAAGGCGACCTGATCGTTCGCCGCGAAGGAGCGGCGGGCGTGATCCGCCTCAACCGTCCCAAGGCGATCAACGCCATGACGCTGGAGATGTCTGAGGGCATCGACGCGGCGCTGGACCGGTTCGAGAACGATCCTGCTGTTGCCGTCGTGCTGCTGGAAGGCGCCGGCGAGCGCGGCCTATGCGCCGGCGGCGACATCCGCGGGCTTTATGAAAGCTCCAAGGCGGGAGGCGATCTCGGCAAGCGCTTCTGGCGCCAGGAATACATCATGAACGCCCGGATCGCGAAATATCCGAAGCCCTATGTCGCGTTCATGGATGGATTGGTGATGGGCGGCGGCGTCGGCCTGTCCGGCCACAGTTCGCACCGTGTCGTCACCGAGCGCACGAAACTGGCAATGCCCGAAGTCGGGCTCGGCTTTTTTCCTGACGTCGGCGGCACCTGGCTGTTGTCGCGCTCGCCCGGCGAGCTCGGCGCTTATTTCGGCCTGACCGGGCAGACCATGAACGGGCCCGACGCGATCTATGCCAAATTCGCCGACGCCGTGGTGCTGTCGTCGAAACTGCCTGAATTGCGCGAGGCGCTCACCAAAGTCGGCGCCGGCGTGACGCATGCCAAGGTCAGGAAGCTGATCGACGGCTTTGCGACCGGCGAAACGTCGGGTCCGGTCGCGGCGATGCAGCCGAAGATCGATGCCTGGTTCGCGCACGATCGCATGGAGGACATCATCGCATCGTTGCAGCGCGACGGCTCGGAATTCGCGCTCTCGACGCTGAAGGTGCTGAACGAGAAGTCGCCCCGCGGCATGGTGGTGACGCTGAAGCTGTTGCGGCTGGGGCGGACATCATCCTCGCTCGAGGAATGCCTGGTGCGGGAATATCGCGCCGCGCTCGCCGTGTTCGCCAGCGACGATTTCCGCGAGGGCGTGCGCGCTGCCGTGATCGACAAGGACCGCAATCCGAAATGGTCGCCGCCGCGCGTCGAGGAGGTGACACCGGAAATGCTGGCGCCATACTTCGCCGGGATCGGCGCCGACGAGCTGACATTCGATAAATAATAGAAGACAGGACGGGGAGGAAATCGAGATGGCAACGATCGCATTCATTGGCCTCGGCAACATGGGCGGCCCGATGGCCGCCAACCTGGTGAAGGCGGGCCACAAGGTGACCGCCTTCGATCTGGTCGCGGCGTCGCGCAATCAAGCCCAGAGCGACGGTGCTGCGATTGCCGAAAGCAGCGTGTCCGCGGTGAAGGGTGCCGACATCGTCATCACCATGCTGCCGGCCGGCAAGCACGTGCTGTCGGTGTGGAACGAGGTCCTGCCCGCGGTGACCAAGGGCGCGCTGATCATCGACAGCTCGACCATTGATGTCGAAAGCGCGCGAGAGGCGCATGCGCTAGCGGCCAGGCATGGCGTGTTGTCGGTGGATGCGCCGGTCTCCGGCGGCACCGGCGGCGCCAAGGCGGCGACGCTCACCTTCATGTGCGGCGGCGAGGACAAGGCATTCGCCACGGCCAAGCCCGTGCTCGAGAACATGGGCAAGAAGATCGTGCATTGCGGCGGCGCCGGCGCAGGGCAGGCGGCCAAGATCTGCAACAACATGATCCTCGGCATTTCCATGATCGGCGTCGGCGAAGCCTTCGTGCTCGCGGAAAAGCTCGGGCTCTCGCACCAGGCGCTGTTCGACGTTGCCTCGACCTCGTCAGGCCAGTGCTGGTCACTGACGACCTATTGCCCGGTGCCGGGCCCGGTTCCGACCTCGCCCGCCAATAACGACTACAAGCCCGGCTTCGCGGCGAACCTGATGGTGAAGGATCTGACGCTGGCGCAGGACGCCGCCAACACCGCCGGCGCGGTGACGCCGCTCGGCAAACACGCGCAGGAAATCTATAAGGCGTTCGATGCGGCCGGGAATGGCGGGGTCGACTTTTCCGGAATTATCCAGCACGTTAGGGCACTCGCCGGAAAATAACGCTTTCACTCGTAGCCCGGATGGAGCGAAGCGAAATCCGGGACAGCTTCGTCCACTGGCGCGACCGGCCCCGGATTGCGCTTCGCTCCATCCGGGCTACGGTTTAGCGACCACAAGGGCGCGGAGGAACGACCTGATGACGACCTTTCAGGAAGCGCGCGCGTTTCTGCTTCAGCATCGCACGGACTACGAGACCGCCGTAAAGGGTTTCCGATGGCCCGATCCGGTGCCCTTCAACTGGGCGCTGGATTGGTTCGATGCGGAGCTTGCGCAAAACCCTGACAGCCGTGATCGCGCGGCGCTGTGGATCGTCGATGCCGGCAGCGACCGCGAGACAAAGCTCTCCTTCGCCGCGCTGTCGCGCCGGTCCAACCAGGTTGCGAATTTCCTGCGCGCGCAAGGCTTGAAGCGCGGCGATCACCTGCTGCTTCTGCTCGGCAATGTCGTGCCGCTCTGGGAGACCATGCTGGCCGCGATCAAGCTCGGCGTCGTCGTGATCCCGGCGACCACCTTGCTGACGTCAGACGAATTGCGCGACCGGCTCGACCGCGGCAAGGCGAGGGCGGTGGTCGCAACGCAGGATCAGGTCGGAAAGTTTGCCGCTCTCGGCAGCGAGAAGCTCGTTCGCATCGTGGTCGGCGCAACATCGCAGCAGGACGGCTGGCTGCCGTTCGAGCAGGCGGCAGACGCGTCGGAAATCTTCACGCCCGATGGGCCGACCAAGGCCGATGACCCGATGCTGCTCTATTTCACCTCGGGCACCACGGCCAAGCCGAAGCTGGTGCGGCACAGCCAGCGCAGCTATCCGGTCGGTCATCTCTCGACCATGTACTGGATCGGCCTGCTGCCCGGCGACGTGCATCTCAACATCTCTTCGCCCGGCTGGGCCAAGCACGCCTGGAGCTGCCTCTTCGCGCCTTGGAATGCAGGCGCCACCGTGTTCGTCGTCAACCAGCCGCGCTTCGACGCCAAGTCGCTGCTATCGACCATCGGCCGCTGCGGCGTCACCACGCTGTGCGCGCCGCCGACGGTGTGGCGCCTGTTCATCCAGGAGAAGCTGTCGGCCTTCAAGGTATCGCTGCGCGAGGTCTGCGGCGCTGGCGAGCCGCTCAATCCGGAAGTGATCGATCAGGTGCAGGCGGCTTGGGGCCTGACCATTCGCGACGGCTATGGGCAGACCGAGACCACGGCGCTGGCCGGCAACTCGCCGGGCCAGAAGGTCAAGATCGGCTCGATGGGCCGGCCGCTGCCCGGCTATCGCGTCGAGATCACCGATCTCGACGGCAATCCGACCCGGGAGGGCGAGGTCACGCTGGTACTCGGTGCCGACAGGCCCGCCGGCCTGATGCAGGGCTATCAGGGCGATGACGGCAAGCTGTCGGGGGCCGACGGCGCGATCTATCGCAGCGGCGACGTCGTTTTCAGCGACGAGGAGGGGTATTTGACCTTCGTCGGCCGCACCGACGACGTGTTCAAGTCATCCGATTATCGCATCAGCCCGTTCGAACTGGAGAGCGTCCTGCTCGAGCATGAGGCGGTGGCGGAAGCCGCCGTCGTGCCGAGCCCCGATCCGATCCGGCTCGCGATCCCCAAGGCCTATGTGCTGCTGGTCTCGGGCGTCGAGCGCACGCCGGAGACGGCTTTGTCGATCTTCAGCCACCTGCACACGCGCCTTGCGCCGTTCAAGCGCATCCGCAAGATCGAGCTGGTCACCGAGCTGCCCAAGACCATCTCCGGAAAAATCCGCCGTGTGCAGTTGCGCCGGCTCGAACATGAGGATAATCGCGAAGACAGTTTGCGTGGCGTTGAGTTCCGCGAGGAAGAATTCCCGGAGCTGCAGCGGGTGCGCGCGACGGGATCGGAGAACTAGAGAAATGAATAAAGTCTGGACGAAGCCGCCGGTGTCCCTGGAAACCTATCAGGGCATGGTCGGCAAGGAAATTGGCGTGTCCGATTGGCACCTGATCGATCAGAAGCGGATCGATACCTATGCCGACGTGATCGAGGATCACCAGTTCATCCATGTCGATCCCGAGCGGGCGAAGAAGGAGACCGCATTCGGCACCACGATCGCGCACGGTTTCCTGACGATGTCGCTGCTCAGCATCATGTCCTATCAGGTGATGCCCGTCATCGAGGGCACGACGATGGGCGTCAATTACGGCTTCGACAAGCTGCGCTTCATCTCGCCGGTGCGCTCCGGCAAGCGCGTCCGCGGCCGCTTCGTCCTTGCCGAGGCCAAGCTGCGCAAGCCGAACGAGCTGGCGTCGCGCACCAATGTCACCGTCGAGATCGAAGGCGAGGACAAGCCGGCGCTGATCGCCGACTGGCTCGCGCTGATCTACTTCGCCTGAGCCGTTCCCCCACTCGTCATGGCCGGGCTTGACCCGGCCATCCTTCGCTGCTCAAAACGCTCTGATTTTTGATGGATCCCCGGGTCAAGCCCGGGCATGGCAAACCGGGAACACACTTCATGACAATCAGGTTTGACGGACGCGTCGCCATCGTTACCGGCGCGGGCAATGGTCTGGGCCGCGCGCACGCGTTGGGGCTCGCCAGCCGCGGCGCCAAGGTCGTGGTCAACGATTTCGGCGGCGCGCGCGACGGCACCGGCGCCTCGCTGTCGCCGGCGGAAGCAGTGGTCGAGGAGATCCGAAAAACCGGCGGCACCGCCATGGCCGACGGCGCCGACGTCTCCAATTTCGAGCAGGTCACGGCGATGGTCGAGCGCGCCACCAAGGAGTGGGGCAGCGTCGATCTGCTCTGCGCCAATGCCGGCATCCTGCGCGACAAGTCGTTCGGCAAGCTCGAAGTCGCCGATTTCCAGAAGGTGCTGGACGTCCATCTCGTCGGCAGCTTCTACTGCTGCAAGGCGGTGTGGGCGGGCATGCGCGATCGCAATTACGGCCGTATCGTGCTGACGACCTCGTCCTCGGGTCTGTTCGGCAATTTCGGCCAGGCCAATTACGGCGCGGCCAAAGCCGGCATGGTCGGCCTGATGAACGTCCTCGCCGAGGAGGGCCGCAAGAACAACATCCGCGTCAACACGGTCTCGCCGACGGCCGCCACCCGCATGACCGAAGAGCTGCTGCCGCCGCAGGCGCTCGCGCTGATGAAGCCGGAAGCGATCACGCCGGCGGTGGAATACATGCTGAGCGAGGACGCGCCGACCCGCACCATCATGGGCGCCGGCGCCGGCTCGTTTGCGGTGATCAGGATCCTTGAGACCGAGGGCATCAACCTGCCGCCGTCCGAATGGACCCCCGACGCCATCGCCGCGCATTTCGCCGACATCAGCGACATGTCGAAGGCCAAGGCGTTGCAGGGCGCATTCGAGCAGACGCAAAAGTATGTCGCCCAGGCGGCGGCAAGAGCAGGGATCAAGCTCTGACGATGCCCATCGCCGTCATCGGCGCCGGCCCCGCCGGCCTGATGGCGGCCGAGGTGCTGGCGCGGGCCGGCGCACAGGTTACGATCTACGACGCGATGCCGTCGGCCGCCCGCAAATTCCTGATGGCGGGCCGCGGCGGCCTCAATCTCACGCACAGCGAGCCGCTGCCAAGCTTCCTCGCGCGCTATCGCGAGGCGATGCCGCATCTTGAGGCCGCGATCGAAGCATTCCCGCCGCAAGCGTTGCGCGACTGGAGCGAGGCGCTGGGGCAACCGACCTTCGTCGGCTCCAGCGGCCGGGTGTTCCCGAAAGCGTTCAAGGCCTCGCCGCTGTTGCGGGCCTGGCTGCGTCGGCTCGACGGCACCGGCGTGCGGCTCTTGCTGCGGCATCGCTGGACCGGGTGGGACAATGACGGCCGCCTGCTGTTTCAAACGCCGGAAGGACAACGGGCCGTCGAGGCTCGCGCCACCGTCCTGGCGCTCGGCGGCGCGAGCTGGCCGCGGCTCGGTTCTGATGGTGCATGGGTGGATGTGCTTGCCGCAAGAGGCGTGAATATCTCGCCGCTGCGGCCGGCCAATTCCGGCTTCACTGTCGCCTGGTCGGATATCTTCCGCGATCGCTTCGAGGGCCAGCCGCTCAAGGGCGTCGCGCTGAGCTTCGGCGGGCACCAAGTGCGCGGCGAAGCGATCGTCACCCGCACCGGCATCGAGGGCGGCGCCATCTATGCGCTATCGGCCGATCTGCGCGAGACGATCCTCCGCGACGGCGAGGCGACCCTCCATATAGCATTGCGGCCCGATCTCGGGATCGATGACCTCGTCACGAAGCTATCGACGCCGAAGGGCAAGCAGTCGTTCTCGAACTTCCTACGCAAAGCCCTCAACCTCGCGCCGATCGGCATAGGCCTGCTGCAGGAAGTCGCGAAAACCTCCGGGACATCTCTGCCGTCGCAGTCTCCCGCCGACCTCGCCCGCCTCATCAACGCAGTGCCGCTGCGTCTTTCCGGCACGGCACCGCTCTCCCGCGCGATCTCCACCGCCGGCGGCATCGCGTTCGACGAGCTCGACGACAACTTCATGCTTCGCCGTTTGCCCGGCGTCTTCGCCGCCGGCGAGATGCTCGACTGGGAAGCCCCAACCGGCGGCTATCTGCTGCAGGCGTCATTTGCGACCGGTGCCGCCGCGGGGAACGGCGCGCTGAAGTGGCTTAATCTGTAGATGCGTAGGATGGGTAGAGCGGAGCGAAACCCATCATCTTCGTCCCGATCCGGAATTAATCGGCTTCGCTGCACTGCGCCGAAGGGCACCGTACGACGTCCGGATTTCTTGCGCAGCGCGGCACAGTTTGCACTGCCATCAGTTCGACGGTTATGCTCTCCTTGGCTGCGCGACCTCTCGCTGACCACTCAGCCCCCAGCCCCGGTCGGCCGAGAGGGGGCGCGCCCCGGCGTTGATCCCCACGATCGCGCCGGGGCACGATCGCGCTGGTCGCCTTGTTCATGAGTTGAGCTGGAGTGGCGCAGTCATGGTGCAGAACATCGTAGCCGGATTGGTCGTGGTGGCTTTGGTCATCGTGGGCGTGCTTGCCTATGCCCAGAAACATGAAGGGTGCTTGCACGGGCGCTCGCTCCAAACCTTCAAGCCCTGCGGATCAGTCAGCGCGGAAATGTAGCGACGTCGCAGCTAACCGCGCGTGATTTGGTGCTGACGCCGCTCCAGCTAACGCAGCTTCCCGCGCGCCGCGATCGGCAGCGTGCCGATGATCTCCTCGCCGCGCACCATCACCACCTCGTCCATCATGTTGACGACGACGCAGACGTGATTGGGCACGATGCGGACGACGTCGCCGACATTGGGGCGCGTGTTGCTGCGGGAGAGATCAAGGAAACCGTGCTCCTCAGCGAACTTTGCGATCCTGGCCTCGGGGTGTTCGAGGATCAGCCCGTGGCCTTCGAGCCCGCCGGTATCGGTGGTCAGCGTCTTGGAGCCGGCATCGAGGATGCCGCGGTCCGTAGCGGCGCGGCTCACCACCGTCGAATAGATGTGCAGCGCGCAGTCGTCCCAGCTGGCGACGCCGGCTGCGACCTGCATGCGGTCGTTGTAGATATAGGTGCCGAAGCGATGCTCGGTCGCGCCTTTCAGCTTGCCGAGATTCTTCAGGTTCGGCGTGCCGCCGGTGGACACGATGGTTGCGTCAAGGCCGTGGGCGCGCACGCCGGCCAGCGCCTCGTCGAAGAATTTCTGTGCGTCCGCCCAGCCGGTCTCGGTCGGATACAGCATGAAGCCCGCAAATTGCAGGCCTTTGCTGCCTGCGATCTCCCGCGCCAATGCGATCGCCTCAGTCGGCGTCTCGACACCGGCGCGCTTGCGTCCCGTATCGCATTCGACCACCACCGACAGCGTGCGGCCCGACGCAGCCGCCGCCTTCGGCAGGTCTGCAACAACAACGGAGTTGTCGGCCGCCACGGTAACGTTTGCCTTGCCCTGCAGTGCGCCGAGCCGCGCCATCTTCTCGTCGCCGAGCAAATTGTAGCTGATCAGGATGTCGGAGATCCCGGCATCCGCCATGATCTCGGCCTCGCCGAGCTTCTGGCAGGTGATGCCCTTGGCACCGGCCGCGATCTGCATCTGCGCCAGCATCGGGTTCTTGTGCGTCTTGATATGAGGGCGATGCGCCACGCCCGCCGCATCACAGGCCGCCTGGATCCGCGCGATGTTGCGCTCGACGCGGTCCATGTCGATGACGGCGCAGGGCGTGCCATATTCACGGGCGATTTTTGCGGCGAGGGGAGTGGTCATGCTTCTTCTCTCTGTTCGACGCCGTAGGATGGGTAGAGCGCAGCGAAACCCATCAAACCTCGTCGCGGTCACATGATGGGTATCGCTTCGCTCCACCCATCCTACGGTTCATGCCTGCTCGATCTCTTCGCGGAGCACTTCGAGCTCGAGCCAGCGGTCTTCGGCGGCGGAAAGCTCCTGCTGCGCCTTGGCAATCGCGGCGGAGGCGCCGTCGAATGTCTTGCGATCCTTGGCGTAGAGGTTCGGATCGTCAAGCAGCTTCTGCTGCTTCGCGATTTCCGCGTGCAGCTTCTCGATCGTCTTCGGCAGCGTCTCCAGCGCATGCTTCTCGTTGAAGCTCAGCCGCCGCTTTGGCGCGGCGGCAGGCGCCGCAGCCTTGGCTTCCTTTTTCTCTTCGACGACCGCCGTCTTCACCGCCTCGCGCTTCAAATCCGCGCCACGCTGCGCCAGCATGTCGGTGTAGCCGCCGGCATATTCGATCCAGCTTCCATCGCCCTCGGGCACGATCACCGACGTCACCACGCGATCGAGAAAGTCGCGGTCGTGGCTGATCAGGATCACCGTGCCCTCGTAATCGCCGAGCATCTCCTCGAGCACGTCGAGGGTTTCGAGATCGAGGTCGTTGGTCGGCTCGTCCAGCACCAGTAGGTTCGAGGGCTTTGCCAGTGCGCGCGCGAGCATCAGCCGGCCGCGCTCGCCGCCGGACAGCACTTCCAGCGGCGTGCGGATCTGCTCCTGCGAGAACAGGAAATCCTTCATGTAGCTGACGACATGCTTCGGCTTGCCGCCGACCATCACATGGTCGCCGCGGCCGCCGGTCAGTGCTTCCGACAGCGTCGCTTTCGGATCGAGGCTTTCGCGGTGCTGATCCAGCGTCGCCATTTCGAGATTGACGCCGAGCCGCACGCTGCCGGCGTCGGGCGTCTCCGCGCCGGTCAATAGGTTGACCAGTGTGGTCTTGCCGGCGCCGTTCGGACCGACCACGCCGACGCGGTCGCCGCGCTGGATGCGGGTCGAGAAATCCTCGACGATCCTGCGCTCGCCGAACGATTTGGCGATGTTCTTCGCCTCGATCACCAGCCGTCCGGATTTCTCCGCCTCCGCAGCAGCGAGATTGGCGCTGCCCGCGGTGCCGCGATAGTTCCGCCGCTGTGAACGCAGCGCATGCAGATTGGCAAGCCGCTTGACGTTGCGCTTGCGGCGGCCGGAGACGCCGTAGCGCAGCCAGTGCTCCTCGTTGACGATCTTGCGGTCGAGCTTGTGCTGATCGCGCTCTTCCTCCGCCAGCACCTCGTCGCGCCACGCCTCGAACGCGCCGAAGCCGCGGTCGATCTGCCTGATCTGGCCACGGTCGAGCCAGGCGGTGGCGCGCGACAGATTGGTGAGGAAGCGGCGATCGTGGCTGATCAGGACCAGCGCCGAGCGCCGGTTCTGCAATTCGCCCTCCAGCCATTCGATGGTCGGTAGGTCGAGATGGTTTGTCGGCTCGTCCAGGAGCAGGATGTCGGGCGAGGGCGCCAGCACCCGCGCCAGCGCCGCGCGACGCGCTTCGCCGCCGGAGAGATGCGCGGGATCTTCGTCGCCATGCAGTCCGAGCTGCTCGAGCAGGTAGCGCGCCTGATAATGGTCATCGCCCGGTCCGAGTCCCGCTTCGACATAAGCGAGCGTGGTGGCGTGATCGCCAAAATCCGGCTCCTGCGGCAGATAGCGGATGGTCGCGCCCGGCTGCACGAAGCGGCTGCCGGCGTCAGGCTCGACAAGTCCGGCCGCGATCTTGAGCAGCGTCGATTTGCCCGAGCCGTTGCGCCCGATCAGGCACACGCGCTCTTCGGCGGAAACCGACAGCTCGACGCCCGAGAGTAGCGGCGTGCCGCCAAACGTCAGCCGGATATCCCTAAGCTGGATGAGAGGAGGCGCCATCAGCCTTGTCCCGGTGCGGTCTGTTCAGCGCGTCGGCGCTGGATGCGGCGGATCGCGGTATCGAGCGCCGAGAGGAATGCCGAGCGGTCGCGCGGCGAGAACGATGGTGGCCCGCCGGTGATTTCACCTGACGAGCGCAGATCGGTCATCAGATTTCGCATCGCCAGCGTCATGCCGATCGATTGCTCCGTGAACGGTTTGCCATTCGGCGCAATCACGTCTGCGCCCGCCTTCACGCAGCGGCTCGCGAGCGGAATATCCGCGGTGATCACGATGTCGCCATCTCCGGCGCGCTCGGCGATCCAGTCATCGGCGGCATCCATGCCGGAACCGGCGGCGACGCGCTCGATCAGCGGATCCTGCGGCACGCGGATGAAATTGCCCGCGACCACGCTGACGGCAAGCCCGTGCCGGAGCGCGACGCGATAAATCTCGTCCTTCACCGGACAGGCGTCGGCATCGACATAGATGCGGGTAGGGTTTTCAGTTGGCATCACGGCTTGGTGGTTCATTCGTGAGCCGCATGTAACCCATCGGGCGGAAAATTGCGAGCCGGGCGCAGGCTTGCCACGGACCGTTGATCGCGTACGATCCCGCCAGAAAACAACCGAAATAAGGGGAACCCCATGAGCAATCCTCAGACCTACCGCGTCTCGGCCTATAACACCTCGAAAGAGTCCGAGAACAAGATCCATGACGACACGGTGGCGCGGCGGTACGGCTTCTCAGGCGGGCTGGTCCCCGGCGTCGACGTGATGGCCTACATGATGCACCTGCCGGTCGCGAAATGGGGCCGCGATTTCCTCGCGCGTGGCCTGATCGACGCGCGTTTCGTCAAGCCGGTCTATGACGGCGAGCAGGCCGAGGTGAGGGGCGCAGAGCGCGATGGCACGCTATCGATCGAGGTGTTCAGCCGTGGAGAGCTTTGCGCCACCGGCAACGCGTCGCTGCCAGCCGCGGTGCCCGCCGTTTCGATCAAGGATTACACCGTGGTCCCCGCGGTCGCCGAGCGGGAGCCGGTGAGTGCCTTGTCCTACGAAGTCGGCAAATGGCTCGGCACCCGGCCTTATGCCTGGGTCGGCGATGCCGCCAAAGGATATCTGGCTGATATCCGCGAAACAGATGAAATCTACGCGCGCGAAAATCTCGGCCATCCCGGCATGCTGCAGAAAGTGATGAACAAGCTCCTGGTCGACAACGCCATCCTCGGCCCCTGGATTCACGTCGGCAGCCGGATGCAATTGCTCTCGGCCGCCAAAGCCGGCGATGAGTTGACGGCCCGCGCGCGCGTCACCGCCAATTACGACAAGAAGGGCCACCGCTTCGTCGAGCTCGACGCGATCGTCGTCGCCAACGGCACCACGCCGCTCGCCCATTGCTGGCACATCGCAATCTACCAGCCACGCGAGCAGGCCGCAGCGTGACTTCTTCTTCGCCTCTCTCTACGGGAGACCCGTAGCCCGGGTGAAGCGCAGCGTAACCCGGGGGCCGCTCGCCAACGCTGATGCAGAAGTCCCGGGTTGCGCTGCGCTCCACCCGGGCTACGAACTCCCTTAGACTCGCCCTGGCCGGCGGCCTACGCCGCCTTCGCGTTCCTCGCGTCCTGGATCGCTCGCCACACCTTCTCCGACGTCAGCGGCATGTTGATATGCTTGATGCCGTATTCCGACAGCGCATCGACCACAGCATTCACCACTGTGGCGAGGCTGCCGGCGCAGCCGGCTTCGCCGCAGCCCTTGGTGCCGAGCGGATTCGACTTCGCCGGCGAGGGGTGATCGCCGACCGCCATGCTCGGAATGTCCTCGGCGCGCGGCAGGGCATAGTCCATGAACGAGCCGGTGATCGGCTGGCCGGAGCCGTCGTAATTGACCTCTTCCATCAGCGCCTGGCCGATGCCCTGCGCGACACCGCCGTGCAACTGGCCCGCGACGATCATCGGATTGACGATGGTGCCGAAGTCATTGACACCGGTGTAGCGCACGATCTTCGTGACGCCGGTGTCCGGATCGATCTCGACCTCCGCGACATGGCAGCCGTTCGGGAAGGTCGACGGCGTCTCCTTGGTGGCATGGTCGACGTCAAGCGTGTCAGGTCCGCCCTCGGCAATCTGGCCCTCGCGCATCCGCTGCGCGAGCTCCATGATGCCGATGGAGCGGTCGGTGCCGGCGATGGTGAAACGGCCGCCGCCAAATTCGATGTCGGCTTCGGATGCTTCCATCAGATGCCCGGCGGCTTTCTTGCCCTTCTCGATGACGAGCGCGGACGCTTCGACGATGGCCTGGCCGGTTGCGGTGATCGAGCGCGAGCCGCCGGTGCCGTTGCCGAACCGGACGAGATCGCTGTCGCCCTGTTCGAGCTTGATCTTGTCGAAGGGCACGCCGAGCTGGTCGGACAGCACCTGCGCGAACGGCGTTGCATGACCCTGGCCGTAATCGAGCGTGCCGGTGGTCAGCGTCACCGATCCGTCCGGATCGAAGGTGATCTTGCCGAGCTCGCCGCTCGGCGGCGCGGTGACCTCGAGGTAGGAGCCGACCGCGATGCCGCGCAATTTGCCGTTCTTCTTGCTCTCCCGCTTGCGCTTGCTGAAATTCTCGTAGTCTGAAATCTCCAGCGCCTTCTCGAACACGCCCTGGAAATCGCCGCTGTCGTAGGTAACGCCTGATGCGGCCGGGAAGGGCAGTTGTGACGGCTTGATGAAATTGCGCTTCCGCAACGTCAGGCGGTTGATGCCCATCTCGTCGGCCGCCTTATCGATTAGCCGCTCCATGTAGTAATTGGCCTCGGGCCGTCCGGCGCCGCGATAGGCGCCCATCAGCGTGGTGTTGGTCAGCACCGTCTTGATGTCGACGCCGAGCAGCGGCGTGCGGTAGACGCTTGCGAGGTTCTTGCCGGTGTTGAGCGACAGCGGCCCGGGCGCGACGCCGGTGATGTAGGCGCCGAGATTGCCATAGCCGGAAAGCCGCACCGCCAGGAACTTGCCGTCGGCATCGAGCGCGAGCTCGGCATGGATGAGCTGGGCGCGGCCCTGGCTGTCCGAGAGGAAGCTGGTCGAGCGCTCGTCGGTCCATTTCACCGGACGCCCGAGTTCCTTCGCCGCATGCGCGATGCAGGTGTATTCGGGGTAGTTGAGGTTCTTCATGCCGAAGGAGCCGCCGACATTGGCGGTGAGGATCCGCACCTTCTCCGGCGGCACGTTGAGGATTTTTGCCAAGGTCGCCTTGTTGCCGGAGACGCCCTGGGTCGGCACTTGCAGCGTATAGCGCTCGGTTGTCCTGTCGTAGGCGGCAAGCGCGACGCGCGGCTCCATCGAGACGACAGCGACGCGTGTGTTGACGATGTCGAGCTTCGTTACATGCGTGGCGCTGGCGAAGGCCGCATTGATCTTGTCGGTGTCGCCGTAATGGTAGTCGAGTGCGACATTGTTCGGGATGTGGTCGTAGAGCTGTGGCGCGCCGGGCTTGGCCGCCTCGGCGGCATCCGTTACCGCCGACAGCGACTCGATATCGACCTCGACGGCTTCGGCCGCATCGCGCGCCTGCGCCGCCGTTTCCGCCACCACGAAGGCGATGGGGTCACCGACGAAGCGGACCTTGTCCGTCGGCAGCGCCGGCCGGTTGGTCTGCAATAGCGCCGAGCCATCGCGGCTCTTCAGCGGCATGCCGCAGGTGAAGGGGTTGTAGTTGGCGGCCGCGAGGTCCGCGCCGGTCCACACCCCGAGCACACCCGGCATCGCCCTGGCGGCCGAGGTGTCGATCCCCTTGATGAGGCCGTGGGCGTGCGAGGAACGCACCATCCAGCAATAGACCTGGCCGGGCAGGGAGAAATCGTCGGTATATTTGCCCTTGCCGCGCACCAGAGTGTCGTCCTCCTTGCGGCGGACCGGCTGCCCGACACCGTATTTTTGCAGTGCGAGGGCATTTTCGAGGGCGGCGGGAGATGTGTGATCTTGCATGGTAAATGACCTGAAATGCCGCGATTTGGAGCAATTTCGCTGAGTTTCGACGAGATAACGTAGGGTGACGTAAGCGACAACGCCCGATTAGGCATGTCGCGTGTGATGATTTGTTGCGTAGGCCTTTGGCGCTGCTAAAGTTTCCGTGAAGGGAAATTTTCTTCGGCGGGCGCCGTGCGCCGGCGGAAAGACAGTGGATGAAGGATGACACGCGGCCTTGCGTCGGCCTTGCGGCCCGCGAGAGCCCGTCAGGGTTGGCTACGGCGGCCGTCGAAAGCGGCGTCTACGCCGCGCTCGACCTTGGCACCAACAACTGCAGGCTCCTGATCGCCTGTCCCACCGGGGACGGGTTCCGCGTCGTCGACTCCTTCTCGCGAATCATCCGGCTCGGCGAGGGGATTTCGGCGACCGGTTCCATCAGCGACGCCGCGATCGAGCGCGCGATCGCCGCGCTCTCGATCTGCAGCGACAAGATCCGCTACCGCAGGGCCCGCCGGCTGCGGCTGATCGCGACCGAGGCCTGCCGCGCCGCCGCCAATGCCGATAGTTTCCGCGCCCGTGTCGCCGCGGAGACCGGCATCAAGCTCGAAGTGATCGACCGCGAGACCGAGGCGACGCTGGCCGTCATCGGCTGTTCGCCGCTGCTCGACCGGAGGGGCCGCGGCGCCATCCTGTTCGACATCGGCGGCGGCTCGACTGAACTGGTGCGGATCGAACGCGATCCGGCGCGGCCGGACGCCGCGCCCTGGATCAAGTCCTGGATGTCGATCCCGTTCGGCGTGGTCAGCCTTGCCGAGCAGTTCGGCGGTCGCAATGTCACAAAAGAGTTGTATGCGCGGATGGTGGCGGAGGTCGCGCAATATGTTGCGCCGTTCGCGGCCGAGCACGGCACCGACTTGCGCGATATGCACCTGCTCGGCACCTCAGGCACGGTGACGACGCTCGCAGGCGTATTCCTCAACCTGCCGCGCTACGATCGCCGCCGCATCGACGGCATCTGGATGAACGACGCCGAGCTTACCGCGATAATCCAGAAACTGCTGGGCATGAGCTATGAGGAGCGCGCCAACAACGCCTGCATCAGCATCGAGCGTGCCGATCTCGTGCTTGCGGGCTGCGCGATCCTGGATGCCGTCAGGAACGCATTCCCGCTGCCGCGGCTGCGCGTCGCCGACCGCGGCCTGCGCGAAGGCATGCTGGTCGAGATGATGCGCGAGGACGGCGCTCTGACGGCGTGCCTGCAGGCGACCTAACGAGATCGAGATAAGTATGGCGAAAGATTCGACCGGCCGGCTGCACGTCACGGTCAAGAGCGGCGGCAAGCGGAAATTGTCCTCAAAGCTCTGGCTGGAGCGCCAGCTCAACGATCCCTATGTCGCGAAGGCCAAGGCGCAGGGCTACCGCTCGCGCGCGGCCTTCAAGCTGACCGAGATCGACGACAAATATCGCCTGCTCAAGCCGGGCATGACCGTGGTCGATCTCGGCGCTGCGCCCGGCGGCTGGAGTCAGGTCGCGGCCAAGCGTGTCGGCGCCGTCGATGGCAAGGGCAAGGTGATCGCAATCGATGTGTTGGAAATGGGCGAGATCCCCGGCGTCACGTTCGCGCAGCTCGATTTCCTCGACCATGACGCGCCGGAAAAACTGATCGCGATG
Source organism: Bradyrhizobium sp. Ai1a-2 (assembly GCF_000426245.1). Taxonomy (GTDB): domain Bacteria; phylum Pseudomonadota; class Alphaproteobacteria; order Rhizobiales; family Xanthobacteraceae; genus Bradyrhizobium. The sequence goes on along the minus strand of NZ_AUEZ01000012.1, from coordinate 82,921 downwards.
ATGGGCGGCCGCGCCGACATCGTGATGTCCGACATGGCCGCCAACACCACCGGTCACCGCAAGACCGACCAGCTCCGCATCGTCGGCCTCGTCGAGACCGCCGCTGCCTTCGCCTGCGACGTGCTCAGCCCCGGCGGCGCGTTTTTGGCCAAGGTGTTTCAGAGCGGCGCGGACGCGGAGCTGTTGGCGCAATTGAAGCGCGATTTTGCGACGGTGCGCCACGTGAAGCCCGCCGCCAGCCGCCAGGATTCTTCCGAGCGTTACGTGCTGGCCACCGGCTTTCGCGGCGCGGCGAAGACGGCGCAATGACGTGGCGAGTGTGTAGGATGGGTGGAGCGAAGCGAAACCCATCGTTCGCTCGGCTCGATCCATCGCGATGGGTTTCGCTGCGCTCTACCCATCCTACGGACTGCTTTCTCAGGGACGACGGAGAAAGCTAACCAGCGCCCAACGCGACCGCGATATTGTATGTCGCCAAGCTCGCAAGATACGCCAGCGCCAGCATGTAGAAGAACGTCACCGCCATCCATCGCCAGCCGCCGGTCTCGCGGCGGATCACTGCGAGCGTCGAGGCGCATTGCGGGGCGAAGATGTACCAGACCAGCAGCGACAGCGCGGTAGCAAGGCTCCATTTGGTGGCGAGCACGTGGCCGATTTGGTCGGCGGCTTCCTTGCCGCCCTCGATGGCGTAGACGGTGCCGAGCGCCGCCACCGCGACTTCGCGCGCGGCCATGCCGGGGATCAGCGCCACTGCGATCTGCCAGTTGAATCCGAGCGGTGCCAGGAGCGGCTCAAGCGCCTTGCCGATGATCGCCGCGAGGCTGTAGTTGATGGCGGGTCCTTCGGCGCCGGCCGGCGCGGTCGGGAATGATGCCAGGAACCAGATCAGCACCATCATCGAGAAGATCGTCGTGCCGGCCCGCTGCAGGAACATCTTCGCCCGCGTATAGACGCCGATCGCGATGCTCTTCAGGCGTGGCAGTTTGTAGTCGGGCAATTCAAGCATGAACGGCGCGGGGGCGTAATCGCGCAGCATGAAGAACTTGACCAGGAACGAGACGGCGAGCGCGCTGGTGATTCCAGCCGCATAGAGGCCGAACAGGACAAGGCCGCGCAGGTTGAACCAACCCCAGACGTCGCGGTCCGGAATGAAGGCCGAGATGATCAGCGTGTACACCGGAATTCGCGCCGAGCACGTCATCAGCGGCGCGATCAGGATGGTGGTCAGACGGTCGCGACGGTTGTCGATCACACGCGTCGCCATGATGCCGGGGATCGCGCAGGCAAAGCTCGACAGCAGCGGAATGAAGGCGCGGCCGTGCAGGCCTGCGCCGCCCATGATGCGGTCCATCAGGAACGCCGCGCGCGCCATGTAGCCGAAATCTTCCAGGAGCAGGATGAAGAGGAAGATGATGATGATCTGCGGCAGGAACACGATGACGCTGCCGACGCCGGAGATGACACCGTTCTGCAGGAAGCTTTGCAGCAGCCCTTCCGGCAGCGTCTCATGCACGAACTGGCCGAGCGCGTCGAAGGCCGAGGACAACAGCTCCATCAGCGGCTGTGCCCAGGCGAACACCGCCTGGAACATCAGGAACAGGATCAGCGCGAGGATGAAAAGTCCTGCCACCGGATGCAGCACCACCGCGTCGATCCGCGCGGTCCAGGTGTCGGGCTTGGCCGGCAGTGTGACGGCGGACGCGATGATCCGGTCGGCCTCGCGCTGGGTGGCGCGCAACTGGGAGACGGTGAGGGGCTGCCAGCGATTCGGCCCGACGGGTATCTGCTCCCGCGCCGCAATCTCGTCGGTTCGGCGCAACAGTTCGGCGATTCCGCCCTTGCGAACCGCAATCGACGTCACCACCGGCATGCCGAGCGCCTCGGACAATTTCGGCACGTCCACGTCCACGCCGCGGCGGGCGGCAATGTCGAACATGTTGAGCACCAGCATCATCGGCCGGCCGGTGTTCTTGAGCTCCAGCAGCAGACGGATCGTCAGCCGCAGATTGGTCGCGTCCGCGACGCAGAGGATGAGATCGGGCGCGACCTCGCCCGGGGTGCGGCCCAGCACCATGTCGCGGGTGATTTCCTCGTCCGGGCTGCGCCCGCGCAGCGAATAGGTGCCGGGCAGGTCCACCACCGAAACCTGCCGTCCGGCGGGGGTGACGAAGAACCCTTCCTTGCGCTCGACGGTCACGCCCGGATAGTTCGCGACCTTCTGGCGGCTGCCCGTCAGCGCATTGAAAAGCGAGGTCTTGCCGCTGTTGGGCGTGCCAACTAGCGCCAGATGCAGGAGTGGGGCTTCCATCGTGTTACCGATCGCTCCATCAGGCGACGATGATCGCCATGGCCTCGCGCCGGCGCAGGGCGATCGTGACGTTCTCGACCCTGACCGCGATCGGGTCGCGTCCAACGATCCCCTCGTGCAGCACCTCGACCCGGGCGCCCTCGACGAAACCGAGCTCGATCAACCGGCTCTCAAGTTCGTGGCCGGCGAGCGCGGAAGCCGCGTCAGCCACGGCCAGATGCTGGATCACGCCCGAATATCCCCGCTTGGCCAATCCCAACGGCTGAGATGTTCGGATATCGGTTTGTTCGCTCATTGCTCGTGTTTTCCAGCCGGGCGCGAAAGGGTCAAGCGCTGCGATCAACACGAAGCGGGGATTTAGAACGATTACAAGTTGGAGGGGCGGGCACTACCCCAGGCGCTGATCCCGCGCGTCCTGCGTTCCTTCCGTTGCGGCCTTGACGGCGGCGGTGGCCGCGCCCTTGCGGCTGGAGATCTCGACCGCCTTGCGGCCGGAGATCTCGTGGCCGGCATCGTCGGGCATCTGCCAGAAGAACCAGGCGGAGGCCGCGGAGACGACTGAGACGACGAGGAAGGCCGGCGCGAACACGGTCGCGGTCAACTCGGTTGCACCGTGCAGCCACATCGTCGTCTCCACCGAGAACGCGCCGACCGCGACGCCGGCGGAGATCGCAAGCTGCTGGTTGACGCTGACCAGCGTGGTCGCCCGGCTCATCTGCGCCGGCTCGACCTCGGCATAGGCGACCGTGTTGATCGCGGTGAACTGCAGAGAGCGGAAGAAGCCGCCGACCACCAGGATGATCATGATCAGGAGCAGCGGGGTCGCCGCCGTGAACAGCGCACAGGCGGCAAGGAAGACCGAGCTGATCACCGCATTGACCGTCATCAGGTTGCGGAAGCCGAAGCTGCGGATGATGCGCGCCGCGAGGGTCTTCATGCCCATGGCGCCGACGGCGGACGCGAAGGTGACGAGGCCCGACTGGAACGGCGACAGGCCGAAGCCGACCTGCATCAACAAAGGCAGCAGGAACGGCAGGGCGCCAATACCGAGGCGAAACATGAAGCCGCCGATGATGCTGGCGCGCAGTGTCGACAGGTTCAGCAGCGAGAAATCCAGCACCGGCGATCCGGTCCGCCTGGCGTGGATGACGTACAGCGTCATCGAGATCGAACCGACCGTGATCAGCGCGGCGACCACCGTCCATGGCAAAAGGTTGAGGCCGGCGACCGAAAGCCCGAAGGCGATGCCCGCAAGGCCGATGCCGGCGAGCACGAGGCCGTAGAGATCGAATGGCTCCGGGTTCTCGCTCTTGATCGGGTCGATGTATTTCAGCGCCATGAAGATGCCGAGGAACCCGATCGGAATGTTGATCAGGAAGATCCAGTGCCAGGAGAAATAGGTGGTGATGAAGCCGCCGAGCGGCGGCCCGATCACGGGGCCGATCAGCGCCGGCACCGTCACCCAAGCCATGGCATTGACCAGCGCGCTTTTGTCGACCGATCGCAACAGCACCAGCCGGCCGACCGGTGTCATCATCGCTCCGCCGAGGCCCTGCAGGATGCGCGCGAACACGAAATCGGTGACCGAGGACGACAGCGCGCAGCCGATCGATCCCAGCATGAACACGCCGACCGCCCCCGCAAACACCATCCGCGCGCCGAACCGGTCGGCGGTCCACCCGCTCGCCGGAATGAAGACCGCAAGCGAGAGCAGATAGGAGGTGATCGCGAGCTTCAGCGTCAGCGGACTGGTGCCGATATCCGCCGCGATCGCCGGCAGCGAGGTCGCAATGACCGTCGAATCCATGTTTTCCATGAAAAGGGCGGTGGCGACGATCAGCGGGATCAGGCGTTGCTTGTCCATCGGTATCGGAGAACAGGAAAGGCAAGGGGCAGGGTGCGGGTGCGACTTAGCACCGCGTCGCAGACGAGGCTATTGTGGAGTGTCTGCGAAAGCTAAATCCTATGTAACCTTCTCCGCCAGTTCCGCTGCACGGATTTTATCGCATTATGCGATTGGTGCCTTGTCAGATAAATCGCGTTATGCGATAGTGAGTCGTGAAAGAGATCGAATTCACCTCCGCTGCCGTTCGCCAATGGCGCAAACTCAGCGCTGCGACGCGTGCCCAGATTGATCTCAAGCTAAAGACATTTGCGGAAACCGGCGTTGGTGATGTGAAAGCGCTCAAGGGCGTATCAGGCATGCGGCTGCGTTCAGGTGACTGGCGCGTGCTGTTCACGATGAAGGGCAATATCATCACGGTTCACGCCGTGGGCCACCGCCGCGAGATTTATGATTGAGAGGATGCATGGCAAAAGCCGGCGCAAAGAGCAGTGTCCAGTTTATCCGCACGCCCGGCGGTGACGATCTCGCCGTGATGCCACGCAATGAATATGATCGACTGGTCGCCTTGGCTGCTGAGGCGCAAGAGGATACCGGCGCGAGCCGGATCGTCCGCAATTCCATGCGAGCCCTGAGGGAGGGGCGCGAGGTCGTGCTGCCGAAGGCCGTCGCCGATCGTCTGGCGAACGGCGATAATGCAGTACGCGTCATCCGTGAGTGGCGCGGCATGATTCAGGGCGAACTGGCCGTCGCGGTCGGGATCAGCCAGAACTACCTGTCCGAGATCGAGACCGGCCGCCGCAAAGGGCCCGCCGAGCTGCAGAAAAAATTCGCTCGCGCATTGGGCGTGCCGGTCGACCTGCTGATCGACTAGGTTCGGCTCTAAAGGCCACCCGTGACCAGACCCGGCTATTGTTCCCGGCGGAAAACCACCTAAATCCCTAACTTGACGCGGCATTCAGGCCAAAGGCAAGCGGCGGCGCGGGTTGCCGGCAAGTGCCGAAAAAGCCTGTGCATGGCTGGCAAACACTTTGATTCGTCATGTCGCCATGCTATCGACCAGCGTCAACCCCACCGATGGGCTCCGATTCGACGGCGATGCAGCAGGCAGCGCCGCGGGCGGCGCTCATCCTTTTACGTTATCGCGGCGGATCGCCGCCGAAAGGAGTTGGCAATGGCGACGGTACAGGCATCCCCGGCGATCCGCGAGGCCTTCACGTTTGACGACGTGCTGCTGAAGCCCGGCCTCTCCGACGTGCTTCCCTCCGAAGTCGATATCCGGTCCTACGTCACCCGCGCCATCCCGCTCAATATCCCGATCATCGCTTCCGCGATGGATACCGTCACCGAGGCGCGCATGGCGATCGCGATGGCGCAGTCCGGCGGCATCGGCGTCATCCATCGCAATTTCGATGCCGAGGGCCAGGCCGCGCAGGTGCGGCAGGTGAAGAAGTTCGAATCCGGCATGGTGGTCAACCCGCTCACCATCGTCCCCGACGCCACGCTCGCGGATGCGCTGGCGCTGATGAAGGATCACGGGATCTCAGGCATTCCCGTGGTGACCGGCGGAGCCAAGAATGTCCCAGGCAAGCTGGTCGGCATCCTCACCAACCGCGACGTGCGCTTTGCCACCGATCCCAGGCAGAAGGTCTCGGAATTGATGACGCATGAAAACCTCGTGACGGTGCGCGAGGGCGTCAGCCAGGACGAAGCCAAGCGGATGCTGCACAAGCATCGCATCGAGAAGCTGGTGGTCGTCGACGATCAATATCGCTGCGTCGGCCTGATCACCGTGAAGGATATCGAAAAGGCGGTGGCGCATCCGCTGGCTGCGAAGGACGCGCAGGGCCGCCTGCGCGTCGCCGCGGCGACCACGGTCGGCGAGGGCGGCTTCGAGCGTACCGAGCGCCTGATCGACGCCGGTGTCGATCTCATCGTCGTGGACACCGCCCACGGTCATTCCTCGCGCGTGCTGGAAGCCGTCAACCGCATCAAGCGGCTGTCCAACGCAGTGCAGGTGATCGCCGGCAATATCGCGACCCGGGACGGCGCGCAGGCGCTGATCGATGCCGGTGCGGACTCGATCAAGGTCGGCATCGGTCCGGGCTCGATCTGCACCACCCGCATCGTCGCCGGCGTCGGCGTGCCGCAGCTCACCGCGATCATGGATGCAGTCGAAGCGGCGAAGAAGGCCAATGTGCCTGTCATCGCCGATGGCGGCATCAAATATTCCGGCGACCTCGCCAAGGCGCTTGCTGCCGGTGCCGACATCGCGATGGTTGGCTCGCTGCTCGCCGGCACTGACGAGACGCCCGGCGAAGTCTTTTTGTGGCAGGGCCGCTCCTACAAGGCCTATCGCGGCATGGGCTCGGTTGGCGCGATGGCACGCGGCTCGGCCGACCGCTATTTTCAGCAGGACATCAAGGATACGCTCAAGCTGGTTCCCGAAGGCATCGAAGGGCAGGTCCCCTACAAGGGCCCGGTGGCCAATGTGATGCACCAGCTCGCCGGCGGCCTGCGCGCCGCGATGGGCTATGTCGGCGCCAAGAACATCGCCGAATTCCACAACAAGGCGGAGTTCGTCCGGATCACCGGTGCCGGCTTGCGCGAGAGTCACGTCCACGACGTCACCATCACCCGCGAATCCCCGAACTATCCGGGCGGGGCGTAAGAGACTTTTCCTCCTCCGGCGTCATTGCGAGGAGCGATAGCGACGAAGCAATCCATTGCTCCGCTTGCGGAACTGTGGATTGCTCCGCTACGCAATAACGAACACATCGGAGGAAACACCATGTCCCAGGGCAAGCGCATCGTTCTCGCCTCACGTCCCGTTGGCGAGCCCAAACCATCCGACTTCCGTCTCGAGGAATACGCCGTGCCGGAGCCGGGCGCAGGCCAGGTCCTGTTGCGCACGATCTGGCTGTCGCTCGATCCCTATATGCGTGGGCGTATGAGCGATGGCCCGTCCTATGCGCAGCCGGTGCCGGTCGGCGGCGTGATGGAAGCCGGCACGGTGAGCGAAGTGATCGCGTCCAACAATCCCGGTTTTGCAAAGGGCGACATCGTGCTGTCGCGCGCCGGCTGGCAGACGCACGCGCTCTCCGACGGCAAGGGCCTGTCCAAGGTCGATCCAAAGCTCGCGCCGATCTCGACTGCGGTCGGCGTGCTCGGCATGCCCGGGATGACCGCCTATACGGGGCTGCTCGATATCGGCAAGCCGCAAGCGGGCGAGACCGTGGTCGTGGCTGCGGCGTCAGGCGCGGTCGGCTCCGCAGTCGGGCAGATCGCAAGGATCAAGGGCGCCCGCGCGGTCGGCATCGCCGGCGGCAAGGACAAATGCGACTTCGTGAAGAACGAGCTCGGCTTCGACGATTGCCTTGACCATCGCGATCCCGACCTAGCTGCGAAGTTGAAGGAGGCGTGCCCCAAGGGCATCGACGTCTATTTCGAGAATGTCGGCGGTGCCGTGTTCGAGGCGGTGTTCCCGCTGTTGAACCCGTTCGCGCGCGTGCCCGTCTGCGGCCTGATCGCGCACTACAACGATACCGAGAGCAAGCCGCCGAAATGGGCTGCTACGATGATGCGCGCAATTCTAACAAAGCGCCTGACGTTCCGCGGTTTCATCGTCAGCGATTTCGCCGCCCGTCACGGCGATTTCCTGCGCGACATGTCGCAGTGGGTTCGCGAGGGCAAGGTCAAATACAAGGAGTTCGTTACCGACGGTCTCGAGAGCGCGCCCGATGCGTTCATGGGGCTCTTGAAGGGCGCCAATTTCGGCAAGCAGCTCGTGCGCGTCGGTCCGGACAAGGCGTGAGCCATCACAGCTCAGCGAGCACTGCGATCCATTGATCGCAGTGCTCCGACCTCGCGCATCGGTGAAGAGAAATCAGGAACGCTCTGCTGCATGCAGCTGTTGGTGGCGGAGCATGATCCGAAAAAACCGGGAACGTTTCGCTCGCGATGACGCGAAACGCTCCCGCGCGAGGATCATGCGCAACCAGCAAGCCAAGATGCCGGGAAGCCGAATATCACAGGTTCCCCGCATCGGAATGGAGCAGCTAATGAGAAGACTCGCAGTCCTATCGGCAGCACTGATTGCGACGGCAACGTTGGCAAACCCTGTCGCCGCCCGCGAGCGCTACGTGCAGCGACCCGCCGTGGTGGATCCTGACATGGCCACTCCGGCCGTCCCGTATTATCGCAGCGGGCCGGCCTATTATCCGGGGCCGCGCGTCGGCGCATTCGCCACCGCGCCCTGGGATGATTCCCCGCCGCCGGCCTACTACGGCTCGCCTTACGCGGCGCCGGGCTACGGCTACTGACGCCCGTCGCGGGTTCTTCCGGGAAATATTTGAAAGCGACACCAGTCCGCCGCGCCAACGCGGCGGACTTTTTGTGTCCGGGAAGCCACGTCGCAAGGAGCAGCGTACCCGAAAGGTCACAGCGTTAACCAAATGATTCGCGCAAGCGCCGCCTTTGCTTGACTGTGCATGCAACACATTGAATTAATACATTATTTTCAGGTGTAGTCATGTTTGAAATCGGCATATTCTGCGTCATTTTGTTGGCGGCCGGTTATGCGGTGGCCATGTGGGTCATCGGCCGCCGCGCTGATGTTTTGCACGGCAAATTCGTCGAGCCCCAACCCGAGCTTGAGGCGTTCGGCATCGGCCCGCTGGTGCCGCCGCCCGCTCAGCGCCCCAACGCGGAATCCCTGCAGGCGCTGCTGACGGTGATCCAGCAGGATCTGAACGACAGTGATCCAGCAGGATCCGAAGGCTACCGCGCAGATTTGCCGCGTCGGCCTAATCTGCCGCCATCTCTGCGAGCAGCGCGTCGAGGCTGATATCGATTTGGCCTTTCGCCCTGACGTGGCGGACTTCGACAGTGTCGGGCCGGAAGCGGTATTCGACTATTCCGGTTTCCTTGATCCCGATCACATCCTGCTTGTCGTCGGGAATGACGAAGCCGGCGGAGGGCGCCCAGATGTGGCGGACGCCGCGATAAGTGAAATCGCGTCGCTGATGCACATGGCCGCTGCCGACCAGGCGCCAGTCGACCGCACTGAACATCTCAATCAGGCGGCGGCGCGCCGGCTGCGGAACATAGCGGATTGCGGTTTCCGCAAGCTCGGCATCGTCAGGCAGATGCAGGAACAGCGGCTTGTGCAGGAACAGCGCCACTGGCTTGCCGTTGACGTTGGCGAGCTGTGAAGCGAGCCAATCGAACTGCTCGGCTTCGCTGGCAAGCCCGGTATTCATGATCAGCGAATTGAGCCCGATGAAGCGCACCAGCCTGCGGCCGTAAAGCACCAGCGATCCTCGCCGACGAGCGAGCAGAACGCATCGCGATGCTCCTCCGTCGCCGGCTCTGTCGGCGGCGTGCCGACCGCGGTCGGGTTGTCGCCAATGTCGTGATTGCCCGGCAGGTAGCGGCAATCGACCGGCAGCGCCGCATGCAGCGATTTCGCGAATTCGAGATCGGCGCGGCTGTTCGGCCCATCGAAGGCGACGTCGCCGCTGTTGAGGACGAGGTCGGGCCGCGTCGCGTCGATATGCTCGGCGGTCGCCTCGAAATTGGCGATCAGCGTCGGCCGGCGGCGGGCGAGGTGGGTGTCGGAAATCTGGGTCAGGCGAAATTCGGACATGCGAAATTCCTGTTTGCTGCCATCCTAGATCGGCCGGAAGTCGGAATGATGACGCCACGACATCGCCGGCGCATTGTCAGCGGCGGCAGCGGCCGCTATTAGCTTGTCCCTTATACCTCCGAGCCCGGAGAGTTTCCCATGTCGGTTCAAATGGTTCTGCTGCCGGTCTTCGTGCTGGTCGGCCTCACCTTCGCGCTTCTGCTCGGCATGATGCGAACGCGGCGCGAAGACACTGCGCCTGGCGGCCCGAACCGCGCGACGCAGCTTGCCGACTGCTACCGCGACCAGTTCGAACTGCCTGTCTTGTTCTATCTCCTGATCGCACTTGCGCTGCCGCTGCGTCGTGCCGATCTCTTCATCGTGCTGATGTCCTGGGTGTTCGTGGTGACGCGCTTTGCCCATGCCGGCATCTTCGTCACTTCGAATGATTCCGCACCACGCTCGACGGCCTGGCTCGCAAGCGCGCTAGTGCTGTTTGCGATGTGGCTCTATTTCGCCCTGAAACTCCTGCTCCTGATCTGAAAGTTCTAGATGACCCCCGCCGCGCGTCTCTCCGCCGCCATTGAATTGATCGACACCATCGACGCTGAGCGCGTGCCGGCGGCGAAAGCCTTGAAGGAGTGGGGCACCGCGCACCGCTACGCCGGCTCCGGCGATCGCGCCGCAATCAGCGGCCTGATCTGGGACGTGCTGCGCCGGCAATCCTCCAGCGCGTACCTGATGGATGACGACAGCGCCCGCGCCCGTGTGCTCGGCATGCTCCATCTCGAGCGCGGCATGGACGTCGATGCCATCGCCGCCCTTTGCGACGGCGGCCGCTTCGCGCCATCGCCGCTCACCGATGCGGAGCGCACCGCGCTTACCTCGCGCTCGCTTGCCGGCGCGCCGGCGCACATCGCCGGCGATTATCCGGAATGGCTTGATCCATATCTCGCAAAAGTGTTCGGCGACGATCGCGTGGCGGAAGCGACCGCGATGGCGAGCCGCGCGCCGCTCGATCTGCGCGTCAACACGTTGAAGACGAGCCGCGACAAGATGCTGCCGCGGCTGAAGCATCTCGGCGCGACGGAGACGCCGTGGTCGCCGCTCGGTCTGCGCATCGAGCTCGGCGCCGACGCCCGCAATGTCGGCATCCATGCCGAAGAGGATTTCGTCAAGGGCGGCATCGAGGTTCAGGACGAAGGCTCGCAACTCGCCGCGCTGTTCTCCGCAGCAAAACCGGGCGAGCAGGTGATCGATCTCTGCGCCGGCGCCGGCGGCAAGACGCTCGCGCTGGCCGCGATGATGCAGGGCAAGGGTCGGCTGATCGCGACCGATCGCGACAAGCGCCAGCTCGCGCCGATCCATGAGCGCCTGTCGCGCGCCGGCGTGCACAATTGCGATGTCCGCACGCCGAAGGGAGACAGCGACCCGCTCTCTGACGTCAAGGGCAGCGCCGATCTGGTCGTGATCGACGCGCCCTGCACGGGCACCGGCACCTGGCGCCGCAATCCGGACGCCAAATGGCGGATGCGCCCGGGTTCACTGGAGGTGCGGCTGAAGGACCAGGCCGAGGTTCTGGAGCGAGCGGCGCCATTGGTGAAGGCAGGCGGTCGGATCGCCTACATCACCTGCTCGGTGCTCCCGGTCGAGAACGGCGAGCAGGTCAACGCATTCATCGCGCGCCACCCAGAGTTCTCCATCGTCCCGCCCGAACAGACCGCCAGCGTCCTCTGGGACAAGGCCGAAGCCTTCGCCGCCGCGGCCCTGCCGTCGCCCGAGGCCTGGCTGATGACCCCCCGCCGCACCGGAACCGACGGGTTTTTTGTCTCGATTTTGAAGCGAACTGGCTAGCTGCGTAGGGCCGTAGGATGGGTAGAGCGAAGCGAAACCCATCAATTGCGCCCGTGCCATGGATGATGGGTTTCGCTTCGCTCTACCCATCCTACAAATCGCCCCATCGGCCGCCTCCTTCGGGGCCCGGCCCGCGCAAAACCCCGTGGAAGCCCATCTCCGCCGTCCCCGGGAGGGTTGCGATGCCGCCCCCCGTCGCGTATCTGCTGTCCATGACAGCCGCCAAGCCCGACCGCGAGTCGTCGACGCCATCAGTGGCCTCGGCGCATGACAAGATTTTGATTGTCGATTTCGGCAGTCAGGTGACGCAACTGATCGCCCGCCGCGTCCGCGAGGAGGGCGTCTATTCCGAGATCGTGCCGTTCCAGAAGGCCGAGGCCGCCTTCAACGAGATGAAGCCCAAGGCGGTGATCCTCTCCGGCGGCCCGGAATCGGTGCATGAGGAGGGTTCGCCGCGCGCCGCTCAGGCGATCTTCGACTCTGGCGTCCCCGTGCTCGGCATCTGCTACGGCCAGATGACCATGGCCGCCCAGCTCGGCGGCGAGGTCGAGGGCGGCCATCACCGCGAATTCGGCCGCGCCGATCTGGAAGTGAAGACCGCGAGCAAGCTGTTCGACGACACCTGGTCGATGGGCGACCGCCACCAGGTCTGGATGAGCCATGGCGACCGCATCACCAAGATGCCGCCGGGCTTCACCGTGGCCGGCATCTCGGCCAACGCGCCGTTCGCGGTGATCCAGGACGAGAAGCGCAAATATTACGGCCTCATGTTCCACCCCGAGGTGGTGCACACGCCCGACGGCGCAAAACTGCTGCGCAACTTCGTCCGCAAGGTCGCAGGCCTCACCGGCGACTGGACCATGCGCGCCTTCCGCGACGAGGCGATCGAGAAGATCCGCGCCCAGGTCGGCAAGGGCAGGGTGATCTGCGGCCTTTCCGGCGGCGTCGATTCCGCGGTCGCGGCCGTGCTGATCCATGAGGCGATCGGCGACCAGCTCACCTGCGTCTTCGTCGACCACGGCCTCTTGCGCCTCAACGAGGCCGAGACCGTCGTCGACCTGTTCCGCCATCACTACAACATCCCGCTGGTTCACGTTGATGCGTCGAAGCAATTCCTGGGCGAGCTCGCGGGGGTCACCGACCCCGAGCAGAAGCGCAAGACCATCGGCCGCCTCTTCATCGACGTGTTCGACGCGGAGGCTAAGAAGATCGGCGGCGCCGAATTCCTGGCGCAGGGCACGCTCTACCCTGATGTGATCGAAAGCGTCTCCTTCACCGGCGGCCCGTCGGTGACGATCAAGTCGCACCACAATGTCGGCGGTCTCCCCGAACGCATGAACATGAAGCTGGTCGAGCCCTTGCGCGAGCTGTTCAAGGACGAAGTCCGCGTGCTCGGCCGCGAGCTCGGCCTCCCCGAAGCCTTCGTCGGGCGCCACCCATTCCCAGGCCCCGGCCTCGCCATCCGCTGCCCCGGCGACATCACACGCGAAAAGCTCGACATCCTCCGCCAGGCCGACGCCGTCTACATCGACCAGATCCGCAAGGCCGGCCTCTACGACGCGATCTGGCAGGCCTTCGCGGTGCTGCTGCCGGTGAAGACGGTCGGCGTGATGGGCGATGGCCGGACGTATGAATACGTCGTCGGCCTGCGCGCGGTGACGTCCACCGACGGCATGACGGCGGACTTCTATCAGTTCGACATGAGCTTCCTCGGCGCGACCGCGACGCGGATCATCAACGAGGTGAAGGGCGTCAACCGCGTGGTGTACGACGTGACGAGCAAGCCGCCGGGGACGATTGAGTGGGAATAATTTACTCCCGCCCGGGAGCGATTTGCGGTCTGGATTTCGGGACGTCGAACACTACGCTTGGCACAATCATTGGCGATAGCCCGGTGTTGGCTGCGCTTGAGGGCGATCACGCCACGATTCCAAGCGCAATCTTCTACAAAACCGACGCCGGCACCCATATCGGCCGTCGTGCCATCGAAGCTTATGTAGAGGGCGACGCCGGGCGACTGATGCGCAGCCTCAAATCGGTGCTCGGCACGACGCTGATCGACGAGACCACCCGCGTCGGCCGCGCGCGCGTCAGCTTCCGTGATGTCATCGCTTACTATATTGGTGCGGTGAAGCGACGCGCGGAAGAGGTCGTCGGATACCCGTTGCGTCACGTCGTACATGGCCGCCCCGTACACTTCGTCGATGACAATCCGACTGGCGATGCCAGGGCGGAGGCGACGTTGCGCGATATAGCCAAGCGAACGGGCTTTGATGACATCTCATTTCAGTTCGAGCCGATCGCAGCGGCGCTTGACTACGAACGTCAAATCGGGACCGAGGAAATCGCACTAATCGCCGATATCGGCGGCGGAACGTCGGACTTTTCGGTTGTTCGGTTGTCGCCGGAGCGGCATCGCCACGCCGAGCGCAAGGACGATATCCTGGCCAACGACGGCGTCCGCATCGGCGGCACCGATTTTGATCGGTATCTCAGCCTTGGTGTCGTAATGCCGTTGCTCGGCTATCGCTCGGCCATGAAGCGGGAGGATCTGGAAGTCCCGTCGAGCTATTTCCACGACCTCGCGACGTGGTCGAGCATCAATCGCATGTATGACTCAAAAGTCATCAGCGAAATACGTCAGGTGCGTTATGAGGCGAAGGAGCCGGAATTGCTCGATCGTCTGGTGCGGGTCCTCGATGAGCAGCGCGGACACACGCTTGCGATGGATGTCGAAGGCGTCAAGATAGGGCTCTCGGAGACGCCGAAATCCAATATCGCGTTGGAGTGGATTGAGAAGGGCCTGGAAGCCGAGGTACGACGCAAGGATCTGGTCAGTTACACCCAGCGCCTTGCCGACCGCATCGAGGCGCGGATAGACATTTGCCTGAAGCAGGCCGGCCTTGCGGGAGCCGACATCGACGCGGTGTTTCTGACCGGAGGGTCGGTTCAACTGGCCCATGTCCGCAAGGCAATCACGGCGAAACTACCAGCGGCGCGGGCGATTGATGGAGATACGTTCGGGGCTGTCGGCAAGGGACTGACCATCGAGGCCGCACGGCGTTACGGGACGTCTTAACCTCAAGGGCTTTCATGCCGGCCGCCCGAAGCCTTCGTTGGCCGCACCACTTCAAATATTCGGTCGCGCGCTGCTCGAAGAAAGTTGGCGCGCGCGACCAGTTCTCGGCGTCGATCACACGGTCGTAGATCGATTACTGCTCCTTCTTGAACAAATCCTGGAAGATGAGCTGGCCCCAAACGCGGCCGCGTGCGTGCACCAGCGCGCCACCCTCGTTGAGCTTTCCCAGCTTGACGGGTGCGAAGCCGAGTTGTTTGGCCAAAGCCATCACGGGACCGATCGCGTCCTCGTCGTCACCAGACAGAAAGACGACCCGGTGCCCTCCCTCGACGATCGGATCGGCAGCCAGGGTGGCCGCAACCAGGTGATTAAAAGCTTTCACGAGCTTGGCGCCGGTGAACGCCTTCGCGACGAAGGCGGAGGACAGGAGACCGTCCAGCTCCTCAGGGGGAACCAACGCGTTCATCGCGTCGATGACCGTCTTGCCTTTCCAGCTCGGCAGGGCCTTCGCAACCTCGCGATGCTCCCCGAACGGGACCGCCAAGATGATTGTGTCGGCCTCGAGTGCTTCCCGCAGCAACTTGGCGATGACCGTGGGTCCAATCGCCCGGGCCTGCGGCGCCAACGCCTCGGGCGGCCGGCGGCTCGCGACGGTCACGTCGATGTTTTTACGGGCGAAGGCGTGGGCGAGGGCCTGGCCCACCTTACCGAATCCTACAATCGCATAGCTCATAATACTTCTCCGATCCGTGTTGATATTGATTCCGCGCCTTTCAGATGGCCGAGAAGCCGCCGTCGACAGACAGCTCCACCCCATTCACGAAGCTGGAATCGTCTGAGGCAAGAAACAGCGCGGCAGCCGCAATTTCCTCAGGACGACCCATCTTTCCCCGCGGGATCAGGGATTCGAACATCCGCTTCGCCTCCTCGGTGAGAACTTGGTCCTGCATCGGTGTGGCGATCGGCCCCGGGTGCAACACGTTCACCCGGATATTCCTGCCCTTCAGTTCGTTGAGCCACCCGCGTGCGAATGCGTGCAGCGCCGCCTTGCTCGCCGCATACACGCTGTAACCAGGAAAACCTTTCACCGAAGCAACGGACCCGGTCATGAAGATCGATCCGCCATCGTTGAACAGCGGCAAAGCCTTCTGAACCGTAAACAGGGTGCCGCGCGCATTCAGGCCGAAGGTCGCGTCGAAATGCTGCTCGGTAATCTCGCCCAGTGGAACGGCTTCGCCCGTGCCGGCGCTCGCATACAGGATGTCGATCCTGCCCTTTTCCCGCTTGACCGTATCGAACAGGCGGTCGAGGTCGTCGAGATCGGACGCGTCGCCGCGCACGCCGGTCACGTTCCGGCCGATCAGCTTGACGGCCTCGTCGAGCGCCTCCTGTCTCCGGCCCGTGATGAAAACATAGGCGCCTTCTTCAACGAACCGCCTGGCGCTTGCCAGCGCCATGCCGCTCGATCCACCCGTGATGACTGCAACCTTACCCTCAAGCTTTTCCATGACTTTCCTTCAGACTCCGTCTTTGGCTGATCGGGGGGTCCCCGAGACCGCCGAAATGGGTGTTCCGGTGTCAGGCGTTGAGTGCGGAGGCGCGCACATCGGTGGTGCGAAATCGATCCGGCTGGACGACTGACGCTAGGCGCGATCGGTGCCCGCCTTTCGGAATTGGGCCGTGCTTGTCGGCATAGGCAGTGATCACCCGCCCGTGCTACCCCACATTCGAGAGGATGTTCGATGGTGTTGGACTCGGGCTTTCGAAGGCAAGCCCCGCTGTGCGGGATTGCACCATGATCGATTGGGATGACGTTCGCTACTTTCGGGCCGTCGCGCGCGGAGGCTCGGTGCGGGCCGCCGCCGAGCGCCTCGGGGTGAACCACTCGACCGTGCTGCGACGCATCGCCCAGCTCGAGGAACACCTCGGGGCGCATCTGTTCGAAAAGCTGCCTTCGGGCTATCGCCTGACGTCCGCGGGCGAGGAGGTCCTCGAGTTCGCGGACCAGATGGAAGCATCATCGCACCGACTGGAGACGCGCGTCTTCGGGCGCGACCAGAGCGCGAGCGGGCTTCTGCGGGTGACGCTGCCGCCGTTCTTCGCGACACACCTGCTCATGCCGGACTTCGCCGATTTCGCGCGTCTGCATCCGGACATCGAGATGGAAATCCAGTCGTCCGGCGAGCCGGCCAATCTGACCAACCGAGAGGCCGATATCGCGATCCGCATCGTCTCCGACCGCAAGACTCTGCCGCTCAATCTTCACGGCCTGAAGGGGCCGGAGCTGTTCGGAGGCATCTACATATCGCGCGATCGACTAGCCGCGTGGCGTGCGGGCGCGCCTGACCCCATCCGATGGATCGTCATAGACAATCTTGGACTCCCGGATTGGGCCCGTGAGGGAGAGGTTCGCGTCACGGAGGTTCCGTTCAGGACCCCTGACGCCGAGGCGCAGCTCGTTGCGGCACGACAAGGGATCGGGATGACGAAACTGCCGTGCTTCGTCGGAGATGCCGACCCCCAACTGATGAGGGTGCCGGGCATTGACCTGCACATGTACGGAACGCTCTGGCTTCTCACACAGGGGGAGACACGCAAGACGAAGCGCGTGCGACTCTTCACGGAGTTCGTATCCCGCAGGCTCGCCGCGTACGCTCCGCTTCTCGCGGGGCTGTCCATATCGCGCGACTGACGCGCGGCAAGTTGCCGGCGAGCCTTGCCGTAATCCGGTTGGAAGCCGAGCTGCGATCGCTCCACTCGTGCTGCTGACGGTAGTCTTCGGCTATGTCGGCGGTGCGGCACTGCCAGTGGATTCGAGAAAAGTGGACCGATCGATATTGATAGTCGCTGAAAGCGGAGATTTTCTGGAGCGGTCAAATTCCTCTTTGAATTCAAAAGCCATGCGCATCTGACGGTTCGGGCGACGGGAGTTCTCAAGGCGGAGAACTTTCTGCAACGACAAATCAACTCATTAGGGACGATGCGAACAATCGAGTGGGAGTAGAGGGATAATCGCCGAAAGTCGCGTCGATAGTTATCGAGCTGCAGCTCCGAAGTGGCTTCCCTAGGACTCAGCTGTCAGGGCAAGTGTCCATTGGACAAGGCAAATTTTTCTAGACCCGAGAGGATTATCTGGGTTGGAAGAGCTTGAGCTGCTGGTCGCGGAGCGTTTTTGCACGCGCCTTAAAAGTCGGGTCTATCTGTCCCGCGGCTTCCATTCTTCCAATGAGCGGGCTTAAGGCTTTTGCTTTTGCATCAGACGTCTCTGCAAGGGACAAGTCCTTAAAGCCATTCTTGATCTTGAGATGCAACTTGTTCGGAACGCGAGGGCCGTTGGCAGTGATGCAAACTCCCGTGACCACCTTCGGCTGGGAAGCAGCAAATTTGTGAGCTTTATGAGACTTAAGACCGTACTTCGAAATGATCTGTCGAATATCACGCAACAGACCCTTGTCTGCGCGCGGGCCACTTAAAGCCATGTCGTCCACGTAACACGTCATGGTGACATCTCGCGATCGAGCAAGGCGGTCGATTTCATCGAACATTTCTTTGAATGAATAGTACGCGATGATTGGGCTGGCAGCACCGCCGGTCGGCAAATGTGCATTGTAGGTCAAAATATCGGCAAGCAGGCCAGCAACATCGCGACGGCACCTAAGCAGGTCTGCAAAGAACCTGAATACTGCCGCGCGCGAGACAGACGGGAAGAATTTCTTTATGTCGATCTTTACGACTGATACAGCACATTCGTGGGCGACCGCGTTCGAAATGTAAGATTTTCCTTCCACAGCGGAGTGAAGGTAGGCTGGCACTGCAACCCTCGACAGTAGTGTGTGCACTCGTGAATGAATCTTTTGCAATCGCCTTTTTGGCCATTGGATGGCGCGCGATTTACCCTTGTCATTTACAAGGTTGAACAATTGAAAATTGCCTTCATCTGCCGCAAGCGCACGGAGGTCCTTGACGGTCAGCTTATTTCCTTTTGTAGAAAGGCGTTCGGCCAAGTCGCCGGGCGAAGCAACAGCGTAAAGCCAGCAATCCGATAACTTTAGGTCCCTACGCTGCTTCCTAGCCATCTTCAGTGTTGAGTTCCTGTTTCATCGTTCGTAGTCTCTTCCAGCCACTCCAGCATCTTCAAGACTTTGTCAGCAGCATAGGTTCGCGACCGCTCACGCAAATCCGACGATCCAGAACGCTCCGCAAATAATAGAAGTGAGGAAACGGGGATCTTAAAGTGGCTGGCGTAACGTTCGAGCACATCAATGCTGGGTTTTTTTCCTCCTGATTTTTCGAGCTCGGAAACAAACGAACGCGAAAGATTGAGCGAGTCAGCAAGCTCCGCTTGCGACAGACGATGATACTGCCGGATTAGTTTCAGCGCCCGGTCGTACATGGCTCTAAACCTCTCGAGAATTGGGAAAACTAGCTTAGTGGTCGCTGCGCAGCCTGCTCACTAGTTCAGCTAACCGCACGATCAACATGATAATGCGAGTTGCTAGAATGAACGTCTGTCTATTGACAAGGTTGCGGCCTAAGCTGCGCACTCGTCTCCAGAAATCAGAACGCTTTCGTTCGTCGCTTGGTGGATCGCCGGTAACTACCATTGATCTTCTCTCCGTTCCCCGGAGCGGAATTGCCCCGGTGCCTTTGAACAAAGAGCATCTCGAACGAAAGGACCTCTAAGCTTCCCAGGCGCGCATCGAGCCTTATCGATGCGCGCCTATGGCCGGGGGCCGCGCGACGCACTCACATGCGCCTCGTGGGCCGGTCAGTGGAGGGCTCTTGCAAACCCCAGGAGCGCTTCCGCGCTCGGTTTGGGAGGCATGAATGTCACCCAAGCGTGGTTCCATCCATCTCTGATTCGCGTCCATTCGCCAAACTAAATTCGCTGTCAGCGAACTTTATTCACAAAATCAGCTTTTACACTTGACGTCAAGCGCCGAATCGGGCGCCAGAGAGTTCAAATCTCTCCTAGCTTTCTGACGTCTTCTCGGATCGCTTCGATTCAGGCGGCGGCCTTGGAAGGATCGTCGCGAGCGGGGTATCAAGTCCTTCGCCACGATGTCGACGTCGGGGTCCCGAAATTGGCTGACCGGCCGATCATGTTCGAAGGTGACTTCGCCCTCGCGGCTCTCCCGCAGCGAGGGCAGGGTGGACTAGCTTTCCGTCGCAGCGCGAAAAGCTGAGGTGCAAAGCGTAATCCGCCATTCGGTCTGGGCGAGCAAATTGCACCGAAGTCTATTCACCCTCTGGAATGAAGATCAGATCGTCCGGCTCCGATCGCCCCTTACAGCGTCCGCGAGCTGATCGAGAGCATCGAAATCTTCGTCCGCCAATCGCAGCGTTGCGCCGCCGACATTCTCCTCGACGCGCGAGGGCTTTCGTGTGCCGGGGATGGGAACGATGGTCAGACTGTGGACGGCTGCCTGATGGTGCAGCCAGGCCAGCGCCACCTGTGCCGGCGTGGAGTCGTGCCGAGAGGCCAGGTTCGAGATGCCGGCGATCAGCGCATCGTTCGCAGCGCGATTCTCCTCGCTGAAGCGCGCCATGTGCTGGCGCACGTCCGACGCCTGGAGCTGGACTCCCTGAGTGGCGCCGCTCAATTGGCCCCGGCCGAGAGGAGAGTAGGGAACGAGTGCGATGCCGTGTTCGGCGGCGGCAGGAACGATCTCGGCTTCCACCTCGCGCGAGAACAACGACCATTCAGTCTGCAGCGCCGTGATCGGATGGATGGCGTGAGCTTCACGTAGCTCCGCGGCGGAGACTTCCGAGAGGCCGAGATAGCGAATCTTCCCCTCGCGCACGAGGTCGGCCATCGTTCCGACGGAGTCCGCCATCGGCACATCAGGCGTGCGCCGGTGCATGTAGTAGAGGTCGATCGTGTCGACTCCCAATCGGCGGAGCGAACCCTCGAGCGACTGGCGGATATATTCCGGCCGATTGTCGATCCAGGTCTTGCCGTCGCGATGGACAAGGCCAAACTTCGTTGCGATCACGATCCTGTCGCGGTTCGCCTGGACGAATGGGGCAATGAACTCCTCGTTCGCGCCCCCGCCGTACACGTCGGCCGTATCGAACAGCGTCACGCCCAGGTCCAGCGCCCGATCGAGCGTTGCGCGCGCTGCCGCCTCGTCGGTCTCGCCATAATAGCCGGTGGCCATCGCCATGCAGCCGAAGCCTTGGGAGCCCACCACCGGACCGTGCTCACCTAGCGTTGTCGTCGGCAATTTCACGCTCATCATCCGCGTCCCGTTGTCTGGTTGATTCACCGAAAACGCTATCGCGAATGCGACGATGCAGGAGAGCCAAATCCTGCCAAATGATTGCCTGATAATCTCTCGGTTGGGTTTCTTGAATGCTTGCCGCCGGAGACCTAGCTAAAACGGGCGATGAAATATCGGGGTCCTATGATATCTGAATCTCTCCCTGGAGACTTGGTGCGACGCTCCGCCTGCGCGGAACTCGTGGGTATGATCGAAGCTGCGACAGGGCGGGGGTCCATTGTCAGAACTTCGGTACCGGGTCTGAGCCTGTCGTGGATCACAAGCCCGCTGCCACCGACAAGCTATCTGTATGGGCCAAGCCTGTGCGTGTGTGTACGAGGCGCAAAGCGGATCGACCTCGGCGGAAGAACGTTTGTGCATCCTGCCAACCGCATTCTGCTGACCGCCATCGAGATGCCAACGATCATAACTATCGAAGCAGCGGCGCCGGACGATCCCTATATCGGCCTTCAGGTCGATCTGAATCTCGAAATCGCGCGACAAGTTATCGCTGAGATCGAGCTCAATCATATCGAAACTCCTCACGAAGACGCCTGCATGGCGATCGACGAGTTGACCGAGCCGCTTCTTGACGCGGTGGTCCGTCTCGTTCGGCTGGTGGAGTCTCCCCGGGACATTCCCGTGCTCAGTGGTCTGATCCAGCGCGAGATCCTCTACAGGATAGCCGCGGGACCGAATGGCGAGCGGCTCCGGCAGATTGTCCGGCTCGGCTCGCCCAGCCATCGTATCGCCAAGGCGATCGCGTGGTTGCGAGATCACTACACCGAGAAGCTGCGGATCGAGCAGCTCTCCGACCAAGCGGGCATGGGCATTTCAACGCTTCACCGTCACTTCCAACAGCTCACGACGATGAGCCCGATTCAATACCAGAAACATCTCCGGCTTCACGAAGCGCGCCGCCTGCTGCTGTCCGAGGGGGTGGATGCCGCAACTGCGGCCATTCGTGTGGGCTATGAAAGTGTCAGTCAGTTCAATCGCGAGTACCGCCGTCTCTTTGGTGAGCCACCAATGCGCGACATCAAAGGGCTAAAACTCGGGCGGGCCGCCTGAGCGGGCTGCAGTTCACCGTCAAAAAATTCGCAGGACGATGTCGGCCTCCGAAAATCCCGTTCGTCGTTCCGATGCCAAGCCGATAAGGCCGCCCAAAGCAAGGAGACAGACGATGCGTGTGATGGTGCTCGTGAAGGCTACCGAAGACAGCGAGAAGGGCTTTTTCCGCACGCCTGAGACGACTGAGATGCTCGAGGCGATGGGCAGGTTCAATGATGAGCTGCGCAAGGCCGGCATCTTGCGCGCCGCCGATGGCCTCAAACCGTCTTCGCAGGGCAAGCGCATTGCATTCGATGGTCCCGGCCGCACGGTCATCGACGGGCCTTTCGCCGAGACCCGTGAACTGGTCGCCGGCTTCTGGCTCTGGGACGTCAAGGACATGGACGAAGCGGTCGCCTGGGTAAAGCGCTGCCCCAATCCCATGCCGGGACCGAGCGAGATCGAAATCCGGCCGCTGTACGAGATGGCTGATTTGCGATGAGGGAGCCCAGGGTGGATAGCTTTACGCTGTTGCCATAAGCGTGATTTGCGCGTGAGTAACTCTTATTATAAGAGTCACAGATGAAAGAGGACGATCTTACAGCGTCGGATTTTTACGAGGCCTGCGTGTGTCTTGGTCTGAACAGGGCGGCCCGCGCCACATCGCGCCGGTACGACGCGGCGTTGAAGCCTATCGGCGTGACGTCCGGACAGTTCACGATCCTGTCCGCGTTGAAGCGCGACAAGCCGATGCCGATCAGCGATATGGCCGATCTGCTCGGCATGGACCGCACGACGCTCACGCGCAACTTGAGGCCCCTGGAAACCTTTGCGCTCGTTGCGATTCAGCCAGACGCGGGAGATCGACGTATCCGCAGTCTGACGCTGACAGCCAAAGGGCGGACACTTCTCAAGGAAGCGGTGCCGCTCTGGCGAACGGCGCAACGGGAGAGCAATCGTCGCATCGGCCCCAATCGTTGGGACGAACTCAGACCCGCTCTGGATTTGCTGTCAGGCTGAGAAGCGAGAAAAAGCGTGGCGCTCTTCGGTGCTCAGAAACGTGTTACTACACCTAAAATGGAGATATCTCATGGCTCGCGAAATTGAGGACCAAAAGCGCCACGGAACGCACGTCCTGCTGACTGTCCTGGCTATCTGGGGATTGGCCGTCGTCGTCGCCGCCGAGGCAGGCGTCTATCGTGCCATCTACCCGCTGGTGCTCGCTCCCATCATTGCCTTGGGCATTGTGGTGCCCGTTGTCGTCTACGCGATATCCGACGGCTTCCGTGCGTACATCGAAGCCGTCGGGCTGCGGCCGCTCACGGCATTTCATATCTGGCGCATCGCGGCTGCATTGGTCTTCTTCTGGTACGGTGCGTACAACCTCCTCCCGGAAATCTTTGTTCGGAACGCCGCATGGGGCGACCTCGTCGCGGGTCTTCTGGCCCTTGGCGTTACGCTGCTGCCCGAAAGTCGGAACCGGTACCTCGTCTTCCACATCTTTGGGTTCGCCGATTTTGTCGTGGCAGTCGGTACGGGGCTGACGCTCTTCCTCCTCAACGACCCGCGCATGTCTGGCATCGAGACGCTGCCGATGGCGCTGATCCCGCTTTATGGCGTCGGCATTTCGGGTGCGAGCCACATCATGGCGTTCGACCTGCTTCGTCGTGGCGTAGGGATCAAGCACGTCGAGCGCGCCAACGCATAGCAGAGACGGCAGACTCGCCATTCCCACCAGTGCAAGGAAATCATCATGAAGTCTCGACGTGCTCGTGCTGTAGCTGGCGTCCTCCTCGGCCTGCTGCCCGGAACAATGCTTGCAGGCACCGGATTTGCCCAATCCAGTTCGCCATCTGCCGCCGCTGCCAACGGGTCGGCTTCAGCGTGGGACCTGCAGGTGAACAAGGCGGCCGTTCAGGCCGATGCCTGGTTCGACAACTACAAGTTCCGGGATGGGGAGACCCTGGAACGGCTGAAGATCCACTATGCGACGCTCGGCACGCCGCATCGCAACGCCCAGGGCGACATCGACAATGCCGTCCTCGTCCTGCACTGGACCGGCGCGGACAGCCGCGCCCTTGTCAGCCCGACCTACACCAAGGCGCTGTTCGATCCAGGACGCCCGCTCGATGCGAGCCGTTACTACCTGATCTTTCCCGATAATGTGGGCCACGGCCAATCCAGCAAGCCGAGCGATGGCCTGAAGGCGAAATTTCCCAATTACGACTATGGCGACATCGTCGATCTCCAGCACAGGCTCGTCACCGAGACCCTGGGCATCAAGCATCTCCACGCCATCCTCGGCATGTCCATGGGCGGCATGAATGCGTGGCAATGGGCCGAAGCCTATCCCGACATGATGGACGGTGTGATGCCCGTGGTCTCGCTGCCGATCACAGTCTCGGGGCGCAACCTGCTGTGGCGGCGCATGGTGATCGATGAAATCCGTTCCGACCCGGAGTGGAACAACGGTGACTACACGCAGCCTCCGCGCGGCTGGACTTACGGGTTCCGGGTGCTTCGAATGATGATCGACAGCGCTCCGGCGCTTCAGCAACAAATCCCTGATGGTGCCGCGGCGGACAAATTCCTCGCGAACACTCGCTTCCAGGCCGAGCACACCGACCCGAATGATATCCTTTACTCGCTCAAATCGTCATTCACCTACAACCCCGAGCCCGAGCTTTCCAAAATCAAGACCAAGCTCTTCGCACTCAATTTTGCCGACGACGAGTTCAATCCTGACACGCTGAAGGTTCTGCAACGCCTCGTGCCGAAGCTCAAGCTGGGCCGGTACGTCGTTCAGCCGGGAACTCCGACGTCGCCCGGCCACTACACGATGACGCGTCCAGAACTCTGGGCGAAGCATGTCGACGAGTTCATGCAATGGCTTGACGAATAATCCCGTGGGCCTTGACTGACGTGGCGGCGGGGCTGCTATCCTCGTCCAGCGGCGCCAGCCGCCGTGGTAGCAGGATTGCTTGCATCCCGTTGCGCCCCTCTCAACATCCGATTCAAGGTGAATCCATGTCGCGCGTGTCCATCAAGACCAGAGACGATCTGCCGGCAGAGCTGAAGCCGCTCTGGGATAAGATGACCACTTATGGGGCGTTCGAGCATCAGGCCGGCGTGATGGCGCAGCGGCCGCCGATCTTCAAGCATACGTGGTCGCTGCTGGTCGATCTGGCAGACGAGGCGGTGTTATCGAAGCGCCATCTTGAGCTGGCGCTGGTCACGGTCTCGCTGTTGAACAAGTGCGACTATTGCGTGTCGCATCACGCGCCGAAGCTGGCGATCCAGGGTGTCTCGGAAGAGGGGGCCGAACGCCTGCTCGACTACAAGGATCATCCCGAACTGGATGCAGTCGACAAACTGGTCGTCGAATATTCCATCGCGGTCACCAACAACTGGAACAAGACCCGTGATGAGATCTTCAGCCGCCTTCGCCAGCATTTCTCCGAGGCTCAGATCGTCGAACTGACCTGGCGCATCGCCCTGTGCGGCGCGTTCAACCGCTTCAACGACATCCTGCAGTTGGACGTCGAGCAGGGCGTCACCCCTCGGGAGGCTGCCGAATGACGGAAGCTGGTCCGCAGGGCGGGCAATGAACCGCTGCCTTCCACCGCTGTTTTCCTGGCCAGCCACGGATGCGGCGCCGTTCGCAAAAAAGTGAGCTGGAACGAACCTCCGCATGTCGTCTTTGGCGCCTCGCATTCGTCTTGGAGCCAGGGATAGCTGCAGTGGAGACAGGGAATGAAGGATGCTCACTATCGCTGGGTGATTGTCGGAGCCGGCGGGCTTCTGGGCTGCGTTGCGATCGGCGGGATGTTCTCGCTGCCGGTTTTTCTCCTGCCGATCTCGCGGGATACGGGCTGGTCCGTCACTGGCGTGTCCAGCGCCATGACCATTGGCTTTCTCGCGATGGCGTTCACGAGCATGATCTGGGGAACCTTGTCCGATCGGCTCGGGCCGCTGCCGGTGGTGCTGACTGGGTCGATCGTGCTCGCGGCAAGCCTGGCGCTGGCCAGCCTCGCCTCATCGCTGGTCGCGTTTCAATTCATCTTCGGCCTGATGGTGGGCGGCGCGGCCGCCGCTATTTTCGCGCCAATGATGGCCTGCGTCACCGGATGGTTCGATACCCATCGCAGTCTTGCCGTGTCGCTGGTTTCGGCGGGAATGGGGATGGCGCCCATGACGATGTCGCCGCTCGCGGCCTGGCTCGTCTCGATCCATGACTGGAGGACCTCGCTTCAGATTTTGGCCGTCGTTGTCGCCTGCATCATGATTCCCCTATCGTTGCTGGTGCGCCGCCCGCCGGCGCTCGAACGCGAACACGCCCCGGCTTCCGGCGTGGGCCAGCAGCAACCGGGGATGTCGCTGGCGCAAGCGCTACGCTCGCCGCAGTTCATCGTTCTGCTCGCGACGAATTTCTTCTGCTGCGCCACGCATTCGGGGCCGATCATCCATACGGTGAGCTATGCGATCAGCTGCGGGATACCGATGATCGCCGCCGTCACGATCTACAGCGTGGAGGGTCTGGCGGGGATGGGCGGCCGGATCGCGTTCGGCCTGCTCGGCGACCGCTTTGGCGCCAAGCGCGTGCTGGTCTCGGGGCTGTTTGCCCAGGCATTCGGTGCGCTCGCCTATGCCTTCGTGCGCGAGCTCAGCGCGTTCTACGCCGTCGCGGCGGTGTTCGGCTTCATCTATGCCGGCACCATGCCGCTCTACGCCGTGCTTGCGCGAGAGAATTTTCCGCTAGGGATGATGGGCACGGTGATCGGTGGAACGGCGATGGCAGGCAGCCTGGGC
Organism: Bradyrhizobium sp. Ai1a-2; assembly: GCF_000426245.1. Classification (GTDB taxonomy): domain Bacteria; phylum Pseudomonadota; class Alphaproteobacteria; order Rhizobiales; family Xanthobacteraceae; genus Bradyrhizobium. The sequence goes on along the minus strand of NZ_AUEZ01000012.1, from coordinate 56,089 downwards.
ATGGCAACGGGGCCGGTGGCCGGAGGTTTGATCTACGACACCTTCGCCAGTTACGCCTGGCTTTACATCGGCTCCTGGGCCGTTGGACTTGGCGCCTTCCTGATCGCGCTGACGTTCAGGCCGTTTCCGAGCGCCAAGCCTCAGCCGGCGCCTGTGCCGGCCTGAGGAGGAGATCGATGGGTGCTGCGCTGACCTACCGCGTCTTCCTTGCGCGCCAGCGTTTCAGCGCCGCTTCCATCGACCGGCGGATCGTCATGTGGAACTCGGCCATCTCCTCCATGCGACTGCGTGTCTTTCCGCGGGCAGCGATGCCCGCGCCCTGCTTCAAAAGTTCGGCGAGCGCATCGAGCAGGCGGTTCTGCTCGGTCAGCATGCCCTCGTAATTGTCGGACACTTCATAGAGCACGCGTTTGCTGCCGCGTTGGCCGTGGCGGCGCGCCAGCGTGTATTTCTCCAACAGCCGGGCGGCGACGCTGGCGGTGCTCTTGCTCATCTCGAGATCGGCCGCCATGCGGTCGAGGCTGACCGGCTCCGGGAACAGCAGCAGGTAGCCGTAGAGGCGGGCGGCCGCCTGCGGAACGCCCCAGGGCACCAGCAGCCGCGCCACATCTTCGATGAAGCGCCGTTCGGCGCCGGTCGGACCTTTGTTTGACATATTCGGCATTTCCCGAATATACTGGATATTGTGGATTTGTCCAATATGGGGCGACAGAGCGGAGAGTTGCCATGGCCGCTACGCTTCAGACTCAAGCCCGGACCGGTGCCGGGAGCATGTCATGGTGAAAGTCACGCTTCAGCTCGTGGTCTGGACCGCGATCATGGCCGCCATGATCCTGTGGCCGGCCGGCACACTGGCTTATCCCGGAGGCTGGGCGTTCCTCGCCCTATTCGGGATCGGCGGCCTTGCAATCACCCTGTGGCTCGCCAAGCGCAATCCGCGCCTGTTGCGCGAGCGCATGGGTTCACCGGTGCAGCGCGATCAAAAGCCGTGGGACCGGATCTGGCTGACGCTCTTCATCGTGCTGTTCTGCGCCTGGATGATCTTCATGTCATGGGATGCCGCGCGCACGGGATTCACCGCGGTGCCGGTCTGGCTGCAGGTGGTCGGCGGCGTCCTCACCGTGCTCTATCTGCTCGGCGTGTGGTGGACCTTCCGGGAAAATACCTTTGCCGCGCCGGTGGTGAAGATCCAGGAGGATCAGCGGGTGATCGATACTGGGCCGTACGCTATCGTGCGGCACCCGATGTATACGAGCGCCTTGCTCCTTATCGTCGGCCTGCCGCTGTTGCTCGGGTCCTGGATCGGTCTTGCGATGTCGGTGGTGTTCATTCTCGGCATCGCATGGCGGACGCTGCACGAGGAGGGCGCACTGAGGGCGGAGCTGAAGGGATACGACGAGTATGCCGCGCGCGTGCGCTATCGGTTCATCCCCTCGGTCTGGTAGCGAAGATCGGGACGCCGGCTTGCGCGACCCCGCCCTTGCCAGCGTGAGGTGGATAGCTATGCTCACAGGGGTAATCGAGTGGAGGGCGCGCCTTAGGGCCTCCTCCCACTCAAAGACAAGACAGGAAATTGAATGGCACGCGTTCGCTGTATCACCGAGATGGGCATGGGCGTCGATGTTCACGGCAAGGATGCCACCAAGGCGGCAAGGCGCGCGGTCTCGGACGCCATCCGTCATTCGAGCCTTGGCTTCTTCCGCATGCTCGGCAAGACCGCCAACGACATGTTCGTCGATGTCACCATCGGCGTGCCGAATCCGGATGCGGTCGACACTGCTGCTGTCGCGAAGGAACTGCCTTACGGCACGGTGACCGTCACCGCGGTCAAGGGCGGGCTCGAGATTCCGGCCGAGCAGGGCAGCGATGCCATCCTCATCGCCAATGCCGCCGTGATCGTCAGCTTCGACGACGACAAGCCGGGCTAGGCATCCCGTGCCTCATAGTTAGGCTTGCCAGTCTGTTATCGGTGTGAAAAACAAAGAGCAGACGGTTTGCTCGTCGAGCTTGCCGCGTAGGCGTTAACGTCAACCAACGCATATCAGCACAATGGAGTTTGTGCCATGCTTGGTTTGACCGAAACTCGCCGCCTTTCGTGCTCGGTGTTTTCCTCAGCGGCACGCACAGCTTCACCAAACATCCGCAAGACGTCGTCGTGCTGCGCAAGGGGCTCGGCATCGACGGCGACGCGCATTGTGGACCGCTGGTCAAGCACCGCTTCGATGCGGAACGTGATCCGACGCGGCCGAACCTGCGGCAGGTTCATCTCATCCAGGCAGAGCTCATCGACGATCTGACCCGCAAGGGTTTCGTCGTGCGGCCCGGCGACCTCGGCGAGAACATCTCTACGCGAGGGATCGACCTGATGGCGCTGCCCGTGGGCACGCGCCTGCACATCGGGCGCGACGCGATCGTCGAGATCACGGGCTTGCGCAGCTGTTGCGTGCAGATCGATACATTTCAGCCGGGAATGCTGCGCGAGATCATCACGCGCGTCGATGGCAAACTGGTTCGCAAGGGCGGCGTCATGGGTATCGTCGTTGAAGGCGGCGCCGTGCGGCCGGACGATGTCATCGTCGTGCGATTGCCGGATGGGCCGTTCGTGCCGCTCGAAGTGGTGTGACCGAGGGCCCGCTCAGGGCGGCGTCAGGCCTCTCGGAACCGACGCATACCGACGTTGTCGCGGGCGCGCGCCGCGGCGCCGTCCACATGAAGCGCAAATCCCCTGGTATCAGGTTCAACTAGCTCGGGCCGAAGCTGCAGGCTCGGGATCAGATAGTCGCCGCCGTTCTGCGGTCGATACGGAATTGGCGGCGTGGTCGCTAGTGTTCGCATCCGCTCGCGCAGGCGATCGGCGATGAGATCGAAGCCGTTCTCGTCGAGACGGTCGACACGGTAGGCCACGAACGGTGGCAGCACGTCGTACCCCGGGTAATAGAGGATGCCGTGATTGATCGGGAACAGGAGGTCGTCGATCGGTCCGTTGATGCCGCGCGGCGCATAGTGCTCCTGCCAGCCGCCGGTGGTCACGATCAGCATCGCGCGCTTGCCGGCAAGCGTCCCTTCGCCGAAGCGGTCGCCCCAATGCCTGTCGCTGTGCTCGCCGACGCCGTAAGCGAAACCATAAGCGTAGACCCGGTCGACCCAGCCTTTCAGGATCGCGGGCATCGTGTACCACCAGAGCGGAAACTGCAGGATCAGAATGTCGGCCCATAACAGCTTCTCCTGCTCGGCCTTGACGTCGTCGGTCAGCGTGCCCGCGGCGAAGGCTTCGCCGGAAGCCGCAGCGGGCTTGAGGCGCGCGTCGCTCGCCGACGCGGGGAAGTCGGCTCGATCGATCTGCGACTTCCAACCCTGCGCATAGAGGTCCGAGACTCGCACATGATGGCCCTGGGTCTTCAGCTCGGCGACGGCGACATCGCGTAGCGCGCCGTTGAGCGAGCGCGGTTCGGGATGGGCGAAAACAAGCAGCACGTTCATCGGTCGATGATCCCTTGCGGAAAACTGTCCCTCAGCTAGACGATGTCGTGCTGATCCACTACATGTCGGCAATGCATAAGATTATGCCGAATAATGGATAGATCGGACGTCACGCTGGAGCGGATGCGCAGCTTCGTCCGCGTTGCCGAGCGCGGCAGCCTGTCGGCAGTGGCGCGCGAACTCGGCGTCGGCCAATCCACCATCACGCGTCACCTGCGCGAGCTCGAGGACGCCGTCGGCGTGCCTTTGCTGTCGCGGACCACGCGGCGCGTCACCATGACGGACGAGGGCGGTCGCTACTACGCCAACTGCGTCCAGATCCTGCGTTTGGTGGAACAGGCCGGCGACGAGGCCCGCGGCACACGCGGCCAGCCGGCGGGCACGATCCGGATTTCCTGCACGGCGGCGATCGGCGTCTTGCATATCAGCCGATTGATCTTCGCGTTTCAGGATCGCTATCGCGATATCGCGATCGACCTCAGCCTTACGGACGAGCGCGTCGATCTCGTGCGCGAAGGAGTCGACATCGCGCTGCGGCTGGGGCCGCTGACTGACAGCTCGATGAAGCTCCGCCCGCTCGGCCAATCCCGGCGACTCCTGGTCGCGGCACCCGCTTATCTCACTTCGTGCGGGACGCCGTCGGTCCCGCAGGACCTCGCGCAGCACGAGGGCATTCGGATGTCGAACATCGCAGGCAGCGACATGCTGGACCTGAAAGGGCCGCGCGGTGAGCATCATGCGGTGCCGTTCGGCGGACGACTTCGCGTCGACCACGGCCTTGCCGCGCGTGAGGCAATGGTCGCGGGCCGCGGGATTGCGCCCGCGCATCGATGGCTGGTGGACGATCTCCTGAAAGCCGGTCGGCTGACGGCGATCCTGCCTCGCTATACGCCGTCGCCTGTTCCGCTGAACATGCTGATCGTGCCGGAACGCGCGGGCATCGCCCGCGTCCGGCTCCTGATCGATTTTCTCGCCAGGGAGATCGGCTCGATCCCGGGAATTGAATCGCCGCGCTCACGTGTTGGCAAACGACCTGCGCAGAAACGCTGATGCCGTGGCTCTGCGCTGATCACGCCTGGCCCGGGAACAAATTGTAGCCGGGCGTCAGCAGGTTGTGCGGATCGTAGCGCTGTCTGGCGTCGCGCAGCAGCGACCATTTCGGGCCGAAATGCTCGCGCCAATCGTCTGATGACATCGGAAAGGCGCTGACGGGATAGAGGACGCCGCCCGCTTTGCGAATGCGATCGTAGAGCGCGCGGTTCGCCGCGACCATCCGCGCGATCTGCGTCGCGTCGGTATCGGAGGGGATGCGGACCACGTTGAACGGAAATACGACATTCTCATCTGGCAACCGCAGCAGCGGCGCGCGAAACGCATCGGTCAGCATCGGGTAATAGGTGATCCGCCCGAATGGTCCGACATCCGCGTCGCCCAGTTCGCCGATGATCTCGCGCGCCACCTGTTCGGCGTTGCTGCCGCGCAGGAAGGTGAACAGCCAGGGCTGCGGAATGGACCACTGCCCCTTCGACCGCAGCAAGCTCTCGAACTTGGCGAAGACGAGCGCGTCATCACGATAGGCGAGGTCGGTGATAACAGCCTTGCCGCGGTCATCGGCGAGGTCCGCAAGCGCCGTGCTTTCATCGGGCGCGGCGTCGCGATTGTAGAAGATCGCGCCATCGAGCTGGTAGCGCCAGCCGCCGCTGCCATCAGGCAGGATCGCGCCCTGCAATTGGTCGAAACGCCCCGTCGCCAACATGCGCCGCTGGTCGGCGGTCAGCGAAGCCAGATCGCGATAAAAGAGCTGATAGCGGCGGACCCGCTCGGGCGCGCGCACCAGGCGCAGGCTGACGCGGGTGATGATGCCGCATTGGCCGAGCCCGGCTCTGACGGCATCGAACAGATCGGGATTTTCGGTCGCCGAGCAGGTCAGCTCGCGGCCGTCGCCGGTGACGACGCTCAATTCGAGCACGTTATCGGCCTGCATGCCATGTCGCGACGACGCTCCGCCGATGCCGCCGATCGCGATCGTGCCGCCGACGGACAGGCCGAGATAATTGGTCAGCACCGGCGCCGTCAGTCCGCGCGCCAGCGCCGCGTCGAGCACGCTCTGCCATGTCGCCCCGGCTTCGACCACGACGCGGTCTGTCTCGATTTCGCCGATGCGATTGAGCTCGCGCATGTCGACGACGATCCCGTCGGTCAGCGAACGTCCGTAGGTCGAATGGCCCTGGCCGCGCGCTGCGACCTTCCATCCACGCTCGGCGGCCCATCGCATCAAGGTCGCGATGTCATCGCTCTCGGCTGGCTTCAGGACCGCGCGCGGCTCTTTGTGAATGATCCGGCCGAAATCGTCTGCGGCGGCGGCGCGAACGGCCTCGTCGTAACTGAGCCCGCCCTTGAATTGCGGTCCGTCGCTTGCATGGGCCGATGCAGTCACGTGACTGCCGGAAGCGAATGCCGCGGTGAGGCCAAAACCGGCACGCAGCAGCGTGCGTCTGTCGGTGGACATGACGTGCTCCTCGATTTGAAAAGCCTGGCGAGCGCGGAGTTCGCGCCGAGTTGGCTGTAAGTTGAGTTCGCTGGGCGCGAGAAACAATCAGCGCCTGATGGAATAGACTTTTCCGAAAATCGAGAAAATCAGATCAGAGGCGCTCGCGCTTCAGTCGCTCGGCGAGCAGTTCGACGAACAGCCGCGTCTTCGCCGGTGCCATGCCGCTCGGTGGAAACACCGCCTGGATCGGAATCCGCGGAGCCTCGAACTCCTCGAGCAGGACCTCCAGCGCGCCGCGATCGAACTGTTCGGCAATCTGCCAGAACGGACCGTATCCGATGCCAAGGCCATGGCAGGCGGCGGCATGCGCCGCGGCGACATTGTCGGTGCGGAAGCAGCCGCTCACGCGCACATTCCTGATGCGGCCGCGCACGTGGAACCGCCACGTTGCCGTCTCGCCTTCGCTCGTGCCGTGCAGGATGCATTGGTGGCGGACGAGGCCATCCGGATGGCCGGGACGGCCGTGGCGATCGAGATAGCCAGGGGCGGCATAAACCACCGTGCGAAGCTCGCCGAGACGTCGTGCCTTCAGCGAGGAGTCCGGCAGGTCTCTTATCCTGATCGCAAGATCAAAACCGGCGCCGACCAGGTCGATCTGGCGGTCGGAGCCCTGCAAGTCGGCCTTGATGCGCGGATTGCGCGCGATGAAGTCTGCAAGCGCGGGCGCGACAAAGGTTGATCCGAACAGGACCGGCGCGGTGACGCGGAGCAGTCCCGATGGCTCGGCCCGCCGGCTCGCCGCTTCCAGGCGCGCTTCGCTGATCTCGGAGAAGGCCGGCTTGACGCGCCGATAGAACGCAAGGCCCGCTTCTGTGGCGAAGGATTTTCGCGTCGTGCGCCTGACGAGTTCGACGCCGACTTTATGTTCCAGCGCCAGCAGCGAGCGATTGACGGCCTGCACCGATCGGCCGAGTCGACGCGCCGCGGCCGTCTGGCTGCCGGTCTCAATGATCGCTAGAAAGGCTTCGATTTCTTCCATCGAACCGCCTCCGCATTTTCCCGAAATGCGAGAGGATAGTGCTGGTGTCGATGGACAATCGCAAGGTCCGTCACGGCGTTCGAGCAAGGAGCGGCCAATGGTGTAACCTGAACGAAACAAGGAGCGGACGTGTCCTGCTATCTCGGTCTCGATGGGTTTCGCGGCGGCTGGGTGGTGGCCTGGATCGACGATCAGGGCGACCACGGCTTCGACTATTCGCCGCGCCTGGATCGGCTGCTCGCGGCTGCGCACAAGCGCGCCATGATCGATATGCCGATCGGCCTGACGATGAAGGGGCACCGGACCTGCGACCTGCGTGCCCGCGAATTGGTCGGCGCTTCCGTGTTTCTCGGCGCGCGGCGCAATCTTTGGGAGTTTGCGGATCAGGCTTCGGCGAACCGGTACTATTGGCGCTACGAAGGCCCGGGCATGGGCGTGTCCTGCCAGCTCTGGAACATCAGGGACAAGATCAGGGAGGTCGACGATTTCATCACGCCGGAGCGTCAGGCGACCATCGGCGAGGCGCATCCGGAACTGATCTTCCGGAATCTCGGCAAGCAGATCCGACTGGAAGGCAAGAAGTCGGAACGAGGCCGCGAGCAGCGTCTGAAACTCTTGGCCGAGCGGGGCTTTGTCAAACTATCACGCTGGTTGGCGCAACGTTACGGCACCGGGATCGGACGCGACGATCTGATCGACGCCTGTGCCTGCGCGGTGGCCGCCCGGGACAGCAATGCGCGTCTTGGCGGCGAGGAGGTCGACGTTCGCGGCTTGCGGATGGAGATCAACTATTAGAGCGTTTTCGAGCGAAGTGGATACCGGTTCGCGTGAAGAAAACGCGTCAAAAGAAGAATCTAGAAGCGGCAAGCGCCGCCGCGCTCACTTCCGCGTCACTTCCGGGAATATCCACATCGCGACCACCATAAACGGAGCGAGCACCAGGATCGCGATCTTCGGACCGTGCTGCCCGATCGAGTCCTGGTAGAAATAGGCCGCGCAGGCGACCAGCAGCACGATGATCGACAGAGCTGTCTTGATCGGGACGGGCATCGGCAAACTCCTCTATGACGCGGTAAATCCCTGCAGCGGGGAGAGCATCAGCGCGAGCGCTGCGATCTGGACAAGGCCGAGGACGGCAAGCCCGCCGCGGCTGTCGCGCCATGCGCTCGGGATGACCTGGAACACCGCGGGAACGAACAGGAAGATCAGGCCGCCGAACACCACGAAGGAGGTCCAGCGCAGCGTCTGGTGCGCAAACGAGGCCACGCCCGCGAGCAGGATCACCAGTAGCGCGAGATTGGCGAACACGAGCAGCGCGCCGGCCGCGCCCGCGATCGATTGCGGCCTGGCGCTCGATGGAAACATGCCGACCAGCGTGAAGAAGCTGAGGCAGCAGGCTGCGAAGGCTGCCGCGAACAGCACCAGCGCGAGGCCGTTCGGCTCGATGCCGGCCATCGCGATTACTCCGCCGGCACGGAGCTGACGGCCGGATCGATCCGCGGGGTGCGCGAGGTCTTGCGCATGTTGCGCTTAACGAAGCGCGTCTCGTAGCCGTTGAAGAGATGGCCGAGCAGCCCGCGGTCGAGATCAGACGTGCCGAACAGCCAGTCCATGATCGGGAAGGTGAGGTTCATGTTCCGCTCCATCATGATCGATTGATCGTGATGGGCGGTGTGGTGACGGCGGATCGTGTTCACCATCGGCACGCTGCGGACAAACCAGTTCTCCTCGACGTGGCAGCAGAAATGCATGAACTCGTAGATCAGGTACATCGACGTCGTCGTAGCGATCAGGAGCCATCCGACATTGGCCGAGATGATGGTGCCGGCCACGATCGCGAGCGGGATCGACATCAACGTAAAAGTCGCCAGCGCGTAAGGGGGAAAGAAGGTCACGCGCCAGTCATGATGATCGGCGAAACGCATCTCCTGATCGGTGAAGAACTGGTGATGCATCAAGGTGTGGCGATTGTAGATCGCGCGGAACGCCTTGATCTGCGAGGGGCGGTGCATCACGTAGCGGTGGATCCACCACTCGAAGAAATTCGCACCCAGAAAAGTCACGGGGACGATGAGCAATTCCCACGCGCGCAGGTCGCGAACATTGGCGAGATAGATGTAGAGCGCGGTGAAGCCGATCGCGTAGATGATGAAGACGTGCAGCCAGCCATTGTACCAGCCGGCGACCCGCTCGCGGTAGGTTTCGCGGTAGCGGCGCTGCCGATCCGACATCGCGGTTGATGCGAGTTCCATGGCCGACCTCCCGATGTCGAACTAAGATGACATTCGATTTTGTGCGTGATATATCACTAATCTATCAATTGAGCAAGGCGGCGAGTAACGCCTTGAGCATGATCCGGAAAAGTGGAAACTGGTTTTCCCTCGCGAAAAACGCGAAGCGTTCGCGCGGAGATCATGCTCAAACTCTAAGCTGTCGGGGAGGAACCACGCATGAAAAGGTTTTGCGGAGACCGCACCATCGACGGAGTGGTGGTCACGGTGGATGGCCGGCCGCTCGATCAGAGGCTTGATCTGCACCGCTACACCGCGAACGGCTTTGAATGGAGCTATGAGGGCGAAGAGCCGCGACAATTGTCGCTGGCGATCCTTGCCGAGCACTTGAACGATGCCGCCGCGGCAAAGGCGCTGGTGGAGCCGTTCATGAAGGCGGTGGTTGCCAATTTCGGGAATGAGTGGGAAATGAGTTCCGCCGATATCGACGCGGCGCTCGCGGCGTTGCGAAAGGACGGGGGTGCTGTTCGGGCGGCATCCTGAAACAGGGCGGGACGGGAGATCTGGAAGTGGGGCTCAAATACAAGGCGGCGGTCCTGCACGCGCCGAAGTCGCCGCTCGTCATCGAGACCGTCGAGGCGGGCGAACTCGTGGCCGAGGACGTGCTCGTCCGCATCAAGGCGGTGGGGCTTTGCCATACAGATCTGGAGGTGATCGAAGGCGGCCTGCGCAATCCGATGCCGATCCTGCTCGGTCATGAAGCCTCCGGCATCGTCGAGCAGGTCGGGGCGAACGCGCGTGGCGTCGCCGTCGGCGACCACGTCGTCCTCTCCTGGAATCCGCACTGTGGGCATTGCTTCTATTGCGATCGCGACCTGCCGATCCTCTGCGAGTCCTATCTCGGGCAGGCGCCGCTCGCGGTGCAATTCGATGGACGCAGCCGCGCTCGGCTAGGCGACGGGCGCGAGCTCAAGCATCTGATGTATCTTGGCGCGCTCGCTGAATACTGCATCGTGCCGGCGCAACAGGCGATCGTGGTGCCGAAGGAGCTTGCCTTCGATCAAGCCTGCCTGATCGGTTGTGGCGTCATGACCGGCGTTGGCGCCGCGCTCAACGTCGCGTCGATCCACTACGGCGACAGCGCGATGGTGATCGGATGCGGCGCGGTGGGTCTCGCAGCCGTGCAGGGCGTGCGCATGGCCGGCGCCGGAATCGTCATCGCCGTCGATCTCGACGACAACAAGCTCGATCTGGCCAAGCGGCTCGGGGCGACGCACGCGATCAACGCCGCCAAAGAAGACGTGATCGATCTCTCGCGTCAATTGACCGGCGGTCGCGGCGTCGACGTCGTTCTGGAGTCGGCCGGCAGCGCACGTGCGTTTCGGATGACGAGCGAGGCGGTGCGGCCGGGCGGCGAGGTCATCTGGCTCGGCAAGATCGATGTCGCGCAGGACGTCGCATTCCGGTGGGGTTCCTTGATGCAGGAAAAGCGCATCCGGCGCTCCAGCTATGGCGGCGCCCGACCGCTGCGCGACTTCCCGCTGCTGGCGCAGGCCGCGCTCGACGGCCGGCTGAAGCTGGATCAGTTGATCACCGCGCGGATCTCGCTCGAACAAGTCAACGAGGGTTTCGAGGCGCTGCGGCGCGGCGCGGCAATCCGCAGCGTCGTGATGTTCTAGCGAATCGGGACCCACTTCGCTCGAAAACGCTCTGGATCACGTCTCGATGGTCTTGCGGGTGAAGCTTTCGATGTAGTCGAGCAGGCGGTCGGACGCTTTCGCTGCTTCGTCCGGATCGCGCGCGGCGATCCGCTCGGCGACGTCGGCATGCAGGCGCGCCGAGAGCGGCAGGTCGCCGACTTCCCGATAGTGCTGGTACCAGAAGCGGCGCGACAGGCCGTGCATCAGGCCCATCGCGCGCGAAGCGAACTCGTTTCGCGCTGACTGGCTGACCAGCTCATTGAAGGCACGATCGAGCCGCATGAAGGTCATGTCGTCGGCTTCATCGGAGGCGCGGCGCATGTCCCTGGCGATGGTCACGAATTGAGCGATTTCCTCCGGCGTCGCGCGCTCTGCGGCGCCGCGGGCCATCAATCGCTCGAGCTCGCGGCGCACTTCGAGCAGGCGCATCTGGGTCTTAAGGTTGATCTGCGACACCAGGATGCCCCGTCGCGGCAGGATGACGACCAGGCCGTCGCGGGCGAGCCGCTGCAACGCCTCCCGGATCGGGGTACGACCGATGCCGAGTTTCGCCGCCAGCGATTGTTCCGACAAAATGGTTTCGGGCGGCAAGGCGAGGGTGACGATCAGTTCCTCGAGCTGCCGATAGGCGCGGTCGGTCAAGGTCTCCTGATCGCGCTCGTCGCGTTCGACGTCGACGCCACGCGGCACATCGCGCAAGCCCGGCTCGCTCTTCCGGGACCTGGCAATCTTGCTGGTGCGGGCTCGCCCGGTTCGCCTGTCCGCGGCCATCTGCCGTGATTCTCCCTCTGCTCGTCACGACGATATTTCACGCGTGACGAGGAGGGTCAATTGGGCCTCGGAGCCGCAACATGCTCGGTCAATGCGAGATGCTTTCGAGCGTTCGACCTCTGGTTTCCTCGCCCAGCGTGAGTACGACAAGAGCTGCTAGAACAAAAGCGCCGGCACCGAGCGCGAATACACCGGCCTGTCCCGTAACCGGCAGGATGAAGCCGATCAGCGAGGGCCCAATGAGGGAGCCGATGCGCCCCACCGCCGACGCAAAGCCGGTGCCTGTCGCGCGCACATGCGTGGGATAGAGCTCCGGCGTGTAGGCGTAGAGTGCCGACCACATCCCGAAGGCGCAGAACTGCATGCAGAGACCTGCGACGATCAGTTGGGTCTGGCTGGTTGCTCCACCGTAGAAATAGCAGGCGATGGCTGCGCCGAGCAGTGCGCCGACCAGCGTGGGCTTTCGTCCCAGTCTTTCGATCAGCCATGCTGCAGTGAGGAAGCCCGGAATGCCAGCCAGTGAGATCAGGATCGTGTAGAAGACCGACTTGGTCACTGGGAAACCTTTGGCTTGCAACAGCGCGCCGAGCCATGTCGTCAGGCCATAGAAGCCGAGCAGGGCGAAGAACCAGAGGCTCCACAGCATCACCGTTCGGCGTGCGTAGCCGGGCGCGAACAGCGTGGAGAGGCCGCGCGTCCTCTGCACTTCGACGAATTGCGGCTGAGGTGCCGGCAGCGCGGCGCCGTTGAGCCGCTGCGTGACCTTGGCCTCGATCTCCGACATCACCCGGTCGGCGCCGGCGGCATCGCCATGGGCGGCAAGCCAGCGCGGCGATTCCGGCACGTAGCGGCGCACGATCAGGACGAAGATCGCCGGAATGCCCTGCAGGATGAACACCCACCGCCAGTCGGCAAACGAGAGTACAGCGTAGCACAATAGGCCCGATGCGATGAAGCCGAGCGGCCAAAACCCTTCGAGCAGCGCGATGTATCGGCCGCGTTGCTTCGCGGGAATGATCTCGGAGACCATCGATTGCGCAACGGGGAACTCCATGCCCATGCCGAAGCCGAGCAGGACGCGTGCGGCGGCCAGCGCCTCCACCGAAGGCGCAAGCCCGCACAGTATGCTGCCCAGGCCCCAGAAGATCATGCTGACCTGAAACACACGCGTGCGGCCGAACCGATCGGCCAGCATGCCCGCCGATGCCGCGCCAATGAACATGCCGAGGAAGCTCATGCTCGAGAGCAGGCCGGCTTCCGCGGTCGACAGGCCGAAGCTTTGCTTGATCGGGCCCAGCACGAAGGTGAGCGCGCCGAGGTCCATGCTGTCGAAGAACCAGGCGGTCGCGATGATGGCAAAGATCCCGCGCTGGTAGGAAGTGAGAGGCAGCCGCTCGAGGCGGGCAGCAATCGCGGATGTCTGTGCGGTCGATGTCGCCTCGTCAGAGAGCGGTCGCGCCAGACCGATGGAGCCGCCCGTCGTCAAGCTACTCATGTTCGTCCTCCCCGAAATGCATTTTATGCTTTTTGTATATGCCTGACATATTATTGATATCCGTATGACGTGCAACGGGGTATTTCGCGGGTTTGAAGGGCTTGATGAAGCGTCACCCGTCATTGCGAGCCAACGGGTCGGCGCGGAGCGCCGCCGATAACAGGCTCTGCGAAGCAATCGATTGCTTCCGCGCGTGAGGAGAGATGGATTGCTGCGTTGCGCTCGCAATGACGATGGAGAGAGCGGCGCGCTCGGATCGTTCCCCTCAGCCTGAGGAGGCCGCCGCTTAAACTCGCTACTTACTCCTCGCCGCGAAAATACGCCGGCTTTTCCGTGGTCCAGGTCTCGCCCCAGAGTTGGCCGCCGCCGTCGACCGTCAGCGTCTCGCCGGTGATGAACTTGCCGGAGGGGGCGGCGAGATAGGCGCAGGCTTCCGCGATGTCCCAGGGCGAGCCGGCGCGCATCATCGGGTTGGAGCGCGGATAGGCGGCGCGGGCCTGTTCGCTGTAGACATTCCAGCCCTCGGTCTCGATCGCGCCCGGAGCGATGCAATTGACACGGATGTCCAGCGGCGCCCATTCGACGGCGACCGCACGCGAAAGGCCGATCACGCCGGAGCGTGCGGCGATCGTGTGTGCGATGCCGTAAAGCCCGTGCGTGGTCACGACCACGATGTTGACGATGCTGCCGGGCACTTTCCGCTCGCGCCAGCGCTGCGCGGCGGCCTGCATCATGTACCAGGTGCCGTTGAGGTTGGTATTGATGACGGCGTTCCAGCCCTTGATCGAGAAATCGATCGCGGCTTGCGGAAACTGCCCGCCGGCGCTGTTGATGAGACAGTCGACGCGACCATGGGTGGCCCATACCGCATCGAACAGTCCGGCGACCGCGTCCGGCTCCCTTATATCGGCGACATGCGCGGATGCTTTCAGGTTTCGCTCGGCCAGTTGCGTGGCGAGCGCGTCGAGCCTTTCCCTGTTGCGGCCGACGAGAGCGACATGCGCGCCGAGCCGCGCGAACAGAAAGGCGATCGCGCGCCCGATGCCGCCGGCGCCGCCCGAGATCACCACGACCTGGTGCTGTAGCGCATCCACCGCAAACACAGTCGGATGCCGCGCGAGTTCTTCGTCGCTCAGACCGGCTGCTACAGACGCTTGTTTCTCATCCACCTGTCTGGACTCTCGTCGCGCCAAGCCCAACCGTACACCAGAGCACGATCCGGAAAAGCGGGCATCGGGTTTTCTGGAAAGATTATGCTGGCGCAACGTGCTAGGGTAGCGGGGTTAGGGTCGATTATTCCGCAAAGCACCATGAACGGGAACGTGCATTGTTCGCGGCGTCACCTCATTCCATGATGGCGCCATCCTGATTCCTCCATCCGCAGAGCTCTCATGACAGCAGAAGCGATCCGCCCCGCGGCCCGTCACCAGCCCTGGTACAAGGTCCTCTACATCCAGGTTCTGATCGCTATCGCGCTTGGCATCCTGCTCGGCCATTTCTATCCCGATCTCGGCAAGGAGATGAAGCCGCTCGGCGACGGCTTCATCGCGCTGATCAAGATGATGATCGCGCCGGTGATCTTCTGCACCGTCGTACACGGCATCTCCTCGATGGGCGACCTCAAGCGCGTCGGCCGCGTCGGCCTGAAGGCGTTGATCTATTTCGAGACCGTCTCGACGGTGGCGCTGGCGGTCGGCCTGATCGTCGGCAGGACCCTGCAGCCCGGGAGCGGCTTCAACATCGATCCGTCCACGATCGATGCCAAATCGGTCGCGACCTACGTGACCAAGGCGAAAGAGGAGGGGATCGTTGCCCATCTAATGGCGATCATTCCCGATAGCTTCTTCGGCGCGCTGTCACGCGGCGACCTGCTGCAGGTGCTCTTGATCTCGATTCTATCAGGCTTTGCCATCGCCTTCATGGGCAAGGCTGGCGAGCCGATTGCGCACGCGATCGACCAGGCTGCCAAAGTGTTCTTCGGCGTGATCCGCATCATCGTGCGTGTTGCGCCGATCGGCGCCTTCGGGGCGATGGCGTTCACCGTCGGAGCTTACGGACTGGGCTCGCTCCGGAATCTCGTAGCGCTGATCGGCACCTTCTATTTGACCAGCGCGCTGTTCGTGCTGATCGTGCTCGGCTCGATCGCACGGCTCTCGGGATTCTCGATCATCCGCTTCATCGGCTACATCAAGGACGAGCTTCTGATCGTGCTCGGCACCTCGTCGTCGGAAACGGTGTTGCCGCAGATGATGCAGAAGATGGAGCATCTCGGCGCCTCGCGCCCGGTGGTCGGGCTCGTCATCCCGACCGGCTACAGCTTCAATCTCGACGGCACCAACATCTACATGACGCTGGCGACGCTGTTCCTGGCACAGGCGACCAACACGCCTCTGACGATATGGCAGGAGCTGGGCATCTTAGGCATCGCCATGATCACCTCGAAGGGGGCGTCCGGCGTCACCGGGGCCGGCTTCATCACGTTGGCGGCGACGTTGTCCATCGTGCCTGACATCCCGATCCAGTCGCTCGCCATCCTCGTCGGCATCGACAAGTTCATGAGCGAATGCCGCGCGCTCACCAACCTGATCGGCAACGGCGTTGCCTGCGTCGTCATCAGCCTTTCTGAGGGCGAGCTCGACAAGCAGAAGCTGCACGAGACCATGGCACACCCCCTCGAACTCGGCGAGGCGCTCGAGCCGGGCGGTGGCGGCTCCTAGGCCACGTCTGGTCGGTAGCGGCAACGCCTGATGCATAACCAAGGGGTATGTGGGTTGAGGGAGCGGTGCGACGCCTGCTCCCTTTGGCCTGCGGTGACCTAGGTTAGTACCGCTCTATCTGCCCGCTTGACTGACCTATATCTCGTCGGTTATACGTCAATCAATAGCCAGCGGGTTATCGATATCAAATGCCGAATGCTCACGATGAGCTCTTCAGGGCGCTCGCCGATCCGACCCGGCGGGCCATCTTCGAGCGACTGTGCCGTGAAGGCGAGCAGACGGTCGGAGCTCTGACGGCTCTCGCCGGGGTTTCGCAGCCGGCCGTCTCGAAGCATCTTGGGGTTCTCAAGCAGGCGGGACTCGTGCGCGACCGCCACGAAGGCCGCCAGACGCACTACAGCGCGCAACTCGGCGCGTTGGCCCCGCTGATCGACTGGACCAGCCAAATGGCCGGCTTCTGGCAAAGCCGGTTCGATCACCTCGAAGATCTGCTCAAAAGGATGGACCAATGACCAACATTGCGACCGAAACGCGCTCCGTCATTGTCGAACGCGAGATTCCCTATCCGCCGGAAAAGATCTGGCGCGCGCTCACACAACCACACCTGATCGAGGAGTGGCTGATGAAGAGCGACTTCAAGCCAGTCGTGGGCCACCGCTTCAACCTGCGCGGCGAGTGGGGCGGCGTGTTGGACTGCGAGGTCCTCGCGATCGAGCCGAACAAGGCGCTGTCCTACACCTGGAATTTTGCGCACGACGATGCAGCCTTCAATCTGACGAGTGTGGTGACCTTCACGCTCACGCCGACGAGCAGGGGAACCCATTTGCGCATGGAGCAATCGGGCTTCCGGCCGGATCAGAAGCAGGCCTACGGCGGCGCCCACGCCGGGTGGCAGCAGTTCTTCGCGAATCTGGAGCAGGTCCTGGCGCGGACGGATTGAAGTCTGCAGGTGAACGCAATGGCCAACAGAGCATCCAGCAAGTTGACAACCGTGAAGAAGAGCAGCTCCAAGGAGGGAGAAGGAGACTCTCCCTCTCGGCTGATAGATGCGAGAATCAAGGAACTGAGCGATTGGCGAGGCGAGATGCTTGCTCGAGTCCGAAATCTCATCAAGCAGGCCGACCCCGAGGTGGTCGAGGAATGGAAGTGGAGAGGCGTTCCGGTGTGGGAGCACGCCGGAATCATCTGCACCGGCGAGACCTACAAGAACGCCGTGAAGCTGACCTTTGCCAAGGGGGCCTCGCTCGAGGACCCTTCGGGCCTCTTCAACTCCAGCCTCGAAGGCAACACCAGGCGTGCGATCGATCTGCAGGAAGGCGCCAAGATCAATGAAGCGGCGTTGAAGGCGCTCATTCGCGCGGCCGTGGCACTCAACCTTTCCAAGAAACCAAAGAGCGCTTGAGGCGTCAGCGAAGACGCCTCATTCCGGCACGCCGGCGGCCCGCAGCGCCTCGGTATAGGTCCGCGCCATAGGCTCGACCGGGAAGGGGATTCGCGACAGGAAGTTCGTGATCGAGAAATCCGGCGCGACCTTCAGCAATTCGCGTGCGACCTGTGCCGCGCGTTCGCGCTCGCCGCTCTTCACCAGCGCCACGGTCAGGACGCGCAGCGCCACCGCGAAGCGGCGGTTTTGCGCCAGCGCCTTCTCCGCCCAGACGATCGCTTCGGGGAAATTCTCGTCCAGCACGGCGCAGATCGCGAGCGCGCCGGAGGCGAACCAGCCGCGCGGGTCGCGGGGATTGAGCCGCTGTGCCCGCTCGATCATGGCGCGGCCGGCGCCCTGTTTGCCGCACATCGCCTCGATCCAGCCGCCGAGCGTCAGCGCCATCGCGGAATTCGGGTTGATCGCAAGCGAGCGGCTGAACAATTCGCGTGCGGGCTCGATTTCGTCGGCCATGTTCCAGATTGCGAACGCCGCCATCCACAAGACCTGCGCATCATTCGGCGCGAGTTCGACCGCGCGCCAGGCCAGCGCGACGGCCTTGCTGCGATATTCCTCGTTCGGTCTGATCCAGCCCTGGAAATGGCGCAGCGCATGGCAATAGGCGGATGCCGCCATTGCCGGCGCATAGGTTGGATCGATCGCCAGCGCCTGGTCGAGGCAGTCGATTGCCGCCGCAATGCTCTCGGTGGTGAACTCGTAACGAAGACTGTAGGCGCGCAGCAGCAGGTCGTAGGCATCGAGCTGGCTCGGCGGAGAGGAGCGGCGGCGCTCGGCTTCGGCGAGGTGCAGCGTCGGCTCGATCGCGGCCACCACACTTTCGGTGATGCGGTCCTGCAGGTCGAAGACCTCGCGCGCGTCGCCGTCGAAGCGATCGGCCCAGAGATGGACGGCCGAACTCGCGTCGATGAGCTGGCCAGTGATTCGCAACCGATCGCCGCCGCGGCGAACGCTGCCTTCCAGCACATAGCCGACGCCTAGCTCGCGGCCGACCTGGCGGATATCGACCGCCTTGCCCTTGTAGGTGAAGGAGGAGTTCCGCGCGATCACGGACAATCCGCTGCAGCGCGACAGCGCCGTGATGATGTCCTCGGCGACCCCGTCGGCAAAATACTCCTGCTCGGGATCGCCGCTCATATTGGTGAAGGGAAGCACCGCGATCGAGGGACCTTCGAAGGCGGCAACGGGCGGCCCTGCGCTCTCGTCGGCCGCTTGCTCGCGGACCTCGCCGACGAAACGAATGCCCTTGCGGGGGAGCGTGCGGATCAGCCGCTGCTCGTCGCCATTGTCGCCGATCGCCGCGCGTGCGGCGTTCAGCCGGCTGCTCAGCGTTGCCTCCGAGACGATGCGCCCGCGCCAGACGGCGGCCAACAGGTCGTCGCGGCTGACGACATGGTCGCGTGAACGGATCAGGAACTCCAACAGATCGAACACCTGCGGCTCGACGGCGATAAGCCCGTCGCCCCGGCGCAACTCGCGGCGGTCGGTATCCAGGACGAAGTCGTTGAAATGATAGAGCAAATTCTATGGCCTGCCGGCTGTGACGGGAGTGGCAGTGAACGTAGCACAAGGCGCGTGTCGTAAAAATCAAAGCCATCTGAAGGATAAATCCAGATAATCTCCAAGCGCGCATAGTCAGGAGGAGGCAAAAGGTCGCCAGTTCGAACCGGAGATCGCCATGTCCCAGGATATCAATCAGAGCCGCCGCCGCTTCTTCGGCGTTGCCGCCGGAACCTTCGCCGCAGCCCAGTTCGGCCTGATCGGAGCCGCCCATGCGCAGGGTGCCAAGAAGGCCACGCTGCCCGCGGCGCAGCCGGGAGCGCATACGTCGTTCGGCCCGCTAAAGCAGATCGACGCCGGCCTTCTCAATGTCAGCTATGCCGAGGCGGGACCCGCTGATGGTCCGGTGGTGATCCTGCTGCACGGCTGGCCCTACGACATCTACAGCTATGTCGACGTCGCGCCGCTGTTGGCATCCGCCGGCTATCGCGTGATCATCCCTTACCTGCGCGGCTATGGCCCCACGCGTATCCTTTCCGATGCGACGTTCCGGAACGGCCAGCCGGCGGCGCTCGCGTCCGACATCGTCGCGTTCATGGATGCGCTCAAGATCGAGAAGGCGACGCTTGCCGGCTATGACTGGGGCGCGCGCACGGCCAATATCATTGCCGCGCTCTGGCCGGAGCGCTGCAAGGCGATGGTCTCCGTCAGCGGCTACCTGATCGGCAGCCAGGAGGCCGGCAAGATGCCGCTGCCGCCAAAGGCCGAACTGCAATGGTGGTACCAGTTCTATTTCGCCACCGAGCGCGGACAGCAGGGCTACGACAAATACCGGCACGACTTCGCCAGGCTGATCTGGCAGCTCGCGTCGCCGAAATGGCATTTCGACGACGCCACTTTCGAGCGCAGCGCTGATGCCTTCGACAACCCAGATCACGTCAAGATCGTCATCCATAACTATCGCTGGCGGCTTGGGCTCGCTGAGGGCGAAGCGAAATACGACGATCTGGAGAAGAAGCTCGCGACATTCCCTGTCATCACGGTGCCGACCATCACCATGGAGGGCGATGCCAACGGCGCGCCGCATCCGGAACCGAGCGCCTACGCCAAGAAATTCTCCGGCAAGTACGAACACCGCCTCATCACCGGCGGCATCGGCCACAATCTGCCGCAGGAGGCCCCGCAAGCCTTTGCGCAGGCCGTCATCGATGTCGACAAGGCCTGATTGAAAAACAGCGGGTATCGAACGGATGCAACAGAATCTGAAATGGGCCCTCGCGGCCCTGATGGTGACGTGCGCTGCGACGGCAGCGCCCTTCGCCGCGAGCCCTGCCGATGATGGGGTGTCGCCGATCTTCGGCGTCAGGATTCCCGACGGCTATCGCGACTGGAAGCTGATCGCCGTCGGGCAGGAGGTCGGCCTCGATGAACTCCGGGGCGTCCTCGGCAACCCCACCGCGGTCAAAGCCAGCGAGGGCGGCGCGCTGCCGTTTCCGGACGGCACCACCTTCGTCAAGCTTGCCTGGAAGCATGTCCCGGTCGAGGGCCTCAACGGCGCCTTCATCAGCGGCTCGCCCACCACCGTCCAGATCATGGTCAAGGACTCCGCCAGATACGCCTCCACCGGCGGCTGGGGTTTTGGCCGGTTCATCGACGGCAAGCCCGTGGACGAGGCCCAGCACCGGACCTGCTTCGCCTGCCACGAAGCCCACGCGAAAGACCACGATTTCGTCTTCACGCGATATGGACGCTAGAGCATGATCCGGAAAAGTGGAATCCGGTTTTCCGAAAAGATCATGCTCGAACAAAGACTCCCGGGAATTCACAGGAGGCGTGGCGCCCGATCTGGCGCAACAGCCGTTGCGAAGCCACTTTCTCGCCGCAACGCATGCGAGGAACGGCTGTGAGCATCACCATCTACGGCATCAAGAACTGCGACACCATGAAGAAGGCGCGCGCCTGGCTCGACGGCCATGGCGTCGCCTATGATTTCCACGACTACAAGACGACCGGCATCGCCAAGGACAAGCTGAAGCAATGGAGCGACGAGGTCGGCTGGGAAACGCTGCTCAACCGTGCCGGCACCACATTCAAGAAATTGCCTGATGCCGACAAGGAAGGCCTGAACGAGCGCAAGGCGCTGGCGCTGATGGCGGCGCAGCCGTCGATGATCAAACGGCCGGTGCTCGACCTCGGCGGCAAACTCCTGGTCGGCTTCAAGGATGACGTCTACGCCAAGGAGGTGAAATCGCGCGGCCGCAAAGGGTAGGGCGTGGACGATTTCCGGGAACCTCTGCGCCGCGGCCGCATCTAATTTCGATTATCCGCTGGAATTAAGGGCGAGAACGCCATGCAATCCGCCTCCACACCCAAAACAGCGCCGGCTGCGGCCGGCGAGGCCGAACTCGTCAAGCGCGCACTGGCCCGCGACGAGGCCGCCGTCCGCGCCATCATCAAGGCCAACAACCGCAGGCTCTACCGGCTGGCGCGCGGCATCCTGCGCAACGACAGCGAAGCCGAGGACGTCGTCCAGGAAACCTATGTCCGCGCCTTCACGCATCTCACCGACTTCCGCGGCGAGTCCAGCCTTTCGACCTGGCTGTCGCGGATCGCGATGAACGAGGCGCTGGGGCGGCTGCGCCGCGAGCGGGTGGGTGTCGAGATTTCGTCACTGCCGCAAGGCGCGCTGGAAGCCCAGATCATCCAGTTCCCCCTGATGTCCACTGCTGACGATCCCGAAAAATCCATGGCCCAGCGCGAAATCCACAGAGTTGTCGAGGCCGCGATCGACGAACTGCCGGAGGCGTTTCGCCTCGTCTTCATCGCGCGCGTGGTCGAGGGCATGAATGTCGAGGAGACTGCTGAACTTCTTGACCTGAAGCCCGAGACGGTGAAGACGCGGCTGCATCGCGCCCGCGCCATGCTGCGCGACAATGTCGAGAAGAAGATCGGCCCGGTAGTCATGGAGGTCTTCCCGTTCGCCGGCCGCCGCTGCGACCGGCTGACCGAAGCCGTGCTGCAACGGCTCGGCTATATCTGAAGAATTCCGGGAACCTCGGGCGCTAATCGCCATCCAACTCCTGTGCAAACGAAATGCGCCGCTGGAACCCCGCGGCGCCACAGGAGGGTTAATCATGTTCGCTCAAGTGGGAGCGGCGATCGCCGCGGTGATGTTGTTAGGCGGCCCAGCGCTTGCCGAAAGCAAGCTCACCGATCCACAGATCGCCCATATTGCGTATACCGCCGGCAATATCGATATCGCGGCGGCCAAGCAGGCGCTGACGAAAGCCAGCAACAAGGAGGTCAAGGCGTTCGCGCAAGACATGGTGCGCGACCATGAGGCCGTGAACAAGCAGGCGCTCGACCTCGTCAAGAAACTCAATGTAACGCCCGAAGATAACGACACCAGCAAGGCGCTGTCGAAGCAGGCGTCCGAGAAGCTCGCCGAGCTCGGCAAGCTCAACGGCGCCGCCTTCGACAAGGCCTATGTCGCTAACGAGGTCGCCTATCACAAGGCCGTCGACAGCGCGCTGGAAACAAAGTTGATCCCATCGGCCAGCAATGCCGAGCTGAAGAGCTTGCTGCAGACCGGCCTGAAGATCTTTCAGGGCCACGAGCAGCATGCCGAGCATGTCGCCGCAGGCCTGAAGTAACCAGTTGGTCGTGGAGGGCTCCCATGCAGCGCGGACGCTTTGGTTTGATCGCCGGCGTGCTTTCCCTTGCGGCGACGGCGGTCCCCGCGCATGCCGCGACGATCACGATCGTGATGGAGAATCTGGTGGTCTCGCCGGCCGAGGCTACGGCCAAGGTCGGCGATACCATCGAATGGGTGAACAAGGACGTGTTCGCGCACACCGCAACTGCGAGGAACGGCGATTTCGACGTGATGATACCGCCGAAGCAGACGGTGACTTACGTCCTGAAGAAGGCCGGCACCGTCGACTACTACTGCCGCTTCCATCCCAACATGAAGGCGATGCTCAAGATTGACGGTAAGCCGTCGCCTTGATCGCAAGCTGCCTGATTTGGGAGCACATCCGCCGCCAGT
Source organism: Bradyrhizobium sp. Ai1a-2 (assembly GCF_000426245.1). Lineage (GTDB taxonomy): Bacteria > Pseudomonadota > Alphaproteobacteria > Rhizobiales > Xanthobacteraceae > Bradyrhizobium. The sequence continues at coordinate 33,176 of NZ_AUEZ01000012.1, read as the reverse complement.
GACGTTGGCCGAGATCAGCGGACATTTGGCCAGAATTGGTGGATGTCAGTCCTTGAATCCGCACGCTGAGCTTTCTAACTCCTCGAACACGCGATCCAGGAGTTTCCAATGAACGACCAGACAAAACGACCGCTTCTGACCCATGCCTCCGGCGCGCCTGTCACTGACAACGTGAACATCATGACGGCGGGACCGCGCGGTCCGGCGTTGCTGCAGGATATCTGGCTGATCGAGAAGCTGGCGCATTTCCACCGGGAAGTGATCCCGGAGCGGCGCATGCACGCCAAGGGCGCGGGCGCCCACGGCACATTCACCGTCACCCACGACATCACCCGCTATACCAAGGCCAAGATCTTCTCGAAGATCGGCAAGCAGACACCGATGTTCGCGCGGTTCTCGACGGTGGCCGGCGAGCGCGGCGCCGCAGATGCGGAGCGTGATATCCGCGGCTTCGCACTCAAGTTCTACACCGATGAAGGCAATTGGGACGTGGTGGGCAACAACACGCCGGTGTTCTTCTTCCGCGATCCCTTGCGCTTCATCGACCTGAACCACGCGATCAAACGACACCCGCGCACGGGAATGCGGGATCCGGACATGAACTGGGATTTCTGGACGCTGCTCCCCGAGGCGCTGCACCAGGTCACCATCATTATGAGCGAGCGCGGCATTCCGAGCAGCTTCCGCCACCAGCACGGCTTCGGCAGCCACACCTACAGCTTCATCAATGCGAACAATGAACGCATCTGGGTGAAATTCCACTTCCGCACCCAGCAGGGCATCCAGAACTTGACCGATGCGGAGGCCGAGGCGCTGGTCGGCGCGGACCGCGAGAGCCATCAGCGCGATCTCTTCGCCAGCATCGAACGCGGGGATTTCCCGCGCTGGACGCTGTTCATCCAGGTGATGACGGACGCGCAGGCGAGGGCTTTCCCGTTCAACCCGTTCGACCTGACGAAGGTCTGGCCAAAGGCGGATTATCCGCTGATCGAGGTCGGCTATTTCGAGCTCAACCGTAACCCTCAGAACTTCTTTGCCGAGACCGAGCAGGCGGCGTTCACGCCGGCGAATGTCGTGCCCGGCATCAGCTATTCGCCCGACAAGATGCTGCAGGCCCGCCTGTTCTCCTATGGCGACGCGCAGCGCTACCGTCTCGGCGTCAACCATCACCAGATCCCGATCAACGCGCCGAAATGTCCATTCCACAGCTATCACCGGGATGGCGCGATGCGCACCGACGACAATCTTGGCGGTACGCCGACCTACTGGCCGAACAGCCTGGGTGAGTGGACGGACCAGCCGCAGTTGAACGAGCCGCCGCTTGAGATCACGGGCGCTGCCGCCCATTGGGATCACCGTGTGGATGACGATCACTGGCAACAGCCGGGCAATCTGTTCCGGAAGATGGATGCCGCGCAGAAGCAGGCGTTGTTCGATAACACCGCCCGCCAGGTCGGCAAGGCTTCCAAGCACATCCGGGAACGGCATGTGGCAAACTGCGCCAAGGCTGACCCGGCCTACGGCAGGGGCGTTGCGGAGGCGCTTGCCAGGTTTGCCGCCGGCACGCTCTAGCCGTCGCAAAAGATCATCGGATCTATCTGCCTGGTCATCAGAAGGAAGTTCCGGCTTGCGCGGAGCTTCTTTCCCGATTGCTTGGATGCCGGAAGGAAGACCTGTCGAGGTGACACTGACGAGTTGCTTTGAGCCGTCGAACAGCAGAGCAAGTATGCGCGCCGCGGGGGTCACGAAACCGCGAGGTCTTGAGCCTCACGCCGCGTCAGTTTCCTCATCTTGAATCCGCCCGCGACGCTGGTCTCTCATTGTAAACATTTGGCGCACGACACATTTGATCATTTCGTCGACGCGAGTTAGCGACAGACGCGGACCGAAGACCGCCATCCTCATGGAACATTGCTGCCGGTCTCCGTTCTGAGGTAATGAATATTTCTGGACGTGTACCGGCCTCCATTATCAAGCCTATAGGGAGGGAGCAGTGGGACTGTCCTGGCAACAAGGTCCGCTCTCAACGGGAGCATTTGGTCGGTTCCTCGTGCCCGAACCGCTGCCCAAGCGATTGTTGTACGCAGAGCGTCTGCGCCGGCGTATGCGGGTGCGCTTCGCAGGAACATGGATCGCTGATAGCGAGAACGTGCTCCTGCTCTTCGAACCGGGGCGCTATCCGGTGGCCTACTTCCCGGAGAACGATGTTTCTCCAAATGTCCTGGAGCGCACCGAGCATACCACCCAACACCCCGATCTCGGGCTCACGTCCTGGTACAGCGTCAGGGCGGACGAGCAACACATCGTGCCGCGGGGAGCGTGGCAGCACACGAGTCTGCCGGCCCACGCAAGTGAACTGCAGGCACGCGTCGCGTTCGCCTGGCGGGCCATGGATGCGTTCTACGAAGAAGACGAGCGAATCCTGGGCCATGCCGCTGATCCCTATCACCGCATCGACATTCGCCAAGCCTCCCGCAATCTCGTCGTCCGCTATGGTGACCAGGTCATCGCCGACACCAAGCGGCCGGTGGTCCTCTACGAGTCCGGCTTCGCGCCGCGCTGGTACGTTCCGCGCGCCGACATCGATGAGTCCGCCCTCACTCCCGTCAAACTCCAGACCTTCTGCCCATACAAGGGACTGTGCAGCTACTACAGCATCGGTGACGCGCGCCAGGCAGCCTGGTTCTATCCTGACGCCTATCCCGAGGTGCGCCGCATCTCCAACCTGGTGTCGTTCGAACCGGACATCGTCACGGTCCATCTCGATGGCATCCAGCTCCACCTTGAGCCGGGTCAGGCGGTGGTCGCGCATGGCCCCGATCGCAACCTCGACGTCGCCGAGGTGGTCCGCCCTGCAAACGGCCATGAGCGGTCGCCCGATAACGGATCCGCATCGGCTGCGAGCGGCTAGAGCTTCGGTTCTGATGCAATCAGAACCGAAGCTCTGGATTCTAGTTTTGACGCGTTTTCTTCACGCGAACCTGTGTCCACTTCGCTCGAAAACGCTCTGGGAAAACCTCCGGTCGCCATCAAAGCGGAGCGGGACATGGCGCGATTACTGTCGGTGAACGTCGGGCTTCCGCGCGATATCAACTGGAAAGGTCGCACCGTACACACCGGGATCTGGAAAGATCCGCTGCCTGGCCGCTGTCGGGCAGGCCGGTTGAATCTGGACGGAGACGGTCAAGGGGACCTAGCCGGCCACGGAGGTGAGCAGCGCGCCGTCTTCGTCTACCAGATCGAATCGTATCGCTACTGGCAGGATCAGCTGAACAGGACCGACTTCGTCCATGGACAGTTCGGTGAAAATTTCACCATCGAAGGGTTGCCCGACGATGCCGTTTGCATCGGCGATCGTTATCAGATCGGCACTGCGCTGTTCGAAGTCACTCAGCCTCGTGTGACCTGCTATCGCGTCGGCATTCGGACGACCGAGCCGCGGATGCCCGCATTGCTGACATCCAGCGGACGTCCCGGCTTCTACTTCCGCGTTTTGCAGGAAGGCGAGGTAGGCGCCGGCGACGAAATCGTGAAGGTGGGGGAGGCCGACGAGCGAATGACGGTCGCGGAAATCAACGCGCTGCTCTATTCGCCCAATCATCCGCGCGATCGATTGGAGCGGGCCTTGCGGATTGCGGCGCTTTCGCCCGGATGGCGCCGGTCGTTTGAGGCACTCCTGCAGAGCCAAGCGGTTGCCGCGGGGAGTGGCAACGCGGGGCTCGCGCCGGCAGCAGCTGCGCACCCGGTTGCACCAGGATTTCAGCCGCTCGTGGTGGCCGCGATCGATCAAGAGTCCGCGGACGTCCTGTCCCTGTCGATGCGACATCGGGACGGTCAGCCGCTGCCAGCGGCTTTACCCGGTCAGTACGTCGTCTTGCGTCTTCACGCGGGTGGCGGCCCGCCGATGTTTCGCAGCTACTCGCTCTCGGGTCCTGTTTCGACGGAGCGCTATCGGATCAGCGTCAAGATCGAGCCGAACGGGACTGCTGGGGCCTACTTGCGGGAGCATGTTCGGGTGGGCGATGCTCTCGACGTCAGCTCGCCGCGCGGAAGCTTCATTCTGCAGTCCGGGGGGCGGCCCGTAGTGTTGCTCAGCGCCGGAATCGGAGCGACGCCTGTTCTGGCGATGCTGCACGCGCTGGCGGAGGCTCGCTCCGCACGGCAGGTCTTGTGGCTGCACGCGGCTCGCGATCGAGAGCATCATCCATTTGCCGCCGAAGTCCGCCGTCTCATGCTCGGGCTCACCGGCAGCCGCAGCTATGTTTGCTATAGCAGGCCGGGCTCGCGCGACAGGATGGGCGAGGATTTCGACGCCACCGGTCATCTGTCGCAATCGGTCTTCGACGCGGTCGGCATTCCGCGAGAGGCAGATGTCTACCTCTGTGGCCCGGTTCGCTTTATGGCGGACATGAAAGCGACGCTCGCGGCCTTCGTGCCGCCGGAGCGAATTCATGTCGAAATCTTCAACGGCGGCGAGTCACTGACACCCGGTGTCGTCGGCGGAGCGGCGCGAACTCCACACGTGCCCTCGGACGACGCCGACACCGGTCCGCTGGTATCGTTTGCGCGAAGTGGCATCGCCGTACACTGGAAGGTGTCAGCCTATCAGAGCATTTTGGAGCTGGCCGAGGCGTGCGATGTCCCGGTCCGTTGGTCGTGCCGGACCGGTGTTTGTCACAACTGCGAAAGCGGCCTGATTTCGGGCGCGGTCGCCTATGGACCCGAGCCACTCGACAGGCCCGCCGACGGCAACCTTCTCATTTGCTGCTCACAACCGACTGGCGACGTCGTTGTCGATTTGTAATCCTTAGAGCGTTTTCGAGCGAAGTGGGTACCCACTACACACAAAGAATGTTCTCTTCAAAGCCGAGGGCGCGACGGTTGATCGGTCGCAAATGCGTCGCATCAAGGCAGCGGTATCCGTTATCTTCGAGACGCTCGATGATCAGCCTGCCGTCGAGCGGCTTGGAACGGTTTAGGTCCGTGAGAATTTCACAGAGAAGCGGGACTTTGCGGCCGTCCTTTGCCAGCACCGCTTGCATCCCGTCAAATACCGCCCCTTCAAAGCCTTCGACGTCGATCTTGATCAGACTTACTCGATCAAGATCAATCTTCCGATCGCGCACATAATCATCCAGAGCGATGACGCCGACGCTGATGTTGTCGGTAAGATCCTTCGCGTGATCGAGAAAGCCGGCAGCAAGTGAACTCGATCCGATGTTCGTGTCGTAGTTATCGAAATTCTCTGGGCGCGGCGCAACGACGGCCATCATTGAGTTTCCGCGGAGAGCGCCACAAGCGGTCTGGTTAGCGAAAATCCGATAGTCCGGATTGAGTTCGGCGAGACGTTGGACAAAGGCGAAGTATTGAGGCACCGGCTCAAATGCGTGCACTTCCCCGGTCTGACCTACTAGCGACAGTGCATAAGCAGACCAGTAACCGCAGTTAGCGCCGATATCAATGAAGGTCGTTCCAGGACTCAAGAAACGCCGGAAGATGCGCTCCAGAAACATCTCATGGGTTTGAAAAAAATACTTCGTCATCAAGCGATGCAACGACATATCTATTTCATACCGCACGCCATTAAAATGCGCTTTTGCGATACCGGTCGGCGCTACCTTGATCTGCTCGAGCGCCCTGCGTCGCACCATGTCGGTCAGCTGCGATGGATCCGTTAACGCGTATTTCAGGAAGAAGCGGAAGCTCTTTGGAGCAATCATAATTGTCGACCCCATTTAATACCGCGCGAAAATCGCCGCCCCAGATGGCAAAACTCTGCCAAAAATATGCCTAAAGAAGGTCCTGTTGTTGGGCAGTATGGCGGTACAATAGCGGTGGATCGTCCGAGCAACTTACGCTGGAACGCCATCCACCTTCGTCGTCGAACACGTTTTGGGGCTTGAGCACTTTCCAGCCGAAGAACTTGGCGCGCGCGCCATGGCCGCGATAGACAGCGATACTCGTTTCGCCGAAATTGAGCTCAGGGCCCTAGTCGAATTCGAGCGCGTCGGGGGCTGCGAGGCGGCCGGGGGCGCGATGGAAGAGATCGCGATCGATGGTCGCGCACAACTTTTGCACCGGCAGCTTGTCGCCGCCGCGCATCAGGTTCTTGATCTCGAAATGGCCGTCCTCGCAGATCGTCTTCAGCGAGGCGATGATGCGGGTGATCTGGCCGCCTTCACCAAATGGCAGGAGCAGCCGCTCATAGGCCACCAGCCGTCCATAGATGTCGTCTATATGGGCGATCGTGTAGACCGGCAGGCGGCGCGCGATGCACTCATAATAGGCCGGCATCACGATCGGCGCGAGGCGCGGGCCCAGATAGTCGTCGAGAGCGCGGCCCTTTCCGGTGTGGCCGTAGGCGTGCGCCATCCGTGTGCCCTCGCTCTGGATCGTCAATCGCGGCGGCTGCCGCTCGGCTTCGACCGTGTAGTGGACAAGGTCGAGCCTCTCATCCTCCAGTCGCTCCGGCTCGTACTCATCGAAGCGCGGCGTCGACCGGTCACGGGCATACAGCCTGAGCCAGGCGTTCAGCAGATCGCGCTGCCGGATCGATTTCACGATCGATGAATTGGCGCTCTCAAATTCCAAGGTCGAAATCCGTCCCAGGACTAAATGGCCAGAGCATCGGCTCGACGCGGAAATATTCTATGAAGGCTTGGCTGCGCCGCAAAATAACGTTAATGGCCGCTTTCCGAAGTGATAAATCGGGTGCGGCTGCAATTCGACTATTGGAGAAGACGGAACCGGTGAGGGTGCGTCCTCGACGCCCAGCTTTCCGCCTTGCCTAACCCATGTTGCATCGGCATATTCCGCCGCCGGGGGCGGCGGTCCGGGATGGGTTTCCGGGGTCGCGGAAAACCAGCCGGATCAGGAAAAAACTTGGCCACGCGCGAGATCGCGGTGAGGCCGACGGGGGAAATTGTTTGGCCGACGAGTTCATTCTCGAGACCCACGGATTGACCAAGGAATTCGCGGGTTTCTTCGCCGTACGCGACGTCGCGTTGAAAGTGCGTCGCGGTAGCATCCATGCGTTGATCGGGCCTAACGGAGCCGGCAAGACGACGTGCTTCAACCTCCTGACAAAATTCCTAAAGCCGTCCGCGGGCCGGATCACATATAAGGGGCAGGACATCACCGCGATGCCGCCGGCCGATGTCGCGCGTCTCGGATTGGTGCGCTCGTTTCAGATCTCGGCGGTTTTTCCGCATCTGACGGCGCTGGAGAATGTCCGTGTCGCTTTGCAGCGCCAGCATGGCAATTCGTTCGATTTCTGGCGCTCGAAGAGCGTGCTCGACCGCTATAACGCCCGGGCCCTCGAACTGCTCGACGATGTCGGCTTGAGCGAGTTCGCCAACACTCCCGCCGTCGAGATGCCTTATGGCCGCAAGCGCGCCCTTGAGATTGCAACGACGATCGCGCTCGACCCGGAGATGATGTTGCTGGACGAGCCGATGGCCGGCATGGGCCATGAGGACATCGACAAGATCGCCGCCCTGATCAAGCGCATCTCCGCAAAATACACCATCCTGATGGTCGAACATAACCTCTCGGTGGTGGCGAACCTTTCCGACATCATCACCGTGTTGACGCGAGGGCAGGTGCTCGCGGAAGGCCACTATGCCGATCTCTCCAAGGACGAGCGCGTGAAGGAAGCCTATCTGGGAGCCGGTCATGCCTGAGCTGAAAATGGCCGAAGCGCCAGCCGTCAAACCCGCGGCCGCGCCGGTATTGGCCGTGCAGGACCTCCAGGCCTGGTACGGCGAATCCCACATCCTTCACGGCATCAATTTTCATGTGAATGCCGGCGAGGTGGTCACGCTGCTTGGGCGCAACGGCGCCGGCAAGACGACCACGCTGAAATCGGTGATGGGAATCATCGGCAAGCGCTCCGGTTCGATCCGCTTCGAGAACCAGGACATCATCCGCGCGTCGTCCGACAGGATCGCGCGGATGGGCATCGCCTTCTGCCCGGAGGAGCGCGGCATTTTCGCAAGCCTGGACGTGCGCGAAAACCTGCTGCTGCCGCCGACCGTGCGGCCTGGAGGCCTGTCGCTCGATCAGATCTTCGATCTGTTTCCGAATCTGAAGGAGCGCCTCACCAGCCAGGGCACCAAGCTCTCCGGCGGCGAGCAGCAGATGCTGGCGATCGCGCGCATCCTGCGCACCGGCGCACGTTTCCTGATGCTGGATGAACCGACCGAAGGGCTCGCGCCGGTCATCATCCAGCAGATCGGCCACACCATTGCGCGGCTCAAATCGGAGGGATTCACCATTCTGCTGGTCGAGCAGAATTTCCGTTTCGCATCGACGGTCGCTGACCGCTACTACATTGTCGAGCACGGCAAGGTGATCGACGGTTTTGCCAATTCGGAGCTCTCCGCCAACATGGACAAGCTCCACACTTATCTCGGCGTCTGAAATTGCCGACATCAAGAAAAGCAAGAAGGACCACAATCATATGAAAAACAGGATTTCGGCGTTGCTGCTCGGCACCGCCCTGACGTTCGCATCGGCTGGCCTCGCGCTTGCCCAGGACAAGACCGTCAAGATCGGTGCGCTGTCCGATCAGTCCGGGCTTTATTCCGATCTCGGCGGGCCCGGCTCGACGCTCGCGGCGCAGATGGCGGTTGAGGACTCCGGGCTGCTCGCCAAGGGCTGGAAGATCGACGTCATCTCCGGCGATCACCAGAACAAGCCCGACATCGGCTCGACCATCGCGCGGCAGTGGTTCGACGTCGACAAGGTCGACATCATCGTCGACGTGCCGAACTCCGGCGTGGCGCTCGCCGTCAACAACGTCGTCAAGGAGAAGAACGGCGTCTACATCAACTCGGGCGCGGCGACCTCCGACCTGACCAACGCCCAGTGCACGCCGAACACCGTGCATTGGACCTACGACACCTACATGCTGGCGCATTCCACTGGACAGGCGCTGGTGAAGTCCGGCGGCGACACCTGGTTCTTCCTGACCGCTGACTACGCCTTCGGCGCCGCGCTGGAACGCGACACCACAGCCGTCATCACCGCCAATGGCGGCAAGGTGCTCGGCACCGTCAAGCATCCGCTCAACACCTCGGACTTCTCGTCCTTCCTGCTGCAGGCCCAATCGTCCAAGGCGAAGATCATCGGCCTCGCGAATGCGGGCGGCGACACCACCAATTCGATCAAGCAGGCCGCTGAATTCGGCATCGTCTCCGGCGGCCAGAAGCTCGCGGCGCTGCTGTTGTTCCTCACCGACGTCAAGGCGCTCGGGCTCGAGACCGCGCAGGGCCTGAACTTCACCGAGACCTTCTACTGGGACATGAACGACCAGACCCGGACCTTCTCCAAGCGGTTCGGCGAACGGTCGAAGAACCATGCCATGCCATCCATGGTCCAGGCCGGCGTCTATGCGGGGCTGCGTCACTATTTCAAGGCGCTGGAAGCGCTCGGCGGCAACCCGCATGACGGCGTCAAGGTCGTGGACAAGATGAAGTCGATCCCGACCGAGGACGACCTGTTCGGCAAGGGCGAGATCCAGCCGAACGGCCGCGCCATCCATCCGGCGTACCTGTTCGAGGTGAAGAAGCCCTCGGAATCCAAGGGGCCGTGGGATTTCTACAAGCTGGTCGCCACCGTTCCGGCCGACCAGGCGTTCACGCCGCTTTCCGAAAGCAAGTGCGCGCTGCTCAAGAAGTAACTATCATCGCCCGCCGGCGCTGAAGCCGGCGGGCTCCATTCGGGGGGAGGGGGCGAAGGCCAACGCGATGCAGGCTCTCTACGCACAGCTACTGGTGGGACTGATCAACGGCTCGTTTTACGCGCTGCTCAGCCTGGGGCTTGCCGTGATTTTCGGCATGCTCAACATCATCAATTTCGCCCATGGCGCGCTCTACATGATGGGCGCCTTCTGCGCCTATTTCCTGCTCAACATCGCCGGCATCAACTATTGGTGGGCGCTGCTCATCGCGCCCATCGTGGTCGGCATCTTCGGCATGATCCTGGAGCGGACCATGCTGCAATGGCTGTCCGGCCTCGACCACGTCTACGGCCTTTTGCTGACCTTCGGCATCGCGCTGATCATCCAGGGCGTCTTCCAGAACTATTTCGGCTCCTCAGGCCTGCCGTACCAGATCCCTGACGCGCTCCGCGGCGGCATGAATCTCGGCTTCATGTTCCTGCCGATCTATCGCGGCTGGGTGGTCGTGTTCTCGCTGGTGATATGCCTGGCGACCTGGTTCCTGATCGAGAAGACGCAGCTTGGCGCCTACCTGCGCGCCGCGACCGAAAATCCGACGCTGGTGCGCGCCTTCGGCATCAACGTGCCCAGGATGATCACGCTGACCTACGGCCTCGGCGTCGGGCTTGCGGCGCTCGCGGGCGTGCTGTCGGCGCCGATCAACCAGGTGCGGCCGCTGATGGGCGCCGACCTCATCATCGTCGTGTTCGCGGTGGTGGTGATCGGCGGCATGGGATCGATCATGGGATCGATCATCACCGGTTTTGCGCTCGGCGTGATCGAGGGACTGACCAAGTATTTTTACCCCGAGGCTTCCAACACCGTCGTGTTCGTCCTGATGGTGCTGGTCCTGCTTGTGAAGCCGACGGGACTGACCGGACGGGCGGCCTGATATGTCAGCACTCACCGACGACACCCTGCCCATCACGCCGCGCGCGATGCGCGACGAGATGGTCGCCTTCGCCCTGATGGCCGTGCTGCTGGCCGTGGTGCCCCTCACGGGCATCTATCCGTTCTTCGTGATGCAGGCGCTTTGCTTTGCGCTGCTCGCCTGCGCCTTTAACCTCCTGGTCGGCTATGGCGGCCTGCTTTCGTTCGGCCACGCGATGTTCCTTGGCACGGCCGGCTACGTCTCGGCGCATGCGCTGAAGGTGTGGGCGCTGCCGCCTGAGCTCGGCATCATCATCGGCACGGCCGCGGCCTGCGGGCTTGCCGTCATCACCGGCTACATCTCGATCCGCCGGCAGGGCATCTACTTCTCGATGATCACGCTGGCGCTGTCCCAGCTCCTCTATTTCATCTACCTGCAGGCGCCGTTCACTCATGGCGAAGACGGCATCCAGGGCGTTCCGCAGGGCCATCTGTTCGGCGTCTTCGACCTCTCCAAGCCGACGGTGCTCTATTACGTCGTGCTGGCCGGCTTCCTCGCCGGCTTCCTGTTGATCTACCGCACCATCAACTCGCCCTTCGGCGAGGTGCTGAAATCGATCCGCGAGAACGAGCCGCGCGCGATTTCGCTCGGCTACAAGACCGACCAGTACAAGCTGCTCGCCTTCATTCTATCAGGCACGCTGGCGGGCTTTGCCGGCTCGCTCAAGGTGTTCGTGGCCCAGAACGCCTCGCTGACCGACGTGCATTGGTCGATGTCGGGCGAAATCGTGCTGATGACGCTGGTCGGCGGTCTCGGCACCATTTTCGGTCCCGTGGTCGGCGCCTTCATCATCATCGCCATGCAGCAGTATCTGGCCGGTTACGGCCAGTGGGTGACGGTGATCCAGGGCGTCATCTTCGTCGCCTGCGTGCTGACCTTCCGCCGCGGCATCATCGGCGAGATCGCGCGTCTGCTCAGGCGGTCGCTGTAGGACTTGCTACGCATCGTAGCCCGGGTGGAGCGGAACGCGTAACCCGGGCATTTGCGTCCGTGTTCACAGCGGCCCCGGGTTACGCTGGCGCTCCACCCGGGCTACGACACTTGCGTTGGGCCCTGGAAGGCGTCGGGACCACTTTCACAAAGCGGTGGATGATCCGGTTCCGCCGGCGGAGCGCTGGCTGTTCCTGCACAAAATGATGTATGACAGTTTTGTGACATGTTGCGGAGCGGTCCTCCGGAACAATGGATTTGACCTATGCTACGCTGGTTTCGAGCCTTTCTGCCCAAGGAGGAGCGGTTTTTTGACCTGTTCGCCCGCCACGCCAAGACTTCCGTCCAGTGCGCGATGGCCTTGCGGGACGTGCTGAAGGGTGGGGACGAGACGCCCGTCCACTGCCAGCGCGTCAACCAGTTCGAGAATGACGCCGACAACATCACCCGCGAGGTTCTGACCGCCGTCCGCCGCACCTTCATCACCCCGTTCGACCGAGGCGACATCAAGAACCTTATCACGTCCATGGATGACGCCGTCGACCAGATGCAGCAGACCGCCAAGGCGGTGATGCTGTTCGAGGTGCGCGCGTTCGAGCCGCCGATGCGCGAAATCGGCGGGTTGATCGTCGAATGCGCCAACCTGGTCGGGCGCGCGCTGCCGCTGTTGCAGTCGATCGGCAGCAACGTCTCGATGCTGTCCCAGATCACGGAGGAACTGACCAAGCTTGAGGGCCGGGTCGATGACCTCCACGACATCGGATTGAAGGAGCTCTACCTCAAGCACCGCGACGCCAACACGATGGATTTCATCGTCGGCGCCGAGATCTACGATCACCTCGAAAAGGTCGCCGACCGCTTCGACGACGTCGCCAACGAGATCAACTCGATCGTGATCGAGCAAGTGTAGAGCAGGGACGTCACGTGGACGCCACGCTTGGTTTTCCGATCCTGGTGATCCTGATCGCGGTCGCCCTGCTGTTCGATTTTCTGAACGGCGTGCACGATGCCGCGAATTCGATCGCGACCATCGTCTCGACGCGCGTGCTGCGGCCGCAGTTCGCGGTGTTCTGGGCGGCATTCTTCAACTTCATCGCCTTCATGGTATTCGGCCTGCACGTCGCCAACACCATCGGCACCGGGATCATCGAGCCCGAGGTCGTCGATGCCACCGTGATCTTCGCCGCGCTGGTCGGCGCCATCGTCTGGAACGTGATCACCTGGGCGTTCGGGATTCCTTCGTCGAGCTCGCATGCGCTGATCGGCGGCCTGGTCGGCGGCGGCATGGCGAAGGCGGGGGTCTCGGCGGCGGTGTGGAGCGGGCTCTCCAAGACGCTGCTTGCGATCGTGCTGTCACCTTTGATCGGCTTCCTGCTGGCGCTGGTGCTGGTTGCGATCGTATCCTGGCTGTCGGTGCGCTCGACGCCGTTCGCGGTCGACCGCGCGTTTCGCGTTCTGCAATTCGCCTCTGCCTCGCTCTATTCGCTCGGCCATGGCGGCAATGATGCGCAGAAGACCATGGGCATCATCGGCGTGCTGCTGTATTCGCAGGGCCATCTCGGTGAGGAGTTCAGCATCCCGTTCTGGGTGGTGCTGGCCTGCCAGGCGGCGATGGCGCTGGGCACCTTGATGGGCGGCTGGCGCATCGTCCGCACCATGGGCCTGCGGATCACCAAGCTGACGCCGATGCAGGGCTTCTGCGCCGAAACCGGCGGGGCGGCGACCTTGTTCGTCGCGACCTTCCTCGGCGTTCCCGTTTCCACCACCCAGACCATCACCGGCGCCATCGTCGGCGTCGGCGCGGCGCGCCGGGTCTCGGCGGTGCGCTGGAATGTCGCAAGCTCGATCGTCTATGCCTGGGTCACCACCATTCCGGCCGCGGCGGCGGTCGCGGCCGTCACCTATTGGGCTGTGGTGCTGCTGCGCTGATCATAGCGTTTCAAGCGAAGCGGACGCCGGTTCGCATTAACGCGTCAAAAACCTACGTAACCAGCTTCAGCCCGATAATGCCGGCCACGATCAGCCCGATGCTCGAAAGCCGAAGCGCGGTGGCTGGTTCGCCGAACAGGGCGATGCCGAGCATCGCCGTTCCGACCGCGCCGATGCCGGTCCACACCGCATAGGCGGTTCCGATCGGCAGCGTCTTCAGCGCGAGCCCGAGCAGGAGGATGCTGCCGAGCATGCTCAGAAGCGTCAGCACCGATGGAACGAGCCTTGTGAAACCTTCGGTATATTTGAGCCCGATCGCCCAGCCGACCTCCATCAGACCGGCAATGAGCAAGATAGTCCAGGCCATGACGACCCTCCTGATAGGGCAGGGTCGTCCCCGCAGCTGATGTCGTGAACAGGAAGGTCGTCCTTCCCGTCGCAGCATGATCCGGAAAAGTGGAAACCGCTTTTCCCTCGCGACAAAGCGTTTGCGCGGAGACATGCCCCAGAGAGACCGCGAATATGGGGCTGGCTATCGGGCTTCGCAATCACCATATGGGGTTGATTGACACCGGTTTCCCTGCCAAACGCTCCCGCCATGTCCGACCTTGCCCTGACAGCCGAATCGCCGTCTCGTTCCCCGCTTGCCGATGAAGTGGCGCGGCGGCGCACGTTTGCGATCATCTCCCACCCGGACGCCGGCAAGACCACGCTGACGGAAAAACTCCTGCTGTTCGGCGGCGCCATCAATCTCGCCGGCCAGGTCAAGGCCAAGGGCGAACGGCGGAACACGCGTTCCGACTGGATGAAGATCGAGCGCGAGCGCGGCATCTCGGTGGTCACCTCGGTGATGACCTTCGAGTTCCAGGACCACGTGTTCAACCTCCTGGATACGCCGGGCCACGAGGACTTTTCGGAAGACACCTATCGCACGCTGACCGCCGTCGACTCCGCCGTGATGGTGATCGATGCCGCCAAGGGCATCGAGGCGCGCACGCGAAAGCTGTTCGAGGTGTGCCGCCTGCGCGACATCCCGATCATCACCTTCATCAACAAGATGGACCGCGAGAGCCGCGACACCTTCGATCTCCTCGACGAGATCGAAAAGACGCTGGCGCTCGACACCACGCCGATGACCTGGCCGGTCGGCCGCGGCCGCGATTTCATGGGCACCTATGACGTCAGGAACGGCGGCGTGCGCCTGCTCGAGGGCGGCGGCGCCAAGACCGGGCAGGCCGAACAGATCGACATCGCCGATCTCGCTAGCCGCAATCCCAATCTCGACGTTGCCGAGATCAAGGACGAGCTCGCGCTGGTGTCGGAAGCCTGCAAGCCGTTCGAGCTCGCTTCCTTCCGCGAAGGCCATCTGACGCCGGTCTATTTCGGCAGCGCGCTGCGCAATTTCGGCGTCGGCGATTTGCTCGAAGGCCTCGGCCAGTTCGCGCCGGCGCCGCGTGCGCAGGATTCCGATCTGCGCAAGGTCGAGGCGGCCGAACCGCGCATGAGCGCCTTCGTCTTCAAGATCCAGGCCAACATGGATCCGAACCATCGCGACCGCATTGCGTTCGCGCGGCTCTGCTCGGGCAAGCTCAGCCGCGGCATGAAGGCCAAGCTGGTGCGCACCGGCAAGAACATGAGCCTGTCGAGCCCGCAATTCTTCTTCGCCCAGGACCGCTCGGTGGCGGACGAAGCCTTCGCCGGCGATGTCGTCGGCATTCCCAACCACGGCACGCTGCGGATTGGCGATACGCTCACCGAAGGCGAGGATTTGACCTTTGTCGGCGTGCCGAGCTTCGCGCCGGAAATCGTCCGCCGCGTGCGGCTGACCGATGCGATGAAGGCGAAGAAGCTGAAGGAAGCTTTGCAGCAGATGTCGGAGGAAGGCGTCGTGCAGGTGTTCCGCCCGCGCGATGGCGCGCCGGCTCTGGTCGGCGTGGTCGGCCCGCTGCAGCTCGACGTGCTGAAGGCGCGGCTGGATGCCGAATATTCGCTGCCGGTGGAATTCGAGGTGTCGGAATTCCAGCTCGCGCGCTGGATCTCCTCCGATGACCGCAAGAAGCTGGACACCTTCGTCGCCGCCAACAATTCCGCCATCGCCGACGACGTCGACGGCGATCCGGTGTTCATGGCCAGGAACGAGTTCTACCTCGGCTATACCCAGGAGCGCGCGGAGGGCATCACCTTCTCCAACGTCAAGGACGTCAAGCGGAAGGCGTAAGGGCTGCTTGCAGTGGCCGTCGTCCCCCGCGAAGGCGGGGGACCCAGTACGCGGCGGCCTCTCACTGAAGCAAAGCTGTCTCTGGAATATTGGATCGCCCGATCAAGTCGGGCGATGACAGTGGTATGTGCGGAACCGGCCGCGCACGCAAGGAAGTGAACACCCGCCGGCTTGATGCGGTTGCTCGCGGCCCTCATTTTTGAGGGGGCGGCATCCAAAGGGCTTATCTCATGCTGCGACGCGTCGTGATCTGCCTCGCACTCATCGTCTTGGGAATTTCCGCTGGCCACGCTGCGGAACGGCAGCAGATCAACCCTGTGCCATTCGCGCATACGCCCTGCAGCGTGCTGGACGAAGGGCCCTGCACGCCGTCCTATTGCAGCGTGTTCAACCATGGGCCGTGCATCCCCGAGATGGACTACCCCTACGGCCAGAACCTGCAGCTCACGATCCTGACGGTGCCGCCACAGGACCAGGCGGCGAAATACAAGAAGCCGGATCACGATCTCGATACCATCGGCGATCTCTTCCAGGCGCTGCGCTCCTGCTGGACCCCGCCGGCGGCGGACGACGCGCGTGGGGGCATGCAGATGTCGGTCCGTTTCAGCTTCAAGCGCTCCGGCGAGATGATCGGCGCGCCGCGCATGACCTTCGCAACATCAGGCGTTCCCGCAGACACCCGCACCACCTACCTGAACGCGATCGATACATCGCTGAAGGGCTGCCTGCCGCTCAAATTCAGCAATGGCCTCGGCGGCGCGCTCGCCGGCCGCCCGATCGCGATCCGCTATGTCGACAATCGCGAATTGAGCAAGCAGGCGGAGAAGCCGTAGCCCTGCGGCGTGTCATTCCGGGGCGCGGACAAAGTCCGCGAACCCGGAATCCCGACGTTGGCCTGCTGGCTCCTCGGGCCATCCCGGAATGACGGGAGCGCCGCCTGACGCATTGCACAACCTGCCCCCGAAATGATACGCGGATGCTCAATAAGGCACCACCGCGCCGAGGGAGGGACACCGTGGGACTGCTGGTGATGATCCTGGGATTGCTTCTGTTCTTCGCAGTCCACACGCTCACGACCCAGCGCAGCTTGCGCGCGCGCTGCATCGATGTGATGGGCGAGGGCGGCTACAAGATCGGCTATTCGGTGGTCTCCGCCGTCGGGCTCGCGCTGATCATCTGGGGATTTGCCCGCTACCGCGCGACGGGCTGGATCGACGTCTGGTATCCGCCGACATTCATGAAGCACATCACCATCGCGCTGATGCTGCCGGCCGTGATCCTGGTGGTGGCGTCCTACATCCGCGGCCGCATCTACACGACGCTGAAACATCCGATGCTCGCCGGCATCAAATTATGGGCGGCGGCGCATCTGCTCGCCAATGGCGATCTCGGTTCGATCATCCTGTTCGGCTCGTTCCTGGCATGGGCGGTGTTTGACCGCATTTCACTGAAACATCGCACTGATGCCGGCGCCCCGCCGATCCCGGTCGGCGGTGCCGGCAATGATATGATCGCGGTCGCGGTCGGCGTCGTCGCCTATGTTGCACTGGCCTTCGCGTTCCATCCGGTCGTGATTGGCGTCCCCGTCGTTGGAGCTTAACAATGTCCGTACAATCAGCCATCAAGCGCAAGACCGCACCCGATATCCTCGCCCGCAAGAACGGCGAGCCGATCGTGATGCTGACGTCGTATCACGCGCATACGGCAGCGCTGGTCGACCGCTACTGCGACGTCATCCTGGTCGGCGATTCCCTCGGCAACGTCATGCATGGGCTCGAGACCACCGTGCCTGTCACGCTGGAGATGATGATCCTGCAGGGACGCGCGGTGATGCGCGGCTCTGATCGCGCGCTTGTCGTGGTGGATATGCCGTTCGGCTCCTATGAGGCGTCAAAGGAGCAGGCGTTTCATTCCGCGGTGCGGATAGTGAAGGAGACGGAGTGCGGCGCGGTGAAACTCGAAGGCGGCGCCCGCATGGCCGAGACGGTGGCGTTCCTGACCGAGCGCGGCATTCCCGTGATGGGCCATATCGGGCTGACGCCGCAATCGATCAACACGCTCGGCTCGTTTCGCGCGCAGGGGCGCGACGAGAAAGGCTGGGCGCCGATCGAGAACGATGCCAGGGCGATCGCGGAGGCCGGCGCCTTCTCGGTCGTGATCGAGGCGGTGGCCGAGCCGCTCGCACGCAAGATCACGCAGGAGATCGCCATTCCCACCATCGGCATCGGCGCAAGCGCCGCCTGCGATGGCCAGGTGCTCGTGCTCGAGGACATGCTCGGGCTGTCGCCGCGCATACCGAAATTCGTTCGCCGCTACGGCAATCTCGGGCCGTCGATCGAAGCGGCCATCGAGGGTTACGCCGCCGACGTCCGCGCGCGCAAATTCCCCGGGCCTGAGCATGTCTACGACATGAAAAAGAGCTAGGGCACGATGAGCTCAGGTCGAATTTCATCCGCGATGGATGCTGCGCTCCCTCTCCCGCTTGCGGGGGAGGGCTGGGGTGGGGGTATCTCCACGATGGGACTGTCCGTGGGGAAGGAGTCCCCACCCGCTGCGCTCTTCGAGTGCGCCGACCTCCCCCGCAAGCGGGGGACGTAAGTGAGTTCGCGGAGCACACCGATGGACTGGTACGGGCATTCGATTCCGGACATGCGGCTCGAGGCGCGCTTCGGCGACCGCGTCGTGCCGGTGTTTTGCGAGCGGCCGACGAGCATCTGGGCGATGATATTGGAGGCCGCCGCAAGAAACCCTGACGGCGAGGCGCTGATCTGCGGCGGCAGGCGGATGACCTGGCGCGAGGTCGTGCAGCAATCCGCGCAGGTTGCGGCCGGATTGCAGAAGCTCGGCCTGCGCGCCGGCGATCGTGTCGCGGTGCTGCTCGGCAATCGCATCGAGTTCGTGCTGACGATGTTCGCCGCCGCGCATGCGGGCCTGGTGACCGTGCTGCTCTCGACGCGGCAGCAGAAGCCTGAGATCGCCTACGTTCTGAGCGACTGCGGCGCGAAGCTCCTGATCCACGAGGCGACGCTCGCCGCGCGTGTGCCCGACGCAGCCGATGTCCCCGCGCTGGAGCATCGGATTTCGGTCAGCGACGACAGCGCATTACCATGCGCCGGCGCATCGCCATTCGCAGCACTGCTCGACAATGCGCCATCAGGGGCGCCCGCCATGGTCGGCGAAGAGGATACCGCGATGATCCTCTATACGTCAGGCACCACCGGGCGGCCGAAAGGCGCGATGCTCGCGCATTGCAACGTCATCCATTCCTCGATGGTGTTCGTGTCTGCCCTGAAACTCACGGCGGCGGATCGCTCGATCGCGGCGGTGCCGCTGGCGCATGTCACCGGCGCGGTCGCCAATATCACGACCATGGCTCGCTGCGGCGGCGCGCTGATCATCATGCCCGAGTTCAAGGCGGCGGAATATCTGAAGGTCGCCTCCCGCGAGCGCGTTACCTACACGGTGATGGTGCCGGCGATGTACAATCTCTGCCTGCTGCAACCGGATTTCGACAGCTACGATCTCTCGAGCTGGCGCATCGGCGGTTTCGGCGGCGCGCCGATGCCGGTCGCGACGATCGAGCGCTTGGACGCGAAAATACCCGGACTGAAGCTCGCGAATTGCTACGGCGCAACCGAGACTACGTCGCCCTCGACGCTGATGCCCGGCGAATTGACTGCCGCGCATATCGACAGCGTCGGCCTGCCGTGCCCCGGCGCCGAGATCATCGTGATGGACGGCAATCATCGCGAGCTGCCGCGCGGCGAGATCGGCGAGATCTGGATCCGCAGCGGCTCGGTCATCAAGGGTTACTGGAACAATCCGAAGGCGACCGCGGAGAGCTTCACCGCCGGCTTCTGGCACTCCGGCGATCTCGGCTCGATCGACGATCGTGATTTCGTCCGTGTGTTCGACCGCCAGAAGGACATGATCAACCGCGGCGGCCTGAAGATCTATTCCGCCGAGGTCGAGTCCGTGCTGGCGGGCCATCCGACGGTCGTCGAAAGCGCGATCATCGCAAAGCCTTGTCCGGTGCTGGGCGAGCGCGTCCATGCGGTGATCGTGACCCGCGACGAGGTCGGCGCGGACGTGTTGCGCGCCTGGTGCGCAGAGCGGCTGTCCGACTACAAGGTGCCGGAGACGATGACGGTCACGCGCGACCCGCTGCCGCGCAACGCCAACGGCAAGGTGATCAAGCGGCAGCTACGGGAAGCGCTGGCGGGGCTGTAGGGTAGGCTAAGCGCAGCGTGCCCACCTTTTCTTGCACCGCTCTTGATGGTGGGCACGCTTCGCTTTGCCCACCCTACGCGACGGAGCACGCTGGCTATCGTCGTCCGGCTCCCGGCTACGCCAAAGGCGCGCGAGGCCGTGACGACGGAGTCATTTCGAGCGTTGAAGCTGCGCTTCAATGGCCGGCTTGTCTATGACCGACCAAACCTCCACGATCTTGTCTTCTCGAAATTCGTAAATAACGTTCTCGGCGAACGAGACCCGCTTCCCATCGATCGTGAGCCCGAGAAATTCTCCCTTCGGCGTGCAGTCGAAAAGCAGGCGGCTCGACACGTAGGGCGGATCCGAGACCAGGAGCTGGATATTGAAGGAGAGGTCCGGGATCTGGTGAAAGTCGTTTTCCAGCATCTCGCGATAGCTTGACAATCCAATCTGTCGGCCGTTGTGGCGCACGTCGTCGTGGACGAACCGTCCCAGGTTCATCCAGTCCTGCGCGTTCAAGCAGGCGATGTAGTCTCGATAGACCTCGGAGAGATGTTGCGGCGTCACGACAAGTCTCCCTTCTCGCAGGTATCTTGGGTCAATTGGTTCCTTTGCTATCCCATCCCGCCACCGCGATCGCATCGCTGCCCTGCGACACCCTGCGGCTGTCAGGACAGCCTTGTTCTCGCCTGACAGCCAAGGCATATTTTCTCGACGATTTTTAAGGGATTTCGCAAGGCGATGAACCAGGGAATCCAGCAAGTCGTTGGCGCTTATGTCAGACTGAAGAATGTGACCGCGCTCCTGGAGATGAAGGCTCACCGAAAGGAACTGCTCTCTCGGGCGCTCGACACGGATCAGTTCAGCCTCGCGCTATCACGTGATCTGTGCCAGCAGGATCTCGCCGCGATCGAAGACGGCATCCAGGATATCTTGAAGGTTGGCACGCTGCGGGGTTACGTCGATCATATAGAGCCTCACGCCATTGCTGGCTGGGCTCAATGTGTCGACCATCCCGAAATCCCGCTTCGCGTGGAACTCTATTTTGACGGCAGGCTGGCAGGTCGAGTTCTGGCCGACCGCTATCGACAAGATCTTGAAGGCGCCAATCTTGGAAGCGGCAACCACAGTTTCCAATTCAAACCCGATCAACACGCTTTCCTTGCCGCAGAACTGATCGAGGTTGCGGCGCCGAACGGCATGCTCCTTCACGGGGGAACGTTGAAGCGGACAACTGCGGCGAGTGTCGATCAGCAACAGCCCGCACTCAATCCTCCACCCTGACCGATCTGCGCGGCTATAGGCTCTCCGGGAGCAGGCAGCCTTCCACCGTTAACGCTTTGATCCGCCTCGCTTTGCCTTGCCACCGCCATATCATTAGGGTAACGCCGCCGCGATGTGGGGATCAGGCGCGTCTGGCGCCTTGGCATTTTGCTTCGCCCTCCGGGGATGGGATAGCCTTAAGTGTCTGAATTATTTAGTGAAGTCGACGAAGAACTACGTCGCGAGCAGCTCAAGAAGCTGTGGGACAAGTATTCGCTTTACATCATTGCGCTTGCGATTCTGATCGTCGCCGGCGTCGGCGGCTGGCGCGGCTACGAATACCTCCAGGGCCAGAAGGCGGCCGAGGCGGGGGCTGCCTTTGACCGGGCGATCGAGCTTTCCGAGCAGAACAAGCACACTGAGGCGGAGGCTGCTTTCGCCGACCTGGCTGCGAAGGCGCCGGCAGGGTATCGCGTGCTGGCGCGGTTGCGTCTGGCCGCGGAGGTCGCGAACCGCGACCCGCAGGCGGCTGCGAAGATGTATGACGAGATCACCGCGGACCGCAGCGTCGGTGCTGCGGAGCAGGATCTGGCGCGGATCCGCGCCGCGCAATTGCTGCTGGAAGGCACGACCTACCAGAACATGCTGCAGCGACTGGAGCCCGCCACGGCGGCGAACTCGACCTTCCGTCACACCGCGCGCGAATTGCTGGCATTGTCGGCCTACCGCGCCAATGACGCGGCCGCGGCGCGGCAGTGGCTCGACCTGATCGCCAACGACGCCGAGACGCCGCCGAGCTTGCGCTCGCGTGCCGAGGCGTTGCAGGCCCTGCTGCCGCCGGTCGCCAAGAGCTAACGAGTTGAGTGAGGGATTGCCCATGCGCCGCTCGCAACGTCTGATCGCAGCCGCCGTCGCCGTCGCGCTTTGCAGCGTGCTGGCCGGCTGCGGGGGCGGGGGCTTGTCCAATTTCGACCCGTCGGACCTGCTCGACTTCCTCGACACCAAGAAGAAGCTGCCGGGCGACCGCAAGCCGGTGTTCCCGGATGGCGTGCCGGGCCTGGAGCAGGGCGTGCCGAAAGAACTGTACAAGGGCTCGCAGCAACAGCAGATCGATGAGCAGAACGCGCAGGCGGCTGCCGCCGCTGCTCCGCCGCCTGAGCCTCCGCCGGAGCAGGCGAAGTCGAAGCGAGCGGCCAAGGGCAAGGGCAGGGCGGCCACCGCCAGCACGGCGCCGGCAGCCGAGCCAGCCGCCGCTGATCCCAATGCCGCGCCGTCCGAGGAAGGCGCGCCCGCTGCGCTGCCGGAGGAGCCGAAGGCGAAGAGGATGGCGCGCAAGCGCACCACCGCGCCGCCGCCCGATCAGACGACGGTCCAACCGACCGCGGAGCCGGCTCCTGCACAGCCCACGCAGCAATCCGCCGCACCATTCCCGGCCCCGCTGCCGAGCGGCAGCTTTGCGCGCTAGTTCCTGCTAGAGCATGATCCGGAAAAGTGGATACCGGTTTTCCGAAGAGATCATGCTCAAACAAAAAGATAGAGCGGGATGATGATTCGAAGAAAAATCATCACGCTCTAGACTCTCTTGACCTCGACTCCACTGACACGCGTTTCCGCGAACAGCGCTTTGATGATCCATGTCCTTTACGATCGCCATCATCGGCCGGCCCAATGTCGGAAAATCGACGCTGTTCAACCGTCTCGTCGGGCAGAAGCTCGCGCTGGTCGATGACGAGCCGGGCGTAACGCGCGACCGCCGCGAGGGGCAGGCACGGCTCGGCGATCTCGAATTCACCATCATCGATACCGCAGGGCTCGACGAGGGCGCCAAGGGTTCGCTGACCGCGCGCATGCAGGAGCAGACCGAAACCGCGATCGGCCTTGCGGACGCGCTGATGTTCGTGATCGACGCCCGCGTAGGGCTGACGCCGACCGATCGCGCCTTCGCCGATTTCGCCCGCCGCGCCAACAAGCCGGTGGTGCTGGTCGCCAACAAGGCCGAGGGCAAACATGGTGAGCTCGGCGCAATGGAATCCTACGCGCTGGGCCTCGGCGATCCCGTCCAGATTTCCGCCGAGCATGGCGAGGGCATGGGCGACCTTTATGACGCGCTGAGCGCGCTGATGCCGGCGCCCGCCGAAGATGAAGACGTCGACGATGACGCGCCTGAAACCGATGAGGACATCGGCAACCGTCCGATCCGTGTCGCCATCGTCGGCCGTCCCAACGCTGGCAAGTCCACGCTGATCAATCACCTGCTCGGCGAGGAGCGGCTCTTGACCAGCCCGGAAGCCGGCACCACGCGCGACTCCATCGCGGTCGAGATCACCTGGCAGGGCCGCGATTTCCGCCTGTTCGATACCGCGGGCTTGCGGCGGCGGTCGCGGATCGAGGAGAAGCTGGAGAAGCTCTCGGTCGCGGACGCGTTGCGCGCTGTGCGCTTTGCCGAAGTCGTCGTACTGATGATGGACGCGCAGAACAAGTTCGAGGAGCAGGACCTGCGCATCGCCGATCTGATCGAGCGCGAAGGCCGTGCGATCGTGCTCGCGGTCAACAAATGGGACCTGGTCGAGCGCAAGCCGAACCTGATCGCAGGCCTGCGCGCCGATGCCGATCATTGGCTGCCGCAGGTGAAGGGCGTGCCGATCGTCGCAGTCTCCGGGTTGATGGGCGAGGGCGTCGATCGCCTGATGAAGGCGATCGAAGAGGCCTATGCCACCTGGAACAAGCGGGTTTCCACCGCCGCGCTCAATCGCTGGTTCGAGCAGGCGATCGCGGCCAATCCGCCGCCGGCCGTCTCCGGCCGCCGGTTGAAGCTGAACTACATCACCCAGAACAAGGCGCGGCCGCCGAGCTTCGTGCTGTTCTGTTCGCGCGCCGACGCCGTGCCGCAATCCTATTTGCGCTATCTCACCAACTCGCTGCGCGAAACCTTCGACCTGCCGGGCACGCCGGTGCGCATCACGCTGCGCGAGAAAGCCAATCCCTTCGCCCACAAGCGCAAGCGCTTGTCGTGAGTGAAGCTTCGTAGGGCGGGCTACGCCTGCGGCTAACCCACCCTACGCCTCACAACATTACTTCTTCACCAGCGGGCATTCGCTGGCTTCGAGCGGCTTGGCCGCATCTTCCGGCGGGATGGTGGCGATCAGCTTGTAATAGTCCCAGGGATATTTGGACTCCTCCGGCTTCTTCACCTCGAACAGATAGGCCGGGATGATGCGACGGCCATCGATGCGGAGCGGGCCCTTGCCGAACAGGGGATCGTCGGTCGGCAGCTCCTTCATCTTGACGACGGTCTTGGCGCCGTCATGCGCATTGCCGCCCATCGCCTCCAGCGCCTTGAGGTAATGCAGGGTGGCTGCGTAATTGCCGGCGACCGTCATCGACGGCATCATGCCCTTCGGCGACACCTTGGCGAAACGCTTCGACCATTCGCGGGTCTTGTCGTTCAAATCCCAGTAGAAGGATTCCGTAAACGTCAGTCCCTGCGCCGTCTTCAGGCCGAGCGAGTGCACGTCGGTGATGAAGAGCAGGAGTGCCGCGAGCTTCTGGCCGCCGGAGACGATGCCGAATTCCGCCGCCTGCTTGATCGAGTTGGTGGTGTCGCCACCGGCGTTCGCGAGACCGACCACCTTCGCCTTCGAGGACTGCGCCTGCAGAAGGAAGGAGGAGAAGTCGGACGTGTTGAGCGGATGCTTGACGCCGCCCAGCACCTTGCCGCCATTGGCGAGAACCACCGCGGTGGTGTCGCGCTCCAGCGCATGGCCGAAGGCGTAGTCGGCGGTCAGGAAGAACCAGCTATCGCCGCCGGCCTTGGTCAGCGCCTTGCCGGTGCCGTTGGCGAGCATGTAGGTGTCGTAGGTGAAGGAGATCGTGTTCGGCGTGCAGGCCTTGCCGGTGAGATCGGCGGTGGCCGCACCCGAGTTGAGCAGCACCGCGTTCTTCTCCTTGACGAGATTGCTGACCGCGAGCGCGACGCCCGAGTTCGGCGTGTCGACGATGACGTCGACCTTCTCGTTGTCGATCCATTGCCGGGCGATGTTGACGCCGACGTCCGGCTTGTTCTGGTGATCGCCGCTCAGCACGTCGATCTTCCAGCCCTTGTTACGCAGGCCGGAATCCTCGACCGCCATGTTGACCGCGGCGACCGAATTGGCGCCGCCGATGTCGGCGTAAAGGCTCGACATATCGTTCAGGACGCCGATCTTGACTGTTTTGTCCTGAGTTTTGTCTTGGGCGAAAGCCGGGGTCGCAAGACCTAATCCGGCGCAAGCGAATAGCGCGGCGTAACGCCGCGCGCGCGTCGTTTTCATGTGTTCCCTCCTGTTAATGCCGGCATGGCCCTCTTTTTTGGGGCCTTTCACCAGCGGCGCGATCGATGGGACGATCCAGGTTCCCGCTTATCCTGTCTCGCGCCGTCCGGCAATGCGCTTATCGTAGCGCATCGGAGGTCAGTTTGAATTTCTGGATGCGCTTGGCGTTGTCGACCTCGGCGGTATAGACGCTGCCCTTGGCGTCGATGGCCATGGCGTGGACCCAGTGGAATTGCCCGGCATTGCGGCCGCTGCGGCCGAAACTGCCGACCACCGTGCCATCATCGCGCCTGAGGACCCGGATCTCGTTGTTCTCGCCGTCGGCGCTCAGAAGATAGGTTTGGTTCGGATCGGGCCAGAGCGCGATATCCCACACCGCGCCGTTGCCGAGCGTGTTCTTTTCAAAGAACCATTCTTTGACGAAGGTCCCATCCTTCTTGAACACCTGGATCCGGTTGTTGATGCGGTCGCAGACATAGACCAGCCCGTCATTGGCGAGCTTCACGCAATGCACGGGATTGCCGAATTGTTGGGCAACCGGCGCCTTGGGATCGTAGGCGGCCTGCTTGTCGTCATCAGGCTTGTTGCCATAGGCGCCCCAGTGTCGCTTGTAGGCGCCGGTGGTGGCGTCGAACACGATCACGCGGCGGTTGCCATAGCCGTCGGCGACGTAGATCTCGTTGGCCGCCTTGTCGATCGCGGTCTCCGCGGGCTTGCCGAGCTGGGTGGTGTCGTTAGAGCCCTTGCTCGGCGCGATCTTGCCGATCTGCGAGACGAACTTGCCGTCGAGCGTGAATTTCAGGATCGCATTGTCATTGTCGGCATTGCCGCCGACCCAGACGAAGCCGCGTTCGTCGACCTCGATGCCGTGCTCGCGGCCGACCCATTCATAGCCTTCGCCGGGCCCGCCCCACGCGCGCAGGAGATTGCCGTCGGCGCCGAACTCGAGCACCGGCGGCGCCGGGACGCAGCATTTCGAGCGCGGCGGATTGAGCGTTGCGCCTTTCTCATCATCGGTCAGCGAGCGCGGGCGATGGATCACCCAGATATGGCCCTGCCAGTCGACGGTGATGCCGCCGACCTGTCCGAGGATCCAGTTGTTCGGCAACGGCTTTGGCCAGGCCGCATCGACCGCGAAGGTCGGAATGTCGCCGGCATGCGATGGCGCCGACAGACAGAAGCAGGCGATACAGCTTAAGATGAATCCGAAAAGGGTGCGCGCGCGATTGAGTTTCGCCGTCATGATGGCCTCCCGTGATTTTTCTTGGCGGTTTGCCCGCTCGGGTGGCAGTCAATCGCGGGGCGGGAAGGGTGTCAACCGTTGCGGCCGTCATTGCGAGGAGCACAGCGACGAAGCAATCCATGCCTCTGCAAGCCGAGAGATGGATTGCTTCGCTTCGTTCGCAATGACGGAGAAATTACGCCGGTGGGCGGAAGCTCATCAGCTTGCGTGTCGGATAGTCGTAGAACTTGCCGGTCTCGTGCCACTCCGGCGCGCACATCGGCACGATGAATTCCGCCGCCTGCTCGGGCGTGTCGAGGTCCATCGGATCTTCGCCGGGAAATATCGCGGCCCGCATGCGGGTGCGGATCGGGCCGGGGCTGAACAGGTTGACGCGCAGCTTGGTGCTCGCGGTCTCGTTGGCCCAGACGCGCACCAGCGTTTCCAGCGCGGCCTTCGACGTCGCATAGGGGCCGAGATAGGCGAGCGCCTTGTTGGCCGCGCCTGAGGTGATGAACACCGCGCGTCCCGCGTCGGACACTTTCAAGAGCGGCTCCATGCAGCGGATCAGCTGGAAGTTCGCGGTCACGTTCACCGCAATCACGTCGCTCCATGATTTCAGATCGATGTGGCCGAGTGGCGAAGATGGACCGGCGACGCCGGCATTGCCGACGAGGATGTCGAGCCTGCCATGGCGCTCATGCAGCGCCGCGCCAAGCCGGGCGATGCCGTCGGAATCGGTGAGGCTGAGCGGCACCAGCGTGGCGCTGCCGCCGATTTTCCGGATCTCGTCGTCCAGCTCCTCCAGCCCGCCTTGCGTGCGCGCCACCGCCACGATGTGCGCGCCGGCCTTGGCCAGCGCCAGCGCAGTGGCATAGCCGATGCCGCGCGAGGCGCCGGTGACGAGGGCGATGCGGGAGGCGAGGGGTTTTGTCATAATGTCTGTCCACGTTTGCGACTGCTTTTACAGACGTGGATGGCCGGGACAAGTCGACACAAAAGCAAATCGCCTAAGGGTCAGGACCGCCGCCTACCGACGGCCCGCGGTCCTCGCGATCGTCAGGCACAACCTTCATGCCTTGGCGAAATGCGAATACGACGAAGCCAACAAACACGATCCCAATCAGCATTCCGAGCAGCGATTGGGAGCTCATCGTGGAATGCTAGCTTGCCTCCGCCAGAAGCGAGAGCTGGCGCGGCTGCGGCTCGGTTTCGCTGTGGTCGGTGAGATGCGTCGGGTAGGCGCCGGTGAAGCAATGGTCGGCGAATTTCGGGTTGGCGGGATCGCGGCCGCCGGGATAGCCCATGGCGCGGTACATGCCGTCGATCGACAGGAACGCCAGCGAGTCCGCGCCGATGATCTCGCGCATCTCCTCCAGCGTGTGCGTCGCGGCCAGGAGGCCGCCGCGGTCGGGCAGGTCGATGCCGTAATAGTCGGGATAGAGGATCGGCGGAGAGGCGAGGCGGAAATGCACCTCGCGGGCGCCGGCGTCGCGCATCATGCGCACGATCTTCTTCGAGGTGGTGCCGCGCACCAGCGAGTCGTCGATCAGGATGATGCGCTTGCCTTCGATCGCGGCGCGGTTGGCCGAATGCTTCATGCGCACGCCGAGCTCGCGCACGCTCTGGGTCGGCTGGATGAAGGTGCGGCCGACATAGTGGTTGCGGATGATGCCAAGCTCGAACGGCACGCCGGAATACTGGCTGTAGCCGACCGCGGCAGGCACGCCGGAGTCCGGCACCGGCACCACGACATCGATATCCGGATGGCTCTCGCGCGCGAGCTGCGCACCGAACGCCTTGCGGACCTCATACACCGAACGGCCGCCGACGATGGAGTCGGGCCGCGAGAAATAGATGTACTCGAAGATGCAGGGCCGCGGCGGCTTCGGCGGGAACGGCTTGTGCGTATGCGCGCCTTCCTCATCGAACACGATGATCTCGCCCGGCTCGATATCGCGGACATATTTGGCGCCGATCATGTCGAGCGCGCAGGTCTCCGACGTCAGGATCGGGCGGCCGTCCAGGTCGCCGAGCACCAGCGGCCGGATGCCGAGCGGGTCGCGTGCGCCGACCAGCTTCTTGTTGGTCAGCGCCACCAGCGAATAGGCGCCCTCGATCGCCCGCAGCGCCTCGATGAAGCGGTCGACGAAATGGCTGCGCTTGGACTGCGCCACCAGGTGCAGGATCACCTCGGTGTCGGTGGTCGACTGCATCATGGCGCCGTTCCTGACCAGCTCGCGGCGCAGCGACAGCCCGTTGGTGAGGTTGCCGTTATGGCCGACCGCAAAGCCGCCGGCATTGAGCTCGGCGAACAGCGGCTGCACGTTGCGCAGGATGGTGGCGCCGGTGGTGGAATAGCGGACATGGCCGACCGCGACTGTGCCGGGCAGGCGCTCGATCACTTCGCGGCGGGAGAAGGTGTCGCCGACCAGGCCGAGCCGGCGCTCGGAGTGGAAGCGGCTGCCGTCGAAGGTGACGATGCCGCAAGCTTCCTGGCCGCGATGCTGAAGGGCGTGCAATCCGAGCGCCGTGATGGCGGCGGCTTCCGGGTGGCCGAAAATGCCGAACACGCCGCACTCCTCGCGTAGCGTGTCGCCTTCGAGATCATCCTGCAATTCGATGGGCCCGGAATCGGGGCCAAGCTGCTCGGCGTGATCGGAAGGGGATTGCATCGCGTTCATCGCCTTTCTTTGTGGCCTACGATGGGTTTAGCCCAACAGACCTAAGTCAAGGTTTAACGGCCCGCGGGTTTCTCGATCAGCTTTTTAAGGCTGTCGCGGGCAGGTTTACTATAACCATCGCCAGACGCCGGTGCTGCGGGTTCGGCGTCAGTCTGATCGTCTTCCGGCTTGTTTTTCTTGAACCGCTTTAAGATGGTGTTCTCGGGGTCATCAGGCAAGAGCGACATCAGCCAATCCCCGGTTCCTTGCAGCACCACGCGCGATTTTGCGCCCGTCACCCAGTCCGGCCGCTGCTTGTCAGGAACCAGCCAGCTGAAGAACAGGAAGGCGACGACCACGATCAGGAGCCCGCGCGCCAGCCCGAACAGGAAGCCGAGTGTACGATCGAGCGCGCCGATGCGCGAATCCAGGATCATGTCGGAAATCCGCACCGTGATGATGGACACCACGATCAGGGTACCGATGAAAGTGCCGGCGACCACCACGACGGCGGCGACCGTGTCATTGTTGAAGTAAGTTTTGGCGGTCGGCAAAAGCTTCGAGAAAGCATAGAGCGTGACCAGCGCCGCCGCGCCCCACGCCGCGATGGACAGGATCTCGCGCATGAAGCCGCGCACCATCGCGAGCAGGCCCGAGATCAGCATCACCGCGAGCAGGACGAGATCGAGGATCGTTATCGGCATCGGGTGGTCAGGTCCGCTCGTTCTTCTTATGGGTGCCGCAGGGGTCGGCTGTCGCGAATCGGCGTTTCGGTTCCGCTCTAGCTGAGGGGCTTATAGCGTCTCCGGCAAGGCCGGAAAGTGCCTGTCCCACGTGGCGGGATGTATAGCGGCGAGGCCCGTTAAGGTCACCCCGCTTTAGCCCTTCTCGCGACGGAATCGGGCCGGTGTGGCATTTTTCTCAACCGGTTCAGCGTCCCGTTGAGCCTGGTGGTTGCCCCTGGGCGTGCCGCGGGCAGCGATCTCGGCCACCAGCGTGGTCAGTCCGCCGACCGAGTTCAGGGCAAGCCCGGCATCGCCGACGTCGCCGCGGGCCGATTCGGGCAGCACGGCGCGGCCAAACCCCAGTTTCGCCGCTTCCTTCAGCCTGGCCGAGGTCTGCGCCACCGGGCGGACCGCGCCGGATAGCGAAACCTCGCCGAAATAGACCGCATCCGTCGGCAGGGGAGCGTTGACGAGCGAGGACACCAGCGCTGCGGCCGCGGCAAGGTCGGCGGCGGGTTCCTGGATGCGCAGGCCGCCGGCGACGTTCAGGTAGACGTCATGGCCGGAGAGTTTCACGCCGCAATGGGCCTCCAGCACCGCCAGCACCATCGACAGGCGACTTGGATCCCAGCCGACCACCGCACGCCGCGGCGTGCCGAGCGAGGTCGGGGCGACCAGTGCCTGCAGTTCCACCAGCACCGGGCGGGTGCCCTCGATCCCGGCAAAGACGGCAGTGCCGGGGCTGCCGAGGTCGCGCTCGGAGAGGAACAATTCGGAGGGGTTCGAGACCTCGCGCAGGCCGAGCCCCGTCATCTCGAACACCCCGATCTCGTCGGTCGGGCCGAAGCGGTTCTTGACCGCGCGCAGGATGCGGAACTGCTGCGAGCCTTCGCCCTCGAACGACAACACCGCGTCGACCATGTGCTCGACCACGCGCGGGCCGGCGATCTGGCCATCCTTGGTGACATGCCCGACCAGGATGATGGCCGCGCCGGTCTTCTTGGCGAAGCGAATCAGCGCCTGCGCCGAGGCGCGGACCTGGGTCACCGTGCCGGGCGCGGATTCGACCGTGTCGGTCCACATGGTCTGGATCGAATCGATCACGATCAGGCGCGGCACGGTGCCTTCGGACAGCGTCGAGACGATATCCTCGACCGAGGTTTCCGAGGCCAGTTGCACCGGCGCATTGGCAAGCCCGAGCCGCTCGGCGCGAAGCCGCACCTGCGCCACCGCCTCCTCGCCTGAGATATAGACCGCGCGGTGCCCCGCGCGCGCCATCATGCTGGTCGCCTGCGTCAGCAGCGTCGACTTGCCGATGCCGGGATCGCCGCCGACCAGCAGCACCGACCCACGCACGAAACCGCCCCCGGTGACACGGTCGAGCTCAGCCATCCCGGAGGAGAGGCGGGGAGCGTCATGGCTCTTGCCGGACAGCGACTCCAGCGCAAACGTCCGCCCCTTGCGCTTGGAGCGGATCGACACCGGCACATTGCCGGTCGTGTCCTCCTCCGCGAGCGTATTCCACTCACCGCAGGCGTCGCACTTCCCCTGCCAGCGATTATACGCCGCGCCGCAATTCTGGCAGACAAAGGAGAGGGTGGACTTGGCCATGTGCAAGCGGCGCTAAGTTGACTGGCGCGTGTTGCGCCGATTGTTCTCAGTTTGTTCCTTAGCTTGCCTGGAGCGTCAGGTCAAAGGCTTTGCCAAGGATACAACCAACTTCATTGCGTCGCTGAGGGCCACAACAGCGATGCGCCGGCCACGAGCATGATGCCGTCCATCACCAGGCGGAAGACATCTGGTTCAAGCTTCAGCACGAAGCGCTTGGCGATGAAGGCGCCGGCCATCAGCGAGGAGCCCGCGATCAGGCCTTTGAGCGCGACGTCAGGCGTCAGCGCGCCAAAGCGCTCGAACGTCACCGACTTGCTCACATAAAGGCCGAGCGAGCTTGCGGCCTCGGTGGCGAGGAATGCGCCCTTGGTGAGGCCATAGAACAGGAACAGCGGCACGCTCAAAGGCCCGGTCGAGACCACGATGCCCGTGAGATAGCCGATGATGGCGCCGCCTACAGCGAGATGCCACAACTGTGCTTTCAATTGATGCCGCGCGAGCCAGTGCCGCACCGGCACCATCGCGATCAGGAACAGGCCGATCGCGATATCGACGGCGCGAGAGGGTAGCGCCAGCAGCGTGCGGGCGCCGAGCGCCGCGGCCGGGATGCCGGTGACGGAGTAGGCGGCGCAGGCCCGCCAATCGACGTCGCGCCACCAGGCAAGGATGCGCGAAAGATTTGCCATCACCGCTGCTACCGCCATGATCGGCACCGCTTGCTTCGGTCCGAACTGATAGATCAGCACCGGCATCAGCATGATCGACGATCCCGTGCCGACGATGCCCGAAAGGGTTCCGGCAATCAGGCCGACGATGAGGACGAACAGGTAGCCCACGAGATAGTGTCCGCGACTCGTTTAGGGGGAAAAGAGCCTAGCAAGTTTCGGGAGGTTGCGTCCTAACACTCGCTGTCATTCCGGGGCGCGCGGAGCGCGAGCCCGGAATCCATTCAACCACTTGCGCTGGCGGAGAAATGGACTCTCTGATGTGCAAATTGCGCATCATAGCTCGATGCTTTCGCATCGCCCCGGAATGACGGCGCGGCGGAGAAAAATTCGGCAACGATTCCAAGGTGATTTGCCCCGTCCAGCCGGCTTGTGAAAAATAAACCGCTTAACCCGACGGGCAAATCAGCACTATTAATCCGCGCGTCTCACGGCGGATGAGGGGCGGGTCGCGATCGTCACGAACGTTGCGGTGAGATGCGGTGGACGTGAAGCGTGTGACTGACGAGCACGCGCATCACGGACGGCGAAGTCGTGTGGTCCTGGCGCCCCGACGCTGGCGCTAAGTTTTTCGCGCGAACAAGTTCGCGCTTGAGATGACGGTGGCAAGAAAGCCCGGTCACCGGCTATCCGATTCACACATTTTCGAGCCTCAAAGTGGTGCCGTATTTGATGCGGCGGAAGGCTTCGAGGCCTAGGCGCATCACCTTTGGGCC
>NZ_AUEZ01000011.1 GCF_000426245.1 Bradyrhizobium sp. Ai1a-2 | reverse complement strand
CATCGCCACCGGACGCGCCAAGCGCCCCACCGCCGACAACGGCAAGGTCGGCGGACCGCTGACACAGGCGATGAGAAAAAAGATTGCCGATGGCGGCTTCGACACCCCCTACCGGCTAAGAAAGCAGATCGTGGAGGCGGTGTTCGGACAGATCAAGCAGGCGCGCGGCTTCCGCCAGTTCCTGTTGCGGGGCCTGGCAAACGTGCGTGCCGAATGGGCGATAATCTGCACCGCCCACAACCTCGTGAAGCTCGCTAACCTCGCAAGGCCCCCATGAGCGGGATTTCGTGTCGAAATGCGCCAACCAGAAAGCTATCTGGACGGGCTCCTAGCCGCCCAAGATGATCTTCGGCGCAGCGTGCGCTGTCAGACCAGATTTCGTGAGGTTCGAGCCGTGAACTTCGAAACACCCGAATCCCCGCTGCAGCCCAGCCTCGGCGAACGCGCAATCGACACCGCAACCGATGTATCGCGCACGATCACGGAAGTTTCCGATGGACTTCGGGCCGCAATCGACCGGCTCAGCGACGCGATCAAGACCTCGCGTCAACCGGGCGGCACACTATCCACGATCAGCGCAATCACCCGCGAAGCGCCGCTAGCGAGCCTGTTCGTCGCATTCCTGTTCGGCGTCGCGGTAGCACGGCGACGTTGAGTGCGCCGGTCAGGCACGACCTGTCGGCACTTTCCTCGATAAACATTTTCTCACGGCATCCACCGGCCCGGATTCCAATGGTGGCGGGAATATGGCACAGTGATTCGGCGGGCTCCTTGCCCACAGGTCAGTGGCTTTGCGTCTCTAGGGGACATGGGGGATCCAATGCTGCGTACGTTTCGGCCGACGCCGACCTGCACGCGTTTCAAGACCAGCATCGAAATGCCATGCATCAAATGCGGCGCCGAGATGAGCCTCGCTTTGATCGAGCCGCGCGATCGGGTTTACGATGTGCTGACCTATCGCTGTACGCCCTGCGACTCCGGCGAGAGCTTCTTGCGGGCTCGCTAGAGCGTTTTCGAGCGAAGTGGACACCGGTTCGCGTGCAGAAAACGCGTCAAACAAAAATCTAGGGCTTCGGTTCTGATCTAATCAGAACTGAAGCCCTGGACGGGGGCAGCTTTCCGGCGAAAGCTTGCGTCAGCCGTTCAGCACCGCCATGCCGGCGTGGGTGAGAACGGGACGCTCGTCCTGCAACTCGACCAGACCGAGTTCGCTCAGGACATGCAAGTCCTCGTGGCTGACAGGCGACATCTTCAGACGGCCCGCCTGGATGTCGCGCAACGTCCAGCGGAGCGCAATGGCTCTTTCGAGAGAGAAATCTGCGAACGGGTTATCTGCCATTCGCCTCGACTATTCCGGCATTCTCGTGTCCCGCTTCGCGGATGCGGCGGCGACAGCGACAACGCGACAGCCGCCGTTGCGTTCCCTCGCCCCTTCGTCGATGGGAAGCCGCGGCCGCTAATAGCGATACGGCTCAATGTCCAACAGCGGAAACGCGCTGAACACGCCCGGCGGGTTGGTCGCCGTCGCCGGATGCAGGTACGACTTGTCGAGTTCCGCGAAGCTGGTCACGCCGAGCAGGCCGAGGCAGCGGATCACCTCGTCTTCGAGCAATTCCAGCATGCGGGTGACGCCCCTCTCGCCATCGGCGGCGAGCGCCCAGCATTGCAGGCGACCGATGCCGACAAGATCGGCGCCCGAGGCAATCGCCTTCACGATATCAGCGCCCCTGCAGAACGAGCCGTCCACCATGATCTTGGCGCGGCCCCTCACCGCCTCGACAATTTCCGGCAGGACGTGCATGGCACCACGGCCGTGATCAAGTTGACGGCCTCCATGGTTGGACACGTAGATCCAGTCGACGCCGTGATCGAACGCGATGATTGCGTCCTCGGCGGTGGCGATCCCCTTGATGACCAGCGGTATCCTGAACTTGTCCTTGATCAACTTCACCGTCCGCCATTCCAGCCCCTTCTGGAAGTCGCCGCCCGTGGCGCGAATACGGCTCTCCCGCACGTAGCGCTTGGCAATGTCGCGCTCGCGGCGGCTGTAATGGGCGGTGTCGACAGTCAGACAGAACGCGGAATAGCCGTTGGCAACACTGCGGTTGACGACGTCCTCGACAAAGGCATCATCCCCGCGGACATAGAGCTGGAAAATGCGCAGCGCGTCGGGCGCTGCCTTTGCGGTATTCTCAAGCCCTGGCTCGGACACCGAACTCAGCATATGCGCCGCGCCAAATGTGCCGGCGCCGCGGGCGACTGCCGCTCCCGCCCCAGGGTCGAAGATCTCGAGCGCGCCGACCGGTGCGAGCATGACCGGCAATCGCAACTTGCGCCCGAACACTTCCGTGGAAGGATCGACGTGAGCGACGTTGCGCAGCACGCGCGGCCGGAACGCGATCTCATCCAGCGCCATCCGGTTGCGCCGCAGCGTGGTCTCGGTCTCGGCGGCGCCGACGATGTAGTCCCAGGCGTTCTGGTTCAGCCTTGCCCGGGCCTTGCGGACAAATTCGTGCAGGTTCTGGTATTCTTCCCCGCTGGCCCCGAGTTCGACATTGCGCCGGATGGACGTCCCGTCATTCATGGTGGTTTCTCTCCCGTTTTGACCGGCACATTAGCCGCAGATAAGCGGCAAAAGCGACCGCCGTGAAGGGGGAAATCCCGGGCACGAACGAAAGGCTGCCATTCGCTTACGACGGCGCTCAACCGCCCGAAAAGCGGTTTCTGTATTCGGTCGGCGATACGCCGAGATGCCTCAGGAAGGCCCGCCGCATCCGCTCGTCGTCGCCGAATCCGGCACGTTTAGCGACCTCCACGACGCCGCGTATCTGCTGGCTCTCAAGCAGCAGCCGAGCGGTTTCGACCCGGAGGGCCTCGACGCCGCTTGCCGGCGTCATGCCGGTGCGGTTGGCATAGGTGCGGGCGAAGGTGCGCGGCGTCATCCCGGCCTTTGCGGCCAACGTCTCCACCCGCAGATCGCTGGCGATGTTTTCGATAATCCAGGCGTGCAGCGCACTGAAGCGACCTTCGACGTCGGAAGCCTGCGCCGCAAGCACGGTCGAGAACTGGCTCTGACCACCCGGCCGTTTCAGGAACACCACCAGTCGCCGGGCGACATCGAGCGCAATCGTATGGCCGAAATCCTCTTCGATCATGGCAAGCGCCAGGTCGATGCCCGCGCTGACGCCGGCCGATGACCACACATGCCCATCCTTGACGAAGATGGCATTGGGCTCGACGCGGACATTTGGAAAGCTGTCCTGCAACCGCGGGCAATAGCGCCAGTGCGTCGCAGCGCGCTTGCCGTCCAGCACACCGGTCCAGGCAAGCGCGAACGCCCCGAGACAGACCGAGGCGATCCGGCGTGCCTGCGGCAGCGTCTGCGAAATCCATTTCATCAAGCGAGCGTCTTTGGGAATCTCCCAAATGCCGGGGCCACCCGGGATCACCAGCGTGTCGATCTGGTGCGGTCGCATACTGCTGATCGGAGCCGTGTCGATCATCATCCCCACATCCGTCGAAACCAGTCCGCCCGAGGTGGACAGATAGGAAAGCGAATAGCCGGGCCCCGGCAATTCGATCGCTTCCAATTCGGCAAACACCTGCGCCGGGCCGGAGATGTCGAGCAGCGTCACGCCGGGGAAAGCGACAATCGCAATCCGACGCGGCGCAGCCTGCTGGCGCGGAGGGGGCCGTCGGGGTTTGGCAGATTTCGAGGGCATATTGTCCTTTAAGCCATTCGAGCCGCGCCTGTATAGCTCTCTATGGAAAGTGGAGTTCTGCCATGGTGCGAAAGCTGGGCAGCCAATACCAGGCGATCAACTCGCCCTGGGCCGGTTACGCAGTCTACAGTTTTCCTGATGCGTCCAGCGTCGCGGCTTCCGACCGCCAGCCGCTGATGGATGCCATGAATGGCATTATCGCCGTAAACTGGAAGGCGACCGAGCCGCACTGGACGGCAAGCTCCTCCCCGTTCGACGGCAAGTACAGCCTCATCCTTGTGTTCGACAGCCTGGGACTGGCGGCCTTTTCCGTCTATCGCCTCCTGCAGATGTCGTGCGGGCCTGCGGTCTATCGCAGCGGCACCGAGGTGCTTCCCGACCATCAGGGGCGCGGTCTGTACGGCTTCTTCACCCAGGAAGTGCTGAAGCGCGCGAGCTCCGCAGCAAGGGGAATTGGCGGCCTGTTCTACGGGTGGCGGACACGCAATCCGATCGTATGGGCTGCCAATGCCAAGATCTGCGAAAAAGTGACACCTTCGCTGCTCGACGAAATCAGCGATTCCGCCCTGCAGGCAGCCTGCGTCGAGATGTGCGCAACGCTCTATCCCGGCAAACCGCTCGAGGTGCCGGAAATGATCATGCGTGGCGCCTACGGCCACATTAAGCACCATCGCCAAGCCTACCGTGGCACTGCTTCACTGGTCGATGCGGCGATGTCCCGCATGATTCCAGATTCAGCGGACGCCTTATTCTCGGTTGGATATGCGAGGGTGTGATGTCGATGCTGGGTCAGCAAACAGCGTACGCCCCGACGGCCTCGCGGCTCGGTGACCGCGCCTATTGGGCCTGGGCGACGGTAGCTGTCGCCTATGCCATCGCCTTCCTGCAGCGCGTGTCGCCGCAATCGGTCAATCTGAGCCTGATGCACGATTTCGGCACCGACGCCGCCGGCATCGCGATGCTCGCCTCCGGCTACTTCTGGGGCTACACGCTGATGCAGATTCCGGCCGGCCTTCTGGTCGACCGTTACGGCGTCAAGCGCGTGGTGCTGGCCAGCATGGTCGCTTCGTCGCTGGGCAGTGCAGCATTTGCACTGGCGCCGAACCTGCTTGATGTCTTCGCCGCGCGCCTGATCGTCGCCTGCGGCGATGCGCTGGTGTTCACCGCGCTCTTGAAGCTGGTCGCGCAGAACTTCTCGGACGAGCGGTTCGGTATCATGTCGGGCATCTCACAGGTGTCGGGCTATGTCGGAGGCGTGATCGCCACGACGCCGCTTGCGGCCGCCGTGACGGGCTTCGGGTGGCGCGCCTGCTTTCTGTTTATCGCTGCTATCGGCCTCGCCAACCTCGTTGCCGCCAAGTTTGCACTGAAGCCAACTCCGGCGTCATCCAGCAACAAGACGCTGAAGAGCGTCATCGGCGCCGCGCGGCAATCGTTGTCGCATGTGGCCAATTGGGGCTGCGCCATGACCTTTGCGTCCCACTTCGCGGTGGTGACGACGCTGTCGGGCGTGTGGGGCATTCCGATGGTGGAGCACTTTTTCAACATCTCGCCGACCGCCGCCGGAACGCCGCTGCTTGCCTTCATGATCGGCAACGCCATCGGCTCCGTCTTCCTCGGTCACGCGGCTGACCGCGTGGCGGCACTCGACACAGCACTGATCCGGATTTGCGTGCTGCGGATGATCCTCATCGCGTTGTTGCTGCCGCCGATCGCCAAGGCATTCGGCCTTGTTTACGTTGCCGTGGTCTTCACCACGCTCGGCCTGGTCGCTGGCGGGACCGTCCCGCTCGTGCTCAAATGCACCAAGCGGCTCTACACCGCCGATCTCATCGGCGTCGGCGCATCCGTGAACACGACGGCAGCCGGGATCTTCGCCGGCATCGCGCAACCTATCATCGGGTTTTCCATGCTTGTCGCGAGCCAGTTCGCCGGCACCGATATCGCACATGGCGCAGCCGCGATCGGTGACGCCGGCTACGGCACCCTGATCGCAATTCTGCTGCTCATGTCACTGCCCGGGATTGCGGGCCCGCTGTTGATGAAAAGCAAACTGATAGTTCAATAGTCGCGTTAACCTATAGAGGGGCGTTATGGAGCGTTTGTTCTTGAGAAGAGGAGAGGTCGCGTCGAAATTTACGGTGAGCAGCTGGCAAAGCGTGATGTTCGCCGAGTTCGAAGCGCAAATGAGCAGCGAAGCGAGACCGTTCCCGTGCGTATTCGGCGTAGCCGGTTATCGCCAGGATCAACTCCGCTACCTGTTCCTCGATCCCTACGACGTCGACGTGCTCGGAGAACAGCTTGGGCATTATGTCTCGCAGGCCCGCTCGTTCGGCCCGAATACTTCCTTGATCTTGTTTACGCGGCCTCGCCCGGTACAAACGCTTGACGCCTATTATCGCAAGATGTGGTCGACGCTCGACCAGCTTGCGCGGCTGGACAAATCTCCCTGGCCAGCCGACATCCCCGAACAGTTGGACGACCCGATGTGGGAGTTCTCGTTCGCCGGCGAACCGATCTTCGTGGTGTGCACCACGCCCGCGCATGTGATGCGCCAAAGCCGCCGCTCCAGCGCGTTCATGCTGACCTTCCAGCCGCGATGGGTGTTCGAGAAGATCCTGGGAACGGAAAAGGCGGCCAATGCGGCGTTTGCGGAAGTGCGCAAGCGGCTCATCCCCTTCGACAGCACCAGTCCCTCGCCGCTGCTCGGACGCTATGGGGCGACCGACGGGCGCGAGTACCAGCAATACTTCCTGCACGACGACAACCAGTCCGTGGCGCGCTGCCCCTTCGCCAAGCTCGCACAGAACCAGTCGGCTCACACCAGCAACACGGAGCAAGCGGCATGACCAGGATTGTTACAGGTCAGAAGACCGAATTCGCGCTCGATCCGGCGATCCTCAACCTGCTTCCGGAGCAGGGCTCGATCGAATTGCAGCATGATGCTGCGGGCAAGGTGCACAGCTTCCACACCCACCCGGTCGACGAGATCCTGATGATCATCAGCGGCAGGCTGAATTTCACCTGGGATGGCGGCCAGCGCATCGTCAGCGCCGGCGACACCATCTTCCTGCCGGCCGGCACAGTCCACCAATCGGAAGCGCTGGAAGGCGGTGCGGTCTATGCAATCGCGACCCAGCCGCCAGCCAACCTGGCAAGGAACTGATCGTTCGCTCGATGGAGCTCCGGGCCATCTACTGCAGCTCCGCAACCCAACTTGGATCGTTGATCCACCTATCAAGAGGGAAGAATTATGGCGTATCCAGGCAAACGCGACGGCTTGGCGAAGAAGGTTGAAACCGCAGCCCAGGAGGCTGAACGCCTCGGCCTGACCACGGCTACATTGATACTCCGCATGGCACGCCTCGAGATCGATCGGGCCGAGCACAAGGAAGCGGAGGAGATTGCAAACAGCAATCTCCGCAGCAAGCCGAACTGAAGATCTGGCGCGGCTGGTTTGCGAAGCAAGATCAGCCCGGGAATAGAAATCGCTAGAGCATGATCCGAAAAAGTGGAGACCGCTTTTTCGAAAAAGATCATGCTCAAACAAAGAGCTAGAGCGGGATGACGAAAGAAAAGTCATCGCGCTCCAGCGGACCGTGCCGAGGCCGATCCGCCAGACGATGGACCGCTCAGTCCGTATTCTCCGCCTTTCCGAACGCGCCAGCCTTCGCGAGTGCCGCGATGCGGCCGTCGTCGTAGCCGAGCGTATCGCGCAGCACGTCCCTGGTGTGCTGGCCAAGCAGCGGCGCGGCAACTGGATCGACGGTCGGCGTAACGCTCATTCCAATCGGCGTCTCGATATTGGGAACGAATCCTGCGGTCGGGTGCGGTATCTTGCTGAGACGATCACGGTCGCGCACTTCCGACGCGTTGAACCCCTGTTCGACCGTGCGCAGATAGCCGACGGGAATATTGGCCTTCTTCATCTTCGCCATCCAGTTTTCGAGCCGGTCGGTGGCAAAGATACCGGCAATGATCGCGCGCAGCTTCTCTTTGTTTGCGGTCCGGTTCTTGCGGTGCGCAAAATCCGGATGGGTGATGAGATCCGGCCGGTCGAACACTTCGGTGACGAGACGGCGGTACAGCCTATCGTTGGCGCAGGCCATGTAGAGCGGACCATCGGCGGCCTGGTAGAGACCAACCGTCGGCGAGCCGTTCGGCGAATTGCCGAAGCGTCCGGGATTCTGGCCGCTGATCAGATAGGCCATGCCGTAAAATCCGGTCATGGCAACCGCCATGTCGATCAGTGCGACTTCGACATGCTGGCCGCGCCCGACCCGGTCGCGTGCCAGCAACGCAAGCAGGATCGCATTGCAGGCCGACATGCCGGTTGCCATGTCGACAATCGGCGGCCCGGTCCTTACCGGCTCGCCGTCGGGAAAACCGTTCAGCGACATGAAGCCGCTTTCAGCCTGCGTGATCGGATCGAAGCCCGGCCGCAAGGCAAATTCGCCTTTGCGGCCATAGGCCGAGATCGAGCAATAGATCAGCCGCGGATTGCTCGGCGCCACCGAGGCATAGTCGAGGCCGAACTTCTTCATCACGCCGCCGGAGAAATTCTCCACCACGACGTCCGCTTTCGCGATGAGTTCGCGTACCACATCGAGGGCGGCGGAATTGGTGAAGTCGAGCGCGATCCCTCGCTTGTTGCGGTTGAGACTGAGATAGGCTGCGCTCTCGCCGCCGATTTCCGCATGTTCATAGGCGCGCGTGTCGTCGCCGCCATCAGGATTTTCGATCTTGATGACCTCGGCGCCGAAATCGGCAAGCGTCTGCGTGCAGGCCGGACCGGCGACCACCCGGGTGAAATCAATAACCAGCAGACCATCGAGAGCGGTCGGTTCACCCTTCGCGCGCGCCGCACGCTCGGGCAGTTGTGGTCCAGCGGTCATGTTGGTCGCTTCCTCTTATCGTCAGTTAATGGGCAAACGCCCACCGTTGCCAAGGCGACGGCAACACTTTCTAGCGGAAGCACCAAGGTGAGGCCAAACCCGGATTTTGCAGGGCGGGATATCAGGCTGACATGGCTACCGGCTCAGATATTCCGCAGCAAGAAAGAGCACGACGCCCAATCGAGCCTCACTGCTGCTTTTCCCAGAACTGCAACAGTCCCTGCGAGGCCGAGCCGCCGATCACGCAGGGGATGCCGACCGCGACCTGCCCGAGCGCTGCGGCCGAGACGCATCCGAGTGAAAGCGCACCAACGCCAACCTGGCCCCAGAAGTCCAGATCGCGCCGGCTATCGGAACCTTTGGCCTTGAGCTCATCGACGGCGGCAACGGCATCCTTGCGCAGCGCCGCGATCTCTACCGTATCGGCGGCATCGACGACCTCCGAGAGCGGCGCCTTGATCGGCGGCTTCTGCCGCGCCAGTTCGCTACGGAGGAATTCACGTAGGCTGGCGTCACGGATCGCATAACTCGCCAGCGTATAGCGCGCCATGCTGCCGACGCTGAGCTTGTCGACGGTATCGCGACTCCGGCTCCATGGCAGCATCTCGATGATGCGCTGAATCGGAACATGGGAGCCGGTCGCGAAATAATATCCCCACAGCGTGTCCAGGAGATCCTGATTGGTGGCAAAGGTAAGCTTCGTGTTCAGCTTCTTCTCCTCC
Source organism: Bradyrhizobium sp. Ai1a-2 (assembly GCF_000426245.1). GTDB lineage: Bacteria > Pseudomonadota > Alphaproteobacteria > Rhizobiales > Xanthobacteraceae > Bradyrhizobium. The sequence continues at coordinate 134,299 of NZ_AUEZ01000011.1, read as the reverse complement.
TTTGCGAACGGATTGCGCGTGAACGCGACGCGCAGCTTGTCCATCATCCCGGGCGTCGCCTCCTCGAGCGGAATATCGTTGAGTGTCGGCAGCCTGCCGGAAAGGTAGCTGTCGATCATCACCCTGCGCCCGGGCATTCGCGGCGCGAGCCTGCGCAGAATGTTGCGCCAGTCAGCCAGCCCGGAATAGGCGACCGCGCGCACGATCACCCATTCATCCTCCGGCGCGACGGGGAAGAAGCTCGCAATCAGCTGGTCGGCCTTTTCCGGATTGGAGCCGATCGCTCCGGCAATGAAGCCGAGATAGATGCCGGCATTTTCCGGCTCCTTGAAGCTTTGCGAATGGAAGAGAATGCGCACCGCCGCCGGCACATGGGCGTAATCCGGCTTGGCGCGATAATTGTAGATCCACTGCTGGACCACGGCCAGCGAGGCGCGCGGGTCGATGTCCGGCGTCTTCTCCGCATGCGCCGATTGCATCAGCAGCAGGGAGCTTACGACGAGAACTGCGTAACGCATCCAGCACTCCTGGCGAGCGTTGATGCATCACCGCACCAACATCTCGGACGTTTTGCTGCAAAGCATGATGCGGCCATTGCGACAATTCTGAGAACGCGCAGGTTAAATAAGCGCGCTCAAATTATGGCGCTCGGCCGACTCCGGCCTGCAACTCACCCCAGATGCGACATCGTTTTGCCCGGCGCCGGCAATTCGATATCGCCGGTCAATGGGAGACCGTAAGGGACGTGAAGCTCGAGCGCATCACGCTGCATCGGCGGCCGTCGAGGCCGCGCCTGATCGGCCCGTTACTTGTCGCCGCCGCAGCCCTGTTGAACGCGGCCGCACCGCTTGCCGCCGAAAGCGTACCGCCGCCACCTGCGACGATTAGCATCGTCGGCAATCGCAGGGTTGAGGCCGATACCGTGCGCTCCTACTTCCATCCGGGGCCGGACGGCCGGCTTGATGAAGCCGCACGCGATGAAGCCCTGAAGGCGCTGGTCGCAACGGGTCTGTTCGAAAAGGTCTCGATCGAGCGCACCGGCGATCGCCTGACCGTACATGTGACGGAAGCGCCAATCCTCGACCGTGTCGCCTTCGAAGGTAACAGGAAGATAAAAGACGCCGATCTGGCCGCCGCGATTGGATCCAAGTCGCGCGGGAGCCTGCAGCGTTCAATGGTACAGGCGGACGTCGGCCGTATCATCGAGGCCTACCGCCATGTCGGACGCGACGACGTTCGCGTGGTGCCCGACATCATCGACCGCGGCGATGGCCGCGTCGATCTCGTTTACGTGATCACGGAGGGCGCGAAAACGCCCGTACGCCAGATCAATTTTGTCGGCAATCGGGCCTTCGGCGCACGCCAGCTCAACGCCGTGATCAAGACGTCGGCAACCAATATGCTGAGTTTCCTGACCGGTAGCGACGTCTACGATCCCGACCGGATCGCGCAGGATCAGGAGCAGTTGCGTCTCTACTATCGCAGCAAGGGCTATGCCGACGCCACCGTTCGCTCGGCAACGGCCGAATACGATCCAGCAACCAAGGGATTCGCAGTCACTTTCATGATTGATGAAGGCCCACTCTATCACTTCGGAGATATCAGCGTCGCCTGCAATATTCCCAGGCTCGATCCGCAAAAGCTGCGCGGCGTCGCACTCGCCCACGCCGGCGCGGTGTTTGATGGCAATGCGCTTGACAAGAGCACCGAACTCCTCGCGGTCGAAATGGCCAAGCTCGGTTATCCCTTTGCGCAGGCTGAGCCGCGCATCGCCCGCGATGCCGCGGCACAGCGCATCGACGTCGCATTCTTGATCGACCAAGGCCCGCGCACCTATGTCGAACGCATCGAGATCCATGGCAACACCCACACCCGCGACTACGTGATCCGGCGCGAGTTCGACATCGCCGAGGGCGATCCCTACAACAAGACGCTGATCGATCGCGCGGAGCGGCGGCTGAAGAACTTGAACTACTTCAAGACCGTCAAGATCACCAATCGGCCCGGCGCGACGCCCGATCGCGTCGTGCTCGATGTCGAGACCGTGGACCAGGCGACCGGCGAGTTCAACATCTCCGGCGGCTACTCGAGCACTGACGGCGCGCTGGTCGAGGTCAAGGTCGGCGACCGCAATTTCTATGGGACCGGAAAGAACGTTCAGGCCTCCGTGAGTTATGGCCAATATGCCCGCGGCATCGACCTCGCGGCGTCGGAGCCCTATTTCCTTGGTACCAAAGTATCAGCGGGAATCGAGCTGTTCGGCCGGCAGAGCGAGGTGAACAGCTACCAGTCCTACAACAGCACGACCTACGGCTCGACGCTGCAATTGGGCACGCCGATCACCGAGCAGCTCGGTGTGCAATGGCGCTACTCGATCTACAACCAGGACATCTCGCTGGGCCCGACCAACTCCGGCTTGCCCCCTTCCCTTGCAGTCCAGCAGGCTGCTGCTAACGGACCGGCCTGGGTCTCCGCCGTTGGCTCCACCTCGACCTACAGCACGCTCGACAACAGCAAAAGCCCCACCAGCGGATTGAGGTCGCAGCTGAGCCAGGATCTGGCCGGCCTCGGCGGTGACGTGAAGTTCCTGCGCACCAGCGAAGACGCGCGCTACTATCAATCACTCACGGGCGACCTCGTCGGCATGGTGCGCGCTCAGGGCGGCTACGTCACCGGCTGGGGCGGTCAGCAGGTGCCGCTGATGAACAGCTTTTTCGGCGGCCCGACCATGGTCCGGGGGTTTGCCACCAACGGCTTCGGCCCGCGCGATCTGACGCCCGGCACCACCATGGACAATGTCGGCGGCAGCGCCTATTGGGCGACGACGGCGGAACTGCAGAGCGGAATTCCCGGCGTTCCGGACGAGTACGGTCTCAAGGCATCGGCCTTCGTCGATGCCGGAAGTGTGTTCCGTTATACTGGTCCGACCAGCGTGGGCGGCACCGCGCTGCAGGTGGCTAACAAAAACGTCGTGCGCTCATCGGTCGGCATGGGCCTCACTTGGGCCTCCCCGTTCGGCGCCCTCACCATCGACTATGCCGTGCCGTTGACCAAAGCCGCCTACGACGTGGTGCAGCCGCTCAACTTCAGCGCTGGAGGCTTTTGACCGGTACCGGATGCGGCGTCGCAAAGCCGTAAATCAGCGCCAGCCGGTCGAGACATTCCTTCAGGCGCCGCGCAAAGTAATCGTTCCAGCGCTGGGTCCGCAGTCCCCGTCGCTCGCCGACCTGTTCCATGGTCATGCCGAGGATCAGTACCTCGTGCACCAGTGCCGAACCGTCGGCGCCGAGCTCGCGCTCGACCCGGTTGAGCCGCGATACCGCGCTGCGCTGGGCCTCCGTGATCGGCTCGCGCCGCGCGCCGCCATCGACATATTCCCTTGTGGTGTCGACCGCGCGCGGCCCGCGCTCGGCCTTCTCCCAATCACTCTGGAACGCGCGGCCGCCCTGAAGCTGGGCGTCATCGATCTGACGATGCGAATGCAGCCGCCCGAGGGGATCGTTGCGGATCGAGCGTAGCGTAACGACTTTGTCGCCAGGCTCGAGCGCAAGGGGATCGTCGACCTCAACGGTGGCGACTTCGGCGTTGTACGGCAGATCCTGCGCGCGGCGGTCATGCGCTCTGGCGGGATGATATGGTTTCTTGCGTTTGGCGCGCGGCATGGCTTGGCTCCTTCAGGGCAGAATTCGACCGGGGACCATCTCGCCGGCGGCAAGATGCGTCGTTTGCAAGTGGATGCGGTGGGAGGCGCGTATGTGGCTATGCCGGCTCGCCCAGCCCCAGCGGTGCGATGCTCGGTGACGGCTCCGTCTCGAGCTCTGGATTGCGGCTCAAGTCGAAATGGGGCGTGCAGTAGCTTGAGCCAGGCCGCCTCCGATGACCGCAGAAGGTAATCGGTTCGCCATCGCTGTCGCCGCCATAGGGATACCGGCAATCTCCATATTCAAGCTCCACCAGCGAAAGGTGGCGCGGCTCGATCTCGACACAGCGGAGCTGTACCTGCGGCGCCTTCTCGAACACGGGCATCGGCCGATTGAATTCGATCGATCTTGGCTCGCGCGGCTCGCTTGACCGGTTCAACTGCGGTACTGGCGTCAGCCGCAGTGGTGCCGGCGGGGAGCTATCTGACATCATCAGACCGAGCCGCCTGGCACGGCCGATCGCAGCGCTTCTCGTATAATCAGTGTTGAATCTGACGTTGATCGCCTTGGCGATCTTCGCAAAGCTCATGCCTTGGGCAAAATATTCCCGCAGCGCGTCCGAATGTTCGGGCGCCCAGCCTATCACTTCCATCGTTTATTCTTGTCCCCCTTGGCCCGCCGCCTCACCATCAATTTCTGATATTCCGAAATGAAAGTCAAGCTTGATTTCTGATTATCAGAATTGATATACTGCCTCCAGATTCGAAGAGGGATGCGCCATGCTGGACGCCAGACTGATCGAGCGGGCCCTGCAGAAGCCAGGCAAGACCAAGGGTGGGCTAGCGGAGGCGATGGGCGTGCGCCCCGGCGCCGTTTCCGAAATCCTGTCCGGGATACGCCAGATCAAGGCATCCGAGATCGCACCAATCATGGAATATCTCGAGCTCAACTCGGTGCCGATCATGGGCCGGGTCGGCGCCGGCGCCTCGATCGAGCCGGAATACGAGCAGGTGCCGCCGGAAGGGCTCGGCGAGGTCGAGCTACCCTTCCCGATCGCGGAGGAAACCATCGCATTCGAGGTATCCGGCGATTCGATGCTGCCGAAATACGAGAATGGCGACATCATCGTCGTCTATCGGGAGCAGCGACATCCCCTCACGAGCTTCTATGGCGAGGAGGCGGCCGTTCGCTTGAAGACGGGCGAGCGCTATCTGAAGACGATCGAGCGCGGAAAGTCGCCGACGCTGGTCAACCTCACGAGCTTCAACGCCAAGCCGATCAACGGAGTGAAGCTCGAATGGATCGGCGAGATCTGCGTGACCTTGCCGCGGGGCCAGATCGAGCGCCTGCGCAGCAAGGCAGCCGCACGGTCCCGCAAAGCCGCCAAGGCGCAGGGTCCTCGGCCGTCAGAGAAATAGGCAAAGCGCACTTCTGATTTTCCGAAATCACACTTGACTAATTTCCGATTTTCGGAAATTATGCGACTGTCTCAGTCCTGTCGAGAGAGGTGGCCAGTTTGGCCGGAATGCAGTACTTCGTCGTGATGATCGATTACGGCCGGCGCGGCCGCGAGGCCGTCGTTGATCCCGAAATCACAAGGCGCGGGGTCATCGCGCGGGTTGCATCGGGTGAATACAGGAACATCAGCTTCATCCACGAAGTCTCTGATTCCGCCGTCGAGGATGTGACGGCCGACATTCTCGCCGAGGCCGCCCTCCCCGACATCGGCGCGGCGGAAGTCGACCTGCAGGCGAGCGCCTTCGACCATCGCCGCGATCTGCGCAAGCACGAACAAGCCTGATCGGCTCTTCATGAATCGCGGTGCATCACGTTCCAATTTCGAAAACGTGATCGCTCGCGGCTTTAATTCATCAGCTACGGATTAAATATTCTACAGGCAACGTCTATTCGGAGTGGCGGCGGGGCGCGATGGATTCGCGATTCCCTGCTCCGAACTAGTGAAGTCTTGCTCTCAATGAATCCATGTGTGAAGGCTGAGATCGCAGCACGCGACGGCGATCTACGCATCTTCCTTCTGCTCGGTATCGCGAACTGGTCCCTGTTCCTGGATCATATCCCGCACAACGCCGTCAGCGCGTTGACCTTGCGGAACTTTGGATTCAGCGGGGCGACCGAGCTGTTTGTATTTGTGATCGGCTACGCCGCCGCGATCATGTACGGGAAGATCGTTGTGGAGCGCGGCTTCGTCGTGGGAGCGACCCGTGTGTTCAAGCGGGTATGGCAGCTCTACGCAGCCTATGTTGTGCTGTTTGTCGTCTATGTCGACCTGATCGGATATGTCGCGGCCCAATCCGCTGCGCCCGATCTTTTCGCGGAATTCAATATCACCGACTTCATCGAGCATCCGATTCGCGTAATCGTCCGGGGCCTGCTGCTGCAGGCCAAGCCGCTCAACCTGGACGTATTGCAACTGTTCATCGTCCTCTTGGCGTTCCTTCCCGCCGTCTTGTTCGGAATGATGCGCTGGCCACGCCTGACGATGATTGGATCCATTGCGCTCTATCTGTTGGCGCGGCACTTCGACTGGAACCTGACCGCCTTTCCGGAGGGGGGTTGGTATCTCAATCCGTTCTGCTGGCAATTGCTGTTCGTACTGGGCGCCTGGTTCGCGGTCGGCGGCGCAGGTGACGCGCATGTGATCCGCGCAATGCAGAAGGTTCCCGCCTTGCGCGTCACCGCGTTGATCTACCTGCTCGCCGCCCTGACGGTCATGTCGGCTGGGAAATCGCCCGCTCTCGCCGAAATGATACCCAATTCGGTGCTCGATGTCTTTCTGCCCAATGGCAAGGAGAACCTCGCTCCCTATCGGGTGCTGCACCTGCTCGCGATGGCGTTCTTTTTCACCATGCTGGTACCGCGCGACTGGTACGGACTTCAATTGCAGGCGCTGCAGCCCCTCATCAAATGCGGCGAGCAATGGTTGGCGGTATTTTGCTCCGGCATTTTCCTGTCATTTGCCGGGCACCTGGTTCTGATCACGGGCCCCAAGTCACTGGCGATGCAGGTGCTGGTCAGCGCCGCCGGCATCCTCGGCATGACCTGTGTCGCCTATTACGTGTCCTGGTCCAAGCGACAGGACCATAAATCCGCGGTCGGCGCGCGATCCTGACCCGTTCATGAAGGCGTGCAGCGCTAGCGCTGCATCTGCATGATCTGGTCCATCGGCATCATGTTCTGATTGAGGTTCGCCATGATCCATAACGAGCCGCCGATCACCAGAAAAACGATGAGCACGCCGAAGGCAAGCGCCATCACGTTGTTGGTGTTGTCGGGCCCCGTCGTGAGGTGAAGGAAGAAGACCAGATGCACGCCCATCTGGGCGATGGCCAACACGATGATGGCGACGGGAATGCTCGGCTGCCAGACCAGGTCGGTGCCGGCAATAAAGAATGAGGTCGCCGTCAGCAGGAGCGCAAGGCCGAGGCCAATGACATAACCGAGCACGCGCAGGCCGACGCCGCCCTCGCCTTCGTCACCCGGAGCCAAATCGATGCGGTGCTGTTCCGTAGTCTGATCGGTCATGGCTTGCTCCCGAGCAGATAGACCACCGAAAATACCGCGACCCAGATGATATCGAGCGCGTGCCAGAACAGCGCAAAGCACATGATGCGCCGCTCAATGTCCGCCCGAAAACCCTTCGCGACCACCTGCGCCATCATCGTCAGCAGCCAGAGGATGCCGGCGGAGACATGCAGGCCATGGCAACCGACCAGGCTGAAGAAAGCAGACAGAAACGCGCTGCGCGTCGGCCCCGCACCGCGTGCGACCAAGTCCGCAAACTCGGTCAGCTCAAGGTACAGGAAGGCGAGGCCGAGAACGCAGGTCGCCGCCATTCCCAGTTGGAACCAGAGCTTGTTTCGAACGTCGGCCGCGATGTTGGCGAGCCCGCAGGTGAAGCTCGACAGCAACAGGCAGACGGTCTCGATCGCGACCCTTCTGAGATCGAACAGTTCGGCCCCCTTCGGCCCTCCATCGGTCTGGTCAACCAGGACCGCATAGGTCGCGAAGAAGCACGAGAACATGACGATGTCGCTGAGCAGGAATATCCAGAAACCGAAGCCTGTGACGATTCGCTTCGGCGCCGGTCCCTCATGCGCGACCGCGGCATGCGCAATGCCGCGCAAACGGTGCGGATCCGGTTGAGCGTATGCCAGCGTCGTATCGGCCATGGCTCAAGCCCCCGCGAGGCTGATCATGGCGCGCCGCTCTTCGATATTGGCGCGGTCGATGCGCGCCACCTCCTTCGCCGGGATGACGTATTCGTCATGGTCACGCCATGCGAATGCAACGAAGGTCGTGAAAGCGCCGATCGCACCGGCTGCGACCATCCACCAGATGTGCCAGATCAGCGCAAAGCCCATGATCGTGGCGAAGAAAGCGCACACGAAGCCGGTCGGAGAATTGCGCGGCATCTCGATATCCTTGTAGTCCGGCTCGCGCTTTTCGAGGTCCTGCTGCTTGGCACGCGCTTTCAATGACCAGTAGGCATCTTCCCCGCTTACGTCAGGTGGAATCGCGAAATTGAACACCGGCGGCGGCGAGGCCGTCGCCCATTCCAGCGAGCGTCCGTCCCATGGATCGCCGGTGCGGTCGCGCAACTCCTCGCGACGCCGAATGCTGACGGTGAGTTGCATGATCTGGAAGATGATCCCGGCCAGGATAATGAGGGCGCCGACCCCTGCGATCAGGAGCCACGGGCGCCATTCCGGAACATCGTAGTGCTGCATTCGCCGCGTCATGCCGAGGAAGCCGACAGCATAGAGCGGCATGAACGCGACGTAGAACCCGATCAGCCAGCACCAAAACGCCGCCTTGCCGAACCCCTCATGCAGACGGAAGCCGAACGCCTTCGGAAACCAGTAGGTATAGCCCGCGAACGCGCCGAACAGTACGCCGCCAATGATCACGTTGTGAAAGTGAGCGACCAGGAACAGGCTGTTGTGAAGCAGGAAGTCCGCCGGTGGCACGGCGACCAGCACGCCAGTGAGGCCACCGAGGATGAACGTCACCATGAAGCCGAGCGCCCACAGCATCGGCGTGTCGAAGCGCACCCGCCCACCATACATCGTGAACAGCCAGTTGTAGATCTTCACGCCGGTCGGCACCGCGATGATCATGCTAGCGATCCCGAAGATCGCATTGACGGTCGGACCAGCGCCCATGGTGAAGAAATGATGCAGCCACACCATGAAGGAGATGATGCAGATCGCCATGGTGGCGAGCACCATAGACCGATAGCCGAACAACGGCTTGCCTGAAAACGTCGAAACCACCTCGGAGAAGATTCCGAACGCGGGCAACACGAGGATGTAGACCTCGGGGTGGCCCCATGCCCAGATCAGGTTCATGAACATCATGACGTTGCCGCCGGCCTCATTGGTGAAGAAATGGAAGCCGAAATAGCGGTCGAGGATCAGCATCGCCAGCGTTGCCGTCAGGATCGGAAACGCCGCCACGATCAACAGATTCGAGGCGAGCGTGGTCCAGCAGAACATTGGCATGCGCAAATATGTCATGCCTCTGGTGCGCAGCTTCAGGACGGTGGTGACGAGATTGATCCCGGCAACCAGCGTGCCGACGCCGGAGATCTGTAGCGCCCAGAGATAATAGTCGACGCCGACACCCGGCGAATAAGTAAGTTCCGACAGCGGCGGATAAGGCAGCCATCCGGTGCGCGCGAATTCACCGACCACGAGCGAGATGTTGACCAGCAGTGCGCCTGTTGCCGTGAGCCAGAAGCCGACGGAATTCAAGGTCGGAAACGCCACGTCGCGCACGCCGAGCTGCAGCGGCACCACCAGATTCATCAGCCCGATCACGAACGGCATCGCCACGAAGAAGATCATGATGGTGCCGTGCGCGGAGAATATCTGGTTGTAGTGCTCCGGCGGCAGATAGCCTTGCGACTGGAGGGCGATCGCCTGCTGCGATCGCATCATGAGCGCGTCAACGAAACCACGCAGCAGCATGACCGTGGCAAGCAGAGTATACATGACGCCAATCCGCTTGTGATCGACGCTGGTGATCCACTCGCGCCAGAGATATGGCAGGTGGCCTGCAAGGACGACCCAGGCGAGAACGCCCAGGATGACGAGCGCGACCAGGCCCGAGGCGATCATCGGAATCGGCTGATCGATCGGAATGGCGGACCAGTTCAGCTTACCGAACATCATGACCTCCGATATACGACTGCGCGCTTTCCGACGTCAGCTTCGGTCCCGGTCCCGGGGGTATCTGCTGGGTCACGATGGCGTGGAACAGCCGCGGGTCCTCGAGCCGATAGGTCGATGTCCCCGTCTCGACTGATTGCTGGGCGAGCTTTCCATAGCTCTCGGCGTTCAGGATGCGATCGGTCTGGGCTGTGCGCGCAACCCAGTCAGGAAACTCGAGCTGTGGCACGACCTGAACATCGAACATCATATCGGGAAAACCATCGCCGCTGAAATGGGACGACAGACCCCGAAGGGTGCCCTGATTGTCGGCACGCAGCTTCAACCGCGTCACCATGCCGTTCATCGTGTAGATCATGCTGCCAAGCTGCGGGATGAAGAATGCGTTCATCACGCTGCCGGAGGTCAGTTCAAGGTCAAGGGGAGAACCGACGGGTACCGTCAGCGTGTTGACGGTCGCGATCCCCTGGTCCGGATAGATGAAGAGCCATTTCCAATCGAGCGACACGACCTGGATGCGGATCGGAGCGCCGGTCCCGTCAATGGGCCGGGCCGGATCCAGTTGATGCGATCCGATCCATGCGACCCCGCCGAGCAGGATGATCGTCAGCGTCGGGATCGACCACACCACGAGCTCGATGCGACCGGAATACGCCCAGTGAGGTTGATAGGTCGCCCGCGGATTGGACTCTCGAAACCAGTATGCAAAGGCAAAGATTGCCGCGATCGTCGGCAGAACGATCGCCAGCATGATCCCGATCGAGTCGATCAGAATTGTCTTCTGGGCAGCGGCAATCGGACCTTGCGGATCGAAGATATTCATCGCGAAGCCGTGACGGTGTTGTTGCTACAGCGGGGTGTTGGAACGACACTTCGGCGGACAAGATCGGCTTGGTCGGAAGCCAGGCAACGGTGCCGCGGTCCCGACAGGAAGACTCGCGTTGTCACTTTAGAGGTTCGTCTCGGGATTGTCCGATCAAATTTTGCTCGCGCCGCACCGATACGCGGGCTCGATCGTTCATTTTTGAAAAAAAGGCGACGTAGTTCTGCTATCGCGGCCCTCGCCCGACGAGCGTCCTCAATCTCCCGGAAATGCGCGTCTCAAGCGCGCTTCGCTTTCGCGCAGCATAGCTTGATCCAGCTTTCCTTGCCGGGACGCGTCCAGGGCGCAGGCAAAGATGCGATAGAACTACGCGCCGTCGAGTGCGACCAGGAGCATGTCGACGCCGGCATTCAGTGCCTCGACGACGGCATCGCAGACATTGCGCCAGTAGATCGCTCCCATCACGAGGTCATCCGTCATCACGATGCCTGATGGGCGGCTCGATCCGACTCTTGCCGACCAGTGAAGGCGCGACCTTCGAGCTTAGGTTTCCCGCCGCTTGAACCCTGCCGTTACACCCGCTCGATGATGATCGCGGGCGCCATGCCGCCAGCGGCGCACATGGTCACCAGACCACGCTTGAGGTCACGCCGCTCCAACTCGTCCAGCACCGTGCCGATCAGGATCGAGCCGGTCGCACCGATGGGATGACCGAGCGCGATCGCGCCGCCATTGACGTTGACCTTGTCGCGATCGAGCTTGAGGTCACGGATGAATTTCTCCGCGACCACGGCAAAGGCTTCGTTGATCTCGAACAGGTCGATGTCGTCAAGCGTCAGCCCGGCCTTGGCCAGCACCTTACGTGCCGCCGGCACCGGCGCGTTCAGCATCAGGGTCGGTGAGTCCCCCATATTGGCCATGGCGACCACGCGCGCCCGCGGCTTCAGGCCGTGCTTCCTGGCGTAGTCGGGCGACGCCAGCAGGATCGCCGCGGAGCCATCGACCACACCGGACGAATTTCCCGCGTGATGGACAAAGTCGATGTCGAGATCAGGATATTTTTCCAGGATCAGCTTGCGATAGGTCGTGCCCTTGTCGTCGAGCGCGTAGTCGGCAATCGCGGGGAAGGCCGGCTTCAGTGCCGCGAGCCCTTCGAGCGTGGTCTGCGGCCGTGGATATTCCTCCTTGTCGAGCGCGAGCGTGCCATCCTCGCGATAGACCGAAACCAGGCTCTTGTCGAAATGGCCGCCCTTGATCGCGGCCGCCGCGCGCTTCTGGCTCTCCAACCCGAGCGCATCGACATCATGCCGAGTGATGCCCTCGAGCGTCGCCACCGCGTCAGCACAGACGCCCTGGTGCGATTGCGGATGCCTTGCGCGCAGGCGGAGATTGCCGGCGTCCATCATGAACGGCCCCTCGCCGCGCCGACCTTCCATCGACATCACCTCGGTGCCACCGGCGATCACGAGATCTTCGGAGCCGGACATGATCGAAGCGGCGGCCATGTTGACGCTGGTGATGCCGGAACCGCAGAAGCGGTCGAGCGTGACACCGCTCGCCTTCACGTCATAGCCGGCATCGAGCGCCGACATGCGGCCGAGATCGCCGCTCTGCGGGCCACGTTGCGAACTGGTGCCCCAGATGATGTCGTCGACATCTGCGGTGTCGATTCCAGTGCGATCGGCCAGTGCGCGCAGCACGGTGGCGCCGAGCTGCTGCGGATGAATGCCTGACAGCGCGCCCTTGCCCGCCTTGCCAATGCCTCGCGGCGTCCTGCACGCATCGATGATCAGCGCGTCAACCATGGTGTGTTCCTCATGATGTTGGTTGAGTGCATTTGCAGCCGATCCCTCCGCAAAGTCAATTCGCGACCGCACAAGCCGCGCTTTCCGGTTGTGGCGCGGCACGGCCTCGGCCTGCGCGCCGTTCTTGACGATCAATTTCGTTTATGCGCAGCTACTTCCAACAACAATACGTCCCAGGGAGGATCTATGGTCGCGATCGGGCGGACCCTTGTCGGCTGCGCTTTTTTGGCTGCATCGACAGTTCTGGCGCAGGCCGCCGAACCGCTTCACCTGCGGGTGGCGGACTCCTTTCCGAAGGGCCACTATCTCGTCAAGCTCGTCCTCGAGCCCTGGATGGAGGAGGTCAAGAAGCGCACCAACAACGCGGTGACCTTCGAGCACTATCCAGCGCAGCAGCTCGGCAAGGCCGCCGACATGCTGAAGCTGACCCAGACTGGTGTTGCCGATATCGGCTATGTCGCGCCGGCCTATGTCTCCGACAAGATGCCCGTGTCCGAAGTCGCCATGCTGCCCGGCGCCTTCGAGCAGTCCTGCCAAGGGACGCTGGCCTACTGGAAGCTCGCGCGGAACGGCGTCATTGCGCAGCAGGATTATACCGCCAACAATATCCGCCTGCTGCTCGCGGTCAGCCTGCCGCAATATCGCATCTTCACCGTCAAGCAGCCGGTCAAGGATGTCGGCGATGTCACCGGCCTGAAGCTGCGTTCCACCGGCGGTGCGCAGGATCTTACGCTGCGTGCGATTGGCGCCGTGCCGGTGCGCATGGCAGCGCCCGACGCCTATGAATCGCTGTCGCGCGGCACCATGGACGGGCTCTTGTTCCCGCTCGAAAGCGTGGTTGCCTATGGCGCCGACAAGCTCGTGAAATACTCGACCGATGGAATAGGCTTTGCCAGTTTCATCGTCGCCTATTCGATCAGCGAAACCGCCTGGAAGAAACTTTCGCCCGAGGTGCAGAAGGCGATGATCGATGTCGCCGAGGAGATCATTCCCTCTGCTTGCCAGCAGGTCCAGAAATCGGACGACGAAACCAAGAAATCGATGGAAGCGACAGGGGTCAAGTTCGAGACGCTCTCGCCTGATGCCAGTGCGAAATTCAAGAACCTGATGAAGGGCGTCGCCAAGACCTGGTCGGAAGGCCTCGACGCCCGCGGCAAGCGCGGCAGCGACGCGCTGAAGGAGTTTGACGCGGCGGTTGCGGCCATTCCGGCCAAGTGAACTGGGGGGAGCTAATTTTGCTTGACGGAATATTGAAGGCGCTGGCGGCGATCGAGAAGATCGCCTCCACCGTGGCAGCGGTGTTGATGTTCGCCATCATGATCATCGTGTTCGGCGATGTCATCATGCGCTACGCGTTCAACAAGCCATTCTCCTGGGCCTATGACCTGATCTCGCTTTATCTGATGGTGGGCATCTTCTTCCTGGTGCTGTCGGAAGCCTATGCCAGCCACGCCCATGTCAGCGTCGATATCCTGCAGCAGAAGTTCTCGCCGGCGATGATCCGGGTCTCCGAGATCGTCACCTGTATCGTCGGCATCGTCGTGTTTTCCCTGATCGCCTATCTCGGCTTCCAACGGGCCGTCGACAGCTTCCAGTCTGCCGACGTCATGGCGGGCGCCATTCCGTGGCCGATGTGGCCATCGATCGCGCTCGTTCCCTTCGGAGCCGGACTGATCACGTTGCGCCTTGCGCTGCACCTGATCGGTCACCTCCTCTCGCTGGCCACCGGCCGCGCCCTGATCGCGCTGCCATCGTCGCACGCCACGGGGGAGACCTTCGAATGATCTTGACCCTTGCGATGGTCGTGCTGTTCGTGCTGCTCGCGATCGGCACGCCGGTTGGCTTTGCCATGGCCGGCTCGGGGGTGCTCGGCCTCTATCTGATCGGCGGCATGCCGATGCTATCAGGCATCCTGCAGACCGCGCCGCTGTCGGCGGTGACGTCCTACGAGCTCATCACCATCCCGATGTTCCTGCTGATGGCGGAATTCGTGCTGCTCAGCGGCATCGCCGACGACCTGTTCAAGGCGACCGCCGCCTGGGTCGGACGCATCCCAGGCGGGCTCGGCATGGCAACCGCGCTTGCAGGCGCCGGCTTCGGCGCGATTTGCGGCACCAGCACTGCGTCCGCCGCGACGCTGTCGGCCACCAGCCTGCCGGCGATGCTGAAGCAGGGATACGAACCGAAGATGGCCGCCGGCGTGGTGGCGATTTCGGGCACGCTGGCGATGCTGATCCCGCCGTCTGTGGCGCTGGTGATCTACGGCCTGCTCGCCGAAGTGAACATCGGCGCGCTCCTGATCGGCGGCGTCATTCCGGGCATCCTCGTGACCTTCACCATCATGGCGACGGTGTGGTTCCTGGCCTGGCAGGATCCGTCGCGCGCGCCGTCAGCACCATCGGTCTCGCTCGCGGAAAAATTCCGCATGCTGCGGGTAGTCGGACCGATGCTGCTGCTGTTCGGCATGGTGACCGGCGTGATCTATACCGGCGTCGCCACGCCGACCGAAGCCTCCGCGCTCGGCGCCTTCGGCGCTTTCGTTCTCGCGCTCTGGAAAGGCAAGATCACCTGGAAGAGCCTGCGGGCCGCACTGCTGCGCTCGGCGCATGGCACCTGCATGATCGCGATGATCCTGTTTGGCGCCTCGATCTTCGGCTACTTCTTCACGCTGACGCAGCTGACGCAGAACCTGGTCGCCTGGGTGGGTGGCCTGCAGGTGCCACCCTGGCTGATCCTCACCATCATCCTGTTCGGCTATATCGTGCTCGGCTCCTTCATGGACCAGATCGCGATCCTGGTGCTGACGGTGCCGATCGTGCTGCCGCTGATCAAGTCGCTCGGCTACGATCCGCTCTGGTTCGGCGTCATCAAGATCGTCACCGCCGAAGTCGGCATGATCACGCCGCCGGTCGGGCTGAACTGCTTCGTCGTGGCCCGCTATTCAGGGCGCCCGGTCGCCGAGGTGTTTCACGGCGTCTTGCCGCATTTCATCGCCCATCTGATCGCGATCGCGATCCTGGTGATCTGGCCGATGATCATCCTGTGGCTGCCGATGAAGATGGGCTACTGAAACAACAAAAAAGGAGAGGAAACAAAATGAAGGTTCGTCTGCAGAGACGCTTCGTCCTTGCTGCGCTCATGGTCGCCGCCGCGACGTCTCCAAGCCTCGCTCAAGAGAAGATCACGTTGCGCCTGGCCGACAGCCTTCCCAACGGCCACGTTATCCATGAGCTGGTCGGCAAGCCATTCTCCGAGCTCGTGACCAAGATGACCAACGGCCAGGTCACCTTCCAGCACTTCCCCGCCGAGCAACTCGGCAAGGCCAAGGACATGGCGCAACTCACTGTCGCCGGCGTCGCCGACGTTTCCTATGTGGTGCCTTCCTATTCATCCGACAAATATCCGCTGACCGCGGTTGCCGAACTGCCGGGCATCTTCGAGACGGAATGCCAAGGGTCGATTGCGTTCTACAAGGTCTCCCACAATGGCGGCATCCTCGAGGCCAAGGAATTCGCTCCGAACCAGCTCCGCCCGCTGGTGACGATCGCATTGCCCGCTTATCAGATGCAGCTCGCCAACAGCCGCGAGGTCAAGACTGCAAAGGACCTGGAAGGCCTGAAGATCCGCACCACCGGTGGCGCAATGGACCTGATGACGCGCTCGATCGGCGCGGTGCCAGTGCGGATGGCGGCGCCCGAAATCTATGAGTCGCTCACCCGTGGCACACTCGACGGATTGATCTTCTCCTACCAGAGCTCGGTGTCCTACGATTTCGGCAAGATCCTGAAATCCGGTACCGAAGGGCTCAATTTCGGCACCGCGATCTTCACCTATTCGATGGGCGAAGCCAAGTTCCGCTCGTTGCCCGAGAACGTGCGCAAGGCGCTGGTCGAAGCCGGCGAGCAGACGACGCGCGAAGGCTGTAAGCGGTTCGAGGATGGCGAGAAGGCCGCAACGGAGAAGATCAAGTCGCAGGGCATGAAGGTCATCAACTTCAGCGCTGACGACAAGAAACAGTTCCATACCGCCTTCAAGTCCGTCGCCGAGGACTGGGTAAAGGACATCAATAAGCGCGGCAAGCCGGGCACCGAAGTGTTCAAGGCGTTCACCGAAGCTTTGGCTGCAGGCCGTTGACCGGCCGCGCTCAAGACGGCGCGACGAAGCCGGCGGGTCCCCTCGCCGGCTTCAAGGTGATCGATCTCACCAGCGTCATGATGGGGCCCTACGCGACCATGATCCTTGGCGACTATGGCGCCGACGTCATCAAGGTCGAAAGTCCCGATGGCGACGTCATGCGCCATGCCGCGCCGATGCGCCATCCGGGAATGGGCGCGATGTACCTGCAGGGCAACCGCAACAAGCGTTCCATCGTACTCGATCTCAAGAAGCCGAGCGGGCGTGAGGCATTGTTGCGGCTCGCGTCCTCGGCCGATGTGTTCGTTCACAACGTCCGGCCGGCCGCAATGGCGCGGCTCAAGCTCGGCGCGGATGATCTGCTCGCGGTCAATCCGCGGCTGGTCTATGCGAGCCTGCACGGCTTCGGCGAGACCGGCCCCTATGCCGGGCGGCCGGCCTATGACGATCTGATCCAGGGATTGACCGCGCTGCCAGCGCTCACGGGCAAGATCACCGGCGAGCCGCGCTACTCGCCGGCCACGATGGCGGACCGCATCGTCGGCCTGAACGCCACCCATGCGATCCTCGCCGCCTTGATCCATCGCGACCGCACCGGCGAAGGCCAGGCAATCGAAATCCCGATGTTCGAGACCATGGCGCAGTTCGTGCTCGGCGACCACATGGCCGGCCGGAGTTTCGAGCCGCCCATCGGCCCGCCCGGTTATTCGCGATTACTGTCGCCGGACCGCCGTCCCTACCAGACCAGCGACGGCTATATCTGCGCGCTGGTATATTCCGATAAGCAGTGGAACGCCTTCTTTCGCAAGATCGGCCTGGAGAACGAAGCTGATCGCGATCCCCGGCTGAACAGCATTTCAGCGCGCACGCGGAACTATGATTTCGTCTACGACTGGTTTTCAAAGGTGATGAAGACCCGCAGCACCGCCGAATGGATGAAACTGCTCGAAGAGGCCGATATTCCGCACGCTCCGCTGCATGATCTCGACAGCCTGATCGACGATCCGCATCTCGCCGCGGTCGGACTCATCCAGTCCATCGAGCATCCGACCGAAGGAGCACTCCGCCTCGCCGGCCCCGCCGCGACGTGGAGCAAGACCCCGCCCCGGATCCGCCACCATCCACCGCGGCTCGGCGAGCACGGCGAGGACATCCTGCGCGAAGCGGGATTTACGGAGGACGAGATTGCCCGGCTTGCCGCTGAGGAAGCGTTGATCAACCCAGCTTCGTAGGGTGAGCAAAGCGAAGCGTGCCCACCATTCACGGTTGGTGCCGGAATAGGTGGGCACGCTTCGCTTTGCCCACCCCACGCACCTCACCCCCGCCGCGACGCCAGAATCTTCTCCGCGGCGCGCAGATGCGGCTTGTCCAGCATCTTGCCATCCATCTTCACGACACCGGATGGATTGCCCGCGAACGCGGCGACGACGCGCTCCGACCACGCGATCTCCTCATCGGTCGGCATGAAAGCGGCATTGACGACGTCGACATGCTTTGGATGGATCACCGCCTTTGCCAGGAAACCATCCTGCCGCGCCGTGATGCATTCCTCTCGCAGCGCCTCGATATCATTGATGTCTGTCGCAATCGTATCGATGGCGACGACGCCGGCGGCGGCCGCGCTGATCAGGCAGAGATCGCGCGCCAGCCAGAACGGGCTGTGAAAACGGTTACCCGTGCGGTTGCGTGACGCTCCAAGAGACGCGGCGAGGTCTTCGGCACCCCACATCATGCCCCACAGCCGCGGGCTCATATTCTCGAAGTCGAGCAGTTTCAGCACCGCCCGCGCCGTCTCGGTCGCAACCGTCACGATGCGCGTCGTGCCTTGCGCGATGCCGGATGCCGCCTCGAACGCATCGAGATAAAGCGCGAGCTTGTTGACGTCGGCGGCACCGGCACATTTCGGCAGAACGATGCCGTCGGGCTTTCCCGGCATGACGGCTGCGAGATCGCCCAGCGTCATGTCGGTATCAAGCGCGTTGACGCGGACATACATCTTCTGATCCGGATTGCGCGAATTGAGCATCTCGCGCGTAATGCCGCGCGCCGCCATCTTTTGCTCCGGCGCAATGGAGTCTTCGAGATCGAGGATCAGGGCATCCGCGGCCGTCTTCTTGGCGCTTTCGAATTTCCGGACACTGTCGCCGGGAACGAACAGGAACGAGCGCATCGCCTCACGCCTTCGGTTTGCAGAGCATCAAGCCGGTTCGGCGGCAGCTCGCCACCACCTCGCCGCGCTGGTTGGTCATGGTATGCTCGAATTCCACGAGCCCCTGGGTCGGCCGCGACTTGCTCGGGCGTTTCGAGACGATCCTGGTGTGCGCCCGCAGCGTATCGCCGTGAAACACCGGCTTCGGAAACTTCACATCCGTCATGCCCAGATTGCCGACGGTGGTGCCGAGCGTCGTATCATAGACGCTCATGCCGATCATGATGGCGAGCGTATAGAGGCTGTTGAACAGCCGCTGGCCATATTCTGTCTTCTCGGCGAGATGAGCATCGAGATGCAGCGGTTGCGGATTCATGGTCAAGAGACTGAACATCGTATTGTCCATCTCGGTCACGGTGCGGCTGAATTCATGATGGAATTCCCGCCCGACCTCGAACTCCTCGAAATATAGCCCTGCCATCAGCGTCCCCGATAGTTTGGCGTCCGCTTCTCGACGAACGCGTTCAATCCTTCCTGACAATCCTCCGTCGTCGCGACGAGCGCAAAGCTCTCGGCCGCATTCTCGATCGCGCGGCGGTAATCCGCATCCACCGCACGCATGAAGGCGTCGCGGCCGATCTTCATCACGATCGGCGACTTGGCGGCGAGTTTTCGGGCGACCTCGCGGGCGCGATCGAGCGCGGTTCCCTTCGGCACGACTTCGCTCAAGAGGCCCATGCGGAACGCTGTCGCGGCATCGAACGGCTCGCCGAGAAACAATGGCCCGAACGCCTGGTGCTTTCCGACCAGCCGCGGTAAATGCACGAAGTGCAGCGCTGGTATCAGCCCGACATCGATCTCCGGATAGCCGAAGGTCGAGGCGTCGCCGGCAATGATCATGTCACAGGATATGGCAATGGTCATGCCGCCGGCCCGCGCGGCACCGTCGATTGCGGCAATCGTCGGCTTGCCCATCCGGTACTGGACGTCGTTGAGGGCGAAGTAGAGGCGTTCGAGAAAGCCCTTGGTCTCGATCGCCGGCTTGCCGCGCACGATATCGAGATCGAGCCCGGCACAAAACACCTTGTGAGCGCTGCCGATGATCACGGCGCGCACGGCGGCATCGTCCTTAGCCGTCTGCAATGCGGCCAACAGCGCGTCGATCAAGGACAGGCTCAGCGCGTTGACCGGCGCGCGATCCAGCATGATCTCGGCAATACCGTCGGCAACCGAGTAGCGGACGAGTTTGTTGCTCATGATGCGTCACCTCCATTTGGCCGCGACTGACGCACCGCACCGCTCGCGATCAACTCATCGATGACCGCGCTGTCGATACCAGCCTCTGTCAGGACCTCGAAGCTGTCCTGTCCAATATCCGGCGCCGGACATAAATCGTCCTCTGAACGACTTGCGATCCCGGGCGTCCGAGGCGTGTAGACCGGGCCGACGCCGGGCGTGTCCTGGCAGACCGCAGCCCTGGTTGCCTCGACGTGCGCATTCCTCAGCCATTCGCCGGGATTGAGGATGCGCTCCGCGATGATATCGGCCGCATGCAGGCGTGTCAGCCAGGCGTCGGCTGTTTGGGTGAGAAACACCTCCCGCAGCTGCGAGATCAGCGCGTCGGCCGAATCCGCACGCCGGGCGAAATCGGCAAAGCGCGGATCGGTGGCGAGGTCGTCGCGTCCGATCGCGGTGCAGAGCCGCTTGTACTGCGCTTCGTTCACCAGCGTGACCATCATCCAGCCGTCCTTGGCCTGGTAGGTGCCGGCTGGAACGTTGAGTGCGCGCGGTGCGCCGCCCTCGAGAATGAACTCCGCAACCTTGTGGCCCAGCAGCGCCGCCGTCGACTGGCAGAGATTGACGTCGATCCAGCGGCCCGTGCCCACGGTCGCCCGCGCGAACAGCGTGGTGGCGATGGCCTGGAAGGCGTAGACGCCGGTGACGATGTCGGAGATCGTGGTGCCGACCCGGTGCGGCACCCCATCCGTGCCGGCATTGATCGAGACCAGACCCGAAAAGGCCTGCGCCACGGAATCCGATCCGGGACGCTTGGCATAGGGCCCGCTTTGCCCGAAGCCGCTGACCGAGAGATAGATCAGGCCGGGATTGTCGCGTGCTAGCGCTTCATAACCAAGTCCAAGCCGCGCGGCCACGCCCGGCCGGAAACCTTCGATCAGGACGTCGGCTTCCTTTGCCAGCTTCTGGGCAATTGCGATCCCATCCTTGTGCTTCAGGTCGAGGCACAGGCTGCGCTTGCCGCGGTTGTAGACCGCCGACAGCGTGGTGTGGTTGCCATAGGTCGTACCGAGATAGCGTGACCAGTCACCCTCGGGCGGCTCGACCTTGATGACGTCGGCGCCGTAAACGCCAAGCAGCATCGCGCAATACGGCGACGCAATGCCCTGTCCGAAATCGAGCACGCGAAGGCCGCGATAGGGCGCCTCGTGCGTCGGCGCCAGCCTGCTTTCAACCGCCATTCATCCTCCCCATGGGGCTGAAGGCTACAGCGCCAGATAGCGCTGCCGAATGTTGTCGTTGGCCTTCAGCTCTTCGATGGGAGATGTGTAGACGATTTGGCCCTTGTCGATAACCGTCGCGTGGCTCGCAAGGCCAAGGCAAAAATGCATGTTTTGCTCGGCGATCAACACCGTGGCGCCGGTCGCGCGAAGCTGCCGCAAGAGCTCGCCGATCCGTTGTACGATGATGGGC
The DNA here is from genome assembly GCF_000426245.1 of Bradyrhizobium sp. Ai1a-2. Classification (GTDB taxonomy): domain Bacteria; phylum Pseudomonadota; class Alphaproteobacteria; order Rhizobiales; family Xanthobacteraceae; genus Bradyrhizobium. The sequence goes on along the minus strand of NZ_AUEZ01000011.1, from coordinate 112,847 downwards.
GCCAGCCCCTCGCTCGGCTCGTCCAGGAGCAGCAGCGCCGGATTGCCCATCAGCGTCCGCGCGATCGCCAGCATCTGCTGTTCGCCGCCGGACAGCCGACCCGCGATCCGGTAGCGCAACGGCTCGAGCAGCGGGAACACGTCATAGATGCGCCGGATCGACCATTCATCCTCGCCGTTCGGCCCCTTCTTCTGGCCGATGACGAGATTGTCTTCGACCGTATGCTCCGGAAAAATCTGGCGGTCCTCGGGGACAAAGCCGAGCCCGGCACGGGCGATGCGATGCGGCCTCATCCCGGAGACAGTCCTGCCGTTCAGCGTCACCCTGCCGCGACGGGCCGGCGCGAGCCCCATGATCGCCTTCATGGTGGTGGACTTGCCGGCGCCGTTGCGGCCAAGCAGCGCCATCGTCTCGCCCTGCCGCACCGACAGGCCGACGCCGAACAGGATCTGGCTGGTGCCATAGTAGACGTCGAGATCTTCGACCTGCACGACTGGCAAGGCGCTCATGTCACGGCCTCGGCATGTTCCTCGGTGCCAAGATAGGCCTCGATCACCGCTTCGTTGCGCCTGATGGCGTCTGGCGTGCCGGTCGCAAGGATGCGGCCGTAGCAGAGCACGACGATCCTGGGCGCGATCTTGAACACGATGTCCATGTCGTGCTCGATGAACACGACCGTGATCTTCTGCGCCTCCCAGAGTTCGCGGACCTTGTCGATCATCCGCCAACGCTCTTCGGTGCCCATGCCGGCCGTCGGCTCGTCCAACAGCAGCACTTTTGGGTCGAGCACCAGCGCCAGCGCGATATCCAGAAGCTTCTGGTCGCCATGCGAGAGTGTCGCGGCGGTGCGGTGGCGCTTGTTGGCAAGGCCAAGCAACTCCATCGCGTGCTCAGCACGATCCCGCGTCTCGGCGAGGGGAAAACGCCGATGCAGCACGGTTGAGCGGCGCTGATCCGCGCAGACGGCGGCGAGCATGGTTTCCTGCACGGTAAGGGACGGAAAGATGCTGGCGACCTGGAACGCCCGCCCAATGCCATAGCGCACGATGTCGGATGGCGACTTGCCGGCGAGATCTACGCCTTCGAGCAGGACCTGGCCGGAGTCCGGCCTGAGCGCACCCGTGATCAGGTTGAAGAACGTGCTCTTGCCGGCACCGTTTGGACCGATCACGGCCGTCAGCGAGCCGTCGGCGAAGTCAAGCGAAACGTCATCAGTCGCTTTCACGCCGCCGAACGACTTTGAGAGCCCGCGAATATCCAACATGGCTAGCCGCGCTCCCCTCGCCCGTCGCGCCGCTGCGCGTACCACTCGAGCAGATAGTCCATCAGGCCCTTGCGCAGGCCGATGGCGAAGAACAGGATCACGAGGCCGAGCACGATGCCATGATATTCCGTGAAGCGGGTGACGGTGTCGTTGAGGATCAGGAGCAGCACCGTGCCGACCATCGGTCCCAGGAACGTGGTGACGCCGCCGAGCATGTTGATGAAGATGCCCTCGCCCGAAATCGTCCAGTAGGCGAATTCGGGATAGGCGCCGGAGACGAACAGCGCCATGACCATGCCGCCGGTGGACGCAAACAGCGCCGCCAGCACGAAGATCGTCAGCTTGGCGCGCCAGACATCGATGCCGATGAAACTCGCGCGCCGGGCATTGTCGCGGATCATGCGCAGCGTATAGCCGAACGGCGATTGCGCGATCTGGCGCATCAAGAGCAACCCGAGCACCAGCAGCGCGCAGCTCGTGATGTAGAGATGCACATGGTTGGCAAGATCGATGCCGAGGAACACCGGCCGCGGGATGCCGCCGCGCAGTCCCTGATCGCCACCGGTCAGCGACGCCCAGGTCAGAATCGTCGAGTGGATCAGCATCTGGAATGCCAGCGTGACGAACGCGAAATAGATCTCCTTCAGCCGGACGCAAATCGCGCCGATGATCGCGGCGAAAACGGCAGTAATCGCGAGCGTCGCCACAAAAGCCACCGGTATCGGCACGCCGGTGCGCTGCATCAGCAGGCCGAAGCCATAGGCACCGAGCCCGAAGAACATGCCGTGGCCGAACGAAATCATGCCGGTGTAGCCGACGAGCAAATTGAGCGAGGTCGCGAACAGGCCGAACGCCGAACAGCGGATCACGAAATCGAGCAGCGCCTTGCTGCCGAAGAAGAACGGCAGCGCCGCCAGCACCGCAAAGGCGACCAGCGCGACCAGAATGTCGCGATAACGCGAGCGGAACGAGCGCGTTTCGATACGCGGCGCACTCAAGGTCTCCGACGCGCGACCAGCCTGCAGCTCGGTCATGCGACCTCCTTGCCGAACAGGCCGGTCGGCCGCGACACCAGGACGATCACCATGAACAGGTACATCAGGCCTTCGGTAAAAAGGGGAAAGCCCAGCGAGCCGAACGAGCGGATCAGGCCGATGAGCAGCGCTCCGATCAGCGCGCCCAGGATCGAGCCCATGCCTCCAATGACGGTGACGATGAAGGATTCGATCAGCACCGAAAATCCCATTCCTGGCGTCAGCGAACGCACCGGCGCCGCGAGCGCCCCGGCAAGCCCGGCGAGCATGCCGCCGAGCGCGAACACACCGCCATAGAGCAGGCCGGTATTGATGCCGAGCGCCGACACCATCCCCGGATTGTGGGCTGCCGCGCGGATCACCTTGCCGATCCGGGTGCGAGCAAGCCCGAGGCCGAGCACCATGGCGGCTGCCAGCGCAACGCCGATCAGCAGCAGATAATACGGCGGCACGACGCCGCCGGCGATGAACAGCGGCGGCACCTGGAACGCCGACGGCATGCCCATCGACTTGAATTCGGGTCCCCACACCATCCGTACGACATCGTCGAAGATCAGCACGAAGGCGTAGCAGACCAGCAATTGCATCAGCACGTCGGCGCCATAGACGCGGCTCATGAACACGCGCTCGAAGATCAGGCCCAGGATCGCCGTGCCCGCCGCGCCGCAAAGCATCGCCAGCGTAAAGCTGTCCGTGAGCTGGTAGGCCGTCATCGCGAAATAGGCGCCGAACATGTAGAAGGCGCCGTGGCTGAAATTGACGACCTTGAGCACGCCGAAGATCAGCGTCAGCCCGACGGCGACGAGAAACAGCAGCATACCGATGATGAGGCCGCTGGTGGTTTGCGTCACCAGACAGGCCGGACTGGCGAGGCAGCCAGCGAGCGCGTCTATATCCAATGCAGCATTTCCATCTGAGCGCGCCGAGACCGCCGGCGCGCAAACTCAGCGAGGCGTGAGTGGAAACGATCGGCGCTTCCACTCACAGATCGGTCAGGTGTAGCCCTTGCTCTTCTTCCACTCGGCTTCGAGTTCGAAGATGGTCTTCCAATCGCCGGCTTTCACTTCCGGCACATAGGGTTCCTGCGGGATCGTGGTGCCCCAACCGATGGCGTAGCCAACCAGCGTATTGTCCTCGCCGCGCATCGTCACGGTGCCGTCGGCGCCGAACGGGCATTTGATCGTCAGCCCGCGCAGCGCTTCCGCGACCTTCTTGCCGTCAGTGGAGTTGGCTTTTTTCACGGCTTCCGTGAGCAGCATCACCGCAGTCGCATTCTGCCACGACCAGTTGGTCGGATACTCGTTGTACTTCGCGCGGTAGGCGTCGCCCCATGCGGCGTTCTCCGGTGTCTTCGGGAACGTCTTGATGTAGCGGTTGCCGGAGTGAATGCCTTTGGGCAGGTTCTTCACCACCGTGAGCGCGGTGTAATCAGCCATGTTGACGGCGAAGACCTCCATCTGCGTGAACAGCGCATAGATGTTGGCCTGGTCGATATATGACGTCAGATCGCCGCCCCACAGGCACGTATATAGCGCCTGCGGCTTCGCCTGCAGGATCTTCGTCACCACCTCGGTGTAGTCAGGCTGGAACAGCTTCGGCCAGGACTCGCTGATGATCTCGACGTCGGGCGCAAAGCGCTTGAGATAGAGCGAAAATTCCCCGGTGGTATCGCGGCCATAGGCATAATCCGGCGAGCAGGTCGCCCATTTCTTCAGGCCCTTGGTTTTCGCGATCGCAGCCGCATAGCTGCCGCCGACGATGGAATCATGGATGCCCTGCCGGACGCAGCGGAACGCGTTCGGAATATGTTGCTTTGGATCGGCGGTCAGCGAGGAGGCTTCCGAGCAGGTGTGGATGCAGAGCACGCCGAGGTCGCGCGCCACTTCGTGAACGGCGAACGATCCGGACGAGGCCTCGCCGTCAAACAGCATCTCGCAGCCGTCGGTGTTGACGAGTTCGCGCGCGATACGGGCTGCTTCCTGCGGCTGGCCCTTGGAGTCGCGGATCACCATCTCGATCTGCCGACCGGCCAGGCCGCCCGCGGCGTTGACCTTCTCGACCTCCAGCAGCACGGCGTTGCGCGAGGATGTGCCGAGTTGCGCAACGCGGCCCGACAGAATCGTCGGCATGCCGATCTTGATGGTCTTGGCCTGCGCGCGCGCCACCCATGGCGCAGCAATCGTCACCGCACCGGCGCCCATCAGCGCCAGAGTCGCACGGCGGCTGATGCCCGGTTGACGGGTTCTCTTCATTCTCCCCTCCCAGTCGGGTTGTCGTTCCCTATTCCCTTGCCGGAGATCATCTCGTCTCCGTGCACACGAGGATTTCAGAGCGAGGGGGGTGACGTCAAGCCAAAGATGAATTACGAGTCATAGTTCATCGGGGAAGCAAACGAGGCCGAAACGGCCCTTTGAGCGGCAGATGATCAACCTTTCGAGCTTCATCGCCTTTCATGCCAAGCGGACGCCTGATCGGTGTGCGCTGAAATATCGCGGCGAGGACATTTCCTACGGCAGCTTCGACGAGCGCATCCGCCGGGTGGCCGGCTGGCTCGCCGCTCGCGGGATCGGTCCGGGCGACGTCGTCGCGGTACTGATGAAGAACAGCGCCGCCTTTCTCGAACTGGTCTTTGCGACCAGCCATATCGGCGCGGTGTTCCTGCCGATCAACTATCGCCTCTCCGCCGATGAGGTCGGCTACATCGTCGGCAATTCCGGCGCGCGCATCCTGATAGCGGACGAAGAGCTCGCCGCGATCACTGCAGGTAGCGCGCCAATCGTGCCGCTCGATGAGGCCGCGCAATCGACTGCCACGCGACTCGCACCCGACATCGCGCCGGCGCCGATGCATGTCCGTCTGCCGCAGGACCTGATGCGGCTGATGTACACGTCAGGCACCACCGATCGTCCCAAAGGCGTGATGCTCAGCTACGAGAACATATACTGGAAGTCGGCCGACCAGACGCTGGTGCTCGGCCTCAATGCGGATACGCGCCTTCTCGTCGTCGGCCCGCTCTATCACGTCGGCGCGCTCGATCTTCCCGGAATTGCGGTGCTGTGGCATGGCGGCATGCTCTCGGTCCATCGCGAGTTCAAGCCCGAACAGGCGCTCGCCGCGATCGAAGCGGAGAAGCTGAACGCGGCATGGTTCGCCCCTGTGATGACCACCGCGATCCTCACCTGCCCTACGCGCGACCGCTACGATGTTTCGAGTCTCGCATGGGCGATCGGCGGCGGTGAGAAAACCCCGGAGCTGCGCATCCGCGCCTTCTCCGACTATTTCAGGAATGCCCGCTACATTGACGCCTATGGTCTGACCGAGAGCGTCGGCGGCGACACCTTCATGGAGCCAGGCCGCGAGATCGAGAAGATCGGCTCAACCGGCCGCGCCATCGCCCATGTCGAGGTCGAGATCCGTGACGATCGAGGCAACCGGCTTCCACCCGGCGAGAACGGCGAGATCTGCCTGCGCGGTCCAAAGATCACGAAAGGATACTGGCGCGATCCGGAGAAGACCGCCGCCGCTTTCTTCGGAGATTGGTTCCGCACCGGCGACGTCGGCTATCTCGACGAGGACGGCTTCCTTTATCTCACCGACCGCAAGAAGGACATGATCATCTCCGGCGGCGAGAACATCGCCTCCTCCGAGGTCGAGCGCGTCATCTATGAAATGCCCGAGGTTTGTGAGGTCGCCGTCATCGGCCTGCGCGATGAGCGCTGGGGCGAGAAGCCGGTCGCGATCGTCGTGCTGGCGGAAGACGCCACGCTGGATCTTCCCGCGCTGAGGGACTACTGCCGCGCGCGACTCGCCGGCTTCAAGGTGCCGAAACAACTGATCATCCGTGACAGCCTGCCGCGCAACCCTTCCGGCAAGGTGCTCAAGCGCGTGCTGCGCGCTGAACTGGAGACCGCTGCATGACCCAAGCACCGCACGCCGCGCCCCTCAAGGTCACCAAGCTGAACCGGGTCGAGCGCAACGCCTGGACCAAGCAAAAGATCTTCGACGCCGCGACCAAGGTGGTCGGCAAATATGGCTACGCCGAAGCCTCCGTCGCCCGCATCACCGAAGAAGCCGGCGTCGCCCAAGGCACCTTCTATAATCATTTCGAGAATCGCCAGGAACTGCTCGAGCAACTCCTGCCGAAGATTGGACTGGATATGGTGCGCTTCATCCACGCGCGCACCGGCACCGCGCACACGGCGCGGCAGGAAATCGAGCGCTTCAGCGCCTTCTTTGATTTCATCCTCGAAGTGCCGGAGTTCCTGCGCATCCTCAACGAAGCCGAATTCTTTGCGCCGATCGGCTATCAGAAGCATTTCGACAATATCTCGACCGCCTATGTGCGCATCCTCCGCCGTGCGCGGCAGGCCGGCGAGATCATCGATTTCAGCGACGAGGAGTTCGAGGCGATCGTGCAGATGCTGATGGGCGCGCGCGGCTATCTCAGCCGCCGCTATTCCTACACGGGCGGCAAGGTCACCGCCCCGCCCGATCACGTGATCTCCGCCTACCGGAAGCTCGTGACCCGCGGGCTGTTCAACGCAACCAGTGAGGATAACGGTCATGAGCACTGACGGCCTCGTTCTCGTCACCGGCGGCAGTCGCGGCATCGGCGCCGCCACCGCCACGCTGCTTGCCGACCAGGGCCAGCGCGTCGTGATCGTCGACATCGCGCCCGAGCCGCTGGTCGGGACCGATGCCATCCTGTGGCCTGCCCCGTTCGATGTCGCGAGCGAAGCAACCGTCACGGCCGGCATTGCCGATATCGAGGCCGCGCACGGCCCGATCACCGGCCTCGTCAATGCCGCCGGCGTGTTCGGCAAGATGCACCGGATCGAGCGCGTGCGGATGGAGCAATGGGACCGCGAGGTCAATATCGACCTGCGCGGCACCTTCATGGTCGCGCGCGGCGTCGGCGTGCGGATGGCCGCGCGACGAAGCGGCGCCATCGTCAATGTCGCCTCCGTCGCCGGCATGACCTCCGGCCCGATCCACGCCTATACCGCCGCGAAGGCCGGCATCATCCAGATCACGCAGACGCTTGCCGCCGAATGGGGCCGGGTCGGCGTGCGCGTCAACGCGGTATCGCCGGGCTTTACCCGCACGGCGATGCTGGAAGCCGGCATCGCCTCGGGTGCGCTCGACAAGGAACTGCTGTCGCGGCCATCAGCCATGAACCGGCTGGTCGAGCCGTTTGAAGTGGCGCAGGCGATCGTCTGGCTGCTTTCGCCAAAGAGCAGCGGCGTCACCGGCATCAACCTGCCTGTCGATGCCGGCTTTATCGCGGGCTCTACATGGGCCGCCTATGGCGGACTGCCGGAAGCACCGGAAGCGTGAGGACAAGAGCATGAACATCGAAATGCCGCGCAAGAAACTCGACCTGGCTTCCGCTATCGCTGAAGGCGACATTCGCGTGCTGCTGATGGTGCTGGTGCACATGACCGGCGATGAGCGCTGGCTCGAACCACCGTACAAGCCCAAGCGCGACGTGCGCCTGATCCCCGATCCGGACGCCGGCGTACCGAAGGAGATCCAGGACGAAATCCGCGCCGCGGTCCTGAAGCTCTATGAGCACGGCGAGCCCAAGCCTGTCATCACCGATCCCGGCAACGAATTGATGCTGAAGATGATGAGCGCGACGCTCGGCGAGAACGTCGCGCCGGAATACGCGCCGCTGATGCGCGAGGAAATGGGCTTCATCCCGCGCGATGCGCGCTGGAACAAACGTCCATCGGACGAGAAGCTGGCGGAGCAGCACGTCCTGATCGTCGGTGCCGGCGTATGCGCGATTGCACTGGGCGTCGCGCTGGACCGGCTCGGCATCCCCTATACCATCGTCGAGAAAGAGGACGAGATCGGCGGCACCTGGTACGTCAACCGCTATCCCGGCTGCGGCGTCGATACGCCGAACCACTCCTACTCCTTCTCTTTCGGCGAACGGAACCAATGGACGCGTTATTTCGCGCCGCGCCAGGAGTTGCTCGACTATCTCTTGAAGGTGGTGCGCGAACACGGCATCCGGCGCCATGTCCGTCTCAACACCGAGTTGGTCGCGTCACGCTGGGACGAGAACAAGCGGCGCTGGATTTCGACTCTCAGGACCGGCAACGGCGAAGAAACCTTCGAATCGACCGCTCTGGTCAGCGCCATCGGCCAGCTCAACGACCCGGCTCCGGCCCGTTTCAAGGGCGAGGAAGATTTCCAGGGCCTTGCCGTGCATTCGGCGCTGTGGTCCGACGATATCAATCTCGACGGCAAGCGCGTCGCCGTGATCGGTACCGGCGCCACCGCGATGCAGCTCGTGCCCGCCATCGCCGATCGCGTATCGTCGATCACGGTCTATCAGCGCACGGCGCAATGGGCGCGGCCGGTCAAGGGCTACTCCGACCCGATCACCGAAGGCGCGCAATGGCTGCTCGCACACCTGCCCTTCTATGTGCAGTGGTACCGCTTCAACATGTTCTGGCGCTATGGCGACGGCCTGCTGCCGTTCCTGCGCAAGGATCCGAACTGGCCGCATCCGGCGCGCGCCGTCAACAAGGGCAACGACCGGCACCGGCAGGAGCTGACGGATTTCATCCTGTCCGAGCTCAGGGATCGCCCCGACCTGATCGAAAAATGCGTGCCGACCTATCCGCCCTATGGCAAGCGCATCCTGCTCGACAACAACTGGTTCAAGACGCTGACCAGGCCGAATGTCGAGCTGATCACCGATCTAATCGACCATTTTGCGCGCGATGGCATCGTCACGGCGGATGGCGAGCAACACGCGCACGACATCATCGTCATCTCCACAGGCTTCAAGGTTTCGGAGATGGCGGCGCGGCTCAACATCACCGGGCGCGGCGGCAACAATCTCAGGGACGTCTGGGCCAACGATAACCCGACGGCCTATCTCGGCTTGACCGTACCCAACTTCCCAAACCTCTTCCTGATGCTCGGACCGAACTCAGGACCGGCGCATGGCGGCAGCGTGATCTTCCAGTCGGAATGCCAGAGCCGGTACATCTCGGCCTGCCTTGCCGAGATGATCGAGAAGGGCATCGCCGCCATCGATGTCAGTCAAGAGGCGCATGATCAATATGTCCGCAAGGTCGATGCCGAGCATGAGCAGTTGATCTGGACCCATCCGGGCATGACGACCTATTACCGCAACAGCCGGGGCCGCGTGTTCTCGGCCATGCCCTGGCGTTTCGTCGACTATTGGGCGATGACTCACGATCCTGATCTGAGCCAGTATCGACAAACGAAACGTGCAGACGCCTGAGAGCCACCACGATCAGGGAGGTCAGGGATGGAAAGGCCGCGCGTACGCATCTACACCGACTACAAGAGCCCTTACGCCTTCGTCGCCAACAAGCGCCTGTTCGAACTCGAGGAGCAGCATGGCGTCGAGCTGGAGTGGCTGCCCTATACGCTGCGGATCCCGGAATTCATGGGGACCGTGGAAGAGCGCACCCCGCATTTCTGGCGCAAGGTGCGTTACGCCTATATGGACGCGCGGCGTTTCGCCAACGCGCAAGGGCTGACGATGAAGGGGCCGCGGCGGATTTACGATGCGTTCTATTCCAGCGCCGGCATGCTGTTCGCCCAACGCCATGGACTATTTCGGCCGTACCACGACACGGTTTTTCGCCGCTTTTGGAACCATGATCTGGAGATCGACGAACTATCTGATATCGCTGGCGTGATCGCCGCGAGCGGTGGTTCGCCGAAAGATTTCGAGGAATATGTTCATGGCCCTGCGCGAGCGGAACACGATCGGATCATCGAGGAAGCGGAGGCACTTGGCGTTTTCGGCGTCCCCACGATGGTGTTCAACGGCGAACTGTTCTGGGGCGGCGACCGTATCGACATGCTGATCGAGCGCATCAAGGATCCCGCGTCTATCGCGACAGCGCTTGGCAGCCGGCATAGGAAATGATCCCGCACTTCGTGGTTCCCTCACGTCGCTAGGGAACCGCGACTTCACTTGACAGTCTCCAATATCTGCCGCAGCATTTTGGTGATGCACCTGTCGGGGTGCTGGGGAGCTTGGCTCCCGACCTCGCAGGAATTGCTGACCGATCATGTCGTCGGACGGCACGCAGAGGATACGGACAGATGTCCGTCGGGCCACTCTTGGAGAGGAGCATGACGCCACCGGGCCAGTCCAGTGACCTTGCTCAACGGCAAGGTCTCGGCGCAATTGAGGTCAACAGCAGCTGCTAGCCACATTGCGCCGTCGACAATCTGAACATATCCATAGGATGGGAGCGCAAAGGCCACGCGCTTTTCGATCCAGAGTTATCCTGGTGTCTACCAGAATCCTTCGCTAAAACGAAGATACAGGGCCCCGCGATGCTCCAATGCACCGGGGCCCATCAATTTGCGGGGTGAGGCACCGAAGTCCACCATCCCGATCCGGAACCGAACTCCTCTTCGCGCGCTAACTTCTCTCGAACCGAGGGAGGTCATGATGAAACGCTATCTGCTTTGTCTCGGCTTGGTTGCGTCGCTTGCGACTGTCTGCCATGCCCCTGCCCTCGCCCAGAGCACGAGAACGGGCCCCGCGTTTTATGTCGTGCTGAATTCGCTGACCAAGAATTGCTCGGTCGTCGACAAGACGCCCAAGACGGATACGCCGAACATCACGGTCGCAAGCGATACGGTTTACAAGAGCCGGGCTGAGGCCGAGGAAGCCATCAAGACGCTGCCGTCCTGCTCGCGATAGGCGGCTTTGCTTGATGCAATGAAAGGCGATCAGTTTGCGGCCAGGTGCATCCAGCATCCCGTGCGCTCGAGCGGCGGCTGTAGAGCGTCGCGGTCTGCCGCATTCAGTGCTGCAAATTTCTCGCGTAGCTGCTGTAGGCACTTGACCTGGTATTTGAACGGCGCAAGCGCATAAGGCAGGCCCCAGACGGTGATCTCGAGCCGCTCCAGCCCCTTCGCCAAAGCCTTCTCGTTGGCAACCAGGAACGGCAGATAGAGTTCGCCGGCAATTTTCAGCAGCGCCTCGGCCCATCCGCTCAATGCCTGCTCGCGTGGGTACCACGCGCCATCGACACCCGAGGCATCGTCGAGCCGGCGCACCCAGTGATCGGTGAACGGCGCCGCGGCCCGCATGATCCGCATCGGCGTCGGATCAGTCGCCATTTCGCTGAGCTGGCCGAACCAGGCGAAATCCGCCAGCGACGGCCGGCTGCCGAACAGATATCTGGTCATCCCGACATGCGGCTCGAACGCGGCGAGGATACGCCGGTAGCTTTCTTCAAGCAGCGGCTTGTTTTCCGCGGTCGCGCCGAGGATCGCCATGCGCGAGATCTGCCGCTGCCGAAACTCCTCGATCTCCTGCGCGCTGCCGGTCTCGGCCTCCGACGTCGACCATTCCTCGCCGGCCCAGCGCGAGACATAGGCTTGATCTTCCACATCCCACCAGCGGTAGAGGAACAATGGCTTCACCGCCCACTCGTCGGCGAGATCCTCCAGGAGATCGCAAATGAATGCGACGGCCTTGTCCTCGGGGATCACCGACCGGCCGCGATGCCGCTTTTCGAGATCGTAGGCCAGCGTCGTGGTCTCGCCACGGTAACTACCGTCGGGATATTGCAGCACCGGAATCAGCATCGGCCGCAGGTGCGCTGTCGCCTCGCGCAGCGCCTTGGTCATGATCACCCAGTCATGAGGAATCCGGCGATAGCGCAGCAGCGCACGCAGCTTGAGCGCGTAGGGCGACGCGGTGGATCCGATCAGCCGATAGCGTCCTTCGGTCATGACTGGCTCGATTCCTCGCGCAACGGCCGGAAGAACTCGCGCACCTCGCGCACGAACAACTCAGGCTGCTCGAAGGCGGCAAAGTGACCGCCCTTCGGCATCTCGCTCCAATGGCGGATATTGGTGAAGCTCGCTTCCATCCACTTTCGAACCGGCGTGACGATCTCCTTGGGAAAGACCGCGACGCCGGTCGGCACGGTAACCTTGTGCACAGTTCGCCGTTTCGGTCCAAAGCTCTCCCAATAGAGCCGCGCCGAGGAGGCCGCGGTGGCAGGCACCCAATACAGCATCACATTGTCGAGCAGTTCGTCGCGGGACAGGATGTTCTCGGGATGGCCGTCGCAGTCGGTCCAGGCCCAGAACTTTTCGAGGATCCACGCGGCCTGGCCGCTTGGCGAATCCGTCAGCCCGTAGCCAAGCGTTTGCGGCCGGGTCGACTGCTGCTTGGAATAGCCGGAATCCCAGTCGGCGTAATATTTGATGCCGTTCAGCGCCCGCGTCTCTTCCGGCGTCGGCTGTCCCTCGACATTGGGCCGCGTCGCCATCGCCAGCGTGACGTGGATGCCGGCGCAATGCGCGGCGTCTTGCGCGCCCAGCGCGGTCGTGACGGCCGAGCCCCAGTCACCGCCTTGCGCGCCGTATCGCGCATAGCCAAGGCGTTCCATCAGCACGGCCCAGGCCGTCGCGATGCGATCGACGCCCCAGCCGGTTGTACGCGGCTTGGCAGAGAAACCGAAGCCCGGCAACGACGGACAGACCACGTGAAACGCGTCGGCGGCGCGACCACCATGGGCCGTCGGATCGGTGAGCGGTTCGATCACCTTGTGGAATTCGACCACCGATCCCGGCCAACCATGGGTGATGATCAGCGGCATCGCGTTCGCATGCGGCGAGCGGACGTGCAAGAAATGGATGCCGAGTCCGTCGATCTCGGTCGTGAACTGTGCAAAGCGATTGAGGCGCGCTTCGCGGCTGCGCCAGTCATATTCGTCGGCCCAGTAACGGCAAACGTCCTGGATCCACTGCAGCGGAGCGCCCTGGCTCCAGTCTTCGACCAGCTCGGCCTCGGGCCATCGCGTCCGGTGAAGCCTCGATTTGAGATCCTCGAGCACGTCGTCACTGACCGAGATCCGAAAGGGGTGTATCGCTGTGCCCATGGCCTGTTCCTCCAACCGACGTGCTCACTATCGGAGAAAAGGCAGGCTATACGCAAGTCACACGGACAGGCCGCGGCCCTCCCCTCGGCGATTGCGCTTCGGGATCCGGGCAGACGATCTCGACGCGGCATCCCGCGCCCGGATGGATCGCCAGCCGGAAGCCGTGCAATTTGACGATCGCAGCCACCAGATTGAGGCCGAGGCCGACGCCCGGCGTATTACGCATCTTGTCGGACCGATAGAACCGCCGCAGCACCGCGTCGCGCTCCTCTGCCGTGATCCCGCTGCCGGTATCGACAACGCGGATCACGGTTTCATTACCGTTACGCAGCAGTTCGATGTCGACCTTGCCGCCCTCCGGAGTGAACTTGATGGCGTTGTCGACGAGATTGGTGACCGCCTCGATCAACAGGTCCCGGTCGCCGCGTACGTTGAGCTGCTGCTCGGCGTGGACCGTCAGCGCGATATTCTTGTTCTCGGCGATCGGCTCATAGATGTCGCAGACCTCCCGCAACATCTCATGAAGCGGAACGACACCGAAGCCGGCCGACCGTCGGCTGTTCTCGATCTCGGCAAGCCGCAACAATGCGGTGATGATCGTCAGCGACTGGTCGATACCGGCGATCGCCTTGTCCGCGACTGTCTGAAGCTGTTCCAGCGACGTTGCATGGGTGCGGCCACGCTCGAGCGCGAGCCGTGCCCGCGTCAGCGGAGTCCTGAGGTCGTGGGCGATATCGTTGCCGACGCCAGCTAGCGCGTTTATCATCGTTTCCATCTCGTCGAGCATGCCGTTGACGATGACCGCGAGCTTGGAGAACGGCTCGCTGCCCTCGGTATATGGCAGCCGCTCACGCAGATCGCCCGCGATGATGCGCTGGACGCGCTGATTGACCTCCTCGACCTGCCGCTGCGCCCGCACGCTCAGCCAGGCGCCGGCCAGAAGACAGATTATGAATGCCGGCAGCAGTCCGAACGCCAATGCTTCGCCGACGACGTGAGAGATCTCCTTGGTCTCATCGACATTGCGCGCAATCACCAGCACGTCGCCGTTTGGCATGCGCCTGCCGATGGCGCGAACCGGGTGATCGTGATCCCGCAGATCCGCTCTGGCCGCGGTGACGCTCTGCGCCGGCGCGTCGATCTTGAGACCGGCCGGAAGACGCTCGATGTTGCCCGCCAGCCTCCGACCGTCCGGGCCAAACAGCGCAGCAAATTGAACACCCCGCGAATCCTGCCGCAAATGATCTTCGATCGCATTGAGCTGGCGCTCTATCGGCAGCGTCGCCATGAAAACGATCTGGCGGCCGAGCATCCGGTCGGTCCTGTCGATCAGATAGCCGTCGATCTTCAAGTAGATGAAACCGAACAGCGCGATCATGAAAACGGCAAGGACGCCGGCTACCGCAAGTGCCCAGCGAAAACTGTTCGAGCGAATGAATTGCCACTGGCCCATCGAATTCGGATGTCTCTGCATAACGTAAGCGGCCACCGATCGGAGCCGGCGCAATATCTCAGGAAGCCGCACGAAGGATGAAACCGGCACCGCGGACATTTTGAATCATCGGAGCTTCGCTCGGCCCGTCCACCTTGTGGCGCAAGCGGCCCATATGCACGTCGACAAGGTTTGTCGCCGGGACGAATTTGTAGTTCCAGACCTCTTCAAGCAGCATCGCGCGCGTCAGCAACTGGTCGCTGCGCCGCATCATGTATTCAAGCAGGCGAAATTCGCGCGGCAGCAGATCGATCACCCGATCGCCGCGCTTGGCAGTGCGCTCGATCAGGTCGAGTTCGAGCTGCCCTACCCGGAGCAACGTCTCACGCGATTCCACCGGCCGGCGCAGCAGCGCTTCTATCCGGGCGATCAGCTCCACGACGGCGAAAGGCTTGGTGAGATAGTCATCGCCGCCCATGCGCAGGCCCCGCACACGGTCATCCACCGCGCCGAGCGCACTGAGCACCAGCACCGGTGTGCGAACCTGTTCCTTCCGCAAGGTCTCGATCACGCTGAGCCCGTCCATTCCGGGCAACAGGCGGTCGACGATCATGGCGTCAGGCTTCAGGTTGCGCGCCTTGTCGAGGCCCTCTCGACCATTGGCCGACCATTCGACCTCGAAGCCGCGTTCGGCGAGTTCGGCCGTGATCTCTTCGGCGGTCTCGCCGTCATCTTCGATCAAGAGCACCTTTACCATCAATCCATTCTCGACAACCATGCCGGAGGCCCAACTGCCAGCCGGCCGCCAGGAACCGGGCGGCGCCGCTAGCCTGCGCTTCAGGTCAGGGGAGTGCGCCCGCCCAGCGACCGCCTGATCACCGCCTCGGAGGGCAAGCGCTGTCGGGCCGCTGTTCAACCAACATAGGCTTAGCGGCGGAACCACGCCATTAAATTGCATTTTATGAAGGGATTTTGCTGCCGATCCGGGCGAACCGACGAAGAGACATCAGGAAACGGCCTGGGTCCTGAGGGTCACGCGGCTGCCGTCGGCAAGGTCGACCGACGGATTGAGGATCACTCTGTCGCCCGCCTTGACACCGCTGTTGATCTCCACCTGCTTGCCGAGGTCACGCACGATGTTGATCTTGTGCAGATGCACCACCCCGTTCTCGACCACGGCGACCTGCAGGCCGGCTTGATTGAAGATGATCGCATCCGCAGACACCTTGAAGCTCGGCGTTTTGCGCGGGATGCGCAAGTCAATCGTGCAGTAGATGCCGGGCGTGAGCGCGCCGTCCGGATTCGGGATATCGATCTCGGTCAACAGCGTTCGGGAACCCGGCTGCAGCGCGTCGGCGATCCGCGTGACCTTGCCGGGGAAGGTGCGGTCAGGCAGTTCCGGAACATGCACGATGGCGTCGATCCCCGGGCGTACTCCGAACGCCGCGTCCTGCGGAACAAACACCTGAGTGCGGATGACATTGCTCTGCATGATCGTGAACATGAACGTGCCGCTGGTTGCATCCGCCTGCACCAGGCTGCCGACGTCGATATTGCGCTGGGTGATCACGCCGTCAAAGGGCGCAACGACGTGCTGATAGATCTTCTGCTGATGCAGCACTTGCACCTGCGCTTCCTCGGCGACCACATTGGCCTGCGCAACCGCGACCGCGGCCTCCTGCGCCTTCAACGTCTGGGAGTCGATCGTTCCCTGCTGCGCGGTGAGCCAGCCCTTCTCCACCAGCGGCTTGTCGCGATCCCAGGTCACCTTGGCCAGTTCCCTGTTGGCCTCCGCCTGCTGCAACGCCGACCTGAGCTGCCCGAGCGTTGCCTCGGCCTGAGCGATTTGATGGTCGAGCTCCGGCGCAACGATCTCCGCCAGCAATTGCCCTTCCTTCACATGGTCACCGATGTCCGCCTCACGCTTGGCGATATAGCCGCTGGCGCGCGCGAAGATGTTGGCGGCGGCAAAAGCCGAGGTGGTTGCCGGCAGGTTGACGACGTCGATCCCGCTGCCGGGCTCGACCGTTGCCACACGAACGTCCGGGACGAGATCGCGGCGCTGCTCGGCGGTGGCGATGGTCCGGCGGTACTGTGCGTAGTGGCTCCAGGCTCCGGACGCCAGCGCGGCCGTTCCGATCAGCCCCAGGGCCACGCCCGCAGTCCGCCCGATCCACCGCCTTGAACGGCCATGCCGCACCGGCCCCGGATCGCGCTCGCGATCCTTTTCGGGCGTCGGCTCAACCTTCAAAGGCCGATTGAAATTCATTCCAGCACCTCGTCGAATACGCCATGATGTTTCTCGCCGTCGTTGCCCTTGCGCAGCATGGCAAACAGATAGGGCACCACCAGCAACGTCGTCGGCGTCGCAAACAACAAGCCGCCGATCACCGCGCGCGCAAGCGCGGCATTCTGCTCTTCGCCAGCGGCTCCGATCGCCATCGGGATCATGCCCACGATCATCGCGGCCGCGGTCATCAGCACCGGCCGGATTCTGGTGTGACCTGCCTCGATCGCCGCCTCGAACGCGGTCTTGCCGGCGAGCTGCTGCTCGCGGGCGAAAGTCACCAGCAGGATCGAGTTGGCCGACGCGACGCCCACCGCCATGATCGCTCCCATCAGCGACGGCACGTTCAGCGTCGTGCCGGTCACGAACAGCATGGTCAGAATGCCGCAGAGCGTCGCAGGTAAGGCCAGGATGACGACGAACGGATCACCGAAGTTCTGATAGTTCACGACCATCAGCATGTAGACAAAGACCGCGGCAAACAGCAGGCCGATGCCGAGATTGATGAACGAGCTGTTCATGCTGTCGATCTGGCCGATCACCTGGATCGAGTTGCCAGGCTTGAGCTGCTTCTGCAGATCGGCGACGATATGGCTGATCTGGCTCGCGACGCCGCCGAGGTCACGCCCCTGCGTACTGGCATAGATCTCGTAGACCGGCTGAATATTTGCCTGGTTGGCATTGGTCGGGACGCTGCCGCGCCTGAAGGTGGCGACGTTGCTGAGCAGGCCGGGCACGGGTGTGTCGGTCATCGACGCCAGCGTCGTCGAAACCGGCGTGTTGCCGAGATCGCTCACGGACGAAATCCTGCTCTCGGGCGTCTGTACCGCGAAGTAGTACGGAATGCCGGAACTGGGATCGGTCCAGAAATTCGGCTGCACCTGTTCGGAAGAGCTCAGGCTGACATTGAGATTGGTGGCGATGGTGTTGGCATTCAGGCCGAGCTGGGCTGCGCGGGTGCGGTCGATATCGGCATAGAACGCAGGCGCGTTCACTTCCTGCTGCAGATGCGCATCCACCACGCCCGGAATGTCAGCGATGCGCTTCCTCAGCTCCTGTGCGACTCGCAGATTATTGTCCTTGTCGTAGCCGACCGTGCGGACGTCGATCTGTGCCGGCAGTCCGAAATTGAGGATCTGCGTCACGATATCAGCCGCCTGGAAGTAGAACGTATCTTCCGGGAAGGCCTTTGGCAGCTCCTCGCGCAGCTTGCGCACATAGTTGGCGGTAGGCGCATGGCCCTCCTTGAGCGCCACAAGGATCACGCCGTCATTGACGCCGATGGTTGAGCCGTCGCTGAAGGCCAGATTGTACGGCCGTGCCGGCAGTCCGATGTTGTCGACAATCAGCTTGCGCTGATCGTCCGGAATGATTTCGCGGATCTTGTTCTCGACCTGCTGAAAGACACGCTCCGTCGCCTCGATCCTGGTCCCGGCCGGCGCACGGACGTGCAGCTGGATCTGTCCGCCGTCGATCGCCGGGAAGAAGTCGCGGCCGACCATCGGCAACATCACGCCGCCCAGCAAAAGGACGAGCCCAATGGCTACGGGTATGATGAAGCGATGCTGCAGCAGCTCGGTGAGCCAGCGCGAATAAGCGTGGCGCATGGCCTCAAAGCCGCGTTCGAACGCTGCATGGAAGCGGGCGAACAAGCCGGCCGCGGCCGCCCCCGGCGCGCCATGATGTTCGCCCTTGAGCAGCAGACCGATGACGATCGGCGTCAGGGTTCGAGAAAGCCCGTAGGACGCCAGCATCGCGAACACGACGGCAAGCCCGAGCGGCGTGAACAGGTATTTTGCCGGCCCATCCAGGAACACCACCGAGGTGAAGACACAGCTGATCGCGAGCGTCGAGACCAGGGTCGGCACGGCGATGCCCGCGGCGCCATGCAGCGTCGCCTGCGGCAGCGGCATGCCCTCCTCGGTCAGCAACCGATGGGTATTCTCGATCGTGACCGTCGAGTCGTCGACGAGAATGCCGACCGCGAGCGCCATCCCGCCGAGCGTCATCGTGTTCAAGGTTTCGCCGAGGAAATAAAGCACGATCAGCGAGGTCAGGATCGAAAGCGGGATCGAGATCATGACCACCACGGTCGAGCGCCACGATCCGAGGAACAGCAGGATCATCAGCGCCGTCAGCGCCGCGGCGATCGCGCCCTCGCGCAGCACGCCCGTGACCGACTCCTTCACGAACACCGACTGATCGAACAGCTCATTGATCTGCATGCCCGCAGGTGCCGCGGCGCGCGCCGTCTGCAACGCCTGATGCACGGCATTGACCACGGAGAGAGTGGAGGCATTGCCGTTCTTGATGATGCTGAGCAGGACCGAACGCCGGCCGTTCTGCCGCACGACATTCTGCTGCACCAGCCAGCCGTCATGCACCTGTCCGACATCCTTGACGAACACGGTCGCGCCGTTCACCACCTTGATCGGAATGTTGTTGAGGTCCTCGATGCTGGGCGGCGTCGCATTGGTTCGGATGGCATATTGCGTCTTGCCGAACTTCGCAGTGCCTGCCGGCAATGTCAGGTTCTGGGTGTTGACCGCATTGACCACATCGAGCGGTGTCAATCCCTTGGCGAGCAGCTTTTCCGGATCGATATCGACCATGATCTGGCGGTACTTGCCGCCGGCCGGCGTCGGCAGCGTGATGCCGGGGATCGGCGCCAGTTGCTGGCGGATGCGATAGATGCCGTAATCGTAGAGCTGCTGTTCACTGAGCGTGTCGGAGCTCAGGCTGATCTGCAGCACCGGAACGCTCGACGCATTGAACTGCACCACCACTGGCGCCTGGATCCCCGGCGGCAGCAGCGCGCGGATCGAGTTGGTGGCAGAGACGATCTGGGCGATGGCGAGGTCGAGATTGACGTCGGGCTGGAAGTAGATCTTCTGTACCGACAGCCCCGCCATCGTCTGGGCTTCGATGTTCTTGATGCCGTTGACGTTGGAGCTGATCGAATACTGGCTGTAGGTGGTGACGCGCTGCTCCATCTCGGGCGTGCTCAGCCCGGTGTAGCTCCAGATCACGGTCACGACAGGGATGTTGATTTCCGGAAAGATGTCCGTCGGCATCTTGTAGCTGGCGACGGCACCCAGAAACAGAATCAGCGCAGCGACCACATAGAATGTATGTGGAAACCGCAGAGCGAAGCGAACGATACCCATAGTCAGTCCTTAACCGCGCGCCGCCCTGCTGGTCCTCACGCAACCGGCCGCGCGCTTATCTCAATTGCACCTGCACGACGTGACCGGGCTTGTCCGGAACGCCCCCTGTGATCACCAGATAGCGTCGCTGAATTCTGTCTTCGCCACGCCCCATCCGCTGGCGAGACGCGAGAGCCGACCCACTCATTGTTTCGCCCCCTAATGCATATGCATAGTGTGGTCAGACATCGCGTCCGGTGAGTGCATGGCAGGCATCGAATCCGGCTGTGGCGCAGTCGTAGCGCCTGGCTGTGTCGGCGCCGCAACCGACGGCGGCAACTGCTCTCCAACCGCAAGGCGCATCGCCGCGATCTCCTGCTGCTGGGTTACGACAATTTCCTGGGCAAGCCGGCGAAGCTGCTCGTTATGGCCATAGCGAAGGACGGCCTTCGCCATGTCGATCGCGCCTTGATGGTGCGGGACCATCATTGCGACGAAATCGCGGTCGACGTCGCCTGTCGGCTTGATCGTCATGTCCGCCATCATCTTGTTCATGGCGGCATCGTTTTCTGAAAGGAAGGGCTGCTCGTCGGCATAGTCGGGGCGATCGGCTACGTACTGAACCGACATGGCGCCAGGAAGGTGATAGGCCTTGGTGGGATTCTGGGCCAACACAAACGACGTCGCCGCGACCGAGGCTGTCGTCGCAATTGAGATCACGCGTTTGCGAACGAAAGAACGTGACAACAGTATCATCCATGTCTCCAAGCAAAACAGGCCGTTGCGTGGGGCGACCCACAGCCCAGCCTTTTGCGTTCCCCAATACTTAGCGGATAGTCCGCCCGAACAAGCCCTCGACAACAAAGACTTCACGTCGCCGACGCCGTCAAGGTGGCGGTCGAACATCCCGTTCTCAACTAAAAAACGATTTAGGTTCCGACAATGCCGATTGGATGTCGGATCGATGGGATAGACATCAACAAACTGGAAGGGTCGGCCAACATTCGGTGATGACGCAGATCGCGACGCTCAAGATCCGGTGAACTGGCGTTGCAGGATTCTTGTTCTGCAGCTGCAGCCCGATCGATGATCACATGCGGCGGTGCAGCTTGGGGCCTGCGGGGTCCCCGGAAGTCTGATTCAAATGTCAAACAGCGGTCCGTAGGATGGGTAGAGCGAAGCGAAACCCATCGCGATGGAGCAAGCGGCGTGAATGATGGGTTTCGCTTCGCTCTACCCATCCTACGTCTGATTCAAACAGCGGATACGGGTCCGCATTCTCGCGACGCGTTACGCCCGAGCTTTGGGTCTCGTTTCACCCTCTCATCAGACAGAGGGCGCAGGGAAAGCCGGGTGCTGGTTGCACCCGTGGGTCCCGTGCAACAAAAAGCACGGGGGTAGGACCACAGGTTCAACCGAAGCATTCCGGCTTTCCCTGCGCGATGGTGTTACGGCTTACTTCGTGCTCTCCCCGGTGACCGGGCTTTCTTGCCACCGTCACCTCAAGCGCGAACAAAGTTCGCGCGAAAGGCTTAGCGCCAGCGTCGGGGCGCCAGGACCACACGACTTCGCCGTCCGTGTTTTTTGTGCTCGTCAGTCGTATGCTTCGCGTCCACCGCATCTCACCGCAACGTTCGTGACGATCGCGAGCCGCCCCTCATCCGCCGTGAGACGCGCGGAGTTAAATCACTGATTTGCCCGACGGCGGAAGCGGAATGTTTTTCGCCGATGGGCTGGACAGACTTTTGGTGATTTGCCCGTCGAGTTGATTTGTCGCACCCAAAACAACCACTCCGTCATTGCGAGCGGAGCGAAGCAATCCATAGCGCCGCAAGCGGAAGCATGGATTGCTTCGCTCCGCTCGCAATGACGGGGAGTGAGGAGTCCCGCCCATCCGTCGAGGCGCCGTGCTTGCGCGGCTCCTCGGGATCAGAATCAGAGGAAGTGGTGCGCGAGGCCTTTTCAACCGACATCATTTGTATACTAATAAACATTCCGACTTGATCGGAGTGTCAGGCCGCAGGCACAATGCGCGGCAGAGGGATTGGAGCGAGAAGGACAAAGCATGGCCCATGATGCACCCCAGGCGACCGGACCGAGCAAGCTGGTGATCCGCAATATCGGGCTGTTGCTGTCGGGGGCGCTGGAGCGGCCGATCCTCGATGCCGACACCATCGTGGCGGAGAACGGCAAGATCACCGCGATCGGCCGTGCCAAGGACGTCGACACCGAAGGCGCGACCACCATCGTCGATGCCAATGGCACCACGGTGGCGCCCGGGCTGATCGACAGCCACGTCCACCCGGTGGCGGGCGACTGGACGCCGCGGCAGAACCAGATCAACTGGATCGACAGCTATCTGCACGGCGGCGTCACCACCATGATCTCCGCGGGCGAGGTCCACATGCCGGGCCGGCCACGCGATGTGGTTGGCCTGAAGGCGATGGCGATCTTCGCGCAGCGCGCATTCTGGACGCTCAGGCCCGGCGGCGTGAAGGTTCATGCCGGAGCGCCGGTGATCGAATGCGAGATGGTGGAAGAGGACTTCAGGGAAATGGCTGCCGCCGGCGTCAGGCTGCTCGGCGAGGTCGGCCTTGGCGGCGTGAAGGACGGCCCGACTGCGCGGAAGATGGTGGGATGGGCGCGCAAATACGGCATCCAGAGCACGATCCACACCGGCGGACCATCAATTCCCGGCTCCGGCCTGATCGACAAGGATGTCGTGCTGGAGGCCGACACCGACGTGGTCGGCCATATCAACGGCGGCCACACCGCGTTGCCCGACGACCAGATCCGCTGCATCTGCGAGGGCTGCAAGCGCGGACTCGAACTGGTTCACAACGGAAATGAGCGCTCGGCGCTCTACACGCTGCGCATCGCGCGCGAGATGGGCGATCTCCACCGCGTCATCCTCGGCACCGATGCGCCGGCCGGCTCGGGCGTGCAGCCGCTCGGGATCCTGCGCATGGTCTCGCTGCTGTCCTCGCTCGGCGAACTGCCGGCCGAGATCGCGTTCTGCCTCGCCACCGGCAACACAGCGCGGATGCGGGAACTGGACTGCGGACTGGTCGAAGTCGGCCGCTCGGCCGATTTCGTCATCATGGACAAAGCGCAGCATTCGCCGGGCAAGAACATCCTGGAGAGCGTGCAACTCGGCGATCTGCCGGGCGTCGGCATGACCATCATCGACGGCATCGTCCGCACACAGCGCAGCCGGAACACGCCGCCGGCGGGGAAAGTGCCGGAGATCGTCGGGCGGTAAGCTCTCCCGGCGTCATTGCGAGGAGCGAAGCGACGAAGCATTCCATTCTTTCCGCGCGCGCGGAGAGATGGATTGCTTCGCTTCGCTCGCAATGACGGCGCAGTGCCGTAGGGTGGGCTAAGCGCAGCGTGCCCACCATCAACACTGTGCTCGGAATGGTGGGCACGCTGCGCTTTGCCCACCCTACGCACTCCCCGTAAGAACGGGGAGAGGGAGAAAGGCCATCACTCGATCACCTGCACCACTTTCTGCTGTTGCGGATCGACCAGCACAATCTGGTTGCCGACGGCGACATAGCGGTAGTTCCTGAGTTCGGCATTGTCACGGACCATCTCCTGCGGCACGGGCTGCAGCGACAGGCAGTTCAACGCTGACGTTCCACCCGAAGGGGTCGTGCCGACCGTGGTCGAAGAAGCCCGCGCCAACTCCCTGAACCTTGTGCGCATCTCGTCGCTGATGGCGATGCGGCCGAAGGTTGCGGCGCCCGGCCCGTCGTCAAGGATGTCGACCACCTCCCGCCGCCGCGGATCGACGAGGACGACCCTGTTGTCAACGAGCGTGTAGTCGTAATCACGATATTGCGGAACGATCCGCACGATGTCGGCCGGCACCCGGTGCGGCTGGATACCCGACGGCAGCCGCTGGCCGATATTGACCTTCACATTGGAGGTCCGGGTCGCGGTTCGTTCGCTGCGCAGCTGATTCACGATCTGCTTGCGCTGGTCGTCATTGATCCCAGCGGCTGGCGGCTGCCCGGCGTCCTGCGCACGCGGACTCTCCTCGCGCTTCTGCGATTGATCCGGCGCCTGCGCGACGGCCGTGCCGGCACTGATCGCCAAGGCGATTGCCGTCGTGCAAAGCCAGTTGGTCCTCATTGGGGGAACTCCTGCTGATTCCCCTGCCCACCTCATGGATTTGAGGCTTTGTTGCACCGACCGTCAAGCGCGCCTCGGGGCGGCTCAGCGCAGCTTGCTGAGCAGCGCGATCAACATCTCGCGCTCCTTGCCATCGAGCGGCGCCAGCGTTTCCCTGGTGATCGCCAACGCGCTCGGCGCAACTTTCTCGACCGTCTGCTGGCCGGCGCGGGTCAGGCTGACCAGGAGGCGACGGCCGTCCTCCGGATCGGAACTGGTCTCGGTCAGGCCGCGTGCGGTGAGGCGGTCGATGACGCCCTTGATGGTGGCGACATCCATCGCCGTCAGCCGGCCCAGCTGGTTCTGCGAGCATGGGCCGGTCTCGGCGAGCTTCGACAGCGCCGCCCATTGCGGCGAGGTCAGGTCGACGCCGATCTCGCGGGCGAAGATGGTACCGTGGCGCTGCCAGACCTGGCGCAACAGGAAGCCGATCTGATCGTCCAGAATGTAGCTGGTCTTCTGCGGCTTCGGACTGCGTTTCACTGCCCCGTTTCTAGCCATTGCACTCCCTCCCTGCCGCTGGTCACAGCGACAGATGCGCGTCGCGGATATCGGGCCGCGCGTCGAGCTCGGCCATCGTGCCGCCGAAGCAGATGCGGCCGCGCTCGATGATATAGGCGCGATCCGAGATCAGGCGCGCGAAATGCAGGTTCTGCTCGGAGACGACGATGCTGACGCCCTCCTTCTTCATGGCAAGGATCGCATCGACCATCTGCTCGACGATCTTCGGCGACAGGCCTTCGGAGGGCTCATCGAGCAGCACCAGCGACGGATTGCCCATCAGCGTGCGGGCGATTGTCAGCATCTGCTGCTCGCCGCCGCTCATGCGGCCACCCGCACGCCCCCGCATCTCGCCAAGATTCGGAAACAGCGTAAACAGCTTTTCGCGCGTCCAGTATGGTGCGTTCTCGCGTTTTGGCTGACGACCGACTTCGAGATTCTCCTCCACCGTCAGGTCGGTGAAGATCCGCCGCTCCTCCGGCACATAGCCGAGCCCGCCGCGCACGATCGCGTGCGTCGGCTCGCGCGAAACGTCCCTGCCCTCGAACACGATCCGCCCCGAGCGGTTCTCGACCAGGCCGACGATGGAACGAAAGGTCGTCGACTTGCCGGCGCCGTTGCGGCCGAGCAGCGCGACCACCTCGCCCTCACCGACATCGAGCGCGATATCGAACAGGATATGCGCCGGGCCATAGAAGCTGTTGAGATCCTTGACCTCGAGTTTCATGCGTGCGCTCCATCGCGGTGGCGCGCATCATAGACAAGCCCTTCGCCGAGATAGATGGCGCGGACCTGCGCGTTGCCGCGCACTTCCTCGGGCGATCCCTCGGCGATCAGGCTGCCGCGGTTGAGCACCAGGATGCGGTCGGCATGCTCGAACACGACGTCCATGTCGTGCTCGGTGAAGAGCACGCCGATCGACTGCTCGCGCGCGATGGTGGCGGTGAGCCGCATCAAGTCGATGCGCTCGCGCGGCGCCATGCCGGCGGTCGGCTCGTCCATCAAGAGGAGCTTCGGCTGGTTGGCGAGCGCGATCGCAAGCTCGAGCCGCTTGAGGTCGCCATAGGCGAGCTCGCCGCAGGGACGCTCGGCGTAGGCGCCCATGCCGACGAGATCGAGCAGCCGGCCGGCTTCTTCGCGCGCAAAATGCGGCGTCGAGCTCCAGAGATTGAAGAGCTGGTGCCGGTGCGAGACCAGCGCGACCTGCACGTTCTCGCGCACCGTCATGGTGGGAAAGGTCGCGGTGATCTGGAAGGTGCGCCCCACGCCCAGCCGCCAGATCGCGCGCGGCTTCTTGCCGACGGTTTCCTCGCCCAGGATCGTGATGCGGCCGGAGTCCGGAATGTTCTGGCCATTGAGCATGTCGAAGCAGGTGCTCTTGCCGGCGCCGTTCGGGCCGATCAGCGCCAGGATCTCGCCGGCGCGCAGCTCGAACGAGACGCCGCGCACGGCGTGCACGCCGCCATACGACTTGGTCAGGCCTTCGACCGACAGCAATGTGGGGACCATGCTCATTCGGCGGTCTCGATGCGCGAGGTGAGAAGCGGCTGATGCGACGATGACGATTTGCGACGGCGGCTGATGATCGATTCCAGTGTGCCGACGATGCCCTTCGGGAACGCGACCACGATCAGCACGATGAAGGCGCCGAGCACCAGTTTCGACAACTCGGTCTGGCTGACCAACCAGATGTTCAACGCCTTGTAGACGATGGCGCCGACGACGCCGCCGAACACCGTCTCGACGCCGCCGAGCAGCACCATGACCAGCGCATCGACCGAGAGCGAGATGCCCATGTTGTCAGGGAAGACGCTGCCCTTGAGATAGGCGAACAGCGCGCCGGCGAGGCCGGCCACGGTGCCCGCGATCACGAACGCGGTCCACTGGATGCGCTTGCCGTTGATGCCGACAGCCTCGCTGCGCAACGGCGAATCCCGCGTCGCCCGCAACGCGAAGCCGAACGGCGAGAACACGATGATGCGGAGGATCATGACCGCGAGCGCGGCGATGCCGAGCGAGAGCCAGTAGAAATGCGACGGGCTGGCCGCCCATTTCTCGGGCCAGACGCCGAGGATGCCGTTGTCGCCGCCGGTGACCGCCACCCATTGGAACGCGATCGACCACACGATCTGGGCGAAGGCGAGAGTCAGCATCGCGAAATAGACCCCGGAGAGCTGCACGGCGAAGAAGCCGAACACGGCGGCGCCGGCGAGCCCGAGCAGCGGGCCAAGCAGCAGGCAGGCGATCATCGGGAGCCCTGCGAACTTGGCGAGGAAAGCGACGCCATAGGCGCCAAGGCCGAAATAGGCGGCGTGGCCGAATGAGGCGAGCCCGCCGACCGACATCAGGAAATGCAGGCTGACGGCAAAGATCACGAAGATCGCGATCTCCGAGGCGACGGTGAGCGCGTAATTGCCGCCGAACAACGGCAATGCTGCCGCCACGATCAGCGCGCCGACTGCGGCCAATCGCTCGTTCGAGGTCCAGGGACGCCAGGGATTGACGGTGAGGCCCGGCGTGCGCCGCGCCGGCGCCTCGGGCTTGCCGAACAGGCCCCATGGCCGGACGATCAGCACCACCGCCATCACCAGGAAAACCAGGATGATGGAGATCTTCGGGAAGATCAGAATGCCGAAGGCGTTGAGCTCGGAGACCAGCACGGCGGCGACGAAGGCGCCGATGATGCTGCCGAGACCGCCGATCACGACCACGACGAAGACCTCGACGATGATGCGCAGATCCATCGCATGATGCACGGCATCGCGCGGGATCTGCAGCGCCCCGCCGAGCGCGGCGAGGAAGACGCCGACCGCAAACACGCTGGTGAACAGCCATTTCTGGTTGACGCCAAGCGCTGCGACCATGTCGCGGTCCTGCGTCGCCGCGCGCACCAGGACGCCCCAGCGCGTGCGCTGGAACAGCAGCCAGAGGATGCCGAGCACGACCGGGCCGAGCACGATCAGGAACAGGTCATAGCTCGGGATGTTCTGGCCGAAGAAATCGACCGCGCCCTTGAAGCCGGGCGCGCGGCGGCCGAGCAGATCGTCCGGCCCCCAGATCAGCACGACGATATCCTGGACCATCAGCGTGAGGCCGAAGGTCGCGAGCAACTGGAACAGTTCGGGTGAATGGTAGATGCGCCGCAGTAGCACCATCTCGACCAGCACGCCGACGACGGCGACGACAAGCGCTGCGACAACGATGCCACCCCAGAAGCCGAGCGCGCCTTCAAGGCGCTCCGTGAGCGTGAAGGCGATATAGGCGCCGAGCATGTAGAAGGCGCCATGCGCGAAATTCACGATCCGCGTCACGCCAAAGATGATCGACAGCCCCGAGGCGACCAGGAACAGCGAGGCGGCGCTGGCAAGTCCGGTCAGGAACTGAACGAAATAAAAGGCCATCGGCGGTCCGGGTTGGAGTGGTTAGCTACGTGACTTCGTTCTGAGTGCATGGCCATCCTTCGAGACGGCCGCCGCGCGGCCTCCTCAGGATGAGGTCTGAATTCAAGGAGGTCTCAGAGCCGCTCGGCGAGGTCTGAGACCCTCATGGTGAGGAGGCGCGAAGCGCCGTCTCGAACCATGAGGCCCCGGTTGTCCTTCGTAGGGCGCGTTAGCGTAAGCGTAACCCGCCATCCGCCGCGGTGGGTTACGCCTTCGGCTAACCCACCCTACGCAAAGCGGAAGATCAATCCTTCGGCCGGAGCTTTTCGACTTCGGCATCGCTCGGGAGATAGTCGGAGCCCTTCTTGTAGGAGGACTCCACCATCACGCCCTTGCCGTCCTTCAGCGCGGTCTTGCCGACGTAAGCTCCCAAGGTCGACTGGTGATCGATCTTGCGGAACGTGATCTCGCCGAACGGCGACGGCACCGACAGGTCTTCGGTCGCCGCAATCAGCTTCTCCGGATCGGTCGAGTTCGCCTTGGCCAGGATCGCCGCTGCCGACTTGATGGTCTGGTAGCCGACGATCGAGCCGAGCCGCGGATAGTCCTTGAACTTGGCCTGGTAGGCCTTCAGGAACGCCTCATGCTCCGGCGTCTTGATCGCGTACCAGGGATAGCCGGTGACGATCCATCCCTCCGGCGTCTCGTCCTTCAGCGGATCGAGATATTCCGGCTCGCCGGTGAGGAAGCTCACCACCGCGCGGTCCTTGAACAGGCCGCGGGTGTTGCCCTCGCGCACGAGCTTCACCAGATCGGCGCCGAAGGTGACGTTGAGGATCGCCTCCGGATTGGCGGCCGCGACCGCCTGCACCACCGGGCCGGCGTCGATCTTGCCCTGCGGCGGCCACTGCTCGTCGACCCATACGATGTCCGGGCGCTTCTCCGACATCAGCTTCTTGAAGACCGCAACGGCCGACTGGCCGTATTCATAATTCGGCGCGATGGTGGCCCAGCGCTTGGCCGGCAGTTTCGCCGCGGCCTCCACCAGCATTGCGGCCTGCATGTAATTGGAGGGGCGCAGGCGGAAGGTGTAGCGGTTGCCCTTCGACCAGGTGATGGCATCGGTCAAAGGCTCGGCGGCGAGGAAGAACACTTTCTTCTGGTTGGCGAAGTCAGAGACGGCGAGACCGATGTTGGAGAGGAACGTGCCGGCCAGCATCGCGACGTTCTCGCTCGAGACCAGTTCGTTCGCCGCGGTCTGCGCATCCGCCGGCTTGCCGTTGTCATCCTTGGAGATGACGACGAGCTTCTTGCCGTTGATGCCGCCGGCGGCGTTGATCTCTTCCACCGCGAGCTGCCAGCCCTTGCGATAGGGCTCGGTGAAGGCGGGCAACAGCGAATAGCTGTTGATCTCGCCGATCTTGATTTCGCTCTGGGCCATGGCGGCGTCAGCCATGCCCGCAACCAGCACCGCGAGCCCTGCCCCGATCAAATAATTCCGCATCCCTTACCTCCGATATCCAACAAAATTATCTCAAACCGTCTTCGCCCTTGATCGCCGCGACCGTCAGCCCGCCGACGCGCGGCAGCGGCCGGCCGGAATCTGTGACGGCGACCGCGACCATGATCTCGTTGGCCCGCGGCGCGTCGTTGATCTGCACCTCCATGCCATCGAAATGGCTGCGCACGAAGGCCGCATCCTTGTGCCCCAGCGGAATATCCAGCGTCGTTCCCGGACCAGAACGCTTTTTCGACGACGGAATCAATGCGGCTCCTTTACCCAGGACCTTGCGGACGGGCGCTCCCATCTTGGGATGCAAGATCGCGGCCGCATGCTCGAGCTCGCCGTTTTCGCCGACGGCGGCGGCCTTTCCATAGGAATGCGCCTTGGCGCCCTCGATGCCGAGCGCCGCCACCGCCCGTTTCGACAGCAAGTCGCCGAGTTCCTCGCCAATCGCGATCAGGGGCGAGAGGTCCTCGACATAGCGGCCGGCAAAGGGGTTCTCGATCACCGCGATCGCTGCCGCGCGCCGGGTCGGCGGGGCGATGGTCTTGCCCATCTCGATGTGGGTCTCCTCGACCACCGTGACGATCTTGCGAATGATGGCACTCATCGGTTTCCGCCCTGTTGTTTTCGGCCCGGTTTCTGATCAGGTCCGCGCATTCTCTATCGCGCATTCATGAACGAGTTGCGATTCCGGCATCCCGAGCGCACGCGCCCTCACGATGTCAGTCTCGCCGAAGAGGCGCAGCGCCGCGCCCTCGATCAATCCTGCCGCGAGGCATTCTCGCGCGCAAACCGCACCCGCTTCAAGGGCATCAGTGATCTCGCGCGCCAACAATGTGCCGACCTCCCGCGTCACCAAACGCGGGCCGAGGTCGCTGTCAGGCTGCAATTCGTTGGCCGGGCGGCGGAGGATCGCGGGATGTCCGGGCAGGTCGACCGCGTTGGCGATGACGGTCGCGGCGGCATCGGCTTCCGAGGCGGTCCGCGCCAGCACGGTGACGGCATCGGCGATACCGAAGGAGAAGCTGCGGCCGAGACGGCCGCTGGTGGCGATGCCGCGGATGGGATCGTCGGCATGGATCACCATGGTCTGCAGCAGGCCGCGACTATCGGGACGGTCAATCAGGCCGACGGTGAACTGTTGGTCGCCCGCAAGATGCAGGGCGATATCGCCGCCATTATTGACATAGGCGCGATCGAGCGATGCAGCCTCCAGCATCGCACCGAGGATTTCATCCGCCACGCTGCCGGCGACCGCAGCCATCGGCGTGATGAAGCGATCGGCGGCGAACGGCGCCACCGCCGCATGCATGCGGCGCGCAACCTCGCCATGGAGCACGCAGTGCATCGGATGGGCCGCCTTGCGCAATTCGCCGAGCTCCATGCAGAGCCCGTCCAGCAGGCCGGTGAAGCGGCACACAGCGGCGTCATAGGCCGCGCGCACGGCCGTCTCGCTTCCCGTCGCCTCAACGATCAGATCGATCGGTCCGTCCTGCAAATGCAGCCGCTTGCCATCAGGGAGAAGCGCGATTTGCGGACGTCTCGTCATGTTCGCCTCCCCGATGTGAAGAGCATCGGCCGGATCTCGGCGCTGTCGTGGAGCGAGGACAGCGGCCGCACATAATCCATGTGGCCGCCGAGCGCCGCATAGTCGGAAAGTCTTAGCGTGAACTCGATCGGCGCGACCAGCGCCGGCGTCGGCACATATCCAAATGCCCCGATCGGCATCTGCGTGACGTCGACCATGAAGGTGATGCCGCCGCCCGGCCAGACATAAACCGGCGCGCCGCCGCTGGTGACGCGGGTCAGTGCATCCTTCACCGAACGCGTCAGCCGCACCGGGTTGTCGGTGACGCCGGCGCGCAGCGAGCCACCGGCACCGGCCATGAACAGCACGGTGCACAGCGCCGGCTCGCAATTTTCCTGGATGCGCTCGACCGAGAATCTCAGCTCAGCCGGCATCTCCTGCTCGATCGGCCGCAGCGCTTCGTCGAGCACGTAATAGGCCGCGTGCTCGCCGGTGGTCGAGACCATCAGCATGGTGAGCCCCGGCCGCGCTTCCTTGGGATTGAACGGGCCGAGCACGGAAAGCGGATCGGAGATCCTGGTGCCGCCCCAGCCCGTGCCGGGCTCGGCGACCTGGAAATAGCGGCCGGGCGTCGAGCGACGCCCTTTCATCTTGATGCCGGTGTCGGGAATATCGAGCAGCTTGCCGGCCTGGTGCTCCGAGAGCACGCCGGTGATGTGGTCATCGACCACAACGACTTCGTCGACCTTGCCGTGCCACTGCTTGGCGAACATGCCGATGGTGGCCGAGCCGCAGCCGACGCGCATGCGCTCTTCCCGCACGCCGTTGACAACAGGCGCCTGGCCCGCCTGCACCACGACCGTGGCGCCGCCGTCGATGATGAGTTCCACCGGCTTGCAGTTGGAAAGATCCATCAGCGTGTCGCAGGTGACGCGGCCCTCCTTCTTGGAGCCGCCGGTCAGATGATGCACGCCGCCGAGCGACAGCATCTGCGAGCCGTATTCGCTGGTGGTGACGTGCCCGACCACCTCGCCCTGCGCGCGCACCGCCGCAGTCTCCGGGCCAAGATAGCGGTCGGTATCGATCTTCACCTTGACGCCGCAATAGGAGAAGATGCCTTCGGTCACCACGGTGACCATATCGACGCCGTCGATTTCCGACGACACGATGAACGGGGCCGGCTTGTAGTCGGGATAGGTGGTGCCGGCGCCGATCGCGGTGACGAAGATGTCGCCCTGGTGGACGATCTTGCCGTCCCAGTCGCCGCTCGCCTGGAACGGCACCACGCGCCCGCCATGCTCGAGCGCACGCGACAGCACGATATGCGGATCGACGCGCACCAGCCTGCCGTCGTGATTGGCATAGCGATCGCAGGCGCCCGCCGCGCCAGGCTTGATGTAGCACATCACCGGGCAGGCATCGCAGCGGATCTTGTCAGAAGCGGCAACGTCAGCCATCGCGAACAAGCCTGGTGTTGGGAGGCGGCGTCATCTGGTCCCCGGATATCAATCATCGGGGATCGTTCGTATACGAATGATCCTGCGCGCAGGTTGTAGACCTGTCAAGCGGGTGCAACAGCGAAAAACCGCGGCTGCCGAATAAAACCTCATTTGCCTCCCCGCATTGTCCAGAAAGCGGGCAGCGCAGTGCAGCAAGACGCTGATGGCTTGCACGTTTGTACACAAACGTTATCCTCCGATGCGATCGATCGTGATTGTGCGATCGCCGATTTTGCACCGCAATCAGCGCAACTCTTATCGAAGCCTTTGGGGACCACGAGCCGATGCGCCTGACCGTCAACGGCAGGATTTTCGATGTCGACGCCGCTCCGGACACCGCACTGCTTTACGTGCTGCGCAACGATCTCGAACTGAACGGACCGAAATATGGTTGCGGGCTCGGCGAATGCGGCGCCTGCGCAGTGCTGATCGACGGCGTCGCGGCGCGATCCTGCGTGATCCCGATTGACGGCTGCATCGGGCGCGACATTGTGACGCTCGAAGGGCTCGGCACGCGCGAACGCCCCGATCCTGTGCAAGAAGCTTTCATCGCCGAGCAGGCCGCGCAATGCGGCTATTGCCTCAACGGCATGATCATCACGACCAAGGCGCTGCTCACGCGCAATCCGCGTCCGACCGAGACCGAGGTGCTGGAGGCGCTGCGCTACAATCTCTGCCGCTGCGGCGCGCATATCGAGATCATCCGCGCCGCCATGCGCGCGGCCGGCCACGAACTCGAGGCGCGCGATTGATGGCGTCGCAGGAGAATCCCGCGCGCCCGCAGGGGTCGCTCTCCGTTATCAGGCGATCGGATGCGGACGGCGCGTTCGAAACCTTCATCAGGATCACGGCGGATGGCTTCGTCACCGCCTATAACGGCCATGTCGACCTTGGCACCGGCATCCGCACCGCCCTCGGGCAGGTCGTTGCCGAGGAACTGGACGTGTCGTTTGCGCGCGTGGTCGTGGTGCTCGGCGACACCTCGCAAACGCCCAACCAGGGTCCGACGATCGCCAGCGAGACCATGCAGATATCGGCGGTGCCGCTCCGCAAGGCGGCGGCGCAGGCGCGCCACTTTTTGGTCGCGCGCGCGGTCGAACGGCTCGAACTATCAAGCGACGAACTCGCGATCGAGGACGGGCTGATCCGCGGCAAGGACAACCGCAGTGTCACCTATGGCGAGTTGATCGCGGACGACACGATCCGCCTCGAACTCGCCGACGACGTGCCGGTGAAGACCGTCGATGCCTATTCCGTCGTCGGCAAATCGATGCCGCGCGTCGATCTCCCCGCCAAGGCAACCGGCGAACTGGTCTATGTCCACGACGTTCGCGTGCCCGGCATGCTGCACGGCCGCGTGGTGCGCCCGCCCTATGCGGGCGTCGATGCCGGGCCGTTCGTCGGCACCAGCCTGATCGCAGTCGACGAAGGTTCGGTACGGAATATTCCGGGCCTCGTCGCCGTGGTCCGCATCGGCGACTTCGTCGGCGTCGTCGCCGAGCGCGAGGAGAACGCGATCAGCGCTGCCGCACAACTGAAGGTCACCTGGAAGCCGGGACCGGCCCCGACCGATCTTGAGAATATCGAGCAGGCGCTACGCGCCAATCCGTCGACGCCGCGCACGTTGCTCGACAAGGGCGATGTCGATGCTGCGATCAAGGCCGCGGCGAAGCCGATGCAGCGGACTTACCTGTGGCCTTACCAGATGCACGGCTCGATCGGCCCGTCCTGCGCAGTGGCGGACTATCGCGACGGCGGAATCCGCGTCTGGTCGGGCACGCAGAACCCGCACATCCTGCGCGGCGATCTCGCGCTCCTGATCGAGCGGCCGGAGGCCGAGATCGAGGTGATCAGGATGGAGGCGGCCGGTTGCTATGGCCGCAACTGCGCCGACGATGTCACGGCGGATGCGCTCTTGCTTTCGCGCGCGGTCGGCCGTCCGGTGCGCGTGCAATTGACGCGCGAGCAGGAGCATGCGTGGGAGCCGAAGGGCACCGCCCAACTGATGGATGTCAATGGCGGCTTGAACGCGGACGGCAGCGTGGCGGCCTACGATTTCGCCACGCGCTATCCCTCGAACGGCGCGCCGACGCTGGCGCTCTTGCTCACCGGGCGGATCGCGCCGACACCTGCCGTGTTCGAGATGGGCGACCGCACGGCGATCCCGCCATACGACTACGAGCACATGCGCGTGGTCGCCAACGACATGCCGCCGATCGTGCGCGCTTCCTGGTTGCGCGGCGTCTCGGCACTGCCGAACACCTTTGCGCATGAATCCTATATCGACGAGCTCGCGAGCGAAGCCGGCGTCGATCCGATCGAATACCGGCTGCGCTATCTCAAGGACCAGCGCGCCATTGATCTCGTCAATGCCGTCGCCGAACGCGCCGGCTGGAAACCGCGGCCGGTGCGCGAGGAGAAGGTCGCGGAAGGCGACATCGCGCGCGGGCGCGGCTTTGCCTATGCGCTCTACGTCCACAGCAAGTTTCCAGGCTATGGCGCGGCATGGTCGGCGTGGATCGCCGATGTCGCGGTCAACAAGGCGACCGGCGACGTCAGCGTGACGCGCGTGGTGGCCGGCCAGGATTCCGGTTTGATGATCAACCCGGACGGCGTGCGCCATCAGATCGAAGGCAACATCATCCAGTCGACCAGCCGCGCGCTGATGGAAGAAGTCACCTTCGAGCGCGGCGCGGTGACGGCGCGGGAATGGGGCGCCTACCCCATCATCAAATTTCCCGAGCTTCCCAAGATCGACGTGCTGATGCTGCCGCGGCAGGATCAGCCACCGCTCGGCGTCGGCGAATCCGCTTCAGTGCCAAGCGCGGCCGCGATCGCGAACGCGATCTATGATGCCACCGGCGTGCGCTTCCGCGAATTGCCGTTCACGCCGGAACGTATCCTGAAGGGATTGCACGGCGAGCAACCGACTGCTCCGCCCGCGCTGGCGCCACTGCCTATCGCATCGGACGCATGGCAAAAGCCGTTTGCGAAACGCACCGGCGCGCTCGCCGGCATCGCCGCGCTATGCGCAGCAATCGTCGGCATCGGCGCAGCCGTGCTGCCGTGGCGGGCGATCGCGCCGATCGCGCGTCCCGACACGTCGGTCTATTCGGCCGCGACCATTGCCCGCGGCAAGGAACTGGCGGCACTCGGCGCCTGCGGCGTGTGTCATACCGCATCAGGCGGAGCGTTCAACGCCGGCGGGCGGCCACTGGAAACGCCGTTCGGCGTCATCTACGCGACCAACATCACACCGGATGTCGAGACCGGCATCGGCGCGTGGTCCTATCCGGCCTTCGAGCGGGCGATGCGCGAAGGCATCCATCGCGACGGCCGGCATCTCTATCCGGCCTTCCCCTATACCCATTTTGCCAAGGCTGATGATGCCGACCTGCAGGCGCTCTATGCCTTCCTGATGGCGCAGGCACCGGCGCATGCGACGACACCGGAACATGAACTGAAGTTTCCATTCAACCTGCGCCCGCTGCTCGCCGGATGGAACGCGCTGTTCCATGATACAAAAACATTCCAGCCCGATCCAACCAGGTCGGAAATCTGGAATCGCGGCGCCTATCTGGTCGAAGGTCTCGGTCACTGCAGCGCCTGCCATTCGCCGCGCAACGCGCTCGGCGCCGAACTCAAGAATGCCTATCTCGCCGGCGGCTTCGCCGAGGGCTGGGAGGCGCCGGCGCTGACGTCCCTATCGAAAGCGCCGATCCCCTGGAGCGAGGACGAACTCTACGCCTATCTGCGGACCGGTGAGTCCCGCTTCCACGGCGTGGCGGCCGGGCCGATGGCGCCGGTGGTGAAGGAATTGGCCGCCCTGCCCGACCACGACATCCGCGCCATGGCGGTCTATCTCAGCGCGTTCAGCGCCACGGCCATCGACACGCCGGCGCAGGAAGCGATCGCTGTGAAGCTCGAACATGCGACCGCCACGAGCACTGTTATGCCCGCCTCTTTCGGCGCCCGCCTCTATCAGGGCGCCTGCGCGGTCTGTCACGAGGTGGGCGGGCCACCTTTGTTCGGCAGCCGGCCATCGCTGTCCCTCAACAGCAATCTACACAGCGCGGTGCCGGACAATTTGATCCAGGTGATCCTGCACGGCATCCGCGAACCCGCGACCGGCAATCTCGGTTATATGCCTGCCTTCAAGGACAGCATGACCGATGGCCAGATTGCCGAGCTCGTTTCCTATCTCCGACGGCAGTTTGCCCCGGACAAGGCGGCCTGGACCGGGCTCGAAGCTGCCGTCGGCAGGATCAGACAGGGAACACGCTGAGCTGCTCTGCTCAAGCGCGAGGACGTCCCTTCGGACATCCTCCCGCTTTATCTTTTTGTTTGAGCATGATCTTTTCGGAAAACCGGCACCCACTTTTCCGGATCATGCTCCTGGCAAATCCCACTGGTTGGGCAGCTTTTGGCAGGCTAAGGTTCCGTCATGACGTTTACGGATATTGCAACCCGGACCTACAACCATGGCTGGCGGCTCGACCCGATCGTGCGCAGCCTGCTCGACACCGATTTCTACAAGCTGTTGATGATGCAGATGATCCGGGAATTCTACCCGGACACGCGCACGACCTTTTCGGTGATCAACCGCACCGGCCGCGTCCGGCTTGCCGAGGTGATCGACGAGGGCGAATTGCGCGCCCAGCTCGACCACGCCCGCACCATCCGCTTCAGCAAGAAGGAGCTGATCTGGCTCGCCGGTAACACCTTCTACGGCAAGACCCAGATGTTCTCGCCGGATTTCATCAACTGGCTTTCGAGTTTCCGCCTGCCCGAATATGACCTGCACAAGGTCGACGGGCAGTATGAACTGCATTTCCACGGGCCGTGGACCCACACCACGATGTGGGAGATCCCCGCGCTGGCGATCCTGAACGAGTTGCGCTCGCGCGCGGCGATGAAGGGTCAGGGCCGCTTCGCGCTCGACGTGCTCTATGCCCGCGCCAAGGCCAAGCTGTGGGCCAAGGTCGAGCGCCTGCGCAAGCTCGACGGCTTGCGGCTTTCGGACTTCGGCACCCGCCGCCGCCACGGCTTTCTCTGGCAGCGCTGGTGCGTCGAGGCGGTGAAGGAGGGGCTGGGGCCGTCCTTCACCGGCACCTCCAACGTGCTGCTGGCGATGGACAACGACCTCGAGGCGATCGGCACCAATGCCCATGAGCTGCCGATGGTGGCCGCGGCGCTTGCCAATTCGGACGAAGAGCTGCGCTGGGCGCCCTACGCTATCCTCGACCAGTGGCGCCATACCTATGGCGGCAACCTGCTGGTCGCGCTGCCCGATGCTTTCGGCACCAGAGTGTTCCTGCGCGACGCGCCGGATTGGGTCGCGGACTGGACCGGCTTTCGCCCGGACAGCGCGCCGCCGATCGCGGCCGGCGAAGAGATCATCAGATGGTGGAAACAGAAGGGCCGCGATCCCAAGGAAAAGCTGCTGGTGTTCTCCGACGCGATGGATGTCGATTCAATCGAGGAAACCTACAGGCATTTCTCCGGCCGCGTCCGCATCAGCTTCGGCTGGGGCACCAACCTCACCAATGACTTCGTCGGCTGCACGCCCAATGGTTCCGCCGATCTCGACCCGATCTCGATCGTCTGCAAGGTGACCTCGGTCGACGGCAGGCCGGCGGTGAAACTCTCAGACAATCCCGAGAAGGCGACCGGCATCCCCTCCGAGGTCGAGCGTTACCTGCGCGTATTCGGCAATGCCGGCCGCGTACGCGCCGCCGTGCACGTCTAGTTTTGGGCATGATCTTTTCGGAAAATCGGCTTCCATCTGTCCGGATCACGCCGTAAGCGCACCAATCCCCGATCCCATCTTCGCGAGTTTCAGCATGCCCGCACCCAAGCCGCCTGCGTTCGAAACCCTAAGCCTGCATGCCGGGCAGCGCCCCGATCCCGTGACGGGATCGCGCGCGGTGCCGATCTACCAGACGACGTCTTACGTGTTCCAGGACGCCGACCACGCCGCCGCGCTGTTCAATCTGGAGCGCGCCGGCCACATCTATACGCGGATATCCAATCCGACGACGGCGGTGCTGGAAGAGCGGATCGCGGCGCTCGAAGGCGGCGTCGGCGCGATCTGCACCGCGAGCGGCATGGCCGCGATGCATCTGGCGATCGCGACCCTGCTCAATGCCGGCGATCATATCGTCGCCTCCGCTTCGCTCTATGGCGGCACCATCAACCTGCTGGCGCATACGTTGCCGCGCTTTGGCATCACGACGACTTTCGTGAAGCCGCGCGCGCTGGACGAATTCCGCGCCGCGATCAAGCCGAATACGCGGCTGGTGATCGCCGAGACCATCGGCAATCCCGGGCTCGAAGTGCTCGATATCCCAGCGGTGGCCGACATCGCGCATGACGCGAAGATCCCGCTGTTGATCGACAACACCTTTGCGACGCCCTATCTCAGCCGGCCGATCGAATTGGGCGCCGACATCGTCATGAACTCGGCGACGAAATGGCTCGGCGGACACGGCATTGCGATCGGCGGTGTCATCGTCGATGGCGGCGGGTTCGACTGGCATGCGTCGGGCAAATTCCCGCAGCTCACCGAGCCCTATGCCGGCTATCACGGCATCGTCTTCGACGAGCAGTTCGGCAAGGCGGCTTTCATCATGCGCGCACGCACCGAAGGCTTGCGCGATTTCGGCGCCTGCATATCGCCGACCAACGCGTTCCAGCTCCTGCAAGGCATCGAGACGCTCGGTGTGCGCATGGATCGCCACATGAGCAATACTTTGGCGGTGCTGGAATTCCTGACGGCGAACAAGGCGGTCGACTGGGTGCTGCATCCGGCGCTGGAAAATCACCCGGATCACGAGCTTGCGAAGAAGCTGCTGCCGCGGGGCGCCGGCTCGATCGTCAGCTTCGGCATCAAGGGCGGACGCGCTGCGGGCAAGAAGTTCATCGAGTCGTTGAAGCTGATCAGCCACCTCGCCAATGTCGGCGATGCCAAGACGCTGGTGATCCATCCCGCCTCGACCACCCATCAGCAGATGGACGCCGACCAGCTCAAGGCTGCCGGCATCGGCGAAGAGCTGGTGCGGCTGTCGGTCGGCATCGAGACCGCGCAAGACATCATCGACGATCTCGGCCAGGCGCTTCGCGCGTCGCAGAGGGTTTGAGCCATGCAGCTTTCGGTGAACGGGATTGAGACCTTCGTGGCGACTGGCGGAAAGCCGTTCGATCCATCGTTGCCCACGGTCGTGATGATCCACGGTGCGGGCTTCGACAGCTCCACCTGGGCCTTGCACAGCCGGTGGTTCGCGCATCACGGCTATTCGGTATTGGTGCCGGATCTGCCAGGCCATGGCCGTTCGTCCGGCAAGCCGCTGCCGACGATTGCGGCGATGGCGGACTGGATCGCGGCGCTGTTGCAGGCAGCCGGCGCCTCGAAGGCGAAGCTGATCGGCCATTCCATGGGCTCGCTGATCGCGCTGGAGACCGCGGCACGGCACCCGGAGAAGGTATCGGCGCTCAGCCTGATCGGAACGGCGGCAACGATGACCGTGGGGCCCGATCTGTTGAAGGCAGCGGAGGCCAACGACCCCGCCGCGATCGACATGGTCTCGATCTGGGGCCTCGGCTTCAAGGCGGAACTCGGCGGCTCGCTCGCGCCGGGACTGTGGATGCACCACGGCGCGCAGCGCGTGCTGCAGCGTGCGCGACCGGGCGTGCTCTACAATGATCTGAACGCCTGCAATTCATACCAGAACGCGCTGGCCGCGGCGGCGCAGATCAAGGTGCCCGCGACCTTCATCCTCGGCGAGCGTGACATGATGACGCCTGCCAGAGCCGGCAAGACGCTGGCAGCCGCAACGCCGAACGCACGCACCACGGTGCTGGCCGGTGCCGGCCACATGATGATGGTCGAGCAGCCCGACGAACTGCTGGCGGCGCTGCGGGATTGAGATCGGCGCGCTTCTTCCCTTCTCCCCTTGTGGGAGAAGGTGGCGCGAAGCGCCGGATGAGGGGTTCTCTCCACACGCTCCTGTGCTGGTGGAGAGACCCCCTCACCCAAGTGAGTTCGCCGCTAATAGCCGAGCCGCCCTCTCCCGCAAGGGGCGAGGGCACATCAACTGGCAGCATCACTACTTCGCAGGCTTGCGCTCGATCGGGTGGATGTCGATCGCGCGCAGGCGGCCCAGGCGCAGGACGTCCATCGCCAGCGTGCGGTCGATGCGGTCGCGATCGAGCGCGCGGATCAGGTCATCGACACCGTTGATGTCGATGCCGTCGAGCTTGATCACGACGTCGCCGGGCAGAAGCCCCGCTCTCGCCGCCGGGCTGTCCGGCTCGATCTGCGCGAGCAGCGCGCCCATCTTGTTGTCGACGCCGGCGAGCACCGCATGGCGCCGCGGGATCGGCGCGGTCTGGCCGGCGACGCCGATGAAGGCGCGGCGGACATAGCCGTGGCGGATGATCTCCGACAGCACGAACTGCGCGGTGTTGCTCGCGACCGCAAAGCAGATGCCCTGCGCGCCGTTGATGATCGCGGTGTTGATGCCGATCACCTGCGAATTCGATGACACCAGCGGGCCGCCGGAATTGCCGGGGTTCAGCGCCGCATCGGTCTGGATCACGTCCTCGATGGTGCGCCCGCTGACCGAGCGGATCGAACGGCCCAGCGCCGACACCACGCCGGCAGTGACGGTCGATTCAAAGCCGAGCGGATTGCCGATCGCGACCACGAGCTGGCCGCGCCGGAGTTGCTTGGAATCGCCGAGCGAAGCGTAAGGCAAATCGCGCGCGCCATCGGCCCGCAGCAATGCAAGGTCGGTGTCGGGATCGACGCCGAGCACATGGGCGTCGGTCACGAATCCCTCGGTGTCGCGCAGGCGGATCTCTTTCGACGAGCCGACCACGTGGCTGTTGGTCAGCACGAGGCCATCGGGCGAGATAATGATGCCGGAGCCGAGCCCGGCGCGTTCGCGCGGGGTTTTGACCTTCGGGCCGGTCTCGACGCGCACCACCGCGGGGCCGACGCGTTCGGTCACGTCGATCACGGCGTTGGAATAGGCATCGAGCAGCGTCCGGTCATTGCCCGGCGTAGCTTCAGTCGTTCGCGGTGACAGCGCGTCACCGGCGTTATTTGCGGCAAAATCCAACATGGTGAGGTTCCTTCGGAGAACTCACACATGGGGGCCGGGTTCCTGCTGCGCAAGGTGCTCGTGCCGGCGCGCAGACCTGCCCGAATGGCTAGGGCGTCCGCCGCTTCACCTCTCCCGCTTGCGGGAGAGGTCGCTGCGCCCTCGGCGCAGCGGGTGAGGGCTCTCTCCCCACGGATGATCCCATCGTGGAGACACCCTCACCCCAGCCCTCTCCCGCAAGCGGGAGAGGGAGCGCAGTGCCGCTCGCGGAGACGGCTCGATCCATCTAAGGCTAGGCGCGGCGCAACCTCCCTCCGCGCGCTTTCACCGGATCGAGCAACGACCAGTCGCCCTGCTCCAGCGCGTGCCCCTTCGGGAAGGGCGCGCGCAGCTCGAGGCCGAGCGAGCGCAGCACGCGGTCGTCGCGGTAGTAGCATTGCAGGACGACGCGGACGAGCGTCGCGGCCGCGGCCCCGCCGGTCGCGCGGAATTCCTTTGCGACCTGATCGCGCTGCGCCGTGTCGAGTTCGGCAAGTGGCTTGCCGGCCAACCGTGCGAGATGGTCGAGCGCGGCGCGCACTGGCCCGGTATCGCGGCCGAGCGTGGCCAGGATATCGGCCTGGATGGCCCGGTCATCGGCACCCGGCACCTTGTACTCGGCACTCTCGGGAATGATCATCGCAGCGATGGTTTTCAGGTCGTCGCGCTGAGTTGCAGTGAGAGTTTCGACGGTCATCGCTTCCTCAATCAAACAAATTGGCAAGACGCTGTTTCATCTGGTCGGCGATGTAGAGCGCAATCGCCTGGATGGTCGAGGTCGGGTTGACGCCGCCTGAGGTGACGAAGACGCTGCCATCGACGATGAACAGGTTCTTCACATCATGCGACCGGCCCCACTCGTTGACCACGGAGCGCGCAGGGTCCGTGCCCATCCGTGCGGTGCCGAGCAGGTGCCAGCCGCCCCAGGGGATCGGATTGTTGATGCAGATATCGGTCGCGCCGGCGGCTTCGAGAATCTCGCGGCCACGCGCCAGCGCATGATCCATCATCGTCCGACTGTTCTCGCTGATCGTGTAGTCGATCTTCGGGGCGGGAATGCCGTGGCTATCCTTCAATACGGGATCGAGCGTGACGCGGTTGTGCTCCTCGGGGAGATCCTCGCAGATCGCAGAGACCGCGAGGCGGTGGCCGTTGAGCCTGCGGAAGACGCGATGATGATCCGCGCCCCACGGCAGAACGCCCTTCTGCTCGCTCGCGACGGCCTCGAACACCGGCCCTGCGCCGCGGCCGAACTGGATGCCGTAGCCGCGCACGAAGCCGCGCGAGAGGTCGGTGTCGTAGAACTCCTTGCTCCACAGGCAGGTCGGCGGCGCGCGGTTGCTGTCGGTCGGCTCCTTCACGAAGCCGTAGATCTGCGCATAGGGATGGAACATCAGGTTCTTGCCGACCAGGCCGGATGAATTGGCGAGGCCGTTCGGAAAGCGGCTGGAGACCGAGTTCAGCAATAGCCGCGGCGTGCCGACGCCGTTGCAGGCGATGATGACGACCTCGGCCGGCTGAAACTGCTCGACGCCGTCCTTGTCATAATAGACGACACCGGAGGCCATGCCATGCTCGTTGGTCAGGATCTCGCGCACGCGACAATGCGTCTTGATCTCGACGCCGGCACGGATCGCATGCGGCCAATAGGTGATGTCGGTCGAGGCTTTCGCGCCTTGCGCGCAGGCCGGCGTGCAATGGCCGAGATTGATGCAGCGCGCCCTGCCCTCGTAGTCCATTGTCGCGACCGTAGTGTCCGAGGGCCACCAGTGCCAGCCGAGCTTGTTCATGGCCTTGCCGATCAGCGGGCCGGAGAGTCCGAGCGGCTGCGGCGGCATCGGCGGGTGGGTCAGTGGCGAAAGCGGATCGCCCGACAGGCCCGACACGCCCATCATCCGGTCGTTCTCCTCGAAGAACGGGGTGAGTGCATCGTAGTCGATCGGCCAGTCATCAGCGACACCGTCGAGCGTCTTCACCTTGAAATCGGACGGATGCAGCCGCGGCCAATGCGCCGTGTACATCACGGTCGAACCGCCGACGGCGTTGAAGTTGACGACCTTGATCGGCGAGTTGTCGTCGTTAACAGGATAGTCCTCGGGACGGCCGCGGACGTTCGGACTGGTCGACCAGTCGCCATAGAACTTGGCCTCCCAGTCCCGCCCGGTGCTCGGATATTCCGCCGGATTCATCCAGCCGCCCTGCTCCAGGCAGAGGATGTGCATTTTCGTCTCGGCCAGCGACCATGCCACCGCAGCGCCGGACGCGCCGGCGCC
Source organism: Bradyrhizobium sp. Ai1a-2 (assembly GCF_000426245.1). Taxonomy (GTDB): domain Bacteria; phylum Pseudomonadota; class Alphaproteobacteria; order Rhizobiales; family Xanthobacteraceae; genus Bradyrhizobium. The sequence goes on along the minus strand of NZ_AUEZ01000011.1, from coordinate 68,767 downwards.
GATGATCAGGACGTCAACGGGATCGTTCATTGGGGTTTCCCCTGGGATTATTTATCTGTCATTGCGAGCGAAGCGAAGCAATCCACGCCTCAGTCGGCGGAGAGATGGATTGCTTCGCTACGCTCGCAATGACGGCGCGTTGTTGGCTAGACGATAGGGGAAAACCGGATGCGGAGTAAAGCCGCAGCAGCGGAGGTCATGACCTGCGCGGCACGATGATCACCTCGAGCTTGAGGATCTCGTCCGGCGTTGCGCGGCGGGTCATCGCGCCCGGCGCTTCCACCAGCAATTGCAGCCGCAGCCGCCTGTTGACCACGTTCCTCGACTGAACGGGAAAGGTCTCGGAATGGGTGTCGTTCGGATTCGGCATACCATAAGACATGATCGAGCCGATCACATCGCCCCCCTCGGTCTTCACGACAAGGCGAGCGCCGAACGGCAATGGACCGGTTACGACCCTGAGTCGGACCGCCTCATTCGGGCCGGGATCGCGCGACACCAGCAGATCGGTCAACTTCCGCTCTTGTGCAGAGACCAGGCCCGCGCTGGCGAGGCTTACGAGGAGGGCAATGGAAAGGGCATGTCGCATATCGAGGCCTCGGCAGGATGACGGTGGTTCGGATTGTCATCCGCTTTTGGGCGCGATCATGGTCGAGCGGAACATTCGTAGGGTGGGTTAGCGAAGCGTAACCCACCCTACGAATGCTACCACGCATCGACGCATGGGCGCTTGCGGTGGGTGCGCGGCGCGGGTTTCGGCACCGAGCGCAGGCCTGACATGATCCAGTGGCGGGTTTGCGCGGGATCGATCACCTCGTCGATCTCGAGCACCGAGGCGATCGAGACCGCCTTGCCGTTGGCATAGAGCTCGGCGACCTTGGCCTGGTAATACTTCTCACGTTCGGCCGGATCCTCGATCGCTTCCATCTCCTTGCGGAAGCCGAGCCGGACATAGCCTTCCAGGCCCATGCCGCCGAACTCGCCGGTCGGCCATGCCACCGTGAAGAAGGAAGCATGGAAGCCGCCGCCGATCATGGATTGCGCCCCTAAGCCATAGCCCTTGCGCAGGACGATGCCGAACAGCGGCACGGTGAGGCTCGCGCCGGTGACGAACATGCGCGAGACGTGGCGCACGATCGCGGTCTTCTCGGCTTCCGGCCCGACCATGAATCCTGGCGTGTCGCAGAGCGAAATGATCGGGATGTCGAAGGCGTCGCAGAGCTGCATGAAGCGCGCGGCCTTGTCGCCGGCGGGCGCATCGATCGCCCCGCCGAGATGTTTTGGGTTGTTGGCGATCAGGCCGAACGCCCTGCCCTCGATGCGGATGAAGGCGGTGATCATGCCGACGCCGAAATCCCTACGGATTTCGAGCACCGAGCCCTCGTCGGCGAGAAGATTGATCACCTTGCGGATGTCGTAAACGCGCAAGCGGTTCTCGGGGATCGCGCGGCGGAGCAGCCGCTGGTCCGGCGCCTTCCAGTCGCTGACGGCGCCCTGGAAGTAGGAGAGATATTTTTGCGCGACGGCGGTCGCTTCCGCTTCGTCCTCCACAAGGATGTCGATGACGCCGTTGGGCGCCTGGAACGACACCGGGCCGACTTCGGCCGGATGATAGACACCGAGCCCGCCGCCTTCGATCATCGCCGGGCCGCCCATGCCGATCGAGGCATTTTTCGTCGCAATGATGACATCGCAGCAGCCAAGCAACGCGGCGTTGCCGGCAAAGCAATAGCCGGAGACCACGCCGATGACGGGAACAAGGCCGGAGAGCCGCGCGAACTGCACGAAGGATGGGCCGTCGAGCCCGGTCATGCCGAGCCGGTCGGTATCACCCGGGCGCCCGCCGCCGCCCTCGGCGTAGAAGACCAGCGGCAACCGCCACTGCTCGGTCAACGTGAGCATGCGGTCGATCTTCTTGTGGTTCATATGGCCCTGCGTGCCCGCGAGCACGGTGTAGTCATAGGCGATCACCATGCAGCGCGCACCCTCCGCGCCGAATTTGTCGGCGTTCACGGTGGCGACGCCGGTGATCAGGCCGTCGGCCGGCGTATTGTGGATGAGATCGTCGACCTTGCGCCGGCGGCGTTGGGCCGCGATCGCCAGCGAGCCATATTCGACGAAGGAGCCTGCATCGACGAGATCGGCGACGTTCTCGCGCGCAGTGCGCTGGTTGGTCTTGCGGCGGCGTTCGACCGAAGCCGGCCGGTTCTCGTCGAGCGTGATCGCATGGCGCGCGATCACCTCGGCGAGATCAGGACGGATATAGTCGAGATCGATCTCGGCCTCCTCCGCGACATGGTGACCTTCAACCTCGGCGGGCTCGATGAACAGGATCGCCTCGCCAAGCATCAGCGTGACGCCGACGCCGCCCGCGACCTTCGTCACCTTGCCGCCATGCGGCGCGGTGACGAGATGCTCCATCTTCATGGATTCGAGCACCGCGATCTGCTGACCCGGACGGACGAGATCGCCCTCGGCCACATCGATCGCGACGATGGTGCCCTGCAGCGGCGCGGGGATGGCGACGGAGCCTTCCGGAGCCGCCTCGCCTGGCGATGAGTCAATGACTGTCGCACCGCTGTTCACTTCGACCACCACCGGTTCATCGGCCTCCTTCGCCGCGGCGACCAGCGAGCCGGCATGCGCATCGATGAAATTGGTGCTGACCCGGTTGGCGGCAAAATCCGGATGCGCGAGGATCGCACCGAGGAACGGGATATTTGTGGCGACGCCGCCGATGCGGAATTCGCGTAAAGCGCGCACGGCCTTCTGCACCACATCGGCCCAGTTCGCGCCTGGCGAATGCACGATGACTTTCGCGAGCAGGGAATCGAAGGCGGCGCTGGTCTTGTAACCGGTATAGCCAAAGGTATCGACCCGCACGCCCGGGCCCGACGGGAGGTCGAACACTGACAGCGTTCCGCCGGTCGGCCTGGTCTCGCCCTTCTCGTTCATCACCTCCATGTTGACGCGGAGCTGCATCGCGTAGCCGCGCGGCGACGGAACCGTGGCCTGCGCCAGACCAAGCGAGGCCAGCGTCGCGCCCGCAGCGACGGCGAGCTGCGCCTTGACGAGATCGATGCCAAGCATCTCCTCGGTGACGGTGTGCTCGACCTGCAATCGCGGATTGGCTTCGATGAAGGCGAAGGCGCCCTCGCCCTCACGGGCGTCGTCGTCGACCAGGAACTCGAAGGTGCCGAGATTGTCGTAGCGCGCGGCAGCCGCGAGCTTCTTTGCGGCTTCGATGATGCGCGAGCGCAAGCCTTTGCTTAGCGACGGGCTTGGCGCCACCTCGATCAGTTTCTGGTTGCGCCGCTGGATCGTGCATTCGCGCTCCCACAAATGGCTGATCTGGCCGGTGCGGTCGCCGATGATCTGCACCTCGATATGTCGCGCTTTTCGGATCAGCCGCTCGACATAGACGCCGTCATTGCCGAAGGCGGCCTTGGCTTCGGACTGGCAGCGCGCATAGGCCTGTTCCAGCTTGGTAGCGTCGTCAACGATGCGCATGCCGCGCCCACCGCCGCCGGCGATCGCCTTGACCATGACGGCGGCACCTAGGCCGAGCGAGGCGAAGAATGCTTTGGCCTCTCCCAGGCCGGTCGGGCCGCTGGTGCCGGAAATGATCGGCACGCCGTAGGTTTTCGCCAGTGCCTTGGCTTTCGCCTTGTCGCCGAACAGCTCCAGCGCTTCCGGCGACGGGCCGACAAAGGTGACCCTCTCCTCAGCGCAGCGCCGCGCCAGCGCCGCGTTCTCGCTGAGAAAGCCATAGCCGGGATGCAGCGCGTCGCATTTCGCAGCCTTCGCGGCGCCGATCACCGCTTCGATATCGAGGTAGGCGCGCGCGCCGCGGCCCGGAATCTCGTGCGCCTCGTCCGCAGCACGAACATGCCGCGACGTCGCGTCATCGGCCGGATAGATCGCCACAGTGGCAAGCCCGCTTTCGCCCGCGGCACGGGCGATACGGATGGCGATCTCGCCCCGATTGGCGATCAGCAATTTCTCGAAAGGCATGAACGTTTCCGTGACAACTCTGGATCAGGCCGCGAGCTTCCACCTCTCCCCGACGGGGAGAGGTCGGCGCGCAGCGCCAGGTGAGGGGCATCAGGTCCCACGAGAAAGCGTCCCCCCTCACCCGGATCGCATCTTGCGATGCGATCCGACCTCTCCCCGCTGGGGAGAGGTGGGGCACCTTCGGCGCGGCGCCAACGCGATCCAACCATGTTCTAGCGATCCTTCATGGTCGGATCGAGCACGATGCGCAAGGACTCTCCGAGCGCGTTGAAGGCCAGGGAGACGACCAGAATGGCGAGGCCGGGCGCGTACATCTGCTCCGGCGCGATCTCCATATATTGGTAGGCGCGCGCCAGCATCGCGCCCCAGCTCGGGTTAGGCGGCTGGATGCCGAGACCGAGGAAGCTCAGGCTTGCTTCCGCCAGCAGCGCCGCGGCCAGCAATAGCGTCACCTGGACGATGACAGGCTGCAGCGTGTTCGGCAGCACGTGCCGCCACAGGATATGCCAGGCCGGCGCGCCGAAGCATCTGCTCGCATCCACATACAGCTCCTGTCGCACCACCAGCGTCCGCGCCCGGACGATACGGGCGAGCGCCGGAAACATCACGATGCCGACCGCGATCATGCCGTTGGTGAGCCCGATGCCGAGCGCGCCGGTCACCGCAATCGCCAGCACGATTGCCGGGAACGACAGGAAGGTGTCGATGATCCGGCTGATGATGTCGTCGGTCCAGCCGCCGAAGAAGCCGGCCACGAGCCCGACCGGCAGGCCAATCGCAACTGCGACACACACGGCCAGCACGCTGGCATAGACGGTCGCCGGCGCGCCGTAGATCAGGCGGCTGAAGATGTCGCGGCCGAGATCGTCGGTTCCGAGCAGATGCGCAGGGCCCGGCGCCGCCAGCATGTTGTTGACGTCCTGCGCGGTCGGTGAATAGGGCGCGATCCAGGGCGCGCCGATCGCGACGATGACCAGCGCCAGCAGCACGAGGATCGCGAGCGCGGCCCGAAGATCGCCGGCCAGCCAACGGAGAACGCGGCGCAGCCGGGTCGGCTTGGCCGGCAATCGCGGAGAGGCCAGCGCGAGGTCGGTCATTGCTCGATCCTCGGATCAATGGCGGCGCAGAGCAGATCGGTGATCAGGTTGACCAGGATCACCACGATCACCATCGTGAACACGACACCCTGCACGATCGGGAAATCGCGCTGGATCGCGCCGCGCACGATCAGGCTGCCGAGGCCGGGAATGGCGAACACCGCCTCGATCACGACAGTCGCGGCCAGCATCCGGTTCACCAGCAGGCTGATGATGGTGAAGAGGTTGACGCTGACATTCTTGAGCCCGTGCTGCCAGAGGATGCGGCTCATCGACAATCCCTTGGCGTGCAAGGTCCGCACATATTGCGACGACAGCACCTCCAGGAGCGAGCCGCGCAGCTGGCGCGCCACCTCGGCCATGCCGTAGGCCGCGATGGCAATGCCCGGCAACAGCGCGTGCCTGATGGCCTCGATCGGAGACGCGGTGAAGGATTTTGCGCCGGTCGCCGGCAGCCAGTTGAGCCTGAGCGAGATCTCGGCGACCAGGATCATCGCGAGCCAGAAGCCGGGAATCGCGACGCCGAGCGAGGCGATCATGCTGACGGCCTTGTCGACCCAGCCGTTTGGCTTGATCGCCGCGATCACGCCCATGGGAATGCCGGTCAAGAGCGCGAGGATCAGCGCAATCACCACGATCAGAAGCGTGTTCGGAAAGGCCCGCCCGATCGAGGTCGCGACCTGTTCGCCGGTCAGCAGCGATTGCGAGAGATCGCCCTGGACGACATTGCCGAGCCAGACGCCATATTGCACCAGGAACGGACGGTCGAGCCCATAGATGCTGCGGATCTCGGCAATGCGCGCATCCGAGGCGTTGTCGCCCGCGAGCGTCACCGCGATGTCGCCCGGCACGAGCTTCAAGAGCGCGAACACCATGAAGGTCGCGAGCACGATCACGGGCAGCGCCTGCAACAGGCGGCTGCCGACAACCTTGATCGGGCTGCGTCGCACCATGATTCTATGCCGTGATGGGATTCGGTTGAATCGGCTCGCGCGCGCGTTCACCTCTCCCGCTTGCGGGGGAGGTCGGCGCGTAGCACCGGGTGGGGGCTCTCTCCTCATGCTCGGACAGCGTGAATCGCGGAGACACCCCAGCCCTCCCCCGCGAGCGGGAGAGGGAGCAGAGCAGCGATCGCGGATACATTCGACCTGATCTCATCATGCTCAGCTCTCCAGCCAGACGTTGTCGTATTTCGGCTTGCCGAGAAGGTTCGGGCGATAGCCCTGCACCTTCTTGTTCATCGCGACCAGCTCGTACTGGAAGGCGAGCGGCGCGACGAAGGCGTTCTCCATCACCAGTCGCTGCACGGTGGCAAAGGCCTTGCGGCGCTGCTCGATATCTTCCGACGCCCGCGATGCCTTGATCGCGGCCTCAAGTTCCGGCGGCACCGGCGCGCGGCCGGCGTTGTAATAGGCGTCCTTGGTGAACATCAGCGAATAGGTCAGGCTCGGATCCGGCCGGCCGGTCCACGCCGCGAGCAGGCCGGAACCGCGCTTTTCGCTGGCGAAGAAGGCAGCGGAGGCTTCCGCGATCGGCGCGTTGGCAAAGCGGACATTCATGCCGGCTTTCCGGAGCTGCTCGATCAAAATTTCCTGGCGCTGCACCGAGTCCTGGTCGGGATAGCCGACGAGATCGATCGCAAGGCCGTCCTTGAAGCCGGCTTCCGCCAGCAGCTTGCGCGCCTTGTCGGGATCGTAGGAGTAGAGCCCGGCGACCGATTTGTCGTAGGCCCAATGCGCCTTCGGCAGGTTCATGTAGGCGGGCTCGGCGAGGCCGGCGAGCGCCGCCTTCACGAAGGCTTCGCGGTCGATCGCGAAGTTGAAGGCTTGGCGGACCTTCGGATTGTCGAAGGGCGGCTTGGCCCAGTTCAGGAAGATCTGGATGACATAGAGCGTCGGACCGTTGACGACCTTGACGCTACTGACGCGATCGAGGATCGCCTTCTGGCGTGGCGGCAATTGGTAGATCAGATCGTTCTGCCCGGCGGTCACCGAGCGCGCGCCGGTGGTCAGTTCAGGAATGATCGAAAACTCGATGCCGTCGGGAAGAGGACGGTTCGGCTTCCAGTATTTCTCGTTGCGCTTGACGACGATGCGCTCGCCATCCGCCCAGCTAATGAACGCATAGGCGCCCGCTCCGACCGGCTTGCGCGCGACGGTGCCGCCCTCGGCCGCCTTCAGCGCTGATGGCGAGACGATCATGCCGGCGCGGTCGGAGAGGATCAGCGGCAGCGCAGTGTCGGGCGTGCTCAGCTTCAGCGTGACCTGCGTGGGACTGGTGACCTCGACCGAAGCCACCGAAGCAAGATCGGCCTTGATGTTGGATTTCTGGTCGCTCTTGTTGCGTTCAAGATTGAATTTCACGGCTTCCGCGTCGAGTGGCGTACCATCATGGAAGGTGACGCCGGTACGGATGTTGAGCACCAAGGTGTTCGGGTCGGTGAACTTCCAGCTCTCGGCAAGGCCGGGCCTGGGCGCCAGCGTCTCGAAATCCCATTCGATCAGCGTGTCGTACATCGTGAACAGGAAGGCATGGTCGGAGCCGGCGCCGCCGGTGGCCGGATCGAGGCTCGACGGATTGGCCGGCGCCGAGATGCGCAACGTGCCACCCCGCTTCGGCGCGACATCCGCCCACGCGCGGCCACTGAGCGTCACGCCGGCAATCGCGGCCGATGTCAGCGCGATGGCCTCGCGTCGCGTCATCTCTGTCATGTGATCTCCTCCCGGCAATTCTTGTTAGTTGGGTGCAAAATCTCGATGTTCGGCGAAATGGCAGGCAACCCAATGGTCCGGTTGAAGCTCGCGCCAGTCCGGCGTCTTCTCGGCGCAGAGCGGCCGCGCGTAGGGACAGCGGGTGCGGAAGCGGCAGCCCGAGGGCGGATCGATCGGGCTCGGGATCTCGCCCTGCAGCATGATGCGGCTGTCTTCACGCAAGGATGACGGCAATGGCCGCGGCTCGGCCGACAGCAACGCCTGCGTATAAGGATGCAGCGGATGCTCGGACACGCGCTCGGTCGGCCCAAGCTCGACGAAGCGACCGAGATACATCACGGCGATGCGTTCGCTGATATGGGAGACCACGGCGAGGTCGTGGGTGATGAAGACATAGGTGAGGCCGAGTTCGCGCTGCAGGTCGGCGAAGAGGTTGAGCACGTCGCCACGAATGGACATATCCAGCGCGGCCACTACCTCGTCGCAGACGATCAGTTTCGGTTTCAGCGTCAGGGCGCGGGCGATCACCACGCGCTGCTTCTGGCCGCCGGAAAGCTGGTGCGGGTAGCGCTCGCCGACGTCCTGCGGCAGGCCGACACGGTCCAGCGCCTCCCTCGCCTGCCGCTCGCGCTCGGCGCCGGTGCCGGCGCGCGCGAGTTCAAGCGGCTCCAGCACCGACGAGAGGATGGTCATGCGCGGATTGAGCGCAGCATTCGGATCCTGGAAGATGATCTGGTAGTCACGGCGGTGGCTTTGGAATCTCTTCCGCGGCAGTGCCAGCGGATCGATCCCCTCATGCCGGATGGCGCCGGCGCTCGGCTTCAGCAGGAACACCAGCGCGCGGCCGATCGTGGTCTTGCCCGATCCGGATTCGCCGATGATCCCAAAGGTCTCGCCGCGGCGGACGTCGAAATTGACGCCATCAACCGCCTTCACGGTGGCGCGGCGATCGCTGGTTTGAAAGCGCACTTCGAGGTCGCGCACCGAGACGATGGTGTCCTGCGTGATATCGGGGGCAAGCGGCATCATGGCGTCCCGGCCATCGCGGCGATCGGCGCCGATGCGTCGTGCTGCAATGCGCCCGGCAGGTCGAGCTCGCGGAAACGCCAGCAACGCACTTTGCGGCCGCCTCCCGCATCGAGCAGTTCCTGTTCTGCCTCGCAGCCCTGTGTTGCATGGGTGCAGCGCGCGCGAAAGCGGCAGCCGTTCGGCATGTCGACGATCGAAGGCACCCGGCCCGGGATCGACGGCAGCCGGCCGTGGCGCGGGCTCAAGTGCGGCAGCGAACGCAACAGACCCGAGGTGTAGGGATGCAGCGGGCGCACCAGCGCATCGTCGACCGGGGCATCCTCGATCACCTCGCCGGCATACATCGTGATCATCCGCGTGCAGGTCTCGGCGACCACGCCGAGATCGTGGGTGATTAGCATCAAGGCGGTGTTCGAGGTCTCGCTGAGTTCGCGCAACAGCTCGAGGATCTGCGCCTGCACGGTGACATCAAGCGCCGTGGTCGGCTCGTCCGCGATCAGAAGCTGCGGGCCGCAGATCAGGGCGGCTGCGATCATCACGCGCTGGCGCATGCCGCCGGAAAGCTGGTGCGGGTAGTCGTCGATCCGACGCTCAGGAGAGGCGATGCCGACCCGGCGCAGCATATCGAGCGTCTTCGCCCTCGCCTCCTCCTTGCCGACGCCAGTATGAACGCGCATCGTTTCGGCGATCTGGTGGCCGACGGTAAAGACCGGATCGAGCGCGCTCATCGGTTCCTGGAAAATCATCGCGATCCGGCGTCCGCGGATCGCGCGCATCGCCCGCGCGCTGCAGGAGACGAGATCCGTGCCATCGAACAGGATCGAGCCATCGAGGCCGGCGAGATTGACCGGCAGAAGCCGCAGGATCGAAAGGCCGGTGATGGTCTTGCCACAGCCGCTCTCGCCGACGATGCCGACGCGCTCGCCGGGCGCGATATCGAAATCGATCTTGCGCGTCGCCTGCCAGACGCCGAGCGAGGTCTTGAAGCGAATGCCGAGGCCGCGCACCGACATCAGCGGCGGCGCAGCGCCGGGTGCGGCTTCCGATCGGCACTTTCCTGGTGCAGCCGCCGGCATCAACCCGCCGCCTGCTTCTTCTTCACGAGCTCTTCTTCCATCAGCATCTCGGTTCCGATGATGCCGTCGCGCTCAAGCTGCTCGATCTCGGCGTCCGACAGGCCGAGCGTGCCGGAAAGGATCTCGTGGTTGTGCTCGCCGAGCGTCGGCGGTATCCGTCGGATCGGGAACGGGTGCGCGCTTTCGCGAAACGGCATCGACGGCTGCGGATGCTTTCCGATGAAAGCGCGATTGACCTCCTGGATGAAGCCGCGCGCCTGAAGCTGCGGATCGCGCAACAGGTCGATCGGCAGCCGCGCGACGCCGGCGGCAACGCCCGCTGCCTGCAGCAGGTTCATCGCCTCTTCCGCGTCACGTCCGGAAGTCCAGGCCGCGACGGCCGCTTCGATCTCGCTTTCGATCCGTCGCCGGCCGGCGGCGGTCCTCAGCGATTCGTCGCTAACCCAGTCGGCACGTCCGAGCAGATTTGCGAGCTTCGGCCACATCGCGTCGCTGGACGCGGTAATGACGATCCAGTTGTCCTCGCCCGCGCAGCGGAAGCAGCCATGCGGGACGAAGTCCGGATGGCGGTTGCCGAATTTGGTCGGCGGCTTGCCGTCGATCGAATGCGCGATGATCCAGGGCGCGGCGAACGGCATCATGCATTCGATCTGCGCGAGATCGATGAACTGGCCCTTGCCGGTCAACTTCGCATGGATCAACGCAGTGAGCACGGCGGCGCAACCGTTGAGGCCGCCGACAGCGTCGCCAAAGGCGGTGTGGCTCATGACCGGCGGTCCGCCGGCATCGCCGACCACGCTCGGCAGCCCCGAACCTTGCTCCAGGGTCGAGCCATAGGCGCGGCAATCGCGATGGACACTGCCCGTGCCGAAGGCTGACATCGACATCATCACGAGCTTGGGGTTGAGCTTGCTCAACACGTCATAGCCCAGGCCCAGCTTGGGCAGCACTTCCACGGAGTAATTGTCGACAGCAAGATCGGCGTCGGCGAGCAGCCGTTTTGCGAGACTGAGTCCCTGCGGGCGCGTCAGGTCGAGCGTGATGGCGCGCTTGTTGCGGTTCATGATGCAATAGCGCACCGACTTCTCGTACATCTTCTCCAGCACATAGGCCGGCCGCCGGTCGACGCCGCGCCACCAGTCCGGATACTGGATCGCTTCGATCTTGATGACGTCGGCGCCGAGATCGGCGAGCGTGCGGGTACAGATCGGGCCGGCCCAGCCCATCGAGAAGTCGATGACGCGGATGCCCTCGAGCGGCAGGCGCCTCGATCCGCTCCGCTCCGGCAGCGGCACGCGCCGCAGCGTCTCAGCCTGTTGCAGCTCACCGATGGCGGGAACCTTGCCGCCGCGGCGCGGCGGCGTGCCGGTCAATCGCTGCATGGAGCCAGCGGAAAATCCCCTCTCCTCGCCGACAGTGACGGGAACGATCGCGCCGCGCGCCTGCCTCTCCTCATCGGCGATCAGCTCGGCGACTTCAGGCACCGGCACAATCGGGATCTTTCGCTTCAGCCCTTCGGCAAACCATTCCTGTGCGGTGCGCTGCCTCAGGCGCGGCAGGAACTTGGCTTCGATCGCCTCGACATGCTGCAACCGGTCGACACCGAGGAACAGCTTTGGATCGTCGCGCAGCTCGAGCAGTCCCAGCATCTCGCAGAACGAGCGCCATTGCGCTGGTGTCACTGTGGTGACGCCGAGCCAGCCCTGCCTGGTCTCGTAGATGCCGACCGGAAAGGTCGGCCAGAAGCGGTTGACGCCGATCCGCCGCATGACATCCCCGCGGGAGAACGACTCGAACATGATGTATTCGGTCACCGCGATAGTGGATTCGAAGATGCTCAGGCGGCTCGCGCGCCCGCATCCATCCTGCATCCGACCCAGCGCCGACGATGACGCAGCGATAAAGCCCCAGAGCCCGGCCAGAATGCCGGTCTGAAAATCCGGCGCGTGCATCGGCGCCCCTTCGATCGGGCCCACCAACTTGATCAGGCCGGTCAGCGCGCGAACGGTCGAGTCGGTTGCGGCAAAACCGGCGTAAGGACCGACATCGCCGAACCAGTCAGCCTCGAGATGGATCAGGCCGGGATGCTTCTCCTTGATGGCGGCGAGATCCAGGGGCGGACAATCCGCCGCATCGATATCGCGGCCGTCGAGCAGGATGTCACATGACTCGATCAGTTCCGTCAGGCGAGAGGATGCGCTGGTATCCCAGCGATCGAGCACGACGCTCGACTTGTTGAAGTTGAGGAACGCAAACCAGGCGCTCTCTCCCTTCGGCGTCAGCGGCGCAGCGCGGCGAAGTGGATCGCCCGCCGACGGCTCGACCTTCAGCACATTGGCGCCGAAATCGGCGAACAAACGCGCGCAATAGCTGATCGCAGCCGCGCTCCCGATCTCGACAATCCGCAGATGCGACAACGCGTCCATCACGTTTCCTTAAGACCCCGCGTGGCCAGCGCGAACGACGCACCGGCTCATTTTTTGTTGCGAACATCAAACCTTGCGGGCGCGATGATGCAAGCGGAAACTTCTCCCGCGTTGCGGAATTCGCTTTGATGTGCTTGCGTTTAGCGACAGTCGAGTTGCGCTTCGAACCAGTTTTCAAGCGAAGCCGAAAGCGGCTGCCACGCGGAAAGAAAGCCAGAGAATTTTGCCGCGCTGCCGCGATAGATCGCGCGCAATTCCTGCTCGATCGCCGGAAGATCGACGCCGGTGACACGGCCGTCGCTGACGATCGTGCGTCCATCGACCACGACGTCCTTGAGCAGTGACGCATTGCCGCGCGCGAACAAAAGATCGATCGGACTGACCGGCAGGATCTGATTGCGGTCGAGGCGGTCGAGATCAAGCGTGACGAAATCGGCCGGCGCACCCGGCGAAAGCCCGCCGCTTCCTGGCGCGCCTGTGGTGCGGCGACCGTTGCGGATGGCAAGCGCGAAGAATTCGGCCGGCGTCCAGGTCCGCTTGAAGCCAACGCCGCCGTGCATCATCTGCACCAGCCGCATCTCGCGCAGCACGTCATCGTCCTCATCGAGCGCGAGCCCATCGACACCGACGGTGACCGCGCAGCCGCATCTGTGCGCGGCAGCGATCGGCGCGAGGCCCGAACGAAGATGCATGTTGGAACTGAAATTGGTGACGATGCGCGCACCGGAGGCAGCGATCATTTCCAGCTCATCAGGCCGTGCATGGATGCAATGCGCCAGCGTCAGGCGTTCGGAGAGAAAGCCGATGTCGCGGAGATAGCGGACGATGCCATCAGGAAAATGCTGGTCCGCCCAGGCACGCTGGTAGATCGTCTCCAGCAGATGCATGTGAATGCGGCGGCCGGTCAGCGCCGAATTCTCGGCGACGGCCTCCAGCAGCGGCCTGGAACACCATTGCACACCGGCCGGGCCGAGCTGCACGTCGATCTTCGGGCCGGCAATCGCCGCAGCAATTGCTTCGGTCAGTTCGATATAGGCCTTCGGCGACATCGGCGCGCGGACGAACAGGTCCTCGATCGTCTTGCGATCGTCACCGGACAGATTTGAGAGCACCGGCTCGGCATCGCCATAGACGACCGGATTCTGGTCACGCACGGCGATTGCAAAGGCGATGCGGATGCCGACGTCGGAGGCTGCGCGCGCGATCTGCTTGGCTTCCTCCACCAGCGGCATGGTTCCGCTCGGGCGGGTGTAATGCACCATCATCGCGGCGCAGCCGGCGCGCGCCGAGCGCGCCAGCGCCGAAGCCGCGGTGAGATAGGGATCGACCGGCGAGCCCAGTGCGGAGCGCAGCAGCCAGCTCTCCAGGGGCATGCCGAGCGCGCCGAAGGACGATGCGGTCGGCCGCGCATGATCGTGGGCGTTGACGAACGCAGGAAGCACGAAGGAGCGCGGCCCCGCCGGCGGCGCTCCCTCGTCGATGGAGGCGATGATGCCGTTGTCGTGCCGGAGCACGACATCATCAAGCACGCCGCGGTCAAGACCGGCGAAGAGGCTATGTGCCGGAACTTCGTTCGCCATGACCGCAGACTAACTCAGTTCGTGATGTAGACCAACTCCCGCTCGGCCCGCGGCGGCAGGAACTCGCGGCTGAAGATTTCGGATGGTGTCGGCGTGCGCGTAAGCTGATAGCCTTCGACGATGATACCGATGGCGCGGGCCATGCGGTCGTCCTTGATGTCGCCGACGCCGATCTCCTTCATTTCCGGCGAAACGATCAGCTTGTCGAAGGAATATTGCAGGCGACGCTTCTCGACGTCGACATTGATCAAATTGTCGAAATTCACCGCGGCCTTCATGCCGGCATTCTGGTCCTTCGCAACCGCGATCAGCCCCTTGTTGACGGCGCGGACGAGGCCGGCGACGGCCTTCGGATTGGAGGCGAGCAGTTTGCGCGAGACCATCACGCCGTTGGAATAGAGATCCATGCCGTAATCGCCGAACGAGAACCATTTGAAGTCCTTGTCAGGATCCTGGCGGTTCAGGACGAGGTTGAAGTAGCTGGTGATGTTGAAGACGAGCGCAGCGTCGATGTCGCCCTTGATCAGCATCGGCTCCTGCAGGTTCGGCGCCATGTTGGAGATCTTGATCTTCTCGCCGTCGAGCCCGTTCTTGTGCACGAATACCGGGAGCAGCCGCGTGGTCGGCGTGCCCTGCGCGCCGCCGAGGGTGTGGCCTTCGAAATCCTTGATGGTCTTGATGCCGCTCGTGTTCTTCGCGACGATCGCGAACGGCGGCTGGTTCCACATCATGTAGACCATCACAGGTGCATCCTGCGGCTTGGTCGCGGCATTCTGGATGATGGCGTTGACGTCGCCGAAGCCGGCATCGTAGGCGCCGGACATGATGCGCGTCACGGTCGCGCCCGAGCCTTCGCCCTGGTCGATGACGACGCTGAGGCCTTCCTCTTTGAAGTAGCCATGGTCCTTGGCGTAGAAGAAGGCGGCATCCGAGCCTTGCGTCTTCCAGCCGAGCGTGAACTTGATCGTGGTTTCCTCAGCCGACGCCGTCCCTGCGAACAGGGCCAATCCCAACAGCGCGGCGCTCACTTTCTTCAGCATGACGACCTCATGAACGGTGGTTGATGAAACTCTTTCTCAGGTGGCAATCACGTCGTTCTTGCGCGTGGCCCAGCCCGTGACCTGGCCTTCGATCAGCGAGAACACGACGTAGAGCGCAACGCCGAGGCCGGCGAGCACGAACAGTCCGGCGAACACCAGCGGCACGTTGAAATTGGAGGACGCCGTCATCATCACATTGCCGATGCCGCGGTTGGAGGCGACGGTCTCCGAGAGCACCGCGCCGACGAAGGCGTAGGAGATCGCGACCTTCAGCGAGGCGAAGAAGAACGGCATGGTGCGGGGCAGACCGACATTCCAGAGGATGTCGAATTTGCTGGCGCCAAGCGCCTTCAGCACGTCCTCCAGTTCGGGTTCGGTGGTGGCAAGCCCGGTGGCGATGTTGACGACGATCGGGAAGAAGCAGATCGAGAGCGCGGTGAGAACCGCCGGCACAGTGCCGGAGCCGAACCAGAGCACGAAGATCGGCACCACCGCGACCTTCGGGATCGAGGAAAAGCCAATCAAGAGCGGATAGGCCGTGTCATAAGCTGTCTTCGAGACGCCGATGAAGGCGCCGAGCACGACACCGAGCGCCACGCCAAGCACGAAGCCCAACATCGTGGTCGCCAGCGTCTGGATGATATGCGGCCACAGCACCGGAAAGCGCTCGAACAGCGTCACGAAGACCTGCGACGGGCGCGGCAGCACGAGGTCCGACATGCCGGTCATCAGGCAGAACAGTTCCCAGGCGACGAAGAACAGCACGATCAGCACCGCGGACCACGCCTTCTGCCTGATATCGAGTGCCGTCATCTCAGGCCGCTCCTTCCTGCACCGCGCTGCGCGCGTCGACGATCATCGCGCGCAGCTTCTGGTTCAGCGCGACGAAATCCGGCTCGAACGTCATCGCCACCGTGCGCGGCCGGGCAAAGCCGACATGGCTGTCGTCGAGGATGCGGCCGGGACGCGCGCTCATCACGCAGATTCGGCTGGCGAGAAAGCCGGCCTCGCGCAGATCGTGGGTGACCAGCAGCACGGTCGGCTTATGCGTCATCCAGAGCCCTTGCAGGATCGACCACAACTCCTCGCGCGTGAACTGGTCGAGCGCGCCAAACGGCTCATCGAGCAGCAGGAGGCGCGGCTCATGGATCAGCGCGCGGCACAGGTTGGCGCGCTGGAGCATGCCGCCGGAGAGCTGCCAGGGAAAACGGCCGCCAAATCCCTTGAGGCCGACCTGCTCCAACAGCGCGTTGGCCTTGTCGCGGAATTCGGTCTTGCGCAATTTCCGGAATTGCGAGCGGAACGGCTCGACGATCTTCAGCGGCAGCATGATGTTCCGCTCGATCGTCATCCACGGCAGCATGGTCGGGTTCTGGAATGCCATGCCGACCCGCATCGCGCGCGCCGCCACCTCGCGGCCGCCGACAATGACGACGCCGGTCGTGGGCTGCACCAGGCCGCTGACCAAGCGCAGGATCGTCGATTTGCCGCAGCCGGACGGACCGACCAGCGCGACGAACTCGCCTTCACTGACGTGCAGCGTCGTCTTCGATAGCGCCGGCACCGCGCGGTCGCCGCGGCCGAACGTCACCGAAGCGTCGGATAGTTCAATGGCGATCGGTGCGTTGCCGGAGGGAACCGGCTCGCCCGAGAATTCGGAATTTGCTTGCATGCGCATCACGAGGGAAAGTGCATGCAAGCCAGATGCCAGCGGAGCATTGCCGCGGAATCAACGAGATCAGGTAAATCAGAAACGCCTAGGCGGATTCAAATTAGGCAATTCGCCCATCAAAGTGCATGCAATTCGTGCGCACACTTATTGGACGTCCATGCTAAGAATGCGACCGCAAGCACTTACGGGATCAACCAATGTCGCCGCGCGCGGCCAGCAAGACTGCTGAGACTTCCGACAAGGTCAGCGTGATCTGCCGCGCGCTCCGCCGCGCCATCATCGAGCAGGCGCTCGAACCGGGCGCGAAGCTGCCAGAGGATTCGCTCGGCGAGCGCTTCGGCGTGAGCCGCACCATCGCGCGCCATGCGCTCGGACAATTGGCGGCAGAAGGCCTCATCGAACTACGCCGCAATCGCATCGCCGTAGTGGCGACGCCGAGCTGGCAGGATGCGCGCGACGCCTTCGACGTCCGCATTCAGCTCGAGCGCCTCGTGGTGCGCCACCTCGCCGGCAAGCTCACGAAGGCGCAGATCGCGGAATTGAATGCGCATGTCGATGCCGAGGACCGCGCCCGTGGCGGCTCGGACCCGGTCTCGATCAGGCTCGCGACCGAATTCCACATCCTGCTCGCGCACATGACGAACAGCCCGATCCTGATCCGTTATGTCAGCGAGATCGCCTATCGCTGCTGCCTGACGCTGTCGCTGTTCAGCCGCCCGCATTCCTCGGAATGCGCCATCAACGAGCATCGCGCGATCATCGCGGCGCTGGTCAGGGGCGACGAGGAGAAGGTGATGAGCCTGATGCACAGCCATTTGGACTCGGTGGCGGGCCGTGCGCTGGTTGCTCCGGTCCCGCAGCGCGGCCGCGACCTGCTCGACATTCTTGCGCCCTACGCCGAAGAGGCCGAGGGCGGCCGCGTCGTCAAACTGCCGAAGGCGGCGCGCGGACGCTAGTGACGATGCGAACTGCCTTCGATCTCATCTTCCGCAATGCGCGCACGCGAAATGCGAGCACGCCGGTCGATATCGGCGTCGCCGGCGGCCTGATCGCCGCGATCGAGCCGCGCCTCGTCTGCGAGACGGCGGAAATCGATGTCGGCGGCAAGCTCGTGCTGTCAGGCTTCGTCGACACCCATATCCATCTCGACAAAGCGTGCCTGCTCGGCCGCTGCGCCCATGACCATGGCACCGTCAGCGAAGCCATCCGCGCCGTGGCGGCGATGAAGCGCGACTTCACCGTCGAGGACATCCATGCCCGCGGCGCGCGCGTGATCGAGCGTGCGATCACCTTCGGCACCACGCGGATGCGCACGCATGTCGAGATCGATCCGCGCATCGGCCTGCGCGGCTTCGAGGCGGTCAAGGCGTTGAAGCGTGATTATGACTGGGCGATTGATATTTCCCCGTGCGTGTTCCCGCAGGAAGGGCTGACCAACGATCCCGGCGCTGAGGAATTGCTGATCGCGGCGCTGCGCGACGGCGGCGAGGCGATCGGCGGCTGTCCCTATGTGGACACCGACCCGAACGCGCATATCGAGAGGATCTTCGATCTGGCGCAGGAGTTCGACGTCGACGTCGACCTGCATCTCGACTTCGACCTCGATCCATCCTGGTGGCACATGGAAGAAGTCTGCCGCCAGACCGAACGCCGGAACTATCAAGGTCGCGTCGCCATCGGCCATGCGACCAAACTATCGGCGCTGCCACCGGATCGGTTGAAGGCGGCGACCGAACGGCTGGCCAAGGCTGGCGTGGCGGTGACCGTGCTGCCCGCGACGGACCTCTATCTGTTGGGGCGGGACACGACGCACAATGCGCCGCGCGGGCTCACGGTGGCTCACAAGCTCGTCGCCGACGGCGTGCTCTGCTCGGTGGCGACCAACAATGTGCAGAATCCGTTCACGCCGTTCGGCGATGCCTCCCTGCTGCGGATGGCTAATTTCTACGCCAACATCGCCCATGCCGCTGTCACCGAGTTCGACGCCTGCCTCGATCTGGTGACGGACCTCCCTGCCCGCCTGATGAACCTGCGGGACTATGGCATCAGCGTCGGCAATCCCGCCGACATCATCGTGCTCGACACCGATAGCGGCCGTGGCGCAATTGCGGAATTGCCCGAGGTGCTCATGGGCTTCAAGAGCGGACGCCGGACCTTCGAGCGGCAGCGGCCGATGCTGTTTCCGCCAAGGAGCTAGTCGCGACCTGCCGATCTGGATTGCCGCTGATGTGATTGACGCGCCGGCCGTTCCATTGTTGTTATCGGTCTCAACGAAACAACGGCGCCGGGCAGGAAATCATGAGCAAATCGTCCAACATCAGAAGCATCGAAACGCTCGCCTGCGATGCCGGCTGGCGGAATTACCACTTCGTCAAGGTGACGACCGAAGACGGCATCGTCGGCTGGAGCGAGTTCGACGAAGGCTTCGGCGCGCCCGGCCTCACCGCCGCGATCGAGCGGCTGGCGACGCGGATCATCGGCAAGAACGCGCTGCAGCATGAACGCATCTACGCGGAACTGTTCTCCGCGACCCGGCCGGCCGCCGGCGGCGTGGTGGCGCTGGCGCTGGGCGCGATCGAGAACGCGCTGCTCGACGTCAAGGCAAAGGCGCTCGGCGTGCCTTGTTACGAGTTGCTCGGCGGCAAGATCCGCGACCGCATCCGGGTCTACTGGTCGCATTGCGCGACCTGGCGCATCAACCATCCCGACTGGTACAAGCCGGCCATCACCGATCTCGACGGCGTGAAGGCGATCGGCCGCGAGGTGCGCGAGAAGCGCTTCACCGCGATGAAGACCAACATCTTCGTGTATACCGACGGTAAGCCGCAGGGCTGGCGACCGGGCTTCGGCTCGCCGTTCGAGCCCGAGATCAATGTCGACCGCACCGTGCTGCGCAATCTCTGCATGCACCTGGAGGCGATCCGCGACGGCGCCGGATCCGATGTCGATCTGCTGCTCGACCTCAACTTCAACGCCAAGACTGAAGGCTATCTCAAGATCCTGCGGGCGATCGAGAAGATGGACATGTTCTGGGTCGAGATCGACACCTTCAACCCGCAGGCGCTCGGCTACATCCGCCGTCAGAGCCCGCATCCGATCTCCTCCTGCGAGACGCTATTGGGCCTGCGCGAGTTCCTGCCCTACTTCACCGAGCAGGCGATGGACGTCGCGATCATCGACACGCCCTGGAACGGTGTGTGGCAGTCGATGAAGATCGCGAACGCCGCCGAACATTTCGAGGTCAACGTCGCCCCGCATAATTTCTACGGCCACCTCTGCACCATGATGAACGCGCATTTCTCGGCGGCGGTGCCGAATCTGCGGATCATGGAAACCGATATCGACCGGCTCGCCTGGGACCATGAGCTGTTCACGCATGTGCCTGAAATCGTCGACGGCCACCTCGTGATTCCGGACCGGCCGGGCTGGGGCACCGAGCCGAACGAAGAAGGCCTGCGCGCGCATCCGCCAAAGAGCAAGGGCGGATTGCTGAATTACGGGCAGGCTGCCAGGAAGTAACTGTCGTCCCGGCT
The DNA here is from genome assembly GCF_000426245.1 of Bradyrhizobium sp. Ai1a-2. Classification (GTDB taxonomy): domain Bacteria; phylum Pseudomonadota; class Alphaproteobacteria; order Rhizobiales; family Xanthobacteraceae; genus Bradyrhizobium. Next base: position 48,589 of record NZ_AUEZ01000011.1, on the reverse strand, counting down.
CAAGGCCGGGACGACAGCGAATGTGTGGCTTCGTTCGGGATCACTTATCCCCCGGCGCGTTAACGAATGCGCTTTCGATCACGTCGCCGATCGGTTGCCAGATGTTGCCGTCGAACTGCACCAGGCGCATCTGCTTGATCGGGCGGAAATCGGTCGGGCTGGTGTTGATCGCGATGCCAGGCAGCGCGACCGGGTTGAGATAGTTCTTCAAGGACGCGGCCTGGCGCATGATGTTCTCGCGCGACAGGTCATCGCCGCACTGGGTCAGCACCTGGACCATCGTCTCGGCCGCGGCGTAGCCGAAGATGGCGTAGCTGTCCTCCTTGTCGCCATCGGGAAAGTATTTGTCCATGAAGGCCGACCATGCCTTGATCGGCGGGTCCTCCTTCCATGCAGCATCGTCAGCGTCCTTCAGGAAGGATGTCGAGATCACGCCGAGCGCATTCTGCAGCCCTGCCGGCCGCAGCGCGCTGGCGATCGAGGCCGAGGCATTGTCGAGGATGAAGACCGGATGCCAATCCAGGTCCGCGGCAATGCGGATGGCGCGGGCGGCGATTGCCGGCGCTCCGTTGAACACCAATATGTCGGCCCCGGAATCCTTCAATATCTCGATCTGCACCTGGATCGAGGTATCGGAGGCATCAAAGGCGAGATCGGCGACGATCATGCCGGCGGTATCACCGAGTCCTTCCTGCAATCCCCTGAACAGGTCGCGCCCGAACTGATCGTTTTGCCAGAGCACGGCGATCTTGCTGTCGGGATAGGATGCCTGGATGTAATTCGCATAGATCCGGCCCTCGGCACGGAAGGTCGGCTGCCAGCCCATGCTCCACGGATATTTCTTCGGATTTGCCCATTCCTCATCGCCGGAAGCGACGAACAATTGCGGGATCTTCTTGTCGTTGAGATAGGCCCGGGTCGCCAGATTGCTCGGCGTGCCGAACGAGCCGAACATCAGCAGCACGTTCTCCTTCTCGACCAGTTCGCGCGTCTGCTGAAGTGCCGTGTGCGGATTGGAGCTGTCGTCGACAGAGATGAACTTGATCTTCCGTCCGTTGATGCCGCCGCGCTCGTTGACCATGTCGAAATAGGCGGCTTCCGCCCTGCCGATGGTCGCAAAGGCCGCCAGCGGTCCGGTGTAGGGCATGACGTTGCCGATGCGGATGTCGTTGGCCGCGGCGCCTCCTTCGGACGCTTGCTGTGCACTGGACGGCGCCCACGCAAGAAGCACCGCGGCGATGAGGGACAGTGACAGTCTTGCTCTTCTTCGTTGTGTCAACATTGCCTCAAACCTGCTCTGAAAGCACAGCCTGCAGCACCTTCACGAGAACACAACAATACCGCGCAAATATGATCAGAGAAGTGAAAATGGTGCATTGCGGCGATGAGCGCCGTTGCGGATCGTCAACGCAATGCAATATCCAGCCAGCCCAAGGCGTTGACGGACACGCGGTCGGCGGTGTCGATCAGCACCGTCGTGGTTTCGGCTTCGATGATCGCGGGACCGGTGAGCGACTGGCCGGGACGAAGATCATCCAGCCCATAGACCGGCACCTCGCGCCATCCGCCGAACCAGGCCTGGCGTCGGCTCCGTGGCGAGCACGGCTCTTCCGAGACCATCGCCTTCGGCCCTTCGGCGCGCCGTGCCACCTCGCCTACGGCCGCGACGCGGGCGTTGACGAACACGACTTCCTGGCCGGGTGAGGCATAGGTGTAGAGCTCCTCGTGGCGTCGGTGAAAGCGCTGCTCGATCTGGTCGACGACATCATTCGCGTCCAGATCGAGATCACCAAGCGGCACGTCGATCTCGAACACCTGCTCGCCATAGCGCATCTCGGCGGAGCGCTCGATGCTGACGGGACCCTTGAACCAGGAGCGGAGCCGACCGGCGGCCTGCTCTTCGAGCTGGGAATATAGTTCGCGCACTTCGCCGGCGGTGATGCGCGCACCGGCGCCATAGTGCGTGCGGCTGACCTCGTAGCGGAGATCGCTGGTCAGCATGCCCCAGGCCGACAGCACCGACGCCACCGTCGGCACGATGATGCGCCTGATCTCGAGTTCGCGCGCGACTTCCGCCGCGTGCAGGCCGGCGGCACCGCCAAAACTGAGCAGCGCGAATTTCCGGGGATCGACGCCGCGGCGCAGCGTCATCAGGCGGATGCCGTCGGCCATCTTCAGGTTGATCATCTTGTAGATGCCGGCGGCAGCCTCCAGCCGCGACAATTCCAGGGCGACCGCGATCCTGTCGATCGCCGCTTCCGAGGCCGCACGGTCGAGCGGACGCTTGCCGCCCATGAAAGCGCCGGCATCGAGGTAACCAAGGACGACGTTGGCATCCGTGACGGTGGCAGCCGTGCCGCCATTGCCGTAGCAGGCCGGGCCCGGCACCGAACCGGCGCTCTCCGGCCCTACCCGCAAGGTGCGGCTGCCATCGACGCTCGCGATCGAGCCGCCGCCGGCCGCGATGCTCGCAATGTCGAGGCTGCGTAGCGCGATGCGCTGGCCGGCCAGCATGCCGTCGGCCGAGAGCGAGGCCTGTCCGGCTGCGATCAGCGAGATATCGGTGCTGGTGCCGCCCATGTCGAACGGCACGAGATCCGGAATTCCCAGGAGGTCCGCGCAACGGCGACTGCCGGAAATGCCGCCGGCCGGCCCCGACAGCACGGTGCCCGCGGCAAGCCGCGAGGCTTCCTCGACCGGCGCCATGCCGCCATGCGACAGCACCACAAACAGCGTGCCCCTGAAGCCGGCCTCCATGAGCCGCTGCTCGAGACTTGTCAGGTAGCGCCGCACGATCGGCTCGACATAGGCGTTCACGATCGTGGTCGAGACGCGCTCATATTCCTTGATCTGCGGCAGCACATCGCTCGAGCGCGAGATATTGATCCCGGGCAGTTCTTTCGCGAGCCGCTCGACGGCCGCGAGCTCATGCGCGGGATTGAGATAGGAGTGCAGGAAGCAGACCGCGACCGAAGTAGCGCCCGAGCTTTTCACCGCAGAGATCGCGCCGCCGAGCGATGCGGCATCGAGCGGGATCGACGCGCTGCCATCTGCCTTTAGCCGCTCGCGCACCCCGAGGCGGCGCTCGCGCGGGACCAGCGGCTCCGGCGGCGGCGTCCGCAGATCGTAGCGATCAGGCTTCAATCCTTCGCGCATCTCGACGACGTCGCGATGGCCTTCGGTGGTGAGCAGCGCAACCCTGGCGCCTTTGCGCTCAAGCAGTGCGTTGGTCGCAACCGTCGTGCCATGAACCAGACGATCAGTATTCGCCAGCATGTCCGCACGCGAGACGTTCAGGCGCCGTGCCAGTTCTTCCAGGCCCGCCATCACGCCGATCGATTGATCCGACGGCGTGGATGGCGATTTCGCGAACACCGTGCGCCCCGCTTCATCCGTGGCGACCAGGTCCGTGTAGGTACCGCCGACGTCAACTCCGATCGTGTACATGGTCATGGCACGATCCGGTTGCCGCGAGCTGACTTCACCTCTCCCGCTTGCGGGAGAGGTCGGCGCACCCGGATCGGCGCTTCGCGCCGTCCGAGTACAAGCTCCGCGCCGGGTGAGGGCTCTCTCTGCACGTTCGAACAGCGTGAATCGCGGAAACACCCCCACCCCGGCCCTCCCCCGCAAGCGGGAGAGGGAGCGCAGCTTCGTCTTGGCGCTATTCGATATAATCTCATCATCGGCTATCTACGCTGCTCCACGGGGACATCGACCAGACCCTGCTCGATATCGCGCTGGCGCGCCTCGGCCGATCGCTTTGCCGGCGGTCCCCAGCCGCCGCCACCGGAGGAACGGATTTCCAGGCAATCACCGGGACGGAGATCGATCCCGACCTCTTTGGTCTTGAGCACGCGCGGCTCACGGCCCTCGGACAGCAGGCGATAGCGATGCGGTTTTCCATCTTCACCGCCGAGCATCCCGCAGGGGCCGTAGCGGACGCCCTCGCCAGCGGTGTTGCCCTTTGCGGGCTTCTCGGTTTCCAGCACCATGTCCAGGGAAACGCCGAGGCCGCCACGAAACTGGCCATCGCCAGCCGAGCCGGGGCGGAATTCGTGGTGGCGAAAATGGAACGGAAAGCGCACTTCGGCGACCTCGATGCTGCCGAACTTGAGCCCGCCGACGGCGTGCCACTCGCCGATCGACGACCAGCCGTCGCCACCGCATGAGGCGCCGCCACCGGGGCGGGCCTGAAACATGTGCCAGATGAAGTTGCGCCCGGTGCGAGGGTCCTCGCCCTGGATTGCGATGCGGAAGCGGCGACCCCAGCCGGCCATCGCACGCTCCGGACAGGAGGCCGACAGCGCCTTGATGATCGCCTCGACGATCTCGTTGGAGGGATGGCTGGTGCACAGTGTCACCGGCCGGCCCGGATCAGCCCAGACCACGGTGCCCTGTTTCGCGATCACCTTCAGCGGTCGCAGCGCGCCGGTGTTCTTCGGGATGTCGGCGTCGATCAGATAGGCAAAGGCCATTGCCACCGCTGCCTGCATATTGGCATGCGAGGAATTCACGAAGCTCGTCGACTGCGGGTCGGAATCGGACAGGTCAACCTCGATGTCGCTGCCCCTCTTGGTCACCTTTGCCGCGATGCGGATGTCGCTGCGGCCGTGGCCGTCATCGTCGAGGAACGCTTCGCCATGAAAGACGCCGTCCTTCCAGGTGGCAACGACAGCGCGGGTCTGCTGCTCGGTGGCGTCGAGGATGGCTTCGATGGCGGCTTCGACCACGGGTGCGCCGAACTCGCCGAACAGTCGCGCGACGCGGCGCTCGCCGAGATGGGCGGCGCCCAGCATCGCGGCAAGGTCGCCGCGGAATTCCCTGGGGTTGCGGATGTTCAGCGCCAACAGATCAAGCAGGTCCTCGCGCAGCTTGCCGGCCTCGCAGAGCTTGATCGGAGGGATGCGCAGCCCTTCCTGAAAGATCTCGGTGGCATCAGGGTTGTAGGCGCCATGGGTGGCGCCGCCGATGTCGCTCTGATGGGCGCGGACGATGGTCCAGAGCAGGCGCTTGCCGCCGTCGAAGACCGGCACGAAGGCGGTGAGATCGGGAAGATGGCTGCCGCCGTGATAGGGATCGTTGAGCAGGATGACGTCGCCCGGCTCAACGTCCTTGAAGCGCTCTTCGACCGCAAGCGTGGCCCAGGGCAACGCGCCGACATGGACCGGGATGTGATCGGCCTGTGCGATCAGCCGCCCGCTGGTGTCGCAGATCGCGAGCGAAAAATCGCGGCTGGAATTGAGAATCTGCGAATAGGAGGTGCGAAGCATGGCTTCGCCCATCTCCCTCACGATGGAACTCAGCCGATGCTGGACGACGGACCGGGTGATGGGATCGATCTTGCCGGACATGCCGCCTACTTTATCCCGGCAACCGACGACGTATAGATCAAAAACACAACCGTGCCGGCCAGCAGGGCTGCGGCCATGAACACCATCACCGCCGGCAATCCATAGAGCGCCGCGACCACGCCGGTTACGGATTGCATCAATGCCGCGCCGAGGAAAAAGGCGAGATTGATCGCCGAAAGCGCCTTGCCGGCGCTCTGGGCGTCAACGAGCTGCCTGGTCATGCCATAGAGCAGCGGCTGCGCCGAGACGGCAAGACCGATCAGGACGAACAGGACGAGATCATATTGCGGCGGCATGACGGCGGCGCCGAACAGACTGGATACCGGGTAACCCGGCGCGCCCAGGGCCATCAGCAGAAGCAACAGCGCCGATGCGAAATGGGTTGCCGCAACAACGGTGCGCCGGTGGCCGAACCTGCGATCGACCATACCGATGCAGACCGGCCCGACGATCAGCGCCAGCGTGAACAGTCCGAGTTGGTTGCCGGCTTCGATGCGCGTGAGCCCCTTGACGTCCATCAGCCACGGCCCGCCCCACAATCCCCTGAGCACCAGCGACGCCGCGAGCGAGACCAGCGACAGGGCAACCAGGCCCCGGAGTTGATGGGACAGGCCAAGGCGCAAGACTTCCATCATTTGCGACAGCGGCGAGGAATCATCCTTGTGCTCGGCCGGCTGCTTCGGTACCAGCACAAGCACCGCGAGCAGCACCGCAACGCCGCCAATGGCCGATATCCAAAACCCCGCCCGCCAGCCGAAACGGTCGACCACGAAGGCCAAAGGGCTCGACGACAGCAGCATGCCGATGTTGCCGATCGACAGGATGGCGCCTGACCACAGACCAAACTGCGCCGGCGAAAGCTGTTTCGCAGCCAGCGTCATCGGGCACATCAGCATGCCCGATGTCGCGATCCCCAGCACGAGCTGGCCAACGAGGAAGCTCTCCGGTCCGGTCGCAAACGCTGAAGCCATCGATCCGAAGATGGTTCCAACCAGCAGGCTCAGGGAAACCGGGCGAACGCCGAAGCGGTCCATCGCGGCGCCGACGGGGACCTGCGACGCGGCAAACGCAAAATGATAGATCGAGGTCAGACTCGCGAGCGTCTGCGGCGGCGTCGCGAAATCGGCGGCCATCAGGTCGAGGCTGATGGCCGGGATCGTCCGCAGCAGGGTGGACAGCATATGGCCGCAAGCCAGGGCCAACAGAGCAAAAATCAGCGTGCGGGTACCGAATCCCGCATCATCTTTGGTAACGCCGCCCACGACTCGTATCGTCTCCGAGGAATTTCGGGACGGCGTATCACCAATAGCGCGCGAACGCCAATCTGTGCCCAGGTATTAGGCAGTTCAAATCATGATCCGATTAATGAAATCGGATCGTGATCTCATCTCTTTGTTTGCGCACGCTCTTTTCGGAGAACCGGTCTCCACTTTTCCGGATCATGCTCTAATGCTTATGGAACACCAGCGTCCGCACTTCGATGCTTTCGCGGGGCTCGGCATCGGCCGGCGTCGTGGGATCGATGAAGGCGGTATGCGGCGCGAAACGCGTGCGGCCGTCGGCTTCGGAATCGTAGCACTTGAGCAGCAGCGCCTCGTCCGGCGTCATCTCCGGGAAATAGAACCAGCGGTGGTTCGCATTGTATTTCACCGAATAGGTCTCGCCCCGACGGTTGGGATAGATCAGATCGGAGGCGATGAGATCGCCGGGCGTCACCGACTGGCCGTCGCACATCGCCAGCGGCGCATCGCGCAGCGGCCCGCGGATCGGCCTCCAGAGGTTGATCACCTGCACCCGGCCCTTGACGAGTTCATTGGCCTCATCAGGCAGATGTTCGAACACGCGGTTGCGGCCGGATAGATCGGTCTGGTCGACATGGACGCGCGTCGCCGGCTGGCGCGGCGTGCCGTCGCGCACATCAGGAGCGCCCTCGACGCGCTTGCGTACGGTGTGGTCGAAGATGACGACTCGATCGGCCTTCAGCGTCGCCTTCAGGAATGCTTCGACAGCGGGATAGTAGACGCGCCTGATTTCGTTGTCGTCGTAGTAATTCCTCACCGCGGTCGGATGCTTAACCAACGCGAAGCCTTCGCGATCGAGTGAAAACCGGTCGGCGATCAGGCGGCCGTCGAAGATCGGAACGTTGTGGGGTTCGGGGAGCGCCGTCGACTTGGGCTCGCCGGGCGGCGGATCAAGGGCGTAGGTGCGTGGCTTGCCCGCGACCGGGGCGAGGTAGTTGAGCTCGGCAGTGACGAAGGGAAGCGACTCTATCTTGGTTTCATGCAGGCCCATGGTGGTCTCCCGGACTCCCTATTGTTCGGTCTGTTTCATTTTGGCCGGGTGAACCGCTCCGGCAAGGGAGGCCGAGAAATAGCAACGTTGACATTCCCGCGAGGATCAAACATGGAAAATCCTTTCGGCGCTCTCGACCCGCCAAGCGGATTTTTCCAACGATCACGCTTTTGGGAGCTACGCTCTCTCTCCCGCTTGCACCTGTGTCATTGCGAGCGAAGCGAAGCAGTCCATCTTTCGCTCGTGGCGGCATGGCTTGCTTTGCTTCGCTGGCAATGACGTGTTTTACTCAATCACATCGCGTCACACGCCGGCCCGGGTTCACAAACCGGTACCCTTGCCGATCGCAGTCGCGAACGAGCGGTCGACGATCTCGGCGGCGTTGAGCTGCTGCTTGATCAAGCCCCAGCGGTGATAGAGATCGATGGTCTTCTGCTCGTCGCTCACGACGCCGTCATCGATTGGCGCAATCTGGATCTTCGCCCGCGCCAGCCAGTTCAGCGGCACCGAGGTCGGGATGTTCATCAGCTTGCCCCAGGTCTCGGCATAGCCGGCCACATTGTTCTGGGACCACGCCCGTGCCGCGGCGAGGCGGCGGACGAAATCCTGCAGTTGCTCATGCTTGTCCTTGATCGCATTGGGCGTTGCGACCTGGAAGCCGAGGCCGGGCGTGATGCCTTCGGCGGTGATCACGCGGCGCGACTTGAACAGCACCTCTTCCTGGCTGACATAGGGCTCCCAGGTCGACCAGGCGTCCACCGACCCTTGCGAGTAGGCGACCTTGGCGTCCGACGGCGCGAGGAAGACGATCTGCACGTCGCTCGCCTGCCATCCCCTGGATTCGAGCGCGGCCAGGATCAACTGGTGACCGATCGAGCCGCGGCCGGTCGCGATCTTCTTGCCGCGCAGGTCGTCGAAACTCTTGATCGCGGATTTCTCGGGCACCACGATCGCAAGCCCGTCGCGCGACTGCCGCACGGCAGCGATTGCCTTCACCGGCACGCCCGCCGCGGCGGCAAAGGTGAAGGGCGCATCGCCGACCAGGCCGGTGTCGATCGCGCCGGCGCTGAGCGCTTCCAACAGCGGCGCGGCTGCCGCGAACTCCTTCCACTCGATCTTGTAGGGCACGTCCTTGAGCACGCCGGCGGCTTCCATCACCGCCTGCGAGTTGCCCTTCTGATCACCGACACGCAACGTGGTTTGTGCGGCCGCGGCGCCCATGCCCCCGAGTGCGAGAACAATCGCGAGAACAAACCGGATCATTCGGCGGCAATCCCACGCGTCGCATCGCGCGCGGCAATCAGCTTGCGCGTCAGCGGGATCAGCGCCCGGCCATAATCGATCGCATCGATCAGCGGATCGAAGCCGCGGATCAGGAAGTGGCTGACGCCGAGGTCGTAATAATCGCCGAACACCTCGGCGACCTGCTCGGGCGTACCGACCAGCGCTGTAGTGTTGCTGTTGGCGCCGGTCAGCTTGGCGATCTCGGTCCACAGCCGCTTGTCGATGCGTGTGCCCTGGTCAGCGAGCGCGAGCAGCCGCTTCGCGCCCGCGGTGGCATGACCGTCGGCCGGCTTGCGGTAGCCGGTCTGGTCCTGCAGTTCGGTGGCACGCGCGAGGATCGCCTCTGCCTTGGCCCACGCCTTCTCCTCGGTGTCGGCGAGGATCGGCCGCACCGAGAGGCTGAAGCGCGGCGCCGGCCGGCCGTGCCTGGCGGCAGCGGTGCGCACGCGCGCGGTGACGTCGCGTACCTGCGCATACGACTCGCCCCACAGCGCGAAGGTGTCGGCGTGCTTGCCCGCGACCTCGATCGCGGCATCCGAACCGCCGCCGACGAAGGTGTAGATGCCGCCCTTCTGATGCGGCTTGATCTGCGAAAAGCCCCGCTCGACCTGGTAGTACTTGCCACGATAGTCGAACGGCTTCTCACTGGTCCATTCCTGGCGGACGATGTCGAGAAATTCGCCGGTGCGCGCGTAGCGCTCGTCCTTGTCGTCGAGCGTATTGCCGTCCTGGCGCAGTTCGGTGGCGTTGCCGCCGGTGATGACGTGCAGCGAGACACGATCGGGATAGAACTGGTCGAGCGTGGCAAGCTGGCGCGCCAAGAGCGTCGGCGCGGTGAAGCCCGGCCGCTGCGCGATCATCACTTTCAGCTTCCTGGTAATGCCGAGCACGTGCTGGGCGACCTGCAGCGCATCCGGCGTCGTCGAGTGAAACGCCAGCAGCGCGCGATCGAAGCCGGCAAGCTCATGCGCCTTGGCAACCGTCTCGATATAGGGCGGATCGAGCACGGGACCGGAGCGGACGATGGTCTCGGACGCATTGTTGTTGGTGATGAAGCCGATGAACTCGACGGACATAGGGAAGCTCCGATCTTGTTGGCTGTTGTTGTTCAGATGCCCAGCGCCAGGCGTCCGGCGGAGATGCGGGTGGAGTCATCCTGCGGGGTGTGGACGCGGCCGCACAGCACATCGCGAAAATGCCGCTCCAGCGGATTGTGTCGCGACAGGCCGTGATTGCTGGCAAGTGACAGCGCCTCCTCCACCACAGCGACGGCGTTGTTGGTCACCGTCAGCTTGACGATATTGGACTCGGTCACACTGAGCAGCAAGCCAGCATCGAACTCGCCGGCAAAACTGTCGATCAGGCGCGCGTTGACCGCAAGCCGGGCCTCGATGCCGCCAAGGATTTCCTGGGCCCGCGGCAATGTCGCGAGCGGGGCGCCGAGGTTGGCCGGAACACGTTCGCGCAGGAACTTGACCAGCCAGTCGCGCGCGGCGCGGGCGACACCGTCATAGATGGCGGCCATGAAGATGGTCTGGATGGTCGACTGCGTCACGTCAGGTGCGGTCCATTCCTCCGGCTTGCGAACGTCGACCTCGTAATCGAGCGGGAACACGACGTCCTCGAAGATCACGTCGTGACTGCCGCTGGCGCGGAGGCCGAGATGGTTCCAGGTCTCCTCGATCCTCGTTCCGGGCAACCCCGCGGGGACCAGGAACTGACCGACGCGGGTTTCCGCCTCGTCGGTCCTGGCCCACACCAGATACCATTTCAGGATCGGCGCGCCGGTCGAATAGATCTTGCGGCCGCTCAGCCGCCAGCCGGTCTCGGTGCGGCGTGCAATCGTCGCCGGCAGGCCGCCGCGCGCAGGCGATCCGAGCTCAGGCTCGACACGTAGCGCATTGATCAAGGCCACGCCTTCGACTGTCTCCTTGGCAAGCTTGCGCGACAGACGCACGGGCCAGCGCGGGCTGCGCGCCATCACCAGATGGTTGATGTAGTGCATCGACAGCACGAGTGCGGTCGACGGATCGGCCTTGCCGATGATGCCAAGGATGCGCGCGGTGTCGCGGGCGCCCGCCCCTGCCCCGCCGAATGCCGCCGGGACGGTCAGCGCGAGGAGACCGGCTTTCGCGAGGTCGTCGAAATTCTGGAACGGAAAACTGGCGTCGCGGTCGTGTGCCGGCGCCCGCTCGGCAATGACCTCGGCGAGCTTCGAGGCGCGCGCGACATGGTCCGGCGCTTCTGACAGCGGCTGTTCTTTCGCCGCCGTCGTCACCATGTCGCATCGAGCCCAAGCAGGCCCAGAATCTGCCGGCGCAGATCGGCGAGATAGGGATCGCCGCGATGGCGCGGATATGGCCGATCCACCCTGATGTCAGCCTTGACGCGCGCCGGGCGGTCGCTGAGCACGATAACGCGGTTGGCGAGGAACAGCGCTTCCTCCGCATCATGGGTGACGAGCAGCGTGGTGAAGCCCTTGCGCTGCCAGAGCGAGACGAGCTCAGCCTGCATCGTGATCCGTGTCAGCGAATCCAATTTACCGAGCGGCTCGTCGAGAATGAGCACCTTCGGATCGTTCACCAGGGCACGCGCCAGCGCGACGCGCTGTGCCATGCCGCCGGAAAGCTGGTGCGGATAGGCCTTCCTGAAGGCGGAGAGGCCGACGAGATCGATCGCCGCATCGACCCGCTGCCGCTGGCTCTTCAGGATGCCCTGCGCCTCCAGCCCGAGCGCGACATTGTCCCAGACCGAGCGCCAGGGAAACAGCGTCGGATCCTGGAACACGACGACGCGCGACGGGTGTGGTCCCGCGATACGGATCTCGTCCTCACGCAACACGCCGCTGCGTGGCTTCTCAAGTCCGGCGACCAGCCGGAGCAGCGTGGACTTGCCGCAGCCCGACGGGCCGAGCAGCGCGACGAATTCGCCGGGCTCGATCGCCAGGGTGACGTCGTCCAGCACCGGCAACACGGCGCCATCGATATCGAAGGCATGATTGACGTGCTCGATATCGAGCGCAGCGCCGACCGCAGGATAGGCGATAGCTTCGGCCAAGGCAGCGGTTACCATTTGACGACGCCTTTCTGCCAGCCCAGCAGCCGATCGCGCGTCTTGAACAGCAGCGTGATCGCGCCGGAGCAGAGCAGCGACATCACGATCAGCGCGGCATACATGTTGGCATAGGCGGCCCAGCCCTGCGCCCACTGCAGGTACCAGCCAAGTCCGGCCTTGACGCCGATCATCTCGGCCACGACCAGCACCGCGAACGAGGCGCCGAGCCCCATGAACAGGCCGACGAAAACGTGCGGCAGCGCTGCGGGGATCGCCACCTTCAGCACCAGGAAGGACGGCTTTGCCCCCAGCGTGCGTGCGACGTCGTAATAAGCATTTGGCACGCTCGCAACGCCCGACCACGTCAGGACTGTCACCGGGAAGCCGGTGGCGAGCGCGATCAGGAAGGTGCTCGCGCTCCAGCTCGAGGGGAAAGTGAAAAAGGCGATCGGCAGCCAGGCGGTGGCCGGCAACGGCCCGATGAAGCGCAGCACCGGATGCACCCAGTAGCCGACCTTCTGCGACCAGCCGATCGATACCCCAGTCAGGAAGCCGATGGCCGCGCCGATAAGATAACCGCCGAGCTGCAGCTTCACCGACGCGATGACGCTGTCGAGCAGTTTCGGCAGATCGTCGGTATAGACTTCCAGGATCGCTTGCGGCGGCGGGAAGAACGGCAGCGGCAACCAGCCAAATTTTGCCGTGGCGATCTCCCACAGTGTGAAGAAGGCGCCGAGCGCAAGGAGCCACGGGGCGCGGCGGCGCAGCCCTGCCCCGGCGCTACCCAGGAAGTCGGCGCCAAGCGTGCCGAACAGCGCGAAGGCCGCAACCACGAAGGCGCCGATGCCGAGCGATTGCGTGCGCGACCAATCGCCGAGATCCGGCCAATAGAGGCAGGCCGAACCGAATGCCAGCCAGGTCAGAGTTGCGCCCACGCCGGCACCATAGTCACCGCTGCGAAGTTTCTCGGACCAGCCCCGGCCGATATGCGCTGCAGCCTGTCCGGCTGCAGCAGGGGTATCAGACACTGAATACGTCGACATAAATGCGTTCCGCGAATTTCGCCGTGTCTGTGCTCTGCTTGAACACCGAGACGGTCTTCAGGTCGTCGGCATAGCCCTTCAGCTCCTGCTTCAGCGCTGCGCCGACGGGGTGGTGATGATGGGTGTGATAGCGCGCCATCGCTTCGAGATCGGCGAGCGAAGCGGCCTTCGGCGCATAGGGCTGGAACGACTTCGCAGCCTTGTCCGGATTCTGCGAGGTGAACATCGCGGCGTCGAGCAGCGCCTGGGTGATCGCGCGCGCGACATGCGGCTCGTTGCGCACGAGAGAGCCGCGGAGGCCGACGATGCAGCAGGTCTTGTCGCGATATTCGCCGTCGAGATTGGAGGCGACTTCCTTGTACTGACTGTCGTTCAGCCAGAGATAGGCGAGCGGATCGGAGGCGAGGAAGGCCTGCACCTCGCCCTTCTCGACCGCGACGTTGAGGAGATTGCCGGGATAGGCGCGCCAGTCGACGTCCTTGTTCGGATCGATGCCCTGCTTGGCAAGCTGGATCGAGAAGAAATTCTTGTCGGGACCCGCGAGATCGCCGACGGCGACGATCTTGCCCTTGAGGTCGGCAAGCTTGTCGACGCCGGAGCCTGCGCGCGTCAGCACGCGCATGCAGCCGCCATGGGTGCCGGCGGCGATCTTGACGTCGAAGCCCTGCTCCAGCGGCTTGAGCCAGCGCAGCGCCATGCCGAGCCCGGCATCGCTCTTGCCGGTGGCGATCGCCTCGAGCAACTGATCCGTCGAGCCGCTGTAATTGACGAGCTCGATGTCGAGGTTCTGCTTCTGGAAGAAGCCGTAGTCGATCGCGACCGGCAGCGGCGCCAGGCACACCGAACCCGCGTTCCATGACAGCTTCAATTTGCGCGGCGCGCCGGTCAGCGGCGGCGCGTCGGATGCGGTCTTGCAGATGGGAAATTCGGAGAAGTCGATCGCCGGTACCACACCACGCGCGGAAAATGCCCGCGCGCCGAACGCCCCGATCGGCGCCGCAAGCGCTGCTGCCGCGCCGGCCCGCAACAGCGTGCGCCGATCCATCGCCAATCTATTCTTCTCTTCAATCGACATGTTCACCCCTAACGTTCGACATGGCTCCGCCGTCCGCGCGAGCCGCCTGGCCCGTGCGCGTTCCGTTCGGAGCTATTGTTGTAAGAAGGCCGATTTCTCCGGCGTCGCTGTCGCACTCAAAGCAACGCATAAAACCGCACTCAAAGCAACGCACAAATGATGCGGTGCGATCGTGTCATCGTCAATGAAATGGAATTTCGAATCTTAAGTGCGCGAAGGGGATTATCTCCACAATCCCTGCGGCGGACGATGAAACGATTTCGTCGTGACGCGATCGTCGGCAGCGTACGTTCCTCGCCAATTGCGCGGAGATTGGCGACGTCTTGTAACGCCGCACGTAGCGCTTTCTCCGCAGAGGAGACCAACGAGACGTTCTTTGTCGCAAGCGTCGCGAATACAGATTTCCGTTTCGTTGACTGCGAGAGCTTCACTCATAGACTTGATGGAACGCTCATGTGCTTTCCACGCAATGGGCGAGAGAAATCAGAAAAAGAGATGGACATGAGCAGACCCACTCACCTTCACTCCGTCACGCGCAAGATCGCGACTGCACTCGTCGCTACAGCAATCACGCTTTCTTCCGTCTTTGCAGCGCTCGCCGACGACACGATCGTGCTGCGCGTCGGAGACCAGAAGGGCGGCAACCGTTCGCTGCTCGATATCTCGGGTTTCGGAAAGGATCTGCCTTACAAGATCGAGTGGTCGGAATTTCCTGCGGCGGCACCAATCCTCGAAGCCTTGAACGCGGGCGCGCTCGATGTCGGCTATACCGGCGACCTCTCCTTTCTTTCGGTCTATGCGTCGGGCGCACCGATCAAGGCAATCGGCGGCACCCGCTCCGACGCCAGGACGCAAGCCCTCCTGGTGCGCCAGGATTCACCGATCAAGAGCGCGGCTGATCTCAGGGGCAAGCGGCTCGCCGGCACGCGTGGCGGCTGGGGGCAATTCCTGATCGACGCGACGCTCGAGAAGTCCGGCTACAAGCTCGAGGACGCAACCTTTGCGCCGCTTGGTCCCGTCGACGCCAAGATCGCGCTGCTCGCCGGATCGATCGATGCCTGGGCGGTGTGGGAGCCCTATGTTTCGTTTGCGACGCTAAAGGACAAGGCGCGGGTCGTTGCCGACGGCCAGGGCCTGACCCCGACCATCACCTTCATCGTCGCCTCGGACAATGCCATCGCCACCAAGCGCGCCGCGGTGCAGGACCTGCTGCAGCGGCTGAACAAGGCACGGCTGTGGTCGCTGGATCATCTCGCCGAATATGCGAAGAACACCGCCGAACTGACCAAGCTTCCCGAAGACGTGCTGCTGAGCGCCTACACGGCGCAGAAGACCAGTCCGATCGCGATCGACGAGAACGTGGTCAAGGAAGTGCAGGAAGCCTCCGACCGCGCCACGCGATACGGCATCCTCTCGAAGACACTCGACGTCAGCAAAGCTGTCGATCGCAGCTTCACGACCGCGGCGAGTCTAAATTGATCGTCTCTCGAAAGGGAGGTTGGTGCCACCTCAATGGACGCTGCGCCCTCTCTCCCGCTTGCGGGAGAGGGCGGGGTGAGGGTGTCTCCACGATGGGGCTCTTCGTGTGAAGGGAGCCCTCGCCCGGCGCTATGCGCCGACCTCTCCCGCAAGCGGGAGAGGTGGAAAAAAGAGAGGAGACGTGCGGTGCCCGGCCCTCTTCATCTCGCGCTCATCGTCGCGGGCCATCTGGCGTGCATGGCCTTGCTCGTGGGGCTTTCGCTTTGATGGCTTGCTCGCACGAGCTGATTGACGCGCCCTGCGCTGCGGAGGGAATGGGGATCAGACCTTACGCGAACGCCGGGCGCACCTCATAGCAAAAAGGCCCCCGCTTCCGGAGGCCTCTTGCCTTAGACCGCGTCTTTGGCAGCCTTGACCGGGCGAGCCCGGACGACCTTGCGGGCCGGCTTGGCCTTGAACACCGTCTCTTCGCCGGTGAAGGGGTTGGTGCCCTTGCGCGCCTTGGTCGCGGGCTTCTTGATCACCACGAACTTCGCGAAGCCGGGGACGAGGAACACGCCGTTCTTCTTCAGCTCCTTATGACCGACATCGGTGAGGGTATCCATCACGTTCTTGACGTCGCGCTTGGAGAGTTCGGTGGTGGTCGCGATCTTCTCGATCAGTTGCGACTTCGACAATTGGGTAGCCATGGTTGCTCCATTGATTCTGGAAACGGCACGTTATGGCCGAAACCGGCTAAAAAAACAGGATTTTCAGCATTCTTCACAGCTATATCGCCGCTGATACGTCGGAATCCTGCATTTTTCCCGGGTTTTTTCGCTGGTCGAGGCCCTCCGTCGCCCCAGAGAGCCTTTCTATACGCCCGCGAGCCGGCCGTTCGACACCCCGCTGGCCCCTATTTTTCCGCTGCAGATTCGCAGTTGGTGATTCGCGGCCCCCGCCCAAGGCCGCCTCATTGAGCCGCAGCCGATAGCGCCTGTCCGGTGTGAAGTCAGGAGAATGATCGTTCGGATTGTGCGGCAATTAAGAAAATGACCCGGGTTCCCCACCCAGCATAACATCGGCTAAAGACGGACTGCGGCCCCATGCCGCGCGCTGCCCGTCGCCACTTCTGGAGACCTTGTATGGATTTGACCCGCCTCGAGATCAACCGCCGCACCGCGCTTCTGACCTCGGCCGCCATCGCCGCCAACGTCATCAACCCGATGCGGGCATTTGCGCAGGAGACCCCGCGCAAGGGCGGCGTGTTCAACGTCCACTACGGCGCCGAGCAGCGCCAGCTCAATCCGAGCCTGCAGGCCTCGACCGGCGTCTACATCATCGGCGGCAAGATCCAGGAGAACCTGGTCGACCTCGACGCCAACGGCAAGCCGGTCGGCGTGCTCGCCGAGAGCTGGGAAGCCACCCCCGACGGCAAGACCGTCACCTTCAAATTGCGCAAGGGCATCACCTGGCACGACGGCAAGCCGTTCACCTCTGACGACGTCGCGTTCACCGCTATGAACATGTGGAAGAATATCCTGAACTACGGCTCGACCCTGCAGCTGTTCCTGACCGCCGTCGACACGCCCGATCCGCAGACCGCGATCTTCCGCTACGAGCGGCCGATGCCGCTCAATCTCCTGCTGCGCGCCCTGCCCGACCTCGGCTACGTCTCCGCCAAGCACCTCTACGAGAACGGCGACATCCGCCAGAACCCGACCAACCTGGCGCCGGTCGGCACCGGACCGTTCAAATTCGTTAAATACGAGCGCGGGCAATACATCATCGCCGACCGCAATCCCGACTACTGGCGCCCGAACGCCCCTTATCTCGACCGCATCGTCTGGAAGGTGATCACCGACCGCGCCGCCGCAGCCGCGCAGATGGAAGCCGGCGAGTTGCAGTACAGCCCGTTCTCGGGGCTCACGATCTCGGACATGGCGCGGCTCGGCAAGGACAAGCGCTTCATCGTCTCCACCAAGGGCAATGAGGGCAACGCGCGCACCAATACGATCGAGTTCAACTTCCGCCGCAAGGAACTTTCCGACATCCGCGTCCGCCGCGCGATCGCCCATGCGATCAACGTGCCGTTTTTCATCGACAACTTCCTCGGCGATTTCGCCAAGCTCGGCACCGGCCCGATCCCCTCGACCTCGACCGACTTCTATCCCGGTCCAGACACGCCGCAATATCCTTACGACAAGGCCAAAGCGGTCGCGCTGCTCAATGAAGCCGGCTACAAGCCGGGCCCCGGCGGCACGCGCTTCTCGCTGAAGCTATTGCCCGCGCCGTGGGGCGAGGACATCTCGCTGTGGTCGACCTTCGTCCAGCAGTCGCTGCAGGAAGTCGGCATTCCCGTCGAGATCGTGCGCAATGACGGCGGCGGGTTCTTGAAGCAGGTCTATGACGAGCACGCCTTCGACCTCGCCACCGGCTGGCACCAGTACCGCAACGATCCCGCGGTCTCGACCACGGTTTGGTATCGTTCCGGCCAGCCAAAGGGCGCGCCCTGGACCAACCAGTGGGGCTGGGAAGACAAGACGGTCGACAAGACCATCGACGATGCGGCCACCGAGGTCGATCCGGTCAAGCGCAAGGCGCTCTATGCCGAGTTCGTCAAGGAAGTGAACACGGAACTGCCGGTCTGGATGCCGATCGAGCAGATCTTCGTCACCGTCATCACGGCGAAAGCCCGCAACCACTCCAACACGCCCCGCTGGGGCTCGACGAGCTGGCACGATCTTTGGCTTTCCGCGTAACACCTTATCCGTCAAGATAAGCGCATGCGCATCTTGAGCCTTGCGGGGCGGCGGCTCGCCGCCTCGATCCCGACACTTATCCTGATCCTGATCGGCGTCTTCCTGCTGCTGCAGATGGCGCCGGGCGACACCGTCGACGCGCTGATGGCCCAGATGGGGGGTGGCGACGCCGCGACCGCGACCGAGTTGCGCAAGTTCTACGGGCTCGACCTGTCGGTGCCGATGCAGCTTGCGAACTATCTCTGGCGCTTGGTGCGGCTCGATCTCGGCTTCTCCTCGATCTACGGCAAGCCGGTGGCGTCCGTAATCCTGGAGCGGCTGCCGCCGACGATCCTGTTGATGACGGCGTCGCTGTCCTTTGCATTCTTCTTTGGTCTCGTGTTCGGCGTGATCGCGGCGCGCGGCGTCAACCGCTGGCCGGATACGCTGATCTCGACGCTCGGATTGATCTTCTACGCGACGCCCTCGTTCTGGTTCGGCCTGATGGCGATCGTGGTGTTCTCGGTCTACCTGCAATGGCTGCCGTCGGGTGGTTTCGAGGATATCGGCACGGTGCAGACCGGCATCTGGCGCGTGCTCGACATCGCACGACACCTCGTGCTGCCCACCTTGACGCTCGGGCTGATCTTCCTTGCCATTTACCTCCGCATTATGCGCGCCTCGATGCTGGAGGTGCTCAACCTCGATTTCGTCCGCACCGCCCGCGCCAAGGGCCTGGACGAGACCCATGTCGTGACGCGGCATGTGCTGCGCAATGCGCTGCTGCCGATGGTGACGCTGATCGGGCTGCAGGCCGGCACCATGCTCGGCGGTTCGGTGGTGGTCGAAAGCGTGTTCTCGCTGCCCGGGCTTGGGCGGCTGGCCTACGAGTCCGTGGTGCAGCGCGACCTCAACACGCTGCTCGGCATCGTGTTCGTCTCGGCCCTGCTCGTGATCGTGGTCAACTTCGTGACCGACCTCCTCTATGCGCGGCTTGATCCACGCATCTCGGCGGATGGCTGACATGGACGCGCTGAAACGCTATTTCCGCAGCCCCGCAGCGGTGATCGGCCTGATCCTGCTGCTCGTCGTGATCGCGATGGCGATCAGCGCCGGCTGGCTCTATCCGCGCGATCCACTGTCGCTCGCAGGGCGCCCGCTGATCTGGCCGTTCGCCAATCCACGCTTCCTGCTCGGCACCGACAATTCCGGGCGCGATATCGCCGCCCAGATCTTCTACGGCGCGCGGATTTCGCTTCTGATCGGCGGCGTCGCCACCGCGATCGCGATCCTGATCGGGATCCTGGTCGGCGCCTTCGCCGGCTATTACGGCGGCTGGGTCGACAATGTCCTGATGCGGATCACGGAGGCATTCCAGACCCTGCCGAATTTCGTGCTGTTGCTGGTGCTGGTCGCGGTGTTCGGCTCGACGCTCACCACCGTTACCATCGCGGTCGGCGTCGTATCCTGGCCGGCGCCGGCGCGATTGACCCGCGCCGAGTTCCTCTCGTTGCGTAACCGCGAATTCGTCCAGGCCGGCAAGACGCTGGGGATGCGGGACATCAAGATTATCCTCGGCGAGATCCTCCCGAACGCGCTGCCGCCAGTTATCGTCTATGCCAGCGTGGTGATGGCGGTCGCGATCCTCCTGGAGAGCGCGCTTGCCTTCCTCAGGCTGTCCGATCCCAATGTCGCTTCGTGGGGCAATTTGATCGGGCTCGGCCGCGATGTGCTGCGGGTGCAGTGGTACGTCTCGGCGATCCCCGGGATCGCCATTCTCGTCACCGTGCTCGCGGTATCGCTGGTCGGCCAGGGGCTCAACGACGCCCTCAATCCGAGGCTGAAGAGCCGATGAGCGAGGCCATCCTTTCGCTCGAGAACTTAAGCGTGCGCCTGCCAGAGGGCGCCGACCGGCCCCATGCGCTGTCGGACGTTTCGCTGTCGATCGCCTCGAACGAGATTCTCTGCGTGGTCGGCGAATCCGGTTCCGGCAAGTCGATGATGGCGAACGCCATCATGCGGCTGTTGCCGAACGAGGTCAAAATCGAGAGTGGCAGGATGCTGTTCGAGGGCCGCGATCTCTGCGCCGCCGATACGGCCGAGATGCGCGAGGTGCGCGGCGCCGGCATCGCCATGATCTTCCAGGAGCCGATGACCGCGCTCAATCCGCTGCGCACCATCGGCGACCAGATCGGCGAGATGTTCTCGATCCACACGGAACTATCGAAAGCAGAGATCAACGCGCGCGTGCTGGCGCTGCTCGCCGACGTGCGTATTCCTGATCCCAAGCTCGCCGCGAAGGCCTATCCGCATGAGCTCTCCGGCGGCCAGCGCCAGCGCGCCATGATCGCCATGGCGCTGGCGCTCGATCCAAAGCTCCTGATCGCGGACGAGCCGACCACGGCCCTCGACGTCACCACGCAGGCGCAGATATTGAAGCTGATCCGCGACCTGCAGCAGCGCAAGAAAACGGCGGTGCTGTTCATCACCCACGATTTCGGCGTCGTCGCGGAGATCACCGATCGGGTCGTGGTGATGCAGCATGGCAGGATCGTCGAACAAGGCACGGCTCACCAGGTGCTGAGCCATCCGGCACACCCCTACACCAGGCAGCTCATTGCCGCCGTACCACCGCTGAAAGCACCGCCGCCACGGCCGCTGTCGAGCGAGAACATCCTGACGATTGCCAACGTCTCAAAAACCTATCGCACCGGCGGCTTCCTCGGGCGCGGCGCGCGCGTCACGGCTGCGGTCAAGGATACTTCTCTCGATCTGCCCAAGGGAGCAACGCTCGGCATCGTCGGTGAATCCGGCTCGGGCAAGTCGACCCTGGCGCGCTGCATCGTGCGCCTGATTGATCCCGATTGCGGATCGATCGTGCTCAATGGCAAGGACTGGGCAAAGCTGTCGCGCGAGGAAGTCCGCCACCAGACCCGGCATATCCAGATGGTGTTCCAGGACCCGTTCGCCTCGCTCAACCCGCGCCGCAAGGCCGCCGAGCTGGTCGCGCAAGGACCGATCGTCCACGGCACGCCGCGCGCCACGGCAATTGCCGAAGCCAGGAAATTGTTCGAGCTGGTCGGGCTTGATCCGTCCGCCGGCGACCGCCACCCGCATGAATTCTCCGGCGGGCAGCGCCAGCGCATCGGGCTCGCGCGTGCGCTGGCGTTGAAGCCTGACGTGCTGGTCGCGGACGAGCCGGTCTCGGCGCTCGACGTTTCCGTGCAGGCGCAGGTGCTGAAGCTCCTGGCCGACCTGCGCCAGCGGCTCGGCCTCTCCATCATCTTCATCACCCACGATCTGCGCGTCGCCGCACAGATCTGCGACCTCGTCGCCGTCATGAAGGATGGCGCGGTCGTCGAGCAGGGATTGGCCGCCGAGGTGTTCGGCAACCCGAAGCATCCCTACACCCGGGCGCTGCTCGATTCGATCCCCGGCGGCGAGTTCGCGCGCGAGCACGAAACGATGAGTATGTAGGCGCGCGGTGCAGCCGAAGATTTCTGGCTGCAGACAGAGCGGCTGAGGAATTCAGCCGCCCTGTCCGTGACTGTCGGAACGACGGAAAGCCAACTAGGCCGCGCGCCGTTCGATGGTCTGAGCCATGCGCTTTGCGGTATCGTCCGCCGCCTTGAGCGACATGTCGGCCATTCGTCGGCCGCTTTCCAAAGCATTCTCCATGGTTTCTCGCACAAAGTCACTTTGGACGGCGACGACATCCTGAGGAGTTCGGCAGCGCCACAATTCATTCATGCGGTTCATACTGCACTCGATCTGGTGCCGGACGAATGCGAGGTACTCTTGCGACATCCCACTCATCCCCTTGGCGATTGCGGTGGTGGAATGAAGTGCGCTGGCCGCGCTGTGAGCCGACCTTTCGGCTGCACGTTGCGCTTCCTCCGATACCCCCAGTGCACGGCCAAGTTGATCGGTAGAGCGACCCATGACTGTCGTCGTCATGTCCAGGCCGAACCGCAAGGCGTTCTGTACCGCCTCGGCATTTTGTCGCAGCAGATCGGCGCTGGCCCGAGCCATCTCTTGACTGACCTCAGCCGCGGTTTCTCCGATCCGACTGGTCTGCTCCGCAGTTCTCTCGCTTACACGTCGAACTGCATCTTCGGCGGCTTGGGTAGACTTATCCTCTTGGCGTGGATTTGCCATCTTTATCGCCTCCATTATTGATTGCAGTTGGATGATTATAGTAGTCGGGATTCCCGTGCGATTTGGCTCGCTGAACAGAGGTGGAATCCTTCGCAACCAAACGCGGTGGGTTTAGAACCGTTCCGGCATTTCCCAAGCTTTCGGGATGCTCAGGCGCTCGTTCCAAACCTCGATTTTTCGGACCCCGGAACTCGGGGCATCGGCCGGGCGATTGCGGTCTGTTCGGTCAGGGTTTCGAACAGTTGTGGCAAGCCGCCTGTGACTTCGGCTGACACCTGCGCGACATTCCGACCATATTCGAGTTACGTCAGGAATGCTCTCTTGACGGATACCGCGCTCGGCATGGCTTGGTATCCTGGAACGCCCTTACCGAACTGATCTCCAGTCGCCACGGCGCTTCATGCTCTAGATCTCCCGCGCATCGCGGCGGCGGTAGACCAATAGCATCAACGGCGCGAACTTTCGCAGCAGTCCATGCACAGCAATCGGCTGCGGTTCGGTGAAAGGCAGCGCCAGTTCCTTCAGCGGCACGCCGCGCACCGCCTTGGCAAACTCGGCGCCGATCGCGATCGTCAGCGCCACCGCGCGGCCGTTGCAGCCGGTCCAACCGTAGGCGTCGGGACCGAGCTGGTGGAAACGCGGCAGGAAATCGGTGGTCATGCCGACATAGCCGTTCCAGACGTGGTCGAAGGACACTTCTCCGATCTGTGGCCACAGGCGCTGCAGCCGTTCGGCCACCCTTGCCTTCAGCCGCGCGACCTTGTCACCCGGGCCGATGACGGCGCCGCCGGTGACGAGCCGATTGCGCGCGTCGTAGCGCGCGAAATAGAGCTCGCCATGGGTATCGGACATCGCCTGCCGTCCCGGAATGATTGACTTGCGGACATTGTCTGACAACGGCTGCGTCGCCATCTGCCACGACAGCACCGGCATCACCTCGGTCGCGATCTTCGGCACCAGTGATTTCACGACCTCTCCGCTATAGGCATTGGTCGCGACCACCAGCGCGCGGCCAGAGACCTCGCCCTTGGCGGTCTTCACCACCCAGCGGTCATTCCGGCGCTCGAAACTCTCGACCGGAGAGCGGGCAAAGATGCGGCCGCCGAGATTGAGCACAGCGCGTGTAAGCTCCCGCGCCAGCGCCAGCGGATTGATGTGGCCGCCGCTCCTGTTCCAGAAGCCGCCGTGCCACGCATCCGAGCCCAGCATGTCGCGGACTTGCTCGCGCGACAGCAACTCGACGGGCGCGCCGAATTTCGACCATTGCCGCACCCGCCGCTCCGCGATCTTGATGCGGCCGGGCGAATGCACCGGCTGCACCCAACCGGTCTGCTCCTGCTCGGCCTGGATATCGTATCGATTGACGACGTCGAACAGTGTCGAGGCGCTGTCGCGCAGCAGGCCGACAAAGCGCTCGCCGGCTGCGTGATGCTTGGCGACGATGTCCTCCGGATCGGGCCGCGACAAGGTCGGGATCACCTGGCCGTTGTTGCGCCCCGAAGCGCCCCAGCCCGGCTCCATCGCTTCGACGACAGCCACGTCCACCCCGGCCTCGCGCAAATGCAGCGCGGTCGACAGTCCCGTGAAACCGCCGCCGATCACGACCACGTCGGCCTGCTGGGTGCCGGTCAATTCGGCCAGATCAGGCGAGGCGGGCGTCACCGCCGCCCATAGGGAATCGGGCCAGCGGATATCAGTGCTTTCCATCATCCATCTCTTCACGATCGCTGCTCGGGCGCCGCATCAATGGGAACGTCGGCTTGCGGGCGCCGGATCGATCTGTTTAGTGTAGTACGCCATCTATCCATGCCGGGGAAACAACAGAGTGTCACTCAAGAACGTCATCGGAATCGATCACGCCGTGATCATGGTGAAGGATCTCGACCGGGCCGCCGACAACTGGAAGCATCTCGGCTTCACCATTTCGCCGCGCGGCACGCATAGCGCGCATATGGGATCTGGCAACTACACCATCATGCTCGACCCCGACTATATCGAACTGCTCGGCGTGCTCACCCCGACCGAGCACAACGCGCCGGCGCGGGCGTTCCTGGAGAAGCGCGGCGAAGGCATCGAGCGCATTGCATTCACCGCGGTCGATTCGGCTGCGGGCGCCGAGGAGATTCGCGCACGTGGTTACGCGCCGATCGGCCCGACCGATTTCGAACGGCCGGTGACGATGCCTGATGGCTCGCTGTCGGCGGCCAAATTCCGCACATTCCAGTGGCCGACCGCGGAGGCGCCTGGCGGCGTGCGCATCTTCGCCTGCCAGCACAAGACCCGCGAGACGGTGTGGATCCCCGAATTGATGACGCATGCCAACGGCGCGAAACGCCTGCGGCAAGTGCTGATCGTGACACCCGAGCCGGCCAAGGATGCTGCGCATCTGTCCAAGATGATCGATGTCGCAGTAAGGAACGAAGCCGACGGCGCTGCCGCCGTGCCATCAGGCTCGGACCGCGCCGACTTCGTGTTCGTGACCAAGGATCAACTCGGCAAACGCTATCCCGGCGTGTCGCTGGCCGCGCTGCCCGAGCGCGGCGGCGCTGGCCTGGTGATCGCAGCCGATCTTGCCGCCGCCGAAAAGGCGCTGGGCTCGGCAGGCGTGCAGAGCGCGGGTGCGATCTGCGTACCGCCGGCGGCAGGCAACGGGACGCTGCTTGCCTTCGTCAAGGCATAACTGACATCTGGCTCGCGCGACAATTGTAGTGTGTTGTCGCGCACATTAGGGCTAGGCAGAGCCCGCGCAAACGTTACTATCTCTCCCAAACAAAAAACGAGCAGGGAGAGAAATATGACGGATCACCAGATCACGCGCCGGCAGCTTTTGGCCGGCACGGCTGCGGCCGGCGCGCTCAGCCTCACCGGATTTCCGGCGCGCGCCGATATTGACTGGAAGAAATACAACGGCACCAAGCTCGAGGTGATCCTCGCCAAGGGACCGCGCGGCGACAATCTGCAAAAATACATCAAGGAGTTCACCGCACTCACCGGCATCCAGGTCGAGTCGGAGCAGATCCCCGAGCAGCAGCAGCGCCAGAAATGTGTCATCGAGCTCGCCTCGGGCAAGCCGAGCTTTGATGTCGTCCACCTCAGCTACCACGTGCAGAAGCGGCAGTTCGAGAAGGCGGGCTGGCTCGCCGATATCTCCGGCTATCTGAAGGACCCGAATCTCACGCCGCCCGACCTGGTCGAAAGCGACTTCTCCGCCGCCGGGCAGCAGTACGCCAAGAACGACAAGGGCCAGATGCTCTCGCTGCCGTGGTCGGTCGACTACTTCATCCTCTATTACAACAAGGAGCTGTTCCAGAAGAAAGGCGTCGAAGTGCCGAAGACGCTGGACGAGATGGTGGTGGCCGCCGAGAAGCTCACCGATCCCAAGGAAGGCACTTTTGGCTTTGTCGGACGCGGCCTGCGCAACGCCAACATGGCGATGTGGACCAACTTCTACCTGAACTACGGCGGCGAATTCCTCGACGCCAAGGGCAACATCCTGACAGACGGGCCCGAGGCGATCGAAGCGACCAAGTTGTACCAGCGGCTGTTGACCAAATCGGCTCCTCCCGGCGTCGCCGGCTTCAACTGGATGGAGTCGATGGCGTCGTTCACGCAAGGCAGGTCCGCGATGTGGATCGACGCCGACGGCTGGGCGCCGCCGCTGGAAGATCCGACCGCATCGCGCGTCGTTGGCAAGGTCGGCTACACCCTCGTGCCCGCTGGGCCCAAGGGCGCTTTTTCCTCGACCTATGGCGACGGCGTCGGCATCGCCGCGGCAAGCAAGAACAAGGAAGCCGCCTACCTCCTCTGCCAATGGGTCGTTTCCAGGACGCAAGCCGCGCGATTGCTGCAGGCCGGCGGCGGCGTGCCGTTCCGCAGTTCGATCGTGAACGACCCAGAAGTCGCCAAGGGCGTGAAGACCCAGGAATGGCTGAAGTCGGTTGTCGACTCCGCCAAGATCAGCAAGCTCGGACTGCCCGTCATCATTCCCGTCGCCGAATTCCGTGACATCGTCGGCGCGGCGCTGACCGCGACACTCTCCGGCGCCGATCCCGCGACCGAACTGAAGAAAGCGCACGAGCAATTCCGGCCCATCCTGGAACGCAGCGAAAAAGCGTGAGCACGATTACGGAAACGACTCCGGCCGCGGCGGAAAGCGCCGCCGCGCCGGAGCAGCAATGGCATCGCCCAACTTACTGGCCTTTCGTGTTGCCGGCGCTCATCGTCGTGCTGGCCGTGATCGTGTTTCCCTGGCTGTTCACGATCTGGATGAGCTTCAACGAATGGAAGGTCGGCTCGCCCACGACGTTCGTCGGGTTCGCCAACTATCTGCGCTTGCCGAACGACCCGCGTTTCGTCGAGGCTGTCGGACACACCATCTTCTACACGGCGCTGTCGGTGATCTTTCCGCTGATCTTCGGCACGCTCGCGGCAGTGGTGTTCCACCAGCGCTTTGCCGGGCGCGGCTTCCTGCGCGGCGTCTTCATCATGCCGATGATGGCCACGCCCGTGGCGATCGCGCTGGTCTGGACCATGATGTTCCACCCGCAGCTCGGCGTGCTCAACTATTTGCTGTCGCTGGTCGGCCTGCCGCCGCAGCTCTGGGTGTTCAATCCGGCGACCGTCATTCCGTCGCTGGTGCTGGTCGAGACCTGGCAATGGACGCCGCTGGTCATGCTGATCGTGCTCGGCGGCCTCGCCGCTATCCCGACCGAGCCCTACGAGAGCGCGGAGATCGACGGCGCCGGGTTCTGGCAGATGTTCCGCTACATCACGCTGCCGCTGATCATGCCGTTCCTGTTCATCGCCGGCATGATCCGCATGATCGACGCGGTGAAGAGTTTCGATATCATCTTCGCGATCACGCAAGGCGGGCCCGGCTCGGCCTCGGAGACCATCAACCTCTATCTCTACAGCGTCGCCTTTGTCTATTACGACCTCGGCTACGGCTCGGCGATTGCCGTGGTGTTCTTCCTGCTGATCGTGCTGCTCGCCGCGATGCTGCTTTACTTGCGCAAGCGGATGCTATGGACGGAGATCGGAGGTGGCGCATGAGCCCGCGCCAACTCCTCGGCCGGATCGGCCTCTGGCTCTCGGTGTTCATCATCGTGTCGCCGGCGATCCTGTTCTTCCTCTGGATGATCTCGCTGTCGCTGAAGTACGAGATCGACAATGCGGCCTATCCGCCGGTGTTCATCCCCGAGCAATTCGCCTGGAAGAACTATGCCGACGTGCTCGCCTCCAACCGCTTCCTGACCTATTTCGTCAACAGCCTGATCGTCACCGGCGGCGCGACACTGCTCGCGATGCTGGTCGGCGTGCCCGCCGGCTATGGCATCGCGCGGATGGCGGCGCATAAATCCGCGATCGTGATCCTGATCGCGCGCATCACACCGGGGCTGTCGTATCTGATCCCGCTGTTCCTCTTGTTCCAGTGGCTGGGGCTGCTCGGCACTCTGGTGCCGCAGATCATCATCCATCTCGTGGTCACCGTGCCGATCGTGATCTGGATCATGATCGGCTATTTCGAGACCACGCCTTTGGAATTGGAGGAAGCCGCACGGATCGATGGCGCCACGCGCTGGCAGGTGTTCCGTCACGTCGCGCTGCCGATCGCGCGCCCGGGACTTGCGGTCGCCTTCATCCTCGCAGTGATCTTCTCCTGGAACAATTTCGTGTTCGGCATCGTGCTGGCGGGACGCGAGACGCGCACCTTGCCGGTTGCCGTCTACAACATGATCTCGTTCGACCAGTTGAGCTGGGGCCCGCTCGCCGCCGCCGCGCTGCTCGTGACTTTCCCGGTGCTGCTGCTCACGGTGTTCGCCCAGCGCCAGATCGTCGCCGGACTCACCGCGGGCGCTGTAAAGGGCGGATAAGGAACGATGTTGAGTGCGGCTCTCTTCACCTCGCCCCGCGTGCGGGGAGAGGTCGGATCGCATCGTAAGATGCGATCCGGGTGAGGGGGAGCCTCCGCGAGTCCGTCTCTCACCGTGTTCGCGGAGATAGCCCCTCCCCCCGCAAGAGCGGGGAGAGGGAGTTACCCTACTCCGCCGGCGCCGCGATCGGGATCTCCGGATGCGAGCTGTAGGCCACGCTGCCGACAGACTTGCTGAGCGCGAACAATCCACCCGCCATCACGAGATAAGCGAACGTCACGCCGGGCGTGACGCCAAGGCCGCCTCCGATGCCGACCGCTTCGCCATGCATGAAACCAAAATAGGTCATGACGGCGCCGGCCAACGCGAAGGCTGATGCCTTCAGGAAGTCGCGTTCGATGATGAAGACGGCGATCGCGCCGAGCACGAGGCCGGCCAAGATCGAGCCTCCTCCCATCACCTCGAGCCCGTGATAGATCACGCCCTGTTGCGGCAGCGCGGCGATCGCAGCCGTCTTGACCTCGCCGACCTTGTCGGCCGCAAGCCCGCCGACGCTCTGAGCCGCCGTCATGGTCGACGCCAGCATGGTGTCGATCTGCAGCTTGGCCCAGGCGGCAAGATGCGGCGTGAATGCCAGCACGATCGCGGGCGCGTGCCTCGCGGGCGTGGTCTGGAACGCCTGCGCGCCGATCAGCATGCCGATATAGAGCAGGATCGGCGAGATCGCGACCACCGGCACCAGCGCCAGCAGCACCGAGATGATGCCGAACCACGACAGCAGCACGACCATGATTCCGGTCGCGGCCGAATAGCCGATCCGTCCACCCATCGCCTTCCAGCCGGGATGGCCGATATAAACGGCGTTGATGAAGGGATTGCCCATCAGGCAGCCGATCAGGCTCACGACGCCATCGGCGGTCAAAACGCGCGTGGTCGGATATTCGTCGCCGGCGGCCTCCGCACTCTCGACGTTATCCATGGCCTCGACGAGATCATAGATGCCGAATGGAATCGCCGTGACGAGAATGATCCCCAGGAACTCGAAACCGGAAAACACGTAGCCGACGGCCGGGACCGGCACCGAGAAGCCGAAATTCGTAAAGGCATCGCCGACGCCTTTCAGGCTCAGGCCGCCGAGCCCGAGTCCGAACAGGTTCGAGCCCCATGCGATGATCATGCCCGCCGCAATCGCAACGAGGCCGGCGGGAATGCCGCGCGGATATTTCACGCCGCCGAACCAGCTCACCAGGATGATGGCGAAACAGATGAGCCCGATCTGCGGTGTCATGTACATTTCGAGCGCCGGCCGCATCGCGATGAAGGTGACGGACACGCCGGCGAGCGTGCCGAGCAGCGCCGCGCGCGGCGTGATCTTCCGGATATACGGCGCGATGAAACCGCCGATCATCAGAATGAAGCTCTGGAAGAACACCCAGACCAGGCCGGCGGACCAGCCCTTGATGGGATCGCCGGTCTTGAGCGTGATCGGCAGCATGATCACGAAAGTGACGATGAACATATGCGGGACGCTGACGCCCGATGGCAACGCGCAGACGTCGCTCCGGCCGGTCCGCTGCGCCAGCCGGTAGGCGAGGAAAGCGTAATAGAAAGTGGAGAGGCACATCATCAGGCCGAGCGCCGGCAGGATGCGGCCGAAGACAAGAGAGTCCGGCATCTTCAGGACGAAGCGCAACAGGCCGGTGAGGACCAGCATGTTGACGAGGATGTTGGTGCCGAAGCCGAAAAACGCGTTCCAGTCGCCCGATGTCCACAGTGCCGGCTTGAACTCGGACCTGCCGGCCGTCTCCGTCATGCTGGTGTTCATGGTAATATCCTAAGCCAATGTTTTCGAAGTCTCCAACGCCTCCAGTACTGCGGCTGAGCTTGTGACCCAGCCGAAGATGCCGCCTTGGGCCTTGATCATCTTCAGGCCCATCTCGTGAAATTCGGGGAAGTAGGATGCGCAGCCGTCGGAGATGACGACGCAGCGATAGCCGCGGTCATTGGCCTCGCGCACGGTGGTGTTGACGCACACTTCGGTGGTGACGCCGCACACCAGCAGATTCTCGATGCCGTATTTCTGCAGCACATCACTCATCTCGGTGGCGTAGAACGCGCCCTTGCCGGGCTTGTCGATCACGATCTCACTGTCGAGTGGATAGAGCTCGGGAATGATGTCGTGGCCGGCCTCGCCGCGGATGAGGATGCGGCCCATCGGACCGGGATCGCCGATGCGCAAGGATGGCGCGCCGCGTTCGACCTTGGCGGGCGGCGCGTCGGAAAGATCTGGCAGATGTCCTTCGCGGGTATGGATCACCAGCATGCCGGTGTCGCGGGCCGCCGACAGCACCGAGCCGATCGGCTTCACGGCGCGCGCTAGCCGGCTGACGTCATTGCCGAGCGTTTCGCCGAAGCCGCCGGGCTCCATGAAATCGCGCTGCATGTCGATGATGACGAGCGCGGTCTTGGTCCAGTCGAGCTCGATCGGCTCCGGCTCCGCGACAATCTTCCCCACTGGATCGCTTGAGTTCGCCATGACGTGCGTGCCCCGAACGAGAGAACTCTTGAGCGGGGTTAAGCAAGCGCCGTGCCATTGTGTACAATTCGGAATCGCGCATCGCCGGAACGAAATCCGTCGCGATTTCAATCCACTGATCGTTTGATGACGCGCTGATTATTCTCTGTGCGAAGCTTTTTCGACGCGCATCTGCTCATTCATTGAGCGGCTTTTTCTTTGCATTCGAGTTGTGCAGCGTCGCCGGACGTACGTTCATCTGAAGAAATGAACGAGCCCGATGCTGATGGCGAGCAGCACCAACAGCGACAGCGTGACCGCGGCTGTCACGCGTCCTCCCACGGTCGCAATGACGCGAATATCGACGCCGAGGCCAAGGGCCGCCATCGACAGCACGGTGAGCAGGACCGCCGTCTTTGTCACCAGGGGGACCACGGCATCTGGAACGAGTTCGAACGATCGCAGCGCGGCCAGGACCAAAAAGCCGATGATGAACCAGGGCACCAGCTTGAACGGACTGATCGCGGCCGCCTTCTCTTGCTGGCGACGGCTGGCCACGAACAAGGAAAGCCCGATCACGATCGGGCCCAGCATCAGCACGCGCACCAGTTTCACCAGCGTCCCGATCTGCGTGCTGACGATGCCGGCAGGCACGGTGGCCGCAAGCACCTGTGGAACGGCATAGACCGTAAGTCCGGCCAGGATGCCGTATTGCGTCGCCGACAATCCCAGGAGCGGGATCAGCAAGGGCAATCCCAGCACCATCAGCACGCCGAGAATCGCCGTAAACGAGATCGACGAGGCGATGTCGTCGCTGTGGGCGTCGATCACGGGGGCAACCGCCGCAATCGCCGAATTTCCACAGATCGAATTGCCGCAGGCGATCAGGATCGACAGCTTGGTCGGTAGGCCGAGCATGCGGCTGACGCCAAAACTGAGCGCCAGCATGATCGCAACCGTGCCCGCGATCGCGCCGATCAGCGCCAGGCCCGAGGCCGCGATCGCGGCGAAGCTGATCGAGGCCCCCAGCAGCACGACGGCGACTTCGAGCAGTTGCTTGGCGCTGAAGGCGATCCCCGAGCGCCATCGCTCGGACGGATTCCAGGCGGTGCGGATCGCCATCCCCAGCAGGATCGCGATCACCAGGGCTTCCACATAGGGATGGTCGAACGCCCGTTCTTCCAGATGCTGGACACCGACCGCGACGAGCGT
Source organism: Bradyrhizobium sp. Ai1a-2 (assembly GCF_000426245.1). Lineage (GTDB taxonomy): Bacteria > Pseudomonadota > Alphaproteobacteria > Rhizobiales > Xanthobacteraceae > Bradyrhizobium. The sequence goes on along the minus strand of NZ_AUEZ01000011.1, from coordinate 16,533 downwards.
GATCACGCCGCATAGCGCGATGCCGGGAAGAAGCGAAAAGGTGCGCGCAACGGTACTGGGGCGCCGCGCTGTTTCCTTGATGCTATTGGTATTGTCCGCCACGGTGGCACTCCCTATCGGGAATAATTTATGCGCCTACCATGATGTTTTGGCTAATATATTCTACGGTTTCCCCAGTAACGAGAAGTTATATTCCGGGGATCGGCGCATGCGTCGCTTCAGGCGGGCCTGTCGCCGGCAACCCAGCCGATCTCGGCTGGAACCTTATGTGAACGATCGAACGTCAGAGGGCTGCGAACAGGCCCTGCGCCCAGGCGACGGCGTGGTCGAAATTGAAGACGCCGGCCTCAAAGTAGGCGGCGCGCGCGATCACGATGCCAGCAACAAGCAGCCAGAATGCACCGGTGCCCGCACGCAGCAGCCACGAGGACGCACGCCCGGGTGCTCTAACGCTCTCGGCCGCTATCGGCTCGCCAAACGCATCAAATCCGGGATTGCTCATGGTCGCTTCCATTGAAACAGGCCCTAAATGTCGTCAATTGCGGCCCGGAAGCAATGGTAGCGAAATGTCTTTTGCGGGAGCGACTTGGAAGCATGTTCCCCGTTATAGATGCAGGAAAGAATTTTCGTCTCCCGCCACCGGCCGCACTGACTTCGAGGCGATCACAGCGCCTGGAAAATGGCCTTTCGATGCGGGCAGAAATCCGATTTGCTCTCACCAGATCCCGCGAACGATCAGCACAGGAACAGGGAGTTCGACATGAACGGACTTGGCGGCCTCAACAAATCACCCAATGGCGTCGTGATCGGGCTCGTTCAACTGCAATTGCCCGTTGTGGTGACCAAAGCCGATCTGGCGAAGCAGACCGAGAAGATCGTCTGGATGGTCGGCAAGGCGCGGCGCAACCTGTCGACCATGGATCTCGTCGTGTTTCCCGAATATTCGCTGCATGGCCTGTCGATGGACACCAATCCCGAGATCATGTGCCAGCTCGACGGGCCGGAGGTTGCCGCTTTCAAGCAGGCCTGCGTCGACAACAAGATCTGGGGCTGCTTCTCCATCATGGAGTACAACCCCGATGGCAATCCTTACAATTCAGGCCTGATCATCGACGACCACGGCGAGATCAAGCTCTATTATCGCAAATTCCATCCCTGGATTCCGGTTGAGCCGTGGGAGCCCGGCGACATCGGCATTCCCGTGATCGAGGGGCCGAAGGGCGCCAAGATCGCGCTCATCATCTGCCATGACGGCATGTTCCCGGAAATGGCGCGCGAATGTGCCTACAAGGGCGCCGAGATCATGATCCGCACCGCCGGCTACACCGCGCCGATCCGCGAGAGCTGGCGCTTCACCAACCAGGCCAACGCGTTCCAGAACCTGATGGTAACAGCCAATGTCTGCATGTGCGGGTCCGACGGCTCGTTCGATTCCATGGGCGAAGGCATGATCGTCAATTTCGACGGCACCATCATCGCGCATGGCACCACCGGCCGCGCCGACGAGATCATCACCGCCGAGGTGCGCCCTGACCTGGTACGTGAGGCGCGCATCAACTGGGGTGTCGAGAACAACATCTACCAGCTCTGGCACCGCGGCTATGTCGCGGTGAAGGGCGGCGCGATGGATTGTCCCTACACCTTCATGCAGGACATGGTGTCGGGTCGCTTCCGCCTGCCTTGGGAGGATCAGGTCAAGATCACCGACGGCACCTCCTGCGGCTTCCCCGCTCCGACGCGCATGTTCGGCAAAACGGCGAAAGCGGCGGAGTGATCGGACTTGTAGGATGGGTAGAGCGCAGCGAAACCCATCACCTTCGCCGCGGTCACAAATATTGATGGGTTTCGCTGCGCTCTACCCATCCTACGATGTTACGGCGATATCTCGCCCGCCCGAAAGTTCTCGATCAGACGCAGCAGGACCCGCGCGCCCGCATCAGCGTCGGCAAGGTCGACATGCTCGTCGGGATGGTGGCTGATGCCGCCGCGGCAGCGGACGAAGAGCATGGCGACGTCGGCGACATCGATCATCGCCATGCCGTCATGCCCCGCCCCGCTTGGCAGCTCGAACACGGGATATCCCTCGCCGGCCACTGCCTCGGCCACCTGCGCTTTGAGCCAAGACGCGCAGGGCACGGTGCGGTTCTCATGGGTGACATCGAGTTGCAGCGAGAGCCCGCGGCGCCTTGCGATGGCCTCGATTTCGCGGACGATCTCGGCGACCGCGCGTTTGCGATGCGTATCGGTGGGCGCGCGGACGTCGATGGTGAAGGAGACGAATCCGGGGATCACGTTGGTGGCGCCGGGCCTCGCATCGATATAGCCGACAGTGCCGACGAGACCGCCATCGTCGGTCTTGCAGAATTCCTCAATCGCCGTGATGCATTCGGCAGCGCCCGCCAGCGCATCGCGGCGCGACACCATCGGCACGGTGCCGGCATGGCCGGCCATGCCCGTGAGCTTTGCCGCAAGCCGCGTGGCGCCGGCGATCGCGGTCACCACGCCGACGGGCAGGTCTTTCTCTTCCAGCACCGGCCCCTGCTCGATATGCAGTTCGACATAGGCGAGCAGTTCGCTGCGGACGCGCGCGGCGGCGCCGATATGATCAGGATCGAGCCCGAAGGCGATCATCGCCTCGCGCATGGAGATGCCGGCGTGGTCGCGCGCGTTCAGCACGCTTTCGTCGAAGGTGCCGGCGACTGCGCGGCTGCCGAGCAGGGTCGAAGCAAAGCGGACACCCTCCTCATCGGCAAAGCCGGTCACCTCGATCGCGAAGGGCAATCGGCGGCCGCGCCGGTTGAGATCGGCGACGCAGGAGATCGCGGTGATCAGGCCGAGCGGTCCGTCCCATTTGCCGGCGTCGCGCACGGTGTCGTAATGCGAGCCCAGCATCAGGCACGGTAGGCCGGGCCTGTCGCCCTCGTAACGTCCGCAGACATTGCCGATGGCGTCGAGATGAGCGCTCATCCCGGCCTCGCGCATCCAGGACAGAAGAAGATCGGCCGCCTTGCGGTGCTCGGGCGTCAGATAGATTCGCGCCAGGTGCTCAGGCGTCTCCGATATCGCCGCAAGCAGGTCGATGCGGGCAACGATCGCCTCGCCAAGCAAGGTTGGTCTGGTCCCGGCTCCCGCCGCGTCTGTCTTGCTCATGCTTTTCCAGTGCAGCGCCGCTTTCGATTCCCGCATCCAGGTCGATACAAGTTCAATGCCAGTGCCCTTTCGCGCGATCAACGTCCCCAGCGATGCTTAACAGCCTTGCATACAATGATCTGACTACGCTCAATAATTAGGCCAGCACACTGCCGCTCAAAGTTTGAGCGAAACGCAACATTGAATAATATCCAAGTAATTTCAAGCGATTGATATTTCATGCTCGCCAAATAGGCTCTGGCACGAAGCTTGCGACATCCTGTCTGAGCTCCGCCGTTGGCGCGGACGCGAAACGACCGGCGGCCGGACCGCCCCAGGGGAGCAGGCAATGGATTTCAGCAGGATTTCACGACGGCATTTGTTGCAAGGCGGCGCCGCGCTGGCGCTGGGCGGCACGATCGGCGCGCGCACCGCGCAGGCGGCCGAGACCACCATCGGCTTCATCTATGTCGGATCGCGCGACGACTACGGCTACAACCAGGCGCACGCGCAAGGCGCGGCGGCGCTGAAGAAACTTCCCGGCATCAAGGTGGTCGAGGAAGAGAAGGTGCCGGAGACCGATGCAGTCGAGAAGACCATGGAGTCCATGATCAATCTTGACGGCTCCACACTGCTGTTTCCGACCTCGTTCGGATATTTCAGTCCACACGTGGTCAAGATAGCGAACAAATATCCGAAGATCCGCTTCGAACATTGCGGCGGTCTGTGGACCGAGAAAGACCCGAAGAACGCCGGCAGCTATTTCGGTTATATCGACGAGGCGCAGTTCATTTCCGGCATCGTTGCGGGCTATTCGACCAAGAGCGGCAAGCTCGGCTTCGTCGCCGCCAAGCCAATCCCGCAGGTGCTGCGCAACATCAACGCCTTCACCCTCGGCGCCAAGCTCGCCAACCCCAAGGCAACCACGCAAGTGATATTCACCGGCGACTGGTCGATGCCGGTCAAGGAAGCCGAGGCCACCAACAGCCTGATCGACCAGGGCGTCGACGTGCTAACCTGCCATGTCGACGGCCCCAAGACCATGGTCGAGAACGCCGCACGCCGCGGCGCTTTCGTCTGCGGCTATCACGTCAACCAGTCCCCACTCGCGCCAAAGGCCTATCTCACCGGCGCCGAATGGAATTGGGAAGCGCTCTATCCGAAATTCCTGAAGATGATCACCTCGGGCGAATCGATCCCGAACTTCTATCGTGGCGGCCTGAAGGAAGAGATCGTCAAATGTTCGCCCTATGGCGAAGCGGTCTCGGCCGAAGCACGCAAGCATGCCGACGAGATGAAGGCGAAGCTTGTTCTCGGCGAATACACCATCTTCAAGGGACCGATCCTCGACAACAAGGGCAAGACGGTGATCGCGGCCAGTGTCGAGCGCGGCCAGAAGGATCCCGAGCTCGAAAAGATGGACTATCTGATCGAAGGCGTGATCGGAGCGACTTCGTGACAACAGACACGGCTGACTCGGCCGAGGCGGTCGGGGTCGCCCCGGCCGCCGATCCGGGTTTCCTGCAGCGCTACGGCGCCACCATCGAATACATCCTGATCCCGGGGGCGGCCCTGATCGGCGCGCTCGCGGCCTTCGGCGTGTTCGTCGCGCTGTACGGCAAGAATCCGCTCGATCTCTATTTCTACATGTACCAGGGCGCGTTCGGCACCTGGTTCTCCTGGCAGAACACGCTGACCCGCGCAGCGCCCGTGATCCTGACTGCGCTGTGCACGGCGCTGCCGGCGCAGCTCGGCATGGTGATCATCGGCGGCGAAGGCGCGCTGCTGATCGGCGCGCTGGCAGCCACCAGCGCCGCGCTCGCGATGCAATGGGCGCCGCCGCTGGTGGTGCAGATCGCGATGGTCATTGCCGGCGTGATCGGCGGTGGATTGTGGATCACGCTGTCGGGCGCGCTCCGGCAGTATCGCGGCGTCAACGAGACGATCTCGAGCCTGCTGCTGGTCTATATCGCGCTTGCGATCCTCAACCATCTCGTCGAAGGCGTGATGCGCGATCCCGCCAGTCTCAACAAGCCCTCGACCCGCGAGATAGGCGCAGCCAACATGATCGGCACCATCCCTGGCACCGATGTGCATTGGGGCCTGGTGTTCGGCCTTGTCTGTGCGATCGCCTCCTACGTCCTGATCTATCACACCACCTTCGGCTTTGCTGCGCGTGTCGCCGGCGGCAATATCCGCGCCGCCAAGATCGTCGGCCTCGGCGTCGGCAAACTGATCATGACGATCTGCTTTCTTGCCGGCGGTTGCGCCGGCCTTGCCGGCATGATCGAGGTCGCCGCCGTCCAGGGACGCACCAACGCCAATCTCGCCGCCGGTTACGGCTTCACCGGCATCCTGGTCGCCTTCCTGTCGCGGCAGAATCCGCTCGCGGTGATTCCGGTTGCGGTCCTGCTCGGCGGCATCAGCGCCAGCGGCGGCCTGTTGCAGCGGCGGCTCGGACTGCCCGACGCTTCCGTGCTGGTGCTGCAGGGCATCATCTTCGTGTTTGTGCTCGCGAGCGACGCGGTCTACGGCCGCATCGGCTTCCTGAGAGGAAAGTCCTGACATGGCAGACGCATCGATCGGATTGTGGACCGTTCCGCTCGCCGTGCTCGGCGGCGCCATCCGCGTCTCGACGCCGTTCCTGTTCGTCAGCTTAGGGGAATGCATCACTGAGCGCAGCGGCCGCATCAATCTCGGCCTCGAGGGCACGCTGGTGATGGGCGCGATGAGCGCCTACGGCGTCTCCTATCTCACCGGCTCGCCCTGGCTCGGGGTACTTGCCGCCGGCATCACCGGCGCGCTGCTCGGTGCGCTCCACGCCGGCATTTGCTCATTGCCGCGCGTGAACGACGTCGCGGTCGGAATCGCGCTGATGCTGTTCGGCATCGGCCTCGCCTTCTTCCTCGGCAAGCCCTTGATCGAGCCGACGGCGCCGCGGCTGCCAGCCATCGATTTCGGCTGGTGGAGCGACATTCCGCAGGTCCGCGCCGCACTCCGCATCAACGTTCTGTTCCTGATCGGGGTCGCGATCGCACCCATTCTCTATTGGGCGTTCAAGGCCACGCGCTGGGGGCTTTTGATCCGCACCGCCGGCGAGAGCTCGGACGCGGCACGCGCGATGGGCCATTCGGTGCTGCTGATCCGGCTCCGCGCCACCATGGTCGGCGGCTTCCTCGCCGGGATCGGCGGCTCGTTCCTGTCGCTGTTCTATCCTGGAAGCTGGAACGAAGGCCTATCCTCAGGACAGGGCATCACCGCGGTCGCGCTCGTGATCTTCGCGCGCTGGGATCCCCTGCTCTGCCTGTGGGCCTCGCTCGCCTTTGGCGGCGCGGCAGCGCTGGGACCGGCGCTGCAATCGGTCGGCGTCACCTCGGGCTACCACCTGTTCAATGCCGCGCCGTACATCCTGACGCTCGCGATCATGATCATCACCTGCTCGCCGAAGCGCACGCTGACCGGCGCGCCCGCCGAGCTTTCCATCACTCGCTAATCACGCGCACAGCCGAGGTCATCCATGTCCGAGCGCACTATCAAGTCCGAGCCCTACGCCTGGCCCTACAATGGCGATCTGCGCCCGGAAAACACCGCGCTCGTCATCATCGACATGCAGATCGATTTCTGTGGCGTCGGCGGCTATGTCGACAAGATGGGCTACGATCTCTCGCTGACGCGGGCGCCGATCGAGCCGATCAAGCGTCTGCTCGCGGTGATGCGAAGCCAAGGCTATCACATCATCCACACTCGCGAGGGGCACCGGCCCGATCTCGCCGATCTTCCCGCCAACAAGCGCTGGCGCTCGCGCCAGATCGGCGCCGGCATTGGCGATCCCGGCCCTTGCGGCCGCATCCTGGTGCGCGGCGAGCCCGGCTGGGAGATCATCCCGGATCTTGCCCCGCTGCCTGGCGAGCCGACCATCGACAAGCCCGGCAAGGGCTCGTTCTGTGCGACCGACCTGGAGCTGATGCTCCGCCTGCGCGGCATCGAAAATATCGTGCTGACCGGCATCACCACCGACGTTTGCGTCCACACCACGATGCGCGAGGCCAATGACCGCGGCTTCGAATGCGTGCTGATCGAGGATTGCTGCGGCGCGACCGACAAGGGCAATCACGACCATGCGCTGAAGATGATCAAGATGCAGGGCGGCGTGTTCGGCGCGGTGGCGAAATCCGGCGACCTGATCGGAGCGATCTCGTGATCATCGGCGAGCCACCCGCCCCGACTGGCGCCTTCGGCGTCGACGCGATCGCCATGACCATGCGCTTCGGCGATTTCCTGGCGCTCGACAATGTCGAGCTGAAGGTGCGTCCCGGCTCCTTCCACGCGCTGCTCGGCGAGAACGGTGCGGGGAAGAGCACGCTCGTCAAATGCATCATGGGCTATTACCACGCGACCCAGGGCGACATCCTGATCGGTGGGCGTGAGCAGAAGATCGGCAACCCGAAGGACGCGCACGCGCTCGGGCTCGGCATGGTCTACCAGCATTTCACCCTGGTGCCGGCGATGACGGTCGCCGAAAACCTGGTGCTGGCGCGCGACGACGTTCCTGTTGTGGTGGACTGGAGCAGGGAGAAGAAGGAGCTCGAGGCGTTCCTGGCGCGGATGCCGTTCAAGGTGCCGCTGGACGCCAAGGTCTCCGATATCTCCGCCGGCGAGCGGCAGAAGTGCGAGATCCTGAAGCAGCTCTACCTGAAGCGGCGCTTCCTGATCCTGGACGAGCCGACCTCGGTGCTGACGCCTGGCGAGGCCGACGAGGTCTTGGGCATGTTGCGCGCGATGGTCGTATCAGGTGAATTGACCATCCTGATGATTACCCACAAATTCCGTGAGGTGATGGCCTTTGCCGATGAGGTGACCATCCTTCGGCGCGGAAAACTCGCCGGCCAGGGCCGCGTCGCCGAGCTGACGCCGGACGACATGGCGCGCACCATGATCGGCGCCGAACAACTGACCGTACAGCCGCCGCGCGTCGGTGAGGTCGGCGAGGCGCGGCTGGAGCTGGACAGGATCACCGCGCTGGACGATGCCGGCGCAGTCGCCGTCCAGAATGTTTCACTCACGGTCCGCGGCGGCGAGATCGTCGGCATCGCCGGCGTCTCCGGCAACGGCCAGCGGCAGCTCGTGGAAGTCCTCGCCGGCCAGCGCGAAGCCGAGAACGGCCAAATCCGCATCCGCGGCGAGCGCTATTCGGCGACACGCGAGGAGATGCGGCGGCACAAGTTGTCGGTATTGCCGGAAGAGCCGTTGAAGAACGCCTGCGTCGGCGGCATGAGCGTGGCCGACAACATCGCCTTCCGCGACTTCGACCGCGCGCCTTTTGCCAAGGGCGGCTGGTGGCTCAACGGTGCGGCCTTCCGCAAGAATGCCGAACGCAAGATCGGCCTCTACAAGATCAAGACGCGTACGCCGGATACGCCGATCTCCGCGCTCTCAGGCGGCAACGTGCAGCGCGCGGTGCTGGCACGCGAGCTCGGCGGCGAGGTCGAGGTGCTGATCGCGGCCAATCCCTGCTTCGGGCTCGATTTCGCAGCGGTGGCGCAGATCCATGCCGAGATCATGGCGGCGCGCAACCGCGGCGCGGCGGTGCTTCTCGTCAGCGAAGACCTTGACGAACTGCTCGAACTTTCCGACCGTCTGGTCGTGATGTTCCATGGTGAGTTCGTCCACGAGGCCCGCGCCAGCGAGGCCGATCTCACCGAGATCGGGCGGCACATGGCGGGACATTGATGACGGATATTTCTGCGCTGACTCAGGAAGAAGCTGACCTGCATTTCCTGCGGCGGTCCTTCGAGGTCGCTCGCCGCTCCGTCACCCACGGCAACCATCCGTTCGGCTCCGTTCTCGTCGACCGCAATCGCAATGTGCTGATGGAGATGGAGAACGGCTATATGCCATCCCGTGACGGCACCGCGCATGCCGAGCGCTTGCTCGCAACAAAAGCCTGTACGACGCTGGCGCCTGACGTCCTCGAGCACGCCACGCTCTATTCGTCCGCAGAGCCCTGCGCGATGTGCTCGGGCGCGATCTACTGGGCCGGCATCGGGCGGCTGGTCTATGGCTTGAGCGAACATCGCCTGCGCGAGATCACCGGCAATCATCCGGAGAACCCGACGCTCGACCTGCCCTGCCGCGAAGTCTTCCGGACCGGGCAGCGACCGACCGATGTCGTAGGGCCGCTGATCGAGGAAGAAGCAGCGGAGCTCCACGCCGGCCTCTGGCGGAAATAGCGCGAAGCACTGCCTCGCTTGCGGCTTGTCGACGCCGCCTGGAAAAAAAAAATGGCGCCACGAGGTCATCGCGGCGCCCAGTTCACCTGGAGAACGGATAGGTGCTTTAGAACTTCACGGTGATACCGCCGTAGACCGTCGACTCGGTGCAGCTGTTGGTGCTGAACGTCACGCCGGCCGCGTTGGTCAGGGTGCAGACGCCGGGCGCTGCGTTATGGTCGAGGCCGAACTTGTTCTGCCAGTAGCGGTAAGCAACCCAGAGATCGACGAAGTGGGTATACTTCGGTCCCCAGACCGCCTTGCTGGCGTCGAAGGTCAGACGGATCGGCTCGCTGTTGAACTCAACGGCGGTAGCGGTGCTGAACGGTCCGGTGCCGAAGCCAACCAGCGGGTTGTTCTGGTCACCCTTCTTGCCGTACCAGGCAGCGCGGCCGCTGATCGAGAAGAACTGCATGCTCTCCGGCAGGAAGCCGAGGTCCATATAATAGTTGGTTTCGACCGCCCAGGTCGGATTGAAGCTGGTGTTGCCGTCCGGAAGGCAGGTGGCGCCTGGCGCCGGATACGGAATGCCGGGACCGAACAGTCCGCACTGGTTGAAGGCGTTGTGGTTCGAGAACTCCCAGGACGCCAATGGCGACACGTTGAAATAGCCCTTGTAGGGCAGCGCGAATTCGAACTGCAGGCCGGCCACGACCTGTCGCTTGGCCGGAGCCAGGAAGGTGTTCTCGCTGTTGGCGTCCATACCGACTTCTAAGGAGACGTTGGTGAGCGGTCCGACGTTGAAGGCCTTGGTGTTGAAGATCTGGTTGAAGCCGAAGGTCGAGCGGAACAGACCATAGATTTCGGTGGCGCCGGCGCAATCGGCTGGCGCGCCAGTGATCAGCACGCCGGCATTGGAGCACGGCGAAGCAGGATCGTTTTGACCCGACTTGAACATCGAGATCGTGAAGAAGTTGGTGCCGTAGGTCCAGATGTCGAAGTGGGTGAACGAGTAGACCTGCTTGGCCGTCGTGCCGTTGATCGTACCGTTCGGCTGAATGGAGTAAGCGCCGGGATCGGTGCCCTTGGGCATCCAGGAGAAGGTCACGCGATTATCGATCAGCAGGAAGAACGGTAAATCAGGCGCTGGCTTCGGCGCTTTGACCGCCAGGTCGGCCGCACTGGCGAACCCGGCGGGCGCAAGAGTGGCAAGTGACAGTGCCGCGGCTGCCAGGTTTCGGCGAAGACTGAGCATATTTGTGTGTACCCCCAAGTTGACGTGCGAAAGTTCGAGGCCCTTCGCAAACGACCCTTGCGCCGTTCCCGTGAAGTGAGAAGCCTCAAGTTTTTCCACAGCGTGCTGCAAGTTTCGGCACGTAAAGACTGCAACGTCAGTGTTTTAGGGAGTGGCAAGCGGCGCCGCGCAAACGCGAAAGCAACCTCCGCGCGTGTTGCGCATTTTCCGCTTTTCCCTATTTCTATTGGTCTTCTGCGGCGTTTGAGCGCAGAGCCTTGCGGCGCCGTGCGATCGTTGCGCGTGATTGTACGCAGTCGAAACTTGGCTGCTCAACTTTTTGTCAGCGCTGCTTAGACGGACTCGAATTGTCTCGATCGTCGCAAATTTGCAACAGCGATCGAATGATGTCCGCGCGAAGAAGAAAGAGCAAACGCAGTCAGTAGCACAGCTCACGTCATTCTCAGTGTCGTCCCCGCGAAGGCGGAGACCCATAACCACAGGGAGGTGTTGTGGCAGGAGCAAGCGGTTGTAGCGGAGCACACAACACAGGCCTGTGGTTATCAGGCTCAAGGCTACGCCAAGGGGCTTCGCCGCGGCGCGCAAGCCCGGGACGACGCCGTCATTGCGAGCGCAGCGAAGCAATCCATAGCGCCACAAGCGGAGACGTGGATTGCTTCGCTTCGCTCGCAATGACGGAGAGAGCGGACTGCGATCTCAGCCTGCCTGCATCGCGTGGGCGGCGGCGGTGTGGCGGCGGATCAGGTCGGCGACGTCCAGGCCGGGGATGGCGCCGTCGATCACGGCCCACTTGCCGCCGACCATTACGCGGTCGGCGCGGTGCGCGCCGCACAGCACCAGCGCGGCGAGCGGGTCGCCATGGCCCGAGAAGCGCAACTCGTCGAGCTTGAACAGAGCGAGATCGGCGGCCTTGCCGACGGCGATCTCGCCGAGCTCGGGGCGGCCGACACAAGCGGCGGAGCCCCTGGTCGCCCAGCGCAGCGCATCCTTGTGGCTGACGCGGTCGACGCCGTAGCGGGCGCGCTGCACCAGGAAGGCCGCGCGCACCTCCTGCATCAGATTGGATTCGTCGTTGGAGGCCGAGCCGTCGACGCCAAGGCCAATTCCGACACCGGCCTGCTCCATCTCGCAGACCGGGCAGCAGCCTGATGCCAGCGCCTGGTTGCTGCAGGCGCAGTGGCTGATGGTGGTCCCGGCCTCGCCGAGCCGCTTGATTTCATCGGCGTTGAAATGGATGCCATGCGCGAGCCAGGTGCGCCCGTTGAGCCAGCCGCATTGCTCGAGATAATCGAGCGGCCGGCAGCGGTGCATCTGTTCGCAGAATCTGTTTTCGTCCTCGGTTTCGGCCAGATGGGTGTGCAGGCGGACATCGAGCTTGTCGGCAAGCTCGGCGGTCTTCTGCATCAGCGAGGTCGTCACCGAGAACGGCGAGCATGGCGCGAGCGCGATCTGGACCATCGCCTGCTCGCCGCGCTCGTGATGTTTTGCGACCACGCGCGCGCTGTCGGCCAGAATAGTATCCTCATCCTGCACGACGCTATCCGGCGGCAGACCGCCGTCGCGCACGGACAGATTCATTGAGCCGCGCGTGAGCAGCACGCGCAAGCCGAGGCGCTTTGCGACGGCCACCTCGATATCGACGGCTTCCTCGAGCCCAGCGGGAAACACATAGTGGTGATCGGTCGTGGTGGTGCAGCCGGACAGCAGCAGTTCCGACATTGCAACGGTCACCCCGAGCTGAAGCGATTCCGGTGTCAGCCGCGCCCACACCGGATAAAGTGCCTTGAGCCAGGGAAACAGCTCGCGGTCGAGCGCGGCCGGAAGTGCCCGCGTGAGGGTCTGGTAGAAGTGATGATGGGTGTTGATCAGTCCCGGCAGCACAACATGTTCGGCTGCGTCGAACACCGTTACCGACGTAGCCGCCGGTTCCTTGCCGCGGCCGACCAATTCGACGATCTTGCCACCCTGGACCACGACGCCGCGTTCGGCGCCTTCGGCCAGAATGGAAAGCGGATCCTTGATCCAGATCAGCTGCGTTTGGTCCATAATCCCACCATCTCTCGAGAGGCACCGGTGCCTTCTTGTGCATGATCTTTTCGGAAAACCGGTATCCACTTTTCCGGATCATGCTTGTTCAATGCAAGGACCGTCCCAATTATGGCCAACAATTGGCGTCGGTCTTGCAAGGATTCTTAAGTGAACAAGACTCTTAAGCGAGGATGCATCCTGTTGAAAGCGTCGGCGTATCGATGGACTTGAACACGATTACGGAAGTCGCCCATCCGAAATCCCGGGCGCAACTGCCCGTTTGGACGGCAGGCGATGCTTGGCTGGCGGGCGGCACATGGCTGTTCTCGGAGCCACAGGCGCATCTGAGGCGGCTGATCGATCTCACTGAGCTGAAATGGCCGGCGCTGACGATCGGCGACGACAACTTCACCATCGCCGCCACCTGCACGGTGGCGCAGCTTGACGGCTTTGCCTGCCCTCCGGACTGGATCGCCTCGCCGCTGATCAACCAGTGCTGCCGCTCGTTCCTCGCCTCCTTCAAGATCTGGAAGACCGCGACCGTTGGCGGCAATATCTGCATGTCGCTGCCAGCGGGACCGATGATCTCGCTGACTTCTGCGCTCGACGGCATCGCCACGATCTGGCAGGCCGATGGCGGCGAGCGGACGATTCCCGTCATGGACTTTATCACCGGCAATCAGCAGAACCTGCTTCGACCCGGCGACCTGCTGCGGCAGATCGATATTCCGCTTGCGTCGCTGCGGCGACGTTCGGCGTTCCGCCAGATCTCGCTGACGCCGGTCGGCCGCTCTGCAACGCTCTTGATTGGAAGCATCGATAGCGACAGCGGCTTCGCGCTGACCGTGACCGCCGCGACGATACGGCCGATCAGGCTCGCCTTCGCCTCCATCCCGGAGCAGGAGGAATTGCGCGAGACGATCCTGCAGCGCATCCCGGACAATCTCTATCACACCGACATCCACGGCAAACCGATCTGGCGCAAGCACATGACGCTGCGGCTCGCGGAAGAGATCCGCGCTGAACTCAAGGCGCAGCCATGACCTTCGACATCAACGGCAAGACATTCGCGAAAACGCCCCGGGCCGGACAATGCCTGCGCACCTTCCTGCGCGACCTCGGGCATTTCGGCGTCAAGAAAGGCTGCGACGCCGGCGATTGCGGCGCCTGCACCGTGCTGCTCGACGGCGAGCCGGTGCATAGCTGCCTGATCCCGGCGTTCCGCGCCGAAGGACATGCCGTCACCACCATCGAGGGATTTGCGCCCGATGGCGGCACCCATCCGCTGCAGCAGGCCTTCCTCGACGCGCAGGGATTCCAGTGCGGCTTCTGCACCGCCGGCATGATCCTGACCTGCGCATCGCTGAACCAGGCGCAGCGGCAGGACCTCGGCGTCTCGCTGAAGGGCAATATCTGCCGCTGCACCGGCTATCGCTCGATCGAAGACGCGCTCGACGGCAAGAGAAACATAGAAGACGCCGACGCCGGCACCGCCTTCGGCCGCAGCCTGCCGGCGCCGGCCGGACCACTGGTGGTGCGCGGAGCGGCGCCCTACACTTTCGATACGAAGATCGATGGCCTGCTGCACGTCAAGCTGCTGCGCTCGCCGCATCCGCACGCCAAGATCGTCTCGATCGACAAGAGCGCGGCGCTCGCGGTATCCGGCGTCCACGCCGTGCTGACCCATGAGGACGCACCAAAGCTTCTGTTCTCGACCGCGCGGCATGAGAAGGACTGGATGGACCCCGAGGATACGCGCGTCCTCGACGACGTCGTCCGCTTCATCGGCCAGAAGGTCGCCGCCGTCGTGGCAGAGACCGAGGCTGCCGCCGAAGAGGGCTGCCGCCGCCTCCAGGTCGACTATGAGCTGCTGCCCGCCGTGTTCGATCCGGCGGAGGCGATCGCGCCGGGCGCCCCGGCCCTTCATGGCGACAAGACGGTCGAACGTCGCATCACCAACCCCGCGCGCAACCTCGTCGCGGAGACGCATGGCGAATATGGCGATGTCGCGAAAGGATTGGCGGAAGCTGCCGTCACCTATGAGGGGACGTTCACCACCCAGCGCGTCCAGCATGCCGCGCTGGAGACCCATGGCGGGCTCGCCTGGATCGACGCCAATGGCATCCTCAACGTCCGTTCCAGCACGCAGGTGCCATTCCTGACCCGGCGAGGACTGTCGCAGATCTTCGATCTGCCACCGGAGCGGATCAGGGTGTTCTGCGAACGCGTCGGCGGCGGCTTTGGCGGCAAGCAGGAGATGTTCGTCGAGGACATCCTTGCATTGGCCGCGCTCAAGACCGGACGCCCCGTCAAGCTCGAATTCACCCGCGAGGAGCAGTTCATCGCCACCTCGACGCGGCATCCGATGCGCGTCAAGGTGAAGGCCGGTGCCGACAACGACGGCAAACTGACCGCGCTGCAGCTCGATGTGCTCTCCAACACCGGCGCCTATGGCAATCATGCCGGCCCGGTGATGTTTCATGCGGTGGCGGAATCGGTCAGCGTCTACAACTGTCCGAACAAGAGGGTCGACGGCGTCGTCGCCTACACCAACACGCTGCCGGCCGGCGCCTTCCGCGGCTACGGCCTGCCGCAAGGCCTGTTTGCCGTGGAAGCGGCGATTGACGAGCTCGCAAAACAGCTCAGCATCAACCCGTTCGAGTTTCGCCGCCGCAATGTCGTGAAACCCGGCGATCCCATGCTGTCGCCGCCGCCTTCGCAATATCACGACGTGCTCTATGGCTCCTACGGCCTCGACCAGTGTCTCGACCTGGTCGAGCGCGCGATGAGTGCGGAAACGCCGCGGCATGGACTGGCGCCTGAGTGGCTGGTCGGCGACGGCATGGCGCTGACGATGATCGACACCGTCCCGCCGGCGGGGCACCTCTCCGATTCCAAGATCGCGCTGCGTGAGGATGGCGGCTTCGACCTGACCGTCGGCACCGCCGAATTCGGCAACGGCACCAGCACGGTGCATCGCCAGATCGCGGCGAGCGCACTGGCGACGACGGTCGATCGCATCGTCCTGAAGCAATCCGACACCGCGCATGGCGGCCACGATACCGGCGCCTATGGCAGCGCCGGCATCTTCGTCGCCGGACGCGCGACGCAACACGCAGCGGAAAATCTCGCTGCCGCGATCAAGGCGCTCGCGGCCGAGATGACTGAGGGCGACGCCGGTTCATGCGTGCTGGACAACGAAACCGTCGTCTGCGGCAAGCGGCGCCTGTCCTTCGCCGAGTTGGCGAAAGCAGCGAAGGCGCGTGGCGGCGTGCTGGAAGCCAGCGGCAGCGCGGATGGTACGCCGCGCTCGGTCTCCTTCAACGTGCAGGGCTTCCGCGTCGCCGTGAACAAGGCCACCGGCGAAGTCAGGATCCTGAAGAGCGTGCAGGCGGCCGACGCCGGCCGCGTCGCCAACCCCATGCAATGCCGCGGGCAGATCGAAGGCGGCGTCGCGCAAGCGCTCGGCGCCGCGCTTTATGAAGAGCTCGTGATCGACGATGGCGGACGGGTGATCAATCCGAGGTTCCGCGACTATCACCTGCCTTCCTATGCCGATGTGCCGCGCACCGAAGTCTTCTTCGCGGAGACGTCGGATGCGGTCGGGCCGATGGGCGCGAAATCGATGAGCGAGAGCCCATACAATCCCGTCGCCGCCGCACTCGGCAACGCGATCGCCAACGCCACCGGCATCCGCTTCACCAGCGTGCCTTTCAAGCCGGACCGCCTGTTCCCGGCGCTGCACGAGAAGTATGGGGAGACAAAAACCTGATACGGTTTCGTTGGCTCGGTCATGCGGCGAATTCAGTTCACCTCCCCCGCTTGCGGGCAGGGCTATCGCATATGGCTGAGGAGCTGCATGAGGAAAGCATCGTCCCAGCCGGCACGTTTGATCTTGAGACGGATGGATTT
>NZ_AUEZ01000010.1 GCF_000426245.1 Bradyrhizobium sp. Ai1a-2 | reverse complement strand
CAACGTTCGTGACGATCGCGAGCCGCCCCTCATCCGCCGTGAGACGCGCGGAGTTAAATCACTGATTTGCCCGACGACGAAAGCGGAATGTTTTTTATGCGAGGGCTGGACCGGGCAAATCACGTTGGATCTGCTGGCGAATTTTCTCTCCGTCATTCCGGGCCTGCGCCTTCGGCGCATCTCGGAATGACCGAGGGCAATTTCTCAGGCCTTCGCCGTCCGCGCAAAGCCCCAGGCGGCGATGGCGGCCATCAAAAGCGAGATCAGCACGTTGTAGCCGGCCAGCGAGAGGCCGAGGAAGCGCCACTGCACCTCGTCGCAGCGGATGACCTTCACAGTATCCAGCCGCTGCAGCAGCGTGCCGGCGCTGCCGAGATTGCCGACCGGCCCGGTGCAATCGGTCGGCCCCTGCCAAAAGCCCCATTCGACGCCGGCGTGGTAGGCGCCAAGCCCGGCATTGCCGAGCGCCGCGAGCACGAGGATCGCCAGCCCTGCGAGCAGCAACGGCCGCGGCGCCCCCTTCGCGGCGACGAACGCCACCAGCGCCCCGAGCGGGACCGCGAGATAATAGGCATAACGCTGCTCGAGGCAGAGCGGACAGGGCAGGATCTCCAGCACAAGCTGGAAAAACCAGGCCCCTGCCAGCGTCGCGGCCGCGATGACAGCCACGGCCGCCGACGCCGTCAGCGCCGGATTGGCCGATCTACGTGTGGACAGCGGATTGGCGGTCGCGAGCGTCACGGCTAAAGCTCCTGCAATACCAAGGTGGTATCCCTTGGACCCGCCGCTGTCGAGCCGCGTTCGAATCAAAACCGCGCGGGTTGACCCAGACACCCCGCCCGCTATATTCCGCCGGCTTCGCGACGCCAGCCCAACCGGCTGATGGGGCGAATGCCCCTGTGGCGGAACTGGTAGACGCGCTCGACTCAAAATCGAGTTCCGCAAGGAGTGCTGGTTCGATTCCGGCCAGGGGCACCAACCAGGCTGTTCAAGCCCGTTCTAAAGCGTCCGCAACCATCCGCGCGCTTGCTCGAAACCCTTGAAAAATAGGCACTTCCGCGTACATCGGTGTTCGTCACCGTTTGTTCTCGTCCGATCCCAGCCATCCGATTTGTTGCGCGACAAAGCCAAAGACCTGCTCAAGGCAGACAAAGACCCGAGCACCGAGAAGCAGCTCGACAAGCACAGGCAGGCCGCCTCCCGGCCTTTCGAGCAATGGGCCGACGAGTGGCTCGCGAAGAAGAGGGTGGAGAAAGTCAAACGCGGCAGGATCGTCGCGGTGCGCGATCCCAAGACCATCGGGGTGCTTGAGCTCCGTGTCGGCTACCTCAAGGATCGCTTCAGGCGGCCTTCACCTCTCCCGCAAGCGGGAGAGGTGAACACGCGGACGGGCCGATTCAACCAAAACGCATCGCTCTAAAATTTCCGCTTCTCCTCATCGTTCAGGAGCTCTTTCTCCTGATCGGTCAGGTCACCGTGACCCAAAACCTGCACCGCTCCGTTTGTGTTGTATGTCTGCCGCCCCTGCATTCTGCGCGAACGCTCGTCGTCGCTGCTATCCGGCGCAGCACCATCACCGCCACCGAAGCCGAGGAATTCGACCATGATGATCGAGGGCCGGTCCGTGGTGCCGGGCGCGACGGGCTGAACCTGTTGCGTTGCCGCAGTCAGGTTGTTGCTGGTGGCCAACGCCGCGACCGGCGGCGCCTGGATCGTCGGCACGCCTGTCACCGTGCCCTGCGCCGAGATATTGGCGGCGTTGATGATGGCCAGGGCTGAGATGTTGATATTCCGCCCGCTGATGCCCGCCTCGCCCACGTCGATGGTGCCGAGCGGCGCATGCAGGTCGATGTCGCCATCATCCACGCCAGGGATGGCGCTGCGTGCCGAGATGCCTGCGCCTGCCTTCGGCACGCTCGGGGCCAACGACACGTGGCCGTAGTCATCCTGCCGGCGCAGCGGCGGGGTGTAGCCGATGGTGGTCTTGGCGCCGCGGCCGGCATTGATGTCGCCTTCCGCAGACCAGGCGAAGATGTCGTCGCCAAAATTGGTCATGATGCGCGACAGGCCGAGCAGGATCGAACCTTGCGAATACATCTGGATGTCGCCGCCGAACTGCGTCATCACACCGGCATTGGCCCCCGGCACCACGCCCTCGACGCCGACCACGATCTGCCCGCCCGGCACCAGGAACTGGATGTCGCCGCCATGCTGCGTGCGCACCGAGCCGTCGCTGGTCGCGGTGCCGCTGCGCGTCGAGAACATGGTAACGTCGCCGGCATACGAGATCGGATTGCCGTTTGCATCCACATCCGGGAACAGCGCCGTGATCGCCTGCCGCCCGCGAATGTAGGAGCCGAGACGGGTACTCTCGATCTGGCCGGTATATTCGCGGCCGCTCTCGCGCAACTCGTTGAAATAGATCGTCCGCAGGAAGATCTGCTGCTGCTCCGATGCAAGACCCGCGAAATAGGCGCGCGCCTCCTCGTCGCTCGCGGTCGCAAAGCCGTAGCGCTGTTGCAGCCACACGGACAATTCCTTCTCATAGGTCTTCGCGACCTTGCCCGGCTGGTCGAGGAGCGGTGTGCCGTAAACCGCGAGATTGGCCGGATCGAGATAGATCAGCAGGCCCGCATAGTTCGGCTCCGCCGCCGCCGTTCCCGCCGTGATGGCGATCGAGGCGCCGGGACGGCTGTCGCCTGTGGCGATCGCGCCGAGCGAGACGATCGAGCCCTTGTCGCCTTGATACAGGCTGCCGCCCGCCTTCACGTCCAGCGTGCCCGGTCCGGCGACGTTGACATTCAGATAGTAGATGTTGCCGCCGGCCTGGATCACCGACACGTCATTGTCTTCGGTGTTGAGGATGAGGCTGGGGGTAACCGTGGTGATATCCAAGCCCAGGTTGCTAACGATGCCGGCGCGGCCGAAATTGACGATGTCGCCGCCCGCAATCACCCGTGCCGATTTGGCGGCGAAGTAATTGGTCAGGTTGACGTTGCCGCTGACATAGCGGCTGGCCTCGCCCAGCACGGCATTCACGAGATCGCCGTTCACTGCGTAAACGCGGATCGGATCAGGGTCGCCATTGTGCAAGGTCAGGCTGCTGTTCGACTCCATCTCCCAGCGCGCCGGCGGCAGCTTGCGCACCGAATCGTAGTTGCCGGCGCCATAGATCGAGTCCATGGCCAGCAGCTCGAGTGAACCGTAGCGCGAAGCCTTCAGACGGAAGGCGACCGGCAGCAACCCGCCGCGACTATAGTTGTAAATACCGCCATAGTAGATACTCCCGCTCCCGGCCACCGCGGAGAAGATCGGCGGCAATTGCGCATTGTATGTCTGACTGCCGTTCTGCGTCGTCAGGTACCAGTTCAGCGAGCCGGAGTTGAGGCTCGCGGCGGTGATCGGCGTGATATTGCCGCCGGCGGAGAACAGCGATACCGAGGTAGTGTCGGTCCAGTACGCGGCGGTCGCACTCGCGCCGATGGTCCCCAGCGCCAGATCGCCTTGCGCCCGAAGCGAAGCAGCGCCGTCGCCAGCCACCACGGTGATCGCGCCTCGCGGGGTCGCCAAAGCGGCAGAGGCATAATCGACTCCGCGCGGATCATCGATCTCGTTGAAGCCGTAGACCAATTGCAGCACGCCGATGGCGCCGGCGTTGATGGTGAGATCGCCGCGCAGGGCGGTGAAGACGCCGTTCAGATCGGGATTGGTATCAAGGCCCGTCGCTGAACCCAGCACCGCGTTGCCTTTGGGATTGAGGCGGCCGCCGATGTTCACCGTGACGTCGCCGCTGACGGCCGCGACGGCCAGCCCCGTGCTGCGGTACATTTGGTTAGCATCCGTCGTCACGGCGACCACCTGGCCGGCATCGCCGCCGACGTCGATGGCGACCCGGCCGCCGCCCAGCGCGCCGAAGCCGGTGAAGCCGTCGTAATAGGCGGCGGTCCCCTGGTTTCCGGTCAACCAGTTGGTGATGAAGGAACTGGCCCGCGCGGCCGGGCTGATATCCCGGGACAGGATTTGCCCGGACAGGTTGCCCTGCGCCTTGATGGTCAGATCGGCGGAATCATTGCCGCCCGCGCCGTTGGTGGAGACGTTGTAGATCGAGCTTTCGCTGATGCTTCCGCCGGCCAGAAGATCGAGGTCGCCGGAGCCGGTGCGCAATACGCTGGCGGCCGGCACAGAGGTCCCGGCGGCAGAGATGGTGTGATAGTCGCTCAGCGTCAGGTTGCCCTTTCCGGCGAGCGCGCTTTGCGCCGTCAGCACACGGGTGGAGGCTGCGGTGAGATCGGCGCCAGAGACGAGGCGGATCGAGGCTGTCTGAATGCCGGTCAGCGGCGTCGCGCCCTGTGATGCGGCGGATTGGCCGGCGGCGTACGATGTGGTGAGCACCGGCAGGCTAATCCCACTTTCAAAAATGCCGTTAAATCCCAGGAAAACCGTTCCAGCGGGAATTGTGTCACCGGGGTGGAGCGTGGTGTTTCCAGAGGGACCAGTCCAGAAAACTCCTCCCCAACTGAGATTCAGATATTGATAAAAGGCATCATTGGGAATCTGCCAGTCTTCCGTAAAATAATACGGGCGTGAAGTTTCATCGGCATAATAATCAATTCCCGCACCTAGCCCATAGGGATCGCCGTATGAAAAAGTTGAGCTGGTTGTGATGTTTATAGTTTCGCCATATGTACCCGGGACTGCCTTGTAGCCATCCGACACACTTCCGTTGATCGTGAGATTGCCCTTGGCGCGGATCGTGAGCGCCATCGGCTCGCCGGTGCCGTCGCCCGCTGCATTCGGCCCATAGCGGTAGCCGCTGAGATCGATGCCGCCCGAGCTGTCGGACTGCGTGGGAGTCGACACCGTCAGGTCGCCGTCCGAAGCGATCTCCACGCCGGGCCGCAGATGGAAGACGGAGGCATTGTTGGTCAGGATGCCCGCGAGCTTCGTCTGCAGATTGCTGTTGAGCGCACCGCCACTATAGGCGTTCGCCATGAACGCGGTGTTCGCGGCGTCGTAGGTATCGAGCGTCGCCTGCGTGACCGTGCTGCCGCCCGGCAGCGTATAGGTCCAGAATGCATTGAGCACGATACTCTTCGCACCTTGGATCGAAACCGGCGCGGAGGCGGCGATCCGCACATCACCGCTCGTCTCCACCGTGCGCGGGGCATTGAGCGTCAGTTCGCCATAGGAAACGCCATCCGGCGTCGAGAGATCGAATTTCGCGCCGTTGCCGAGGACCAGCGTGCCGCTCTTCGTGGTGAGGTCGATGGTAGCGCTGTTGTTGGCCGCGATAGCCGCACCGCTATTGTCGGTATCGAGCGCCGTGGCGTGAGCATCGAGCGTGCCGTTGATCATGAGATCGTCGCGCGCGGCGAGGATGATGCTGCCGACGCGCACACCGCTGGCATCCACCGTGCCGTTCACGGTGAGCTTGCCGCCGTCGATGGAGATCGACACGTCATGCGCCTTCACTGTCTGGCCCGACGCGATGACGAGATCGCCCTGCTTGAGATCGAACGAACGGCTTTCGGTGAAGCCCGAGCTATCGAGCACATTGTTCAGCCCGGCGAAGTCCGCGCTGAGATTGGCCGGAGCGCCGATGGTCTGCGCGCGGAGGTCGAATCTGCCGCCGCGATAACTGTCGCCACCGCTGGCGTTCAGTGTGCCGCCGAGGCGTACCCGACCGGCCGACGACCCTGTCGCGGTGAGCGTCAGGCTGCCCGCGTCGTTGTTCTGCGCCGAGACATCGATGACGGAGCCAGCCACCTGGGTAATATCTCCGTGCGTGCTTTCCAGCAGCACGTCGCCACCCCAGCTATATTTCGTCACGTCGAGCATCGGCACCGGCTGGCCGGCCAGATTGAGCCGGCTGTTGCCGCCGAGCACCATGTCATCGGTCGCCGTGACGGAGAAGCGTCCGCTGGGCAACCACACGGCGGAGTCGATCGTGACCGCGCCGCCCGAGGTGATGGCGAGGGTGGCGCCGAGCGCCGAGGGCTTCGCCGCCGAAGGCGTCGCGCCAGCCGGCAAGACGACGTTGACGTCGCCACCCGCGCGCACGGTCAGGATTGATCCCGCCTCCCCGGTGAGCAGCGGTGTGACGAGGTTCAGCGCGCCGCCGCTGCCGACATAGGTTTTGGAATCGAAGCCGCCGGAGGGATTAGCGCCCGATGCATAGACCGATAGCGTACCCTTGTTGTTGGCGACGATCCTGTCGCTGGCGTTGAAGGTGACGGCCGAGAAGCCGAGCATCAGCCGGTCCAGCGATGCCGTGGCGTCTGGAAAGCTGCCGGCCGTATAACCAAGGACAATGTCGGTGGCGTTGACGGTGAAGGTGCCCGAACCGGTGCCCTGCCCGCTGGCCGCGATCGCGCCCGGCGCGGCGCCGGCGATTCCATTCCATACCAGGGTGCCAACGTTAAGGCTGGCATCGCCGCTCGCGGCGCCGTAGATCGCCGGCGTCATCAGCACCAAAGTGCGGTCCGCGCCGAAGTCGAAATCGATCGCACCGTAGAAGTTGACCGAATTGCTGGCCGAGAGGGTGAGATTGGCAACGTTGGTCAAAAGGCCGCCGAGCCAGCCGGGATTGAGGTTGAGCCCTACCGGCAGGCTCCCCGCCGCCGCCAAGGATGCATCGGTGCCGACGTTGATCGAGGACGCTGCAAGCGCCAGCGTCTTGGCGGCGAAGTTCGGCGTCCCGGTGAAGATCGGGTTGGTCCTGGCGATGAAGCCGATGGTGCCGTCCGTATAGAGCCCCACCCTGTCGCCGATAGTGATGCCGCCGGCATAGGTGCTGTTGGCGGAATTGAGCGCGATGTCGCCGTTGGAGACGACGAGCAGAGAGGCATTATACCAGGAGTCGCTGGCCACGTTCCAAAAGGCGTAGCCGCTGGAGGAATCCGGGGCCTGCACACCGTAGCCGCGCGTGTCGATCGTCGCCGCGTCCTGCAGCGTGATCACATTGCCCGCCAGAAACACCCGGGCGCCGCGCAGCGTCACCCTGCTCTCGACGGTGACGGGATTGGCGCGCCGCGTGGACGTGGCGGCGTCCAGATATCCTCCGCCCTGGAAGCCGATGGCCGGTGGCGTCGACGCTGACTCATAAAACGTGGGGGCTCCTCCGAGATAGAGATTGGGCGCGCTGAAGGCCTCGATCGACGAGGCGGACACTGTTGTCACGGTGGTGGAGCGCAGAGTCGTGCTGCCGTCGGCGACGATCTCCAGCATGTTCGGCGTGTTGGGGTCCGTGACGGTAACCAGCTTCCGGTTGGAGGCCGTCATCAGCACCAGGCTGCCGCCGTAACCTCCATCCGCGGCCGTGAAATCGGCATCGCCGGCGAAAACCAGCGCCCGATCGCTGCTGGTGCCGGACAGGAGCGCGCCGAGGTTGACGGTGAGGAACTTGCCGTCCGCCTCCAGCAGCGGGCGCAGTGTGCCGAAGGTCGCAGCCTGAGCGAGCTGGAAGGCGCTGTAGCTGGTTTCGTTGTACTGCGAATAGGTCCGTACCGTCGTGCCGGGGGTGACGATCACCTGCGTCGCCAGGGAGTCCCGGATGTTGGTGTTGGCGACGCCCTGATAGCCCGCCACGACATATGAGCCGTTGCCGACGCCGGTCGCGCCCGATGCCATATTGATGCCGGAGCCCTTGGTGCCGATCTCGACGCGGAAGGCACCAGGCAAGAGCGCGTAGTTCGCGGGCAAGAGTCTATAGGTGCCCGCCGGCAGCCCTGGCACGCCGTCCGGGATGGTGATGGTCTGACCAGCCGTTGGGGTCGAGCCGGTCCAGGCGGAATTAGATCCGCCCCCGACCGGCGCGGTGACGACGCCGGGCGCGATCGCATAAACCTGATTGCCGGAAGCGCTGTAGGCGTACGCCGGGTTGGCGTTGACGAGCGGCGTTGCCAGCACGTCCACTGATCCGCCGCGCCCCGACACGAAGCCCGCTCCCGGCAGCGCGCCGCCACCGGAGAGGTCGAGGCTCGCGCCTTCATCGCCCACCACGCGGGTGCCGTTCACGGTGACGCCCTGGGTGTAGTTGCCGCCGCCAACGCGATATTGCCCGGTCAGCAGGTTGACGGTAACCGGCGTCGATCCGTTCACCGTCCAGGTGACGCCGTCAGTCGTGCCGCCATAGGGCATGACGAGGCCCTTGGCACTGACCGAAGTGATGGAGCCGGGGAGAAGCTCGGTATAGGAATCAGGATCGGTGGTCAGCGTCGGCACGGTACCGATGATGATGGAGCCGAGGGGCGCACGCACCACACCGCCCTGGTAAACGGTCGGCGCCAGCAGCGAGATCGCACCGAACACGGAATATGGCAGATCCGGAACGACGCCATCGATCGAGGAAATCGTCAGCGTGGCGCCGGAAAGATAGGTGTAATTGATGCCGTCCGTCGTCAAACCGCCGGCGCGCACGAAGGTGTTGGCGCCGGAGACGGGATAGACCTGCTCGGCCGTGAGTTCGATGTTCCCGTTCGCGGCGACGAAGTTGGTGATCGCGACCGTGCCGCCAGCCATCGCGGCGCTGCCCGCCATCGTGCCGGCCAGCAGGCGCAGGTCGCCGGCGCTGGTCAGGCGCGTATCGGCGAAATGGGTGGTCATCGTGTTGCGTATGTCGATCTGCCTCGCGCTAGCCGCGAAATCGGCGCCGATCGTGCCCGCAATGGAAGCCGGCAGCTTTGACGGCATCGCCGTGCTACTGGGCAGGCTCACGGTCGTCAGGCCGTCGAGCAAGAGATAGGGCGCGTTCAGGCTAACCGCGCCGCTGGCGGCGGCGTCATAGATCGCGCCGCTCGCGAGCGTGATAGCGCGCCCGGCGCTCAGACTGACGTTGCCCTCGAAGACGATGGCGTTGCGGGCGCCGAGGCTGACGCTGTCGAACCCACCGGCCATGATGGCATTGGCGCTGACGCCGCCCTGCCCCACGGTCCGCTTGACGGTGCGCGGATCGACCCCCGCCGGCATGGCGCCGGGCACGCGGGACTGGCCGATGGTCAGGGTGCGACCGACCTGAACGGCGGTGGACACGACCGAACCGTAGGAGCCGTTGGCAAAGCCATAATACGGCGTCTCCATCATCAGCGACAGCGAGCCGCCGGCGGCGCCGCTCCCGCCTGAGAAGGCCCGCAACGTGCCCTCGACAAGGATGCCGTCATAGGACGATAGCGAAATCGAGCCGCCGTTGCTGGCGACGAGGGTCGGCGTGCCGGCGAGACCGGAAAAGCCCGAGGCGGCGCCGCTCGTCACGTCGATAATGGCGCTGGCGCCGGAGGCGTCGAGCAGCGCACCCGGCTGTATGAGAATGAACGCATCGACTGCCGGGGCGATTCCTGCGTCGTCGTATGTGCTGGACCCCAGCCGGCCGAAAGAGATTGCTCCACCGTCGGGCACCGCGCCGTAGCGGCGGCCGCGCGAATCGACGGCCGTGTAGGCCCGCGCCGACACGTCGAGTACAGCGCCGTTGCCGATCAGGAACGATGTATAGACAGGGCCGCTGTTGCGGACCACACCGGTTCCCAGATAGGTCTCGATGAGGGAAATCTCACCGCCGTGGGCGACGATGCTGCCCTCGACTGTGATCTGGCCGCCGCTCGACAGCGTGACGCTGTGACCCGGATCGACCTCGATCGACGCGCCCTTGCCGATATACACCCAGCCGGCGCTCGTCGCCGAGCCCGAGACGAGGTTGGTGGTGCGCGACGCCAGAGTGAGATCGGCGCCGCCGCGCTGAGTCAGCGTCGCCGTGGCGGGGGTTTCAACGTAGAGCGGTGGCGTCCACAATTCCATTGCGGACGAAGGATCGGCGCCGGTCGGCATGCTGTAGGCCGCCGTATCGAACCGATAGACCGGCATCGTCGGGCGCAGCGTCGTATTGTCGGCGACGACCAGGCCGGCGCCAGCCTGGATATTGTAGCCGGAAAAGCCGCTGCTGAAGAGATCGGGCGAAAGATGCAGATAATTGAACGGCTGGAAGGAGATCGCAACCGGCAGCAGGCTATTCTGCGCCAGCCGGTCACCGGCGTGGAAGGTGACATTCGAGGGCGCGACATCGCCGGCGTTGAAAACGGTCGGCCCGGTGACATCCAGCCCTGCCGCGCCCACCACCGTGACCAGACCGGCCTTGAAGGTGATCGCAGATATGAGCTGGCTTCCGGCCGGAATGGTTCCACCCGAGCCGTTGATGAGAGTGGTGAAGCCTCCACTCGGATTCCGGTATCTGTAGCTGGACAAGGTGCCCAACCCGCCCGGCGCCACGACCAGATTCGCGGACATCGGCAAAGGACTGCTGGTCGTAGCCGAAAGCGATAGGTCGTCGGCCAAAACCCCCGCTGGAATCGTCTTCGTCACGAGCAGGGTCGCGGAAGCCGGCAGCGGCGCGCCCGCCGGCCAGACGACATCCTTCGTCAGGATCACGTCAACCGGGAGAACTTGGCCGGCCTCCATCGACGTGCCGAGATCGTAGCTCGCATCGCCGATGACGATGACGGTGCCGCTGTCCAGCGTCAGCGTCCCGCCCTTGGCGACGCCGGTGGAGCGCACAGTGCCGTTCAGGATCAGGCTGCCACCGGTGCTGCTGGCGTTGGCGACGCCAGGAGCCGCGGTATTGGCGATCAAGGTGATGTCGCCGCCGGCGCCGCCTCTCGTCTTGCCGTTGGCGAGGATGGCCCCGCCGGACGAGGCGTCGATGCGCGACCCGGCTTCGAGCGTCACATTGCCGGCCTTCAGCGTGACGTCGCCGCCGTCGACGAACGCGAGACCTGAGAGATCGTTCGGATCGATGAGCGCATTGGTCCACAGGCCGCGTGTGTCGATCGTCGCGCCCCGCCGCAGCGTGACGGATGCCAGGGCGCTCGCCGGCACAAGCGGCGTGATGACGGTGTCGCCCGTCATGGACGGCACGTTCAACGTGTTGGTCAGCGTCACCGAACCGCCACGCGCGGTGACATTGGCGCGGATGTCGATTGTCGGGGCTGCGAGGTCGAGGGATCCGCCATCGGCGAGCGTGAGGTCGCGCTCTACCGTGATGCTACCACCCGTAGCCAGATCGAGTCCGCCGAGAGCCTGCTCCTTAAGTCTCTCAGCATCCAGATAAAGCGTTCCTTTGCGGTCCGCCGGAAGCATAGAGGTGGCTTCGAGGCTTCCCGTGCTGTCCACTACCTCCCCGACCACAATCTGCGTATCATGGACGCCGCTGCGGCCGAGCGAACCATAGGCGCCGACAAGAAGCTGCCCCGCCTGGGCCACGTCGTTCTGTGCGGCCTTGTAGCCGTCGGCAATGCCGTCTGGCCGTGCGGTGAACTGCCGCTCGCCCTGGACGACATCGGCAAGAATATCGCCCTCGAAGATCGCGGTCGGCGTCGACAGGATCAACTGGCCGGCGTCGCGGCCGACCGTGTAGCCCTCTTCCCAGCGCACGCTCTCGCGGCCGCGGCCAAACGGGCTGGTCCAGACCTCGGTGACGTTCCAGCGGTCGTGCTTACGGATGAAGCCCTGGCCAAGGCCATAGAAGGTCATGTCGGCGCGGGCGTCGTTGATGTTGTAGAGACGGCCGTCAGACCCGAGGAAGTTCGTGGTGCGAATATAGCCGGCCTCATACCGCACCGAGCCGCCGGAGATATCGAACACCGATCCCGTCTGCGCGATCATTTCCCGCGCCGACAGCGTGATCGTGCCGCCGACCGCGCTCCATTCCCCGA
Organism: Bradyrhizobium sp. Ai1a-2; assembly: GCF_000426245.1. Lineage (GTDB taxonomy): Bacteria > Pseudomonadota > Alphaproteobacteria > Rhizobiales > Xanthobacteraceae > Bradyrhizobium. The sequence goes on along the minus strand of NZ_AUEZ01000010.1, from coordinate 135,977 downwards.
TCGTATGCCTGGTGTTCGCAAGATAGCCGCTGACCTCGAGCAGGCCGCCCGGCGTATAGTAACGATCGCCCTGGTAGCGGCCCGTGCCCGACGGCACATAGATCAGATCGCGGATGTCGACCCAGACGTTGGCATTCTTCAGCGCATTGCTGTCGCGGTTCTGCGGCGAGTCGCGCAGCTCATTGCCCTGGATGTTGACCAGGATATTGTTGGCCGACATCGCCAGCGACACATTGCGCACGCCGGAGACATCGATCGTCGCGCCGCTCTCGGTGAAGATGCGGCCGGCCGCCGACACCGCGACCTGCCCGCCCTGCGCGATGGTCAGCGAACCTTGCGACGCGCCGCCCTTGAAGATCACATTGCCGCCGGTCACGATCTCGATGCGCGACTGATCGAGACGATCGGCGAGCAGCGACAGATTGTTGAACTGACCGAGGGAGGCTGTTGCCCGCATCAGGTTCGCCTCCTCGGAAGCCGCGATCAACCCGTCACGCTGGCTGTCGAGTGCGGTCTCCTCGCTCTCGAGCTCGGGGATAACAGTGGTGACGCTGTCGGCACCAAGCGTGATGCTGCCGCGCGTGTCGGTCGCCGAGTTGAGGAGGTGAATGGTGCCGCGCGTATTGACCGAGGTCGAGGCGACGAGCGTGCCATTCTGCTCAATGGTGCGGCCCGCCAGCGTGATGTCGCCCTGCGCGCTGAAGATCATGCCGTCATTTCGGACAAGGCCCGCGACGCTGTTCGTGCGGATGACCGGCGCGATCTCGTTGCCGCGGGTCGTGGAGAACTGGTTGGCGTCGGTGCCGTAGCCGCGGCGCAGCACGAAGTCGTCGCCGGCCGCGAGCTGCGTCTGCCCGAGCGGGGTCGTAATCGTGCCGAAGTTCTCGACCTGACCGCCCATCAGCAGCACGAAGCCGCCGCCTTCCGTCACTTTCGCCGGCGCGTGCGTCGCGATCTGCGCGCCCGCTTTCACTTCGACCTTGCCAGCGCCCTCGCGGAGGCCCAGGAGCTCGGCTGCGTCCGTGAAACTCGGCATCCAGGTCGAGCCGCTTTGCGCCGAGTAGATGCCGTTGTTAAGGAATTGCGTGTCGGAACTCTTCGCGGTCGAGGCGATCAATGCCCCGACATTCACCTGGCTGGCACCGCCGAAGATGATGCCGTTCTGGTTGATCACATAGACCGACCCGTCGGCCTTGATCGAGCCGAGGATCTGGCTCGGCCTGCCGTCGGCGCCGAGCACGCGGTTGAGCGCGACCCAGTCGCGATTGCCCTGCTGATCGAAGGTGAGATCGGTGCGGGCGCCAACATTGAAGGTATCCCAGGTAAGGATCGCCTTCTGCTGGGTCTGCCCGATATTGACCTTGACGCGATCGCCGTCCGTGAACTGCGTCGGCAGGTTCGCCCCCTGCCACAGATTGCTGCCCGGAATGGCACCGGCTGCTCGCTGCAGTCCGCCGACGCCCAGGCCGTTGGGGATGGAGGACGCGTTCGATGCCGCCTGGGCTGCATCACGGGCCGCCTGCTGACTGGCCTGCTGCGCCTGGATCGCCAGCGTCGCCCGCTTCAGCGAGTCTGAGGATTGGCTTGCGGCGCGAGCGGCTTCCTGTTGTGCCGACTGCGCCGCCGCAATCGCCGCCGCCGATGGTGTCGGCGCCTGTCCGCCGAGAGGCCTGGCGTCGACCTTGGATGCTCCCGCGAACAAAGCGGCGACGCAGACGCCCGTCATGAGGGCACGTTGCGCCGCCCGCCAATGAGAACCCTGCGCAAGAGGAGCAGATTGGGACGACATCGACGGGCGGATAGACATGAAATTTCCTTCGGGCATCAGCAAGTGGATCCGCTGGGGAGATGATGCCGACGGCTTCATCCGCACCCTCTCACTGGGTTGACCGACGCCGACGGCCCGACCCGACATGCCCCGCGCGATTTTTTTGCTGGCCGGATTGCTTCGAGACGACTTCTCGTCAGCTCACCAGCACAATGCCGCCCGGAAGCGTCGTCACCTCGACACCGAAGACTGCCTGAAGCCGGGGAACGACTTCGTCGATCCGGCTGATGCGGAACGTGGCGAACACCGGCCGGCGGCCGAGTTCCGCGCGCATAAGGACAATCTTGCCGGCCCTATACCGATTGACCTCTTCGATCACGCGAGCCAGCGGATCGTTGCGAAACACAAGCAATCCCCGCTCCCACGCCGTCACGGCGTCGGAATCGACATCGACTGCCGCACTCAGATTGCTGGCGGTGTAGACGATTTGCTGACGCGATCGCACCGTCACCGCCTGCCCGAGGTGTTCGACCCGTAGATCACCTTCGAGGCAGGTGACACAGACCGAGGAGGGATCGTGGCGGATGTTGAAGCGTGCGGTCTGCGCAATCGTTTGGCCCTGCGCCGCCACAACAATAAAGGGTTTCACGCCCTGGGGGGCCGTTGTGATGGCTGCCTCACCCGCAACAAGCTCGATGCGATCAGCCCGGCCATCCCTGTTATCCGGCGAGAGAACAGAGATGCTTGTTCGCGTGTTCAGCTTGATCGAAACAGTATCGTCGAATGCAATCTGCTGCTGCTGGCCGATACCGGTCCGATAGTCAGCCGTCATCTCCGGCAAGGAGGGCCAGAGATCGAGCGGTGGCCGCATGACAGCATAGCCGATCGAAGCCGCGGCAGTGGCAAGCGCCCCGCCGAGAAAGGCACGCCGACCCGTCACCCCGCTCGCCCCCCGGAAGTCGGCCGCCTGCAAGGACCTGCTGATCCGGCTCGCCGACTCCGTCGCTGCCGGTCGAAGTTTGTCCCAAAGCAGATTTGCCTCGGCAAACGCTTGACGATGGGCCTGGCTCGTCTGCCGCCAACGGTGCAGCGCCTCAGCATCCGCTGTCGTCGCTTCGCCCGATGTCAGGCGCATGACCCATTCATAAGCCTCGCGCTTTAGTGCGTCTTGCTCGGCTATGGGGTTCTCAGGCTTGGTCATGTCACTATGTTATGGGCATCGCGGTCACCGCTCCAGCCACGCATGTTCCCTATTATGTGGACGGTTCTGACGGCGGCGAGCCGAACCGCGACGGCGAAATTCTGCCGAGCCGCTCGGAGCAGTGTTCCAAAGCGCGCTTCAACTCCCTTTCGACCATACGGGTTGAAATGCCGTATCGCGCCGCAATAGCTTTATGTGGGATCTCATCGAGCCGCGCGGCGATGAAAATCGCGCGGCACCGCGGCGACAATTCGTCCAAAGCTCGAGCCAGCGTAGCGATCTCCGAACGGGATTCAGTGAAGCGTTCCGGATCGAGTTCGTCGTCGTCGAGATGACGCAGCATCTCAACCTCGGACAGCGCAAGGCGCCTGCGCTCCGCGTCGCGGCGATCCGCGGCCACGTTGAGCGCAACCCGAAACAAATAGGCGTCAGGACGGTTCAGCACGCCGGGCTCACCGGGCCGTTGCAGCCGCAACCACGTTTCCTGCAGAGCTTCACTGGCAAGATCTGAGGAGCCCAAACGACGGGCGAGGCGGCGTTTCAGCTCCTCATATCGGTCGACGAGCAACGCGCGGAGTGAGTCCCAACTCATCTGCGTCACGGCGCCAGCCCCTGGAGACCGACACTGCAATCCTCCGCCTCGTGGCGCGGCAAAACGACGACCGTGGTGGGCTGCGGCAAATTGGCCGGCGGCGGCACATCAACGACGACCCGCATCAGCAAAGCCGACAAGGCCGCGTCGCGATTGATATCCCCGGTCGAGCCGAGAATGCCAACCCGGGTCATCTCGCCCGACGGGCTGACCCAGAGCCGCGCGGCGATACGATACCCGCCGGGCCTGGTCTCGCGAAGCTGGCAGAGGACACGTGTGACAGCCGCCTGCAGCGCTGTGGAGTACTGCGGAAAGCGCGGAACGCGGCTTGTTACAGACCTTTCCGGCGTGCCCGGAACAAGTGTGAAGGCGTTCGGGCCCATAGCGCGCGGAATCAATCCCGAGCCCGCGAGCAAAGCCCGCAGCGCCGCCCCTGGTGTCAGCATCCCGAGGACACTTGAAGATTGCCGATGCGCGAGGATCTCCCTTGGAACGAGCACTTCGATGCCTGTAACGGAGCTGTAGGTATAAAGAGCGTCGGAAAGCGGTTGGCCCGGAATATCGAACGCGACGGGCGCGGCGGACGAGCGGCGGTCCTCGCCGCCCGATTGGGCAGCGACCGGCAGTAGTCCGATCATCAATGCAAAGACCAACGGCGCTGCCTGGCCAAGCCAGACGCCGACAGTCCGATCCGGTTTGAATTTGCGCTCCTGCTGAATCATCACGTACTGTCCGTCCGTGCGGTCCAGGACGGCAGTTTCAGCTTCACCAACGCCTGACGATCTGCCCACCGACGGAAGATTCAATCAACAAACATCGGCACAGAGTTCGAGCCGACAAGCCCCAAGGTTACGCTAGCGGCGCCACATTACGGTTTGACGACAGAGCGACCATTCCTGGACCTGCACAGGACAGGTATTTCCACACCTCGACCAGATCGTCATCATTTCCGTCGCGTTCATGTGCCGCGACTACTTCCGGCATCCTGCGCCCGAAAATCATCCGGTGGCTCGTCGTCGCCTCGACCAACAAGTAGATAGAGAGCCTGGCGGAGTGTTCCGAGCCTTCAGGTCGACTTCGTCAACCAGAACAAAGTCGTCGGAAGCAGTATCGCTCGCCTGGACGTTCGCCGCTCGTGACGCCGCGGTCGGTGGGCTGGCGCTGGCATAAAGGGCGCTCGGCAATTTGAATGCTGGAGAATTATGGTGCCGGCTCGGATAGTAGAGGTGGTATCCCGGCAATGGCGGCGTCCATTTGCCAGCGCTCACGCGATGCCATCGCACAAAAACATAGCGCAGCAAACAAAAGCGTAGGCTGGCTAGAATTGGTCCTCGAGTAGGTTGAAATCGCGGACATGCAACCATCGCGGTGTTTTTGTGCGGACAACGAAAGAACGACTCGATTTTACTTTAGGAACGATTCGATCTGCACCTCTGAGAATGATTCGATTTCTCCACCCAATTGAATCCGCGATAAAATTCGCGGATCGGAGGCGCAGCGGCCCGCCCGAGATGGGGTGGGCCGCTGGAGCTTGAGCGTCAATCGAGCGCTTGTCCTCGCGTTTCGGGGACGAGGCAGACGACAACCACGAACGCTACGCCAGCGATGATGACCGGATACCAGAGCCCGAAGTAGATGTTTCCCGAATACACGTTCATTGCCGTCACGACGAACGAGAGCATGCCGCCTACCCAACCCGATCCGATATGGAATGGAAATGAAAGTGAGGTGTATCGGATGCGGGCCGGAAACAGCTCGACCATGAAAGCGGCCATTGGCCCGTAGATCATCGCCAGGTAGAGCACGAGAACGAACAGCAATGCGATGACGACAGGACGATTGATAGCCGACAGATCCGCCGACGCTGGCAAGCCTGCGGAAAGCAAAGCTTGCCTGGTTGCTTCTGGGTTGAAGCCTTGGATCTCATGCCCCGCTATCTTGACGGTCGTCGGAGCATTCGTCTCGGGCACAGTCGACCTGTATTGAACTCCAAGGTCCGTCAGGAAGCCCATCATCTTATCGCATTCGGTCATTGCGTCGGCGAAGAGACGGAAGTTGCAGTCTCGTGCCGTGACCACGACGTCCGCCGTCTCAAGGAAGCGTTCGAGAGCCGGGTTTGCGTAGTGGGTCAACCCTTTGAAGATTGGCTGGATCGTAAGCGCGGCGAGCAGGCATGCCAATGCCATGATCGGCTTCCGACCGACGCGATCGGAAAGCCAACCGAAGAAGATATACAACGGCGTGACCAGGACGAGCGCCGGGCCGATGAGCAGTTGCACTTCTTCCGTCGGAACTTTCAGCGTCTTGTTGAGGAAAAACATCGAGTAGAAGTGACCGGTGCCGAAGATCGCGCCGAGGCCGGCGGCAACCACGAACAGAAGAGCGATGTACTTCAAGTTCGACGCTTGCGAGAAACTCTCGATGATCGGCGCTTTGGAGGTCGCGCCCGCTGCCTTCATCCTTTGAAAGGTAGGCGATTCGTGCAGCTTCGCTCGAAAGTAGACGGAAATCGCGAGCAGCAAGAAAGAGAGCAGGAACGGCATTCGCCAGCCCCAGTCCCGGAACTGCGCCTCTGAGAGCGAAAGCTTGAGGCAAAAGACGACGGCGATCGAACTCAAAAGACCCAGCGTTGCTGTCGTCTGAAGAGAGCTGGTATAGGCGCCACGCTTGTGCACCGGAGAATGCTCCGCGACATAAGTGACGGCCCCGCCGGTCTCGCCCCCGAGTGCAAGTCCCTGGAGCAATCGGCAAAGCACGAGTCCGACGGTGGCAGCAATGCCGATCTGTTCGTAGGTCGGCAGCAAGCCAACGCCTACCGTTGCGAATCCCATGAGAAGAATCGTCACAAGAAAGGTCTTCTTGCGTCCGACCATGTCTCCCAAGCGACCGAAGAATTGAGCTCCTATGGGACGGATGACAAAGCCAGCCCCGAACGTCGCAAGGCTTGCGAGGAAGGCGGCGGTCTCGTTCCCTTTCGGAAAGAACAAGCTACCCAGCTGAACCGCGAGCGCGGCGTAGATGTAGAAATCGTACCACTCCAGCAACGCGCCGAACGAAGAAGCCAGGACGACCTTCTTCTCCTCGGCTGTCATAGCGGACGTGGATCGCTCCACGCCGACGCCTTCGAGCGTGCTCTGCATTGTCCCCTCCAATTTTGCTCACTCCCTATTTTGGGATGTATACTGAGGATATCATATTTATGATCGACCACAATCCAGAAATCGAGACGAAAGAATTCGCGAAGTAAGACGCATTTTCCGTCACGTTGCGCCAAAATTAGCCATCTTCAGGTGAGATTTTAATCAGTATACTGACGCCAAGGCGAGCGCCCCAGATAGAAAAAAAGCGAGCAGTTTATAGTGGTCCGTCGCGTAGCCGAGCGAAATCGCGCGCTGTTCGTCTCGCGTATCGACCTGAGAATTTCGCCGAAGGGCGAATCAGCGATCCGGTAAACGACGTCGAGCGTCGAGAATATCTCTTGCTTCGCTGGACAGAAGGCGATGTCCAGCCGAGCGATCTTGTCGGATGTCAGCTGACTGACGCCTCTGCCCTGAAATGCTATGCGCCCCCAAACGCTTGCCGAGACGATTATGCGCTCGCACGGAATTGGCGTTGCCATTGCCAGCAGCCACGGCAACGCTTCAGCGTTTAAGTCGCTCGCACTAAACCGAGATCGAGCGATCGATGAGGGACAACGCCTCGTCCCTCGTCATTACGGACGCGTATTTTTGTTCGATATCGAAAAGGTTCGCTTCGTGCGGCCCAATTGCGCGATCACCCACGCAGTCGCGCAAGACGAGCGGACGAAACCCAAGGGACATCGCATCGACGACGCTTGCGCGCACGCAGCCGCTCGTCACGCATCCCGCAACGAGGAGGGTACGTACGCCCCGTTGCGTCAGCCAAGGGGCCAACGACGTCGCGAAGAACGCCGAAGGCACTGTCTTGCGGACAACAAGCTCGCCGGGCGCCGGAGCGAGTTCGGGAACGATCGCGCTGTTCGGGTCCTCCTCCTTCAAGGTCAACAGTCCGGGCACTTTCATCGCGAAGACGTTGGCGTCGCCATCGTCGTCCGCGAAGACGATCCTGGAGTGCGCGACCGGCCACTTTTTGCGTCGCGCTTCCCCCAGCAGCGCGACCGAGCTTTTCATCGCATCCGGAATGTTGCCGCCGCCGAACCGATCGGGATCAAGGAATCCACACACGAAGTCGACGAGCAGCAACCCGTATGGAGGGGCGACTGTAAGGCCGCTCCCAAACCCCTGGCGCTGGTAGACCGCGGTGTCGTTGCTCATTCGGCCGCCTGCTGCACCGGACCGCCGTCCAGGACCTTCCCGCCTCGCACGACTTCTTCGCCATCAAGCTTGATCGTGCAATTGCGCGCCGGAATGTCGATGTGGCATGCGGTGGTGCGGCTGCCGCCGGCTTCGTTGTTCGGCCCGAACGAAAAGAGGAAATTGCCCTCATACGCGCGCGCATCCATGCCGATGGTGGCTTCGCGATCGTACAGTCCAAGGGTTGACCATTTCGCACGCGGCTGAAGTCCCCATCCGATGTGAGACATCGCATAGGCGTCCGGATCGTTGTACGACGCCATATATTCGCGCAGAATCTCGGCGTCGACGCCGCCCTCGATCTTCGTCACGAACCCTTTTTCGATCGTGAAATGGATCCGCTCCTGGATGTAGGACTTCATCGGAAGGACAATATCGCCCTTTTCGAGCACGATCGTACCTTCAGCCTGCCCTTCGTTGGCCCAGGTCAGCGCAAAGCCGCTTGGCCAATGATCCCAACGGCCAGGCTCGTCGACGAAACCGTACTCACTGATTGCGGGAAACTGACCGAGACTGAAACGAACGTTCGTGCCCGCCGGGGACGTGACATGCATCTCCTTCGCTTTGCCCAGTTTGGCACTTGCCGCCATCACACGCGCCCGGTCCGCAAGCGTAGGAAGCATACGCACGAGAACTTCCGGCGGCTCGACGGCCAAAAGGATCTTGGTGCCGGACTTGAGGATGTCGTGCTGCTCCGGCGAAAACAGGAGCGTCATGAGATCGAGCACGAGGTCGCTCTCCTTCAGCGCCGCGATCGCTGCCCGATTTCCCGTCAGGGGTGTGGTGCCGAGATAGGCAAGAGAATCCCGGCTCAGGGCTTTCTCGCCGTTGACGGGGAGAACGTCGAGTCGGTTCACGGTCGCCCCCAGCGACGCGGCGGCAATGATCGCCGTCGACATGGTCTGGGGATGCGTCGATGCACTGGTTAGAACCGTGACGATTTGCCCAGGCTCCAGCTTCGAGAGCGTGAGAACCTGCTTCCAGGCTTGGATCAGATCATGGTCGCTGACTGACATCGGTTGTCTCCTTGCTTCAAAGATCCAGTTTCGCGCCGAGAAAATCGCCGAAGGAAGCATAGAAGCCTTCTTCGTCATCCCACGGAATCATGTGCCCGGCATTGGGAACGCGCTCTACGTCAATGCCGGCATTCAACGAACGGATTTCGTCGATATCTTCCTGGCGGATCACATCGCCACGTCCTGCGACGATCAAACGGGCCGGGACTTCGATCCGCGGTAGATCCGCATGGATGTCGTCCGAGTGGAAGCCCTCGAAACTCGTGCGCACCGCGCGCTCGTCGCATGTGTGCAGCCACTCGGCCCGCAGACGTAGCTGTTCATCGGTCCAGGTCGGGCAGAAAGCTCGCATTGCTTCCAGATCGCAGCCCTTTGTCGCCAGCGCGATGGAGTCGATGTACCATGGCAGCTTGGACGGGTAGCCACGGCGCCCCGGCCCCGAAACCGGCGGGTCGATCAAGACGAGGCGGGCCAGCCCTTGCGGCTGGGCGCGAGCCGCACGAATCGCAATCCGCGCGCCCATCGAGTGACCGACGACGGAATATCGCGCCCACCCGAGCGCGGATGCGAACGCGACCAGGTCCGAGGCTTGGGCGTCGAGACTGTAGTCGAGCGACGCCGATGCCTCCGAAAGGCCCCGCCCCCGGATATCGACGATGTAGGTGTCGAACGCCCGGCCGAAACGCTCGCCGACGAAGCCCCACGTGACTGCCGGGCTGGTGATACCCGGCAGGATGATCACGGGATCGCGTTGCGGCTTAACTCCACCATAGCGGAGGTAATGCTGCCTGATCCCGTTGGCCTGGACGTTTGCGCCGTACAGAAAAGCCGTCATGCTTGGTCGCGCCTTGTTCGGACTCAGTAGGCACCAGAGAGGAGTGCGCCGGCGCCGGGAATCCGGGTGCTCAGATCCAGGGCCTTCAGCATCGCGTAGGTCGTGGCGACGGCCGCGGTGACGACCGGCTTGCCCGTGCGCGCTTCGACTTCGGCGATGGCCGGAAGCGACGGCATCTGGACGCATGCCGAGAGTACGATCGCATCAACGCCGGAGTAGTCCATTTCCGCGACAATGCCCGGGAGCTTCGCCGGATCATGGCGACCGACTTCAATATTGTCTGGGATTTCCAGAGCTCGCGAATCCGAGACCTTAACCCCTTCGTGCTCGATGTAATCGATCACGAGTTTCGTCAGCGGCTTCATGTAGGGAGCCACGACCGCAATCTTCTTTGCCTTCAGCACTTTTAGCGCATCCACGAGCGCCCCGGCGCTCGTGACCACGGGTGCAGGAGCGCCGTTCTCGACCGTCCTGCCATGCAGCCTTTCCTGAGACACCCGATGATACGATCTGCCCATGCTCATGATGGCGACGAGGCAGGCATAGCCGAGCACATCGACGCGCGCGTCCGAGAGTTCGAGCGCACATCGATCCGACTCAGCATCCATCGCGGCGAGCTCTTCCTTCTTCACTGTCTTCATGCGCATCCGACTGGAGTGATAGGTGAAGCGCGTTGCGTGCGCGATCGCATGCGCATTGAGCATCGCCGGAATTTCCGTCTCCATGGTCGTGTTCGAGCTGGGGACGATCTGTCCGATGCGGATAGGCTTCTGCATGTGGAACTCCTCAGGGGGCTCAGCGTTGATCGAGCTTCAGAAGGCGCTGGGCGTTTTCGGAGCAGACCAGCTCTCTTACGCGTTCGACCATCGGCGCGCTCTCGATGAAATCGGCGGCTATCGACGTCGATTCGTAGGGGTAGTCGACCGAGAACATCACGGCTTCGGCTCCCATCTCCGCGACCGCTCCGGCAAGCGCGGCTGGCGAACAGACGCCCGAAGTCGTGATGACGATGTTTCGACCGATGTAGGTTGAAGGGGGATGCTCGAGCTTGATGCCATGCGAGTATACCGCGAAGCGGCTGTCAAACCGCCAACGCATCATGGGGAGCCCCTCACCCATGTGCCCGAGAATGATCTTCAGTCTTGGAAACCGGTCGAACACGCCTCCGAACAGCAGCCGTAGCGCGTGCGTCCCGGTCTCAACGCCCCATCCCCAGATGGCGCCGGCGAGCTCCGGATGGCCGTCATAGGCCTTCGGCACGGGCAATGGATCGGTCGGATGCAGATACAAAGGGACGTCCAAAGCCTGCATGCGCTCCCAGAGTTCGTCGTAGGAGCGGTCGTCGTAATAGACCCCGTTGGTGTGACCGTTCACCAACGCCCCTTTGAAGCCCAGCGTTTCCACGGCGCGGGTCAATTCGTTTGCGGCCACTCTCGGGACATCCATGGCAAGCGATGCAAAGCCTCCGAACCGATCCGGATGGCGAGCGACTTGCTTGGCAAGGAAGTCGTTGTTCTCCATAGCCCGCAGTGCAGCCACGCTCGGGTCCCGCTCGCTTTGCACGCTTGGACCAGTCTGGGACAGCACCACATAGTCGATCCCGGCCTTGTCCATTTCGGCGATACGCATGTCGTCGAAGTCGCCCAAACGCGAGGCGAGATACGACCGCGCATCGGCATCCATGTGCTTCGTGAACGCTTTCGAGTAATTCTCGAAGCCGGGCGCCATGAAATGCTCTTCGAGAGCAATCTTGCGGATTCGTTTCGTCATATCATCACGTTCATGAGCTTGAGGACTGCGCCACACCGATATCGGGTGCGATGCGGGATCTGGGTGAGCGGAGGCTGGGCCTCGACGGACGACGAACAAACCGTCGTCCATCAATGTGCCTTCACTTCTTGACGAGCGGACAGTCGGTTTCCGACAACGGCTTGAACGCCTCGCTTGCGGGGATCGTCGCCAGCACCTTGTAGTAATCCCAAGCCGCCTTGGACTCGGCCGGCTTCTTGACCTGGACGAGGAACATGTCATGCACCATTCGCCCGTCCTCTCTCACCGTTCCGGACTGAGTGAACGAATCCCGCACGGGTAGCTCGCGCATTTTAGCGGCGACGGCCATTGCATCATCGGTACCCGCGGCAGCAACTGCCTTGAGATAGTGAAGGACGCCTGAATAGACGCCGGCCTGCGCCATTGTGGGCATCGCCTTGCGGCGCTTGTAGAACTTCTCGGCGAAAGCTCGCGTGCGATCATCAAGGTCCCAATAGTAGCCCGTGACGAAAGTTAGACCCTGCGCCACGGAGAGGCCCATGCTGTTCACGTCGGTTATAAACGTGACCGGCGTAACGACCGTCTGACCGCTTTCAACAATGCGGAATTCACCCGATTGCTTCACAGCGTTGACGGTATCGCCACCGGCGTTCGCAAACGCGACAACCTTGGCCTTCGAACCTTGCGCCTGCAGCAGGAAGGAGGAAAAATCGGGCGTATTGAGCGGGTGCCTGGCGCCACCGACGACCTTTCCGCCGGCGACCTTGACGGCCTTTGAAGCTTCGGCTTCGAGCGATATGCCGAACGCATAGTCCACGGTGATGAAATACCAGGTATCGAAGCCCTGCTTCACCAACTCGCGAGCGACACCGGCAGCGTTCGAATAGTTATCGTAAGTCCATTGAAATCCGGTCGGAGAACAGGCCTTACCGGAGAGATCCATCGTTGCGGCGGTAGAGTAGATCGCGATCTTCTTTTTGGTACGCGCGATCTCCTGGACGGCCAGCGCGACGCCCGAGTTCGGGAAGTCGATGACCATGTCGACGTTGTCGACGTCGAACCATCGGCGCGCCAGCTGCGAGCCAATGTCCGGTTTGTTTTGATGGTCGCCGGAAAGAATTTTGATCGGCTTGCCGAGGACGTTGGATCCGAACTCCTCGAGCGCGATCTCCGCCGCCGCGACGGAGCCCACCCCGCCCAAGTCCGCGTAGACTCCGCTGAGATCGTTCAGTACACCGATTTTGATGGCATCTGGTCCGGCGTTCGCCGGAGGTTGCCCGAACGCCCAAAAAAGCGCGAGAAACCAAAGTATTAGCCTACGCATGAGCTGTCCTCCATTGATCTGCGAAGCCCGACCGCTTACCGGCTCTTTTTCGAACGGGCCTCGAAGAGATATGTGTCACCCCTAATAAAACGATATACACTGAGTAAATATGACCTAGTCGCGCGGGGAGTCAATAGGCTGAGCGCCCGAATGTCGGGCGTTCGTGGACTAAAAAATGGAAGGTTCGAACGTTGTCGAAGAAACAAACAAGCAAGCCGACGAGCTCAGAGGGAAAGATCGAAACTACGGCTCGCATGCCCTTGAGCGCCCGGCCGGGATACCTCGTGAGGCGCCTGCATCAGATTCACTCCGCGATATTTCTGGAGGAATGCCAGCAGTACGGCATCACGCCTGTGCAATACGGCCTTATTTCCACCCTGCTAGCGAAGCCGGGCATCGACCAGGTAACGCTGGCCGGAGAGGTCGGAATCGACCGGACGAACGTCTCGGATGTACTGAAGCGCTTGGCTGAGCGCGGCCTGTTGCGCCGCGAGAGGAGCAAGGCTGACGGCCGATCGATGGTCGCCTTTCTAACCAAGGAGGGCGAACGCGTCGCCGAAGAGATGTACGAGAGCATGAGGCGCGCTCAGGACCGCCTCCTGCAACCACTCAGACCGGAATTCCGCTCGGCTTTCATTGCGATGCTGACCGAGCTGATTGAGGGCAACAGCCAATACGCGGTATCGGAGAACGGTTCGAAAGGCCGCAAGGAAGCCGACGAGGAGTGAATGCGCGGCACGGTCACCAATATTATGATCAGTACACTGCGTATATAAGCTTGCTTTACCCCGTATACGGCTTATGAATGCAGATCCGCTCTAATCTTTGGGCGACCGCCAAAACTTGCTCTTGATGACCGCCCACACAAGGCCGAAGCCTCCGAGGGCGGCTCCCGGCTTCGCCGCGGGTGCAGCGCCCGTGATAGTTGCCTCAAGATTTGCTGCGAACGTAGCGGCGAGCCTGCGGACAATGTCCTGTACGAGGCCGGCGCGGTTGAACTGTGCCAAGGCGCCGCTCAGCTTCCAGGTAAGGGTAACGGCGACGATCGAATCGCCGTTAGCGCCGTCGATGACCTTCCAACGTGCCGCTCCCTCGGCTGATGACCCGAGCCCAGAATCGCGGCCCTTCCCGGTCATCCAGCCCTCGCGCTTGCCATCGTCCATGCCGACCGAGGCCTGACCGCTGAACGATGCTTTGATCGGCCCCAAGGCAATCTTTACCTTGCCGGCGAGGTTCTCGCCCTCGAGTGTCGTGATCTCGGCGCCGGGAACGCATGGCACGACGCGCTGCAAGTCCGAAAGAATCGCCCACACCTGCGCGGGTGTCGCGCCGACACGGATGCGTTCCTCGATCGATACGCCGCCTTCGATTTGACCTGCGGCTGGCGTGTCGGCCGCCGAAACCGATTTAGTGACCTGCCGAGACTTTGCATCCGGCAACGGCCTTCCACTATCGAGCTTCCTCGAGATGACCCGTGCGGACGCGGCACTTGCGTTCGCGGTCTTGCCTGCCGACACTCTTTTCACGGCCTCGACGATTCCGACGTATCCGGTGCAACGGCAGATGTTTCCGGAGAGTTCTTCACGGATACGGGTTTCCGGGATGTCGCCAAGCCGAAGAACGATATCCCGCGCGGTCGTCAACATGCCCGGCGTACAGAAGCCGCATTGCAGAGCATGGCATTCGGAGAACGCTTCGCGCAGTTCACCCATCGTTGGATCGTCGTCGAAACCCTCGATCGTCGTAATCTCAGCGCCTTCGCAGTCGGAAGCGAAAGTAATGCACGACCTCTGCATCTTTCCGTCGACCATAACCGTGCAGGCTCCGCACACGCCCTGCTCGCAGCCCAGATGCGTGCCCGTGAGATGGAGGTCGCCTCGCAGGAAGTCGGCCAGTTGCGTGCGCGGCTCGACTTCGGCGACCACTTTCTCGCCGTTCACGGACATCGCCACTCGAACCATGATCAATCGTGCTCCTGTCCCAACTGTTTCAAGGCACGTCTCACAGCGACAGCATGAAGCTCGCGGTCTTCAATATCCGTATCTGGTGCGATCTCGGCCAGTTCATCGGAAACCGTCTTGGACGCGGCTTCCCAACCCATCTCGTTCAGCCGATCGGCAGTCTTGGGCAGAACGATTGGAGGTCCATCCACCGCACCGGCCAGGACGCGCGTCAGGCCAGCTTTTTGATCGAGGATCGCAATCCCGATGGCGTTGGCAAATTCCCCGGTCTTGCGGTTGATTTTGTGATAGGCCCACTTGGCTGCCGTCGACAGACGCGGCACTTCGATCGAGACGATGACTTCGTTCTCCCCGAGCTTTGTCATGAACGCGCCCTCGACGAACGTCTCCGCGGCGTAGCGCTTGGGCTGCTTGGCCGTACCCTGCGCGACGATGACAGCGCCGAGCGCGGCAAGCGTCGACACCCAATCCGCGGCGGGATCGGCGTGAGCGAGGCTTCCGCCCATCGTGCCTCGGTTGCGAATAGCGCGATATGCGATTCCGTGAGCCACAAATTTCAGAAGCCCCTGGGTTGGATCTTCAAAGACTCCGTCCTCAATTTCGGCATGCGTCCAACCGGCGCCGATGGAGAAACCCCGTTCAAATCCTCGCCGAAGAACGTGTCATTTGCGCGCTCGGCCGGCTTCACTTTCGACACGACGCGCGCATGCGCCGAAGGACTGCGCAAGAACGCGACTTCGCGAAGCTCCGCCATATGGATGTCAGCGACGAACTGACCTCTGCCTCTGAGGTGCCTGGCATCCTCCTTGCGCCTCACACGGGCGCCGATTCCCTCGCCTGACGTATCGCTTTTGCTCATCGTCGCTCCATCGGAAAGTTCGGAAATCGCGCGACTATACGCCCTCTGCCTAGACCGGGATGCAGAGTGCGTTGTCGACCAGAAGATTGTCGTAGACGCAGCGCCTCTGCACCAGCCTGAGCCCGGCCTCGGTACGCCTGAAGATGTCCTTGTAGATTCCGATCTGATGAATTTTCGCGTCGGGTCGGTCGAACAGGACCTGCAACACGATGTAGTTCGCGCTGGCGCTGATCTCGCCACCGGCACTCTGCCCCGTTACTTGAACGTTGCTGATGATATGGCGGAGGTATCGGGGTGCGAACATTGCGGTTTTCTGGAGAGCGAAGGCACGATCGCGTATCATCCCTCGGTTTTCGCAATAGATCAGCCCGACCGGATGCTTGCGGTCTTCGTTTTCGCGCGACAGAACGACGTACGCTCCATCTTCCGCAAACATGTCTGCCCAGTCCGTCAGGCGCTGCTCGTCGAGCGCCGTGGCGTAGACTGAATTGAACTGCTCGATCTCGTAGCGAAGAAGCATCGCGCCGATCAGATCGACGTTTGCGCCTGCCGGATTCTTGGCCAACATAAGAATGATCCCGTGCTTGAGTAGATCAGAGATCCATCGCGGCGCGCCAGTGCTGGTACATCGCGCGGATCGATGCCTCGGAGATAAGCGTATCGGAGGTGCCGATGACGCCTGGGTCAAGTTCGACGACGTGCTTGCCGTTCGGAACGCTGATCATGCCGTCCTGCACAAACTTGATCGCTTCATTGTCCTCAAGCCCGAGGAATCCTGCCGGGCCCATGAGATTGCCCTGACGCAGCCGGTGCCGCGTCATGTCCTCGTCGTCCCCCTCGAATCCGAACATCGTCCACTTCATGATGAATTCGTTGGGGCCGGTCGGGACGATCTGTCGAACGCCGAGCGTGTTCATTTCTCGCTGGATGATTAGGTTCGGCCAGATCGTCGCCATGGTGACGGACCAAGGGCTATCGAATTCGTTCACGAAATCCATGAAGCGCGGCTCTTCCAGAGTCATGCCCTCTTTGTAAGCACGCATCTCCTTCTTGGTATCGCTGTTGAGCTTGCTCGCGTCAGATTTCGCGGATGCCATCACACCGTGGCGACCAGAGCTGTCGGAGATCATTGACGACTTGTTACCCGCCACCAATAGCCCAAACGTCACGAGAAATGTATGCAGAAGGGTCGCGTGATACGGATCCTTCAAGTTCTCGTGGTATAGTTTCCAGTTGCCGGGCAGGCTATGACGATAGTGTCCCAAAACCTTCGGTTTGCGTCCGTCAAACGTGGCCTCGAATTCGCGGAGAATTTCGGGACCGAGATATTCGGCGAGCGGCTCCATATCTTCATAGTACGAAGCGAAGACCACGCCGCGGTGCTCCGTCACCTTCAGCCGCTTCAGACCGTGCTCCGACGGCTTGAAGCTCGCGGGCATCCCGCCCTTTCCGCCGACCCCGCGGCGGAACGGCACGCCGGCAAGATTGCCTTTAAGATCGTAGGACCACTGATGATAGGGGCACACGAATTCCTTGGCATTGCCGCTGAGCTCGCGACAGAACTCCGCCGCGCGGTGCATGCAGCGGTTCTCGAATACATGGATCGAGCCGTCTTCGGCGCGCGACACAACCACCGGTGTGGGGCCGACGTTTGAACGAATGAAATCGCCGACGTTCGGAACCTCACTCGCCAACGCTACGAAATTCCAGGTGCGGCCATGGAATATCCGTTCGATCTCGCGCTCATAGATGTACCGATCCGTGTAGACCCAGTCGGGAACGCGCGTCAGCCCTTCCGACGGCCAGACAAAGTCCTTCGAAGTCTTCGATGATACGGTCTGCACGGCACTGCTCTCCTCGTTGGTATTTTCCTCAATGAGTGTGGCCCCGGCCTTGGCCGCATCGAACTTGCCGCCTTCCTCGAAGTACTTCCGGGCGCTTCGGATGGCAGCCGGAGCAGAGAATGCGACGACGCTCGTAAGCTCACCGGTCGACGGATCGGACAGCCAGTAGACGGCGCCGCTTTTTCCTTCGGGCCCACCCAACGCGATCTTGTCGTCTGCCGCGGGAACCCCGAGCATTTGGATGTTGAGACCGAACTGGTCAGTCCAGAACCAAGGTTGCGGATTGCCCCGAGGCGACAAGGTGCTACCGGCGATGGACCGACCCGCGGCCGCCCCCTGCTCCTCCGCATTGTGCCAACTCTCGAGACGACCCCGACGACCGCGAAGGGTTGAGTGGTGAAGCGCACAGTCGCCGGCAGCCCAGATGTCAGGCACGCTCGTTCGCTGCTCGACGTTCACCACAATGCCACTATCGAGCTCGCAGCCAGCTTGTGCAGCCAAGTCCGTTTCCGGAACCAATCCCACCCCGATGCAGACGGTGTCAGCCTCGAAATTGCCAGCCGTCGTGCGGACCAGCAGCCCCGATTTCGTGCGCTCGATCGCTTGAACGGACGTGCCGCAACGAACGATAGCGCCGTGGCTTTCCGCGAGATTTCGGAACGCCTTTCCGAGGAACGGTGGCAGAACCCTGCTCAGAAGCTCGCCTTCGCGCTCAAGAACCACAGTCGACAGCCCGAGCGACGATGCAACGGACGCCAACTCCATGCCGATGAAGCCGCCACCGACAATGACAACCTTCTTGGCGACTGAGAAAGATTTCCCGATCGCGGCGGCGTGCTCGACCGTCCTGAGATAGTGAACCCCCGGGAGGTCATCGCCGGGAATCGCGAGCCGGCGCGGCACACCGCCGGTGGTCAGCAACAGAGACGAGTATCCTCGCTCCTCGCCACTCTCGGTCCGAATTTTCTTGCTCTTGGGCTCGATACCTATAACTCGACGTCCGAGGTGAGGCGTGATTTTCAACTCTTTGAGTTCCGAATCCGTCAGTCGAGTGCACGACTCGAGAGTCGCCTTTCCGAGGAGGACATCCTTCGACAGCGGCGGACGCTCGTACGGAGGATGGCGTTCGTCTCCGAAGAGGTCGATAGGGCCCGCGTAACCGCCTTCACGAAGCGCCCTGATCGCTGCGGCCGCAGCTTGACCGGCGCCGACCACGATAACCGGATCCCGTCCCGGCGTGGCTGGCGTTAGAGCTCCAGACTGCTTGTCGTTTGCGTTCGGGCTTTTGCTGCCGCTGGCTTCCAGATCGACAAAGACCTTTCGCCCTTCAATTTTTACCGCATAGGTCTGAAGATCCTTCGTGAGCGGCGCGCACAAAGCCTTTCCCGAGCGTATATCGAAGAGCCCTTGATGAAGCGGACACTCGACTTTCCCGTCCTCGACGAACCCGTCGGCGAGAAAAGCCAGAGCGTGAGTGCAGATGCCGTGTGTTGCGAAGACCTCCTCGGCCAGGCGGTAGAGCGCAACCGGCGTACCCTCAACTTCGACGCCTTTGGCCGCGTCTGGCTGAAGCTCATCCAAAGAAATGACCTCTCGCCACGCCATGGGTTCCCCCTCTTCAACGACTTTGCAATTTTGATCAGTATACATCCTTTTAAGATGGTTGCGACACGGGGATTTGACTATCAAATACCGGGGTAAATACGACAGTTGGCCCGGATATTTCGATCAATCCGCAACCGATTGAGATATATACTGATTATTTTGGCACCAAACGGAATCCGTCGGCTTGCGCCAGATTTTCAATCGTGGTCGCAATTACTCCGCGAGCAGATCAGCGACCATGTTGCGCAGCCAGCGATTTCCAGGATCCGCGTGCTGACAGCGATGCCAGTACTGCTTGATATCGAAGGAAGGGAACGGATAAGGGGGCCGCAGCACTTGGAGTTCGACGATCCGCCCAAACACCTCGCCGACGGGCTGCGGCACCGTGACAACGAGGTCCGTTGATGCGATGACCATCGGGATGCTCAGGAAATGCGGCGAGCGCAACAGTTGCCGCCTCCGTATCCTGAATTGCTTCAGATGCCGCTCCACGATCTCCTGGCTTCGTCCTTCGGCTTGCACCACAGCATGGGGCAGCTCACGGAATTGCTTTTTCGTCAGCGCGCCATGGACCACGGAGTGCCCTGCGCGTACGAGGCAAACGAAGCCGTGTTGAAACAGCCGTTGCTGGAGAAAGTCGACACCATCGATATCCGGGAAATAGCCGATCGCCAGATCAACCTCGCCCCGCTGCAATGCCAGCATCAGTTCCCGGGGCGGCATCGAGACCGAGCGGACATCGATTGACGGTGCTTCGGACATCAAGCGACCCAGGAGCTTCGGCAGGAGCGCCATCTCGCCAACGTCGACCAACGCGATCGTGAAAGTGCGGCTCGCATGCTTGGGGTCGAAGGCGGGCCCGGCGAGTACCTGCTCACGCACACTCGTCAGCATCGATTGAACGACCGGTGCCAATCGGACCGCACGTGCGGACGGCTGCATCCCGCCCGTAACTTTCACGAACAGCTGATCGCCGAGTGCCTCGCGGAGCCGCCTCAGCGCATGCGACAGCGCGGGCTGACTCAATTCGAGCTCCTTGGATGCCAGTCCAAGATGCCCATGCCGCCACACGGCATCGAACACGCGGAGCAAATTCAGATCGAGGTTATTCATCGAGCTTATCAGGGTTATTCAGGCCAACGGCTTGATGCATGAGATGGGGATGAGAATATCCAGCCAGAAGCGCGGGGCCGCGCAGGCCGGGACTCAAATGCTCGGGAGTAGCTGACGATGACGGATCACGTCACTGTTGCCTCGATTATCGATCAATCTCCGCTAGGCTCCTATCGCATCCGCATTGTCGCCGTTTGCTTCCTGATTGCTCTGATGGACGGCTTTGACACGCAGGCGATTGGTTTTGCGGCGCCAGCCATCTCCTCGTCTCTGCACATTCCGATCACCGCCTTCGGGCAGGTCTTCTCCGCCGGTCTGCTCGGCGCGATGCTGGGCGCGCTCAGCCTTGGGCCACTGGCCGACCGCTTCGGCCGTAGATGGGTGCTGGCCGGCTCGGTGCTTGGCTTTTCGTTGATTTCGCTGCTCACGCCCCATGCCCCTGATCTCTTTTGGTTGCTCCTGTGCCGTTTTTTCACCGGGCTCGGGCTCGGCGGCGCGATCCCGAACCTTCTGGCTCTTTCCTCCGAATATACGCCCCGGCGCAACCGCGGCCTCTTGACTGGGCTGCTCTACGCCGGCTTCCCGCTTGGCGGCGCAATCGGTGCATTGACTAGCGCGCAAATCCTTCCACTGCTTGGCTGGCCCTTCCTCTTCTATATCGGCGGCACGATTCCGTTACTGCTGGCGGCCGTAGTCGCCTGGGCTTTTCCGGAGCCGTTGCAGTTCCTGGTCCGGCAACCGGACGGGCAACGGAAGGTCAGCGAAATCGTGCGTCAGATCGTGCCCGACGCGCCGACCGACGGGACCTTCTACGTCGATTGCGAGCAGCGACCCGATCGCTTGCCGCTCCGGCACCTGTTCACCGGCGGACGCGGAGCGCCGACGCTGTTGCTGTGGATCGCCTTCTCCATGTGCTTCATGCTGCTGATCGCGCTCGTGCTCTGGACGCCTGCGCTGTTGCGCCAAGCCGGGGTCGACGCATCACAGGCGACACTGATCGTGCTCCTCGTCAATCTCGGCAGCGTCGCAGGCACAGCGCTCGGCGGGCGGCTTGTAGACTATTTCGATCCGTGGATCGTCTTGTTGCTGCTGTTCAGCATAGGCGCCGTCGGCGTGTCGTCACTCGGCTACGCCATCGGATCGTTAACCCTGCTCGGGTTGTTCGCGGCGCTGTCAGGCGCTTCTCTCGGTGCAGCAAGTTCCGCGCTGTTGGGCGTCGCGGTCCTGATCTATCCCAGCATGATGCGCGCGACGGGCGTCGGTTGGGCGATGGCGCTCGGCCGGACGGGGCAGGCGATCGGGCCGCTCGTGATCGGTGCGTTGCTGGCCGGCGGGGTTGCGCCCAATCGCATCTTCCTCTTGTGGGCTGTGCCCGCTCTGTTCGCCGCAGCCGCAGCCATGCTGCTGCGCTGGAGTGGACTCGGTACTGCGCCCGCGGCGGATGGTGGTCTCAGCCCGAATTACCCTGACGATCTGCGGCCGGTCGCATGCAAAACAACTAACGGAGGGCCCCTGTGACCATGATTAGACGAGAAGCGCCGATCCTCATCGTCGGCGGCGGCATCGGCGGCCTTGCGGCTGCGTTGGCGCTCGCGCACGAGGGGCGCCATGTCAAGATTCTTGAACAGGCGAGCGCGATCGAAGAGATCGGCGCTGGCCTTCAGCTTGGGCCGAATGCGTTGGCGGCCTTCGACGCACTCGGCGTCGGCGAACGAGTACGCAGCCACATGACCTATCCCGACCGCCTGGTGATGTTGGACGCGGTCGACGGCAAGCCGATCGCCGACGTTCCTGTCGGTACAGCGTTTCGCCGCCGCTTCGGTAATCCCTATGCGTTGGGCCATCGTGCCGACATGCACATGGCCCTCCTTGAGAGCGTCCAGGCGGTCGGACGTGTCGATCTCGTCACGTCCATGCGCATCGTCGAGGTCGAGCAGACCACGCGCGGCGTGACCGCGATCGATGCCGACGGCGGCCACCATGACGGGATCGCGCTGATCGGCTGCGATGGCGTGAAGTCGGCGGTGCGTCAGCGGCTAATCGGCGACGCGCCGCGGGTTTCAGGAGACGTCGTCTATCGCGCCATGATCGAGGCCGGCGACTTTCCAGTCGAGCTGCAGGGAAACGCGCCGGTGGTGTGGGCAGGGCCGAACTGCCACCTAGTGCATTACCCGCTGCGCGACCAAAAACAATACAACCTGGTCGTCACGTTCCATAGCGAGAGGCAGGAAGCCTGGGGCGTCACTGAGGGCAGCCAGGAGGAGATTCTGTCTCACTTCGTCGGCATCGACAGGCGGCCGCACCAACTTCTGTCGCTGCTGAATAGTGGGAAACGCTGGGCGACGGCGGACCGCGAACCGCTCGATCGCTGGAGCAGCGGTCATGTAACCCTGCTTGGCGATGCTGCGCATCCGATGCTGCAGTATCTCGGCCAGGGAGCGTGCATGACGCTGGAAGACGCGGTGACGCTCGGCGCCGCCATTCGCATCCATCCAGACGACTTGCCTCAGGCGTTCGGCCTCTACGAGCGGTCCCGCATCGCCCGCACCGCTCGCGCCGTGTTGTCGGCGCGCGAGTTCGGCCGGCTCATCCATGCCAAGGGAATGGAGCGGATCGTGCGCAACGAGCTTTGGAAGGGTCGAACGCCGGAGCGCTTCTACGATGCGTTGGAGTGGCTCTATGGCTGGCGTGCCGACGCATGCCTCGCGGCCTGACAATTCCCGCCGACCCGAAATCCACACCTGAGGCAAGCCCCATGGGCAAGCCTGGTTGATGCAACGCATCCGTGAGTAACACAGCAAGGAGGCGAGTATGTCGGACAATCTTCAGAGGATGCGCGACGCCTATTACGGGCGCATGGCGCAGCGCGGACTGACGCCGCTATGGACGGTGATGACGGAGGCCGTTCCCAGCGAGCCAGTGGCGAACTGCGAACCTGTGTTCTGGGATTTCGCTGCCGACATCCGGCCCGCGCTGTTCGAAGCCGGCGAGCTCATCTCGGCGGAAGAAGCGCAGCGCCGCGTCCTGATGCTGAACAACCCAGCCCTGCAGCGAGGGACCACAAAGACGCTGCTCTGCGCGATTCAGATGATCAAGGAAGGAGAGATCGCACCCGCTCACCGCCATACGCAATCAGCCTTGCGATTCGTGATCGAAGGCGGCGGTGCATACACGGCGATAAACGGTGAGAAGACCTCCATGAATCCGGGCGACCTGATTTTGACGCCGGCTTGGTTCTGGCACGACCACGGCAAGGATAGTAAGGGACCAATGATTTGGCTCGATGGACTTGATATCCCGTTGGTTAATCATCTAGGCGCGACGTTCTCGGAAGAATTCGACGAGCGGCGCTATCCCGAAGCGAGGCCCGCCGAGGATTCCCGCGCACGCTACGGTTCGGGACTGCTGCCCTTGGAGCCTGTCGTGAGCACGTCTCATTCTCCCGTTTTCCGGTATCCGTACGACACGACACGGCAAGCGCTCGAAGCGCTTCGCAGGACGAACGAGTGGGATCCCTGCCACGGATTGAAGCTGAGATATAGCAATCCATTGTCTGGGGAATTCGTGCTGCCGACGATCGCTGCCTTCATTCAGCTGCTGCCGAGGGGTTTTTCTGGCGCGCCGTACCGATCCACAGAATCGACCATCGTCATGGCGGTCGAGGGGCGCGGCCGCGCGCATGTCGGCAACCGAACCTTCAGCTTCGGCCCGCACGACATCTTCGTCATTCCGAATTGGACCTGGACGACGCTCGAAGCGGACGTCGACGCCGTGCTGTTCAGCTACTCCGACCGTGCCGCACTCGAGAAGCTGGCGCTGTTGCGGCAGCAGCGAAGCAATGAGGCCCGAAGCGGGATGTGATCCGCAAACGCTGGACAAGTCCGCAAACGTCAATGGATGTAGAAACGCTCGAATTATATCACGGTTGGCGTTCGTGTTGTTCGATTACAAGGGGCGCGGGCGCGTTTTGACGCGGGCACACACACGTTTCTGTGGGCGAGAGGCGGTTGCAGGCGTTGGGTGCCGTAGCGGCAGCCTGCGTCTTCGTGCTGCAAGTGCTTCTCACCGGGATCATCGGTGCCTTCTGATCGACAGCGTCAGTTGGAAACCTTTGCTTTTGCACGCTTTACAATATTTTCCATCCGCGCAGAATCCTTTGCGATGGTTTCTCCGAACTTGGCGGGCTCATCAGCGATCACAGTCAAACCAAGGCCTTCCAGACGAGCTGAGACGGTCGAATCTCGCAAGGCCTCCACAATGGACTTGTTGAGCTTCTCGATCACGTCCTTTGGGGTCGCCGATGGAGCAACAAAGCCGTACCAGTTGCCTGCGAGGAGATCAGGTGATCCTGCTTCCGGGGACGTCGGCACATCGGTCAGCTGCTTGCTTCGTTCAAGCGCGGTCACGACAATTGGTCTCAGCGCTCCGCTCTGCACCTGCTGGACAACATTCGACAGGTTGTCGCACATCATAGAAACTTGACCACCGACAACATCCTGGAGTGCCGGAGCTGCTCCTTGGTACGGTATGTGAACGGCATCAATGCCTTGGAGCACCTTCAAGGTCTCGCCGCACAGGTGGCTCGTGCTTCCATTGCCGGCCGAAGCAAATGTCAGCTTGCCAGGCTCAGCCTTGGCCAGCGCCACCAATTCCTTCAGCGAGCTTGCCTTGACCGACGGATTGACGACGATGATGTTCGGCGTCGAAGCGCCGTTGGTGATCGGCGTGAAATCCTTTTCAGGATTGTACGTCGGCTTTTCATAGATCCATTGGTTGATTGTAAGCATGCCAGTCGTCGCAAGCAGGATCGTGTGGCCATCCGCTGGTGAGGAAGCGACGCGGACCGCCCCGATCGAGCCGTTTGCGCCGCCGCGATTTTCGATGATCACCGGAACACCGAGCGACTTGGACATCAACGGACCCACCAATCGTGGAATCGCGTCGGCGGTGCTTCCGGCAGGATACGGGACGACAATCGTAATGATCTTTTCAGGGAATCCAGCCGCCAGCGTGCCGGGCACCCCGAAGAATGCCGGCGATAGCAGTGCCGCCAAAATAAACGTCGCCCACTTCATCGGCAGATCATTGCTTCGCATTCTGAACATCCTGCATGACATCCTGGGAACCATGGCATTGACTCCTCCAAGTTCACTGGTGCGTCCACTGACGTGGTTCTTACCCGGCCGATAAGCCGGTTACCGTCGACATCGTCCAAGAGAGAATTGGTGATCATCCCTGGTGGGCCGCGGCGACATGCAGCGAAGCTGCCCGCTCGAGCGAGTCCAGCATTGCAATTCGGCGCAAGAGCGCGCGCCCCTTTTCCGGATCGGCGGCCGCGGCGCGAATGTCGTCGCGGAAACGCGCGCGGTCCGCCTCATCTTTCGCCTCGAGATTCTTCTTGTTGCGAATGGTGTCGCCCTGAATGGCCTGCATCGTGACCGTACGACGCTGCAGATCGTAGTCGGCGAGAACACGCTCATTGGCCGTACCATTGATGACCGAACCCAACTTCGCCGTCAGGTTCAATGCGTCGTGAATGCCGCCATTCATGCCCATGCCGCCGAGCGGATTGTTGATATGGGCGGCGTCGCCAACCAGGAAGGTGCGACCTTTCCGGAAGTTCGCGGCGACGCGCTGATGCACACGATACAACGTCGTGTGGAGGATGGGGGCCTCCATCTCGGCGGGAACGATCCGCCGGATCGACGCCGTCACATAGTCTTCGGAGAGCGCCTCGGCATCGGAGATTTCCGCAGCCACCGGCATCATCACGCGCCACGCTCCGAGGATGCGGAGTAGGAAGTACCAGCGCTCGGGATCGGCGACATAGCTGACCGACGACACACCCGGGCGAAGCACCGTGAAATCGACCGGGGTTGTCATCACCAAAAAGCGCTCGGGCCAGGTGAAGCCCTCGAATTCCACGTCCTGGCTGCGGCGTACGATGCTGTTCGCGCCATCGGCGCCAATCAGCCAGGCGCATTCATGCATGGTGTCGCGCCCCTGGGCTCTGACCACTACCTCGACGGCATCGCTCGTCTGCTTGATGGATCTGACTTCGCTGCCGAACGCGATCGAGAACAGCGGGTTGCCGGACAAGGCATCCAGAATGATGCGCGTTAGCTTGAACTGCTCGGCCTGCAGGCGGAACGGGTGCCGCACCAGATCGGAAATCGCCGCGAAGTCGAACGTCCCGAGCACGCCGTCTTCGGACGAACTGTATTGAACAGTCGGCGCCTTCAGGCCCTGCGCAATCAGGGTGCTGGCGAAACCGAGATCATCGAGCATGTCCAGCGTGGGCGGATGGAACGTCGATGCGCGCGACTCGCTGCTCAGTTGGTCGTTCTTCTCCAGCACCAGAACCGGGATGTTCTGCCGCACCATATCTGCCGCGGCCACCATGCCCACCGGCCCTGCCCCAGCGATGATGACGGCAGGCTTCGCATTACTCATTATCCAGACCTCTTGCAGAAATTTCGGGCATCGGCTCTCATCGGCGCCTCCGCGAACAAGGCCGCCAGTCAACGTGTCTGCCGCTGTCGAGCGTGTGGAACTCGTCATGCAATTTGTTGACCGCCACGGATATGCCCCTTGAAGTTGATCGTTGAAGCGCCTGCAGGTTGGCTGGCGCTGCAGTTTGAAATTCCCAACGCCATTGATGGGCGCTGCCTTGATGAAGGCCGCCGCTCAATGGACTTTCGTCATCCGTACCAGTTTGTTGCCTTATGTTTAGGCATGCAAACAATTTAATCTACGAATATCTTGCGTTTTTGGAACGAACTATGCGCCGCAGAATACCCAGCCTCGGCGCGCTGATGGCCTTCAGCGCGGTTGCCAAGCACCTCAGCGTCACGCGTGCCGCCAGCGAACTCGCGCTGACCGGAAGTGCGGTGTCGCGCCAGATCGCGCAGCTGGAGACGCAGCTCGGCGTCAAACTCTTCCACCGCATCAAGAAGCGGATCACCCTGACGCGTGCCGGAACAGCCTACAGCACCCGTGTAGCGCAGACGATCGAGCGGATCGAGCGCGATACACTCGAGATCATGGGCTACGAGGCCGACGGCACGGTTCTGGAAATCGCGGCGCTGCCCACCGTCGGCACCCAATGGCTCATTCCGCGCCTGCCGGACTTCTATGCTCGGAATCCCGGCATCGCCGTCAACGTGAGTGCGCGCAACACGCGCTTCTTCTTCAGCGAGACCGCTCTCGATGGTGCGCTATACTTCGGTGAGCCCGACTGGCCCGGCACGCAAGCAGACTATCTGTTCGACGAAGTTCTTCTGCCGGTCGGATCGCCGACGCTGATCGGCAAGCGCGGCGAACTGCGACCGAGTGAGGTTGCCGAATTGCGGCTTCTGCATCTGGCCACGCGACCCGATGCATGGCGTCGCTGGTTCGAGGCTGCGGAACTTGGCGGCACGAATGTGATCCGCGGGCCACGCTTCGATATTCAATCCACTTTGATCAGCGCAGCCAACTCCGGTCTTGGCATCGCCCTGCTTCCTGAATTCCTGATTTCCGACCAGTTGACCTCCGGCAAGCTGAAGGTGCTGTCGAGCCTCACGTTGAGAAGCGTTGGCTCGTACTATTTCGCCTGCCCGGAAGAGAAAGCCGACAATCCCCTGCTCTCGGCATTTCGTGCATGGCTCCTGACGCAAGCAGGCACGTCAGCACCTCCGGCACTTCGAACGGCAGGTGGGCAAACTGGTCCCAACGGAAGCCGACGCTCAACTGTATCTCGCTCTGAGAAACAGCTTTGACGCCGTCGAAACCTCGCTCGAACGCCTTATGCCCCACCTGCTGAACGAGACCATCCCTCCGGGCATTCGCCCTCGTCCACGTCACCAATTCGATGACAGCACCAAGCGACGCGCAGCGGCGTCTGACGCTTCGCACCGGGACCGCTTGACAGGTCGGACGACATCTTCGGAGCGCTCGACGCCGGCGGCGATGGATCAGACGAGGAGCGCCAACTAAGCGTCCGCGGCCTGGGTCAGCCGGACCTCGCCCGCAATCGCTTGCGGCTGGCGCAGCAAATTCAGGATCGGGCAGTTGCGCTCCACCGCCTCCCGCAGCACACGGATCTCGGTCGGCGCAGCGGAGGAGACGATGAAAACGACATAGCGAATCTCGTGCGGATGGATCGGAACATGTTCGAATCCGGGAGAACCGGCACGCGGATCGAAGACGCCGGTGATCTCCAGCTCCAGTGAGTCGAGCGGCACGCCGAGTGTGGCCGCCTGGATCAGGAAGGTGTGGGTCAGGCAGCTGCCGAGCACGCCGAGCTGCAGTTCGGGCGAACTCGGACCAAGATCGTAGCCGGCGAAATCTGCCTCGCTGTCGCTGATCACCTGGAAGTCTCGGATGCGGATACGGCGGATGCCGCTGCGCCCCTCGGCACGCACTCGCGCAGTCAGCGTCATGGGGACGCCGTCGCCGGCGGCGATACACGACTTGCGGACGGCGATCGCCTGGCGCTTCTCGTCGAGATACTCATTGAGTGTGGACATCGTGCTCCTCGTCGGAAACGGGCCGGCTGCCGGGCCCCCGGTGGCGGGATAAACCTGCGGCTGCTGAGACCGGAGTTGTCGACAATCAAAATCGACGAATTGATCACGTCCGGCCCCGCCGCGGTCGGCCAGTGTCCCATCAGGCGGCCGGCTTCACGTTGTGGTTGAGCCGGAACATGTTCGCCGGATCATAGGTCTTCTTGATGGACGCCAAGCGCTCGTAGCGCTCCGGCCCATAAATCGCCGCGGCGTCGGCCGCCTCATCCGGCGCGAGGTTGTTCACGCACCGCCGGTCGCCCTGCCAGGGCTTCATGCTGTCGAGCAGCTCGGCCACCGACCTCTTGAGTTGCTGCTCCTGCGACAGCGGACCAGCCGCGACGCCCAGCAGGCTGTACGGCAGGCCCCTGGTCGCTACGGCGTTGGGCACCGCCGGCTCCCGATCCCACGCCCCGCCCAGGGCACGCAGCTCGGCGATCACCAGGGTGGTGTCGGCGTCCGGACCGACGAGTTCGATCAGCTTGTCCTGCGCCTGCGCGGGGAACTCTCGCAGCATGATGCCCCGTTCGTAGTAGGGCACCGGGTCGGTCGGCTCGTTGTGGATCGATGCGACCTCGGCGTACGGCATGTCCCGCACCGTGTCCAAGACTGCAGGAGCTACCGCCCGCAGCGGCTCCACCATCCGCTCGCCGTCCGCGGTCGTGCCGTTGTAGGCGATCCGCACCGACACCAGAAACTTCCCACGCAGAGGCTCGGGCACTTCGGGCATCGCTGGCATCCGCATCACGGCGATCGACGTGACCATGCTCTCCGGCGTGCTCGGGTGCCAGGCGGTCCAGGCTCTCAGCACGTCGGCCGTCCGCTCACCGGGGAAGTAGATGCCGCCGGCGTAAAGGCGAGGCACCGCGAACAAGTCGAATTCCAGCGCGGTGACCACTCCGAAGTTGCCCTTGCCGCCGCGCAGCGCCCAGAACAGGTCGGGTTCGGACTCGGCGTCGACATGCCGCAGTTCTCCGTCCGCGGTCACCAGGTCGAGCGAGCGCACATGGTCGGCGGCATAGCCGTGGGAGCGGCCGAGGGTCGGGCTGAGACCGCCGCCCAGGGTGTAACCGGAGACTCCCACGGTGGGGTTCGACCCGTTCAGCGGGGCCAGCCCGGCCTTGGCCGCCTTCTCGACGACCTCGGACCATATCGCTCCGGCGCCGACCCGGGCCGTGCGGCCGACCGCATCGATGGCCACGTCATTCATCCGCCGGGTCGCGA
The DNA here is from genome assembly GCF_000426245.1 of Bradyrhizobium sp. Ai1a-2. Taxonomy (GTDB): domain Bacteria; phylum Pseudomonadota; class Alphaproteobacteria; order Rhizobiales; family Xanthobacteraceae; genus Bradyrhizobium. The sequence goes on along the minus strand of NZ_AUEZ01000010.1, from coordinate 105,985 downwards.
TCACGACCGCGCCGTGCGCCTGGCCGACTATCTGGTGACCGGTCGTCTTCACCAGGACCGGCCGATGCTGCCTTGCTGCGAAAGTAACGGCGGCCTGGACATCGGCGGCGCTCTCCGCCACCACGAACACCGCAGGCGCCAGTTCGTGATTCAGGTTGAAGACGGCGCATTCGTCGTCGTATCCCGCGTCGCCCGGCAGCAGAACCGAACCCGCGACCGCGGCCACGAGGGGCGCGATATCCTCCAGCAATATTGGCGGCAGAAACGAATCGCTGAAAGTCATGACATACATCCTGTTGCTAGTGCTGTGTCCGAAGCCAAGACACCTTGATCGCCACGAGCAGTTTGGCGGTCCTCGAGATCATCGGATCGACCAGTTTGCCGTTGATTAGGTCTTGCCAGCCCGCAATGCCGAGCGTGCAGGTGTGCAGGGAGACTGCGGCAAGCTGCTGTACCGCAGAGATTTCGTCCGGGGTTGCGCCATCATGCAATCACTCGACGATCAAGGCAGGTTTGAGAGCCACAGCCCGGGACAAATTGTAGAAGTTGGGCGAGGTCGCCATCACCGCCTCGTGGACCTCGGCGAACTGCTCCTTTGTGCCGCTGCCTTTGATACGGACGGTATAGCTGAGGGTCTCGTAGCCGGGCGGCACGGCAGGATCGATCCCGAGGAAGCCGCGAAGATCGATCTCGCCATCGGTTTCGATCGACAGGCTTGCGAGGGTGATTCCACGCACCGCGCACTGCGCGACGTATCCGACCGTCATGCAGGCGTTGAGCGCCGCGATCAGATGCTCCTGCGGATTGGCGAACTTGTTCGATCCGCCGAGTTCGCGGGGCTCGTCGATGTCGATCGAGAACCGGCGTGGCACCTTTTCTCCTCCGAGCTCATAACGCTCGATTTCGGCGCGGCTCCGCGTCTGACCCTGCCAGGTCGTGATGACGTGCCAGTTCGTCTTGCCTTTGCCAGGTTCGCGCTTGACGTGGTCGATCAGCGCAAACAGATCATCGACATTGATGCTGTTGACAACGGTGGGGTCGGCAGTCTTCGTTGATGCACCCACATGGGGCTCCTTTGCTTGGAGTTGGGTTGGCTGCGATCCGCGTTGTCTGCATTGATCGGTGCTGATGCATCGGCATCGCTCTGGTCGCTGGTACCAGCGAATAGATGCGTTGCGACTGTTTACAGAACAGTACCAAGATTGCCGATTTCGGCTGTACCAACGTGCGATGGCTGTCTTTCCCATCCACTCGGTGCGCGCTTGTGGCACCCCTAGCCATCGATGCTGTCCCGCCTTTCCAGATGATTCCGTTTCACCGTGAACACGTCCGTCGCGAACTGGGCGCGCTTTACGCGATGCACTTCCATGCTTTCGGTCACGACGCGAAGACTGGCTTCGTGCCAATCGACGTCCCACGCGTTAAGGGGCATTGCTTCCGCAATTGCAGTCCAGGCTGACTGCGTCGGCTACTGCGGCGATTCATTCTGGCCGTTTGGTCGGAACGTTGCCTCGCGGAATCTTCCTTCCTCGTTCATCACGCTGCGCCGACGAAAAACAGTCATCCATCTTTAATCGCTCAGTCACGTGATTGTCAGGGGCGGCACCTATTCGACGGCTCCATCACCTAGGGAGTGAATGAGATGTCGGGTAGCAAACATAAAAGTAACAACCAGCAAAATCGTCGCGAGTTTCTGCGCCTGCTCGGCGCTTCGGCCGCAACTGCCGCGTTGACGCGGAGCATCGAGCGTGCGCACGCGATTCCGGCCTTCAATCGTCACGGCACGATCGAGGATGTGAAGCACATCGTTGTTCTCATGCAGGAGAATCGCGCTTTCGATCACTACTTCGGCAGCATGCGCGGCGTGCGCGGCTTCAATGATCCGCGCGCGGTCAAGCTGCCTAACGGCAATCCGGTCTGGCAGCAGCCGAACGGCGCCGGCTCGGTGATGCCGTTCCGCGTCGACAACGCCGGCGGCGTCTACGTCGAGGACGTCGCCCATAACTGGAATGACGGCCAGAAGGCCTTTAACAAAGGCAATTACGACAAGTGGATCCCCAACAAGGGGACCACGACCATGACCCATATGAACCGCCAGGATCTTCCCTGGCACTACGCGCTGGCCGACGCCTTCACGATCTGCGATGCCTATTTCTGCTCGGTGATGGGGCCGACGGACCCGAACCGCTATTACATGTGGACCGGTTGGGACGGCAACGACGGCAAGGGCGGCGGCCCGGTCATCACCAATGCCGAAGCCGGTTACGACTGGTCGACCTTTCCGGAACTGCTTGAGAAGGCCGGCATCTCCTGGAAAGTCTATCAGGATATCGGCCTCGGCCTGACCGCGGCCGGCTTTTGGGGCTGGACCGAGAATCCGTGGATCGGCAATTACGGCGACAACTCGCTGCTCTATTTCCATCAGTACCAGAACGCGCAGCCCGGCAGCCCGCTCTATGAGAAGGCGCGGCGCGGCACCAACATCGCCAACGGCGGCAATTTCGAGAACTTGTTCGACATCCTGCGTAACGACGTCAGGAACGGCACGCTGCCCCAGGTTTCCTGGATCGCGGCGCCCGAAGCGTTCAGCGAGCATCCGAACTGGCTGCCCGGTCCCGGCGCCTGGTACGTCTCGAAGGTGCTCGACATCCTCACCTCCAATCCGGAGCTGTGGAGCAAGACCGTCCTGCTCATCAACTACGACGAAGGCGGCGGCTTCTTCGATCACGTGGTCGGCCCGTATCCGGCGATGTCATCGGCGTATGGCCAGTCGACCGTCGACGTCACCAGCGATCTCTTTGCCGGCGACAACAGCAATGTCGCAGGTCCCTACGGGCTCGGCGTCCGCGTGCCCATGATGGTCGTCTCGCCCTGGTCGCGTGGCGGGTTCGTCTGCTCCGAAGTGTTCGATCACACCTCGGTCATCAGGTTCATCGAGCAGCGCTTCCATCGCACCGCGCGCGGTCTGTTCGAAACCAACATCCCGGCCTGGCGGCGCGCGGTCTGCGGCGATCTCACCTCCGCCTTCAACTTCCGTTCGCCGAACGAAGGCCTGGCGCCGTTGCCGCCCACGGTTGCGCCGCCGGCGAGCGACATCAAGACCGGCGTCCGCTACGACAACTACCACCCGGTCCCGCCGACCAGGCCGGTCATGCCACAGCAGGAGCCCGGTGTGCGCCCGGCCCGTCCGCTGCCGTACAACCTGCGCGTCGACGGCAGCGCCGATGCGGCGAAGAAGTTCACGATCCGCTTCAGCAATCCGGGACAGGCGGGCGTCTGCTTCCACGTGCGGTCCGGCAACACCACGACCGGCCCGTGGAGCTACACGGTCGAGCAGGGCAAGTCGCTGCAGGGTGTCTGGGATCTTGCGGCGAGCGCCGGCCAGTATGACCTTTCGGTCTATGGACCGAACGGCTTCTTCCGCGGCTACAATGGCGGCGGCATCTCCGCCAGTGTCGCGCTCGTGGACATCGACTCGATCGACATCTGCAATGGTGACGACGGCGACGATCTGCGTGGTCTCATGATCGCGCTCACCAACAAGGGCGCGGGCTGCGTCGTGACGGTCGTCGACAACTATACCGGACGGAGCGAGCGGCATCGCCTGCAGCGCGGCCAGCGGATTGAAACGATGGTCCGCCTGCAGCAGACCCACGGCTGGTATGACCTGACGGCGACGGTCGATACCGACGCGGGCTTCAAGTGGCGACTCGCCGGTCACGTCGAGAGCGGCCGCCCCAGCATCAGCGATCCGGCCATGGGCCGTCCGGTGGCGAGCGGTTAGAGCGTTTTCGAGCGAAGTGGACACCGGTTCGCGTGAAGAAAACGCGTCAAAACAAGAATCTAGAGCATCGGTTCTGATTCCATCAGAACCGAAAATGCTCTAGCCGGTCTGATCCGACGAAACACAACAGCAAGGCGCCCGGGAGCCAACTCCCGGGCGTTCTGTTTCGCCTTCGTCGCTCTATTCTCCCGCGGCGCTTCCGGCCGGTCGGCGATCGTCGTGGGCGCCATAGAGAAAGCCGGGCCGCATCCTGCCGCTCTGCGCGGCATCATTGCCGGACGAGTGCGGACCAGCAACTCCGCCATCGGGAGGACCGATCGCGATGAGCTCGGCTGCTCCCCACGGCGTCTGTTCGACCAATTTGTAGCCCATCTCGCGCAGCAGCTTTGCGGTGTCAGGTGAGATCGCACGCGGCTCGTAGTCGAGTTCATCAGGCAGCCCTTGAAGATGGAGCCGGGGCGCATCGACGGCCTCCCGCGGCTCCATCCCGTGATCGATCATATTGAGCGCCGCCTCAAGCGTAATGGTGATGATCCGCGGGCCGCCCGGGCTGCCGAGCACAGCAAAGACCTTGCCGTTCCGGGTGATCAGCGTCGGGGCCATTGATGACAGCGGGCGCTTGTTCGGCGCGATGAGATTCGCCTGGTCCTGCACCAGACCGTACATGTTCGGCACGCCGCGCTTGATGGTGAAGTCATCCATCTCGTCATTCAGGACGAAACCAGTGCCCGGCGCCATCACCGCCGCGCCGAACAGACCGTTGAGTGTGTAGGTGACGGAAACAGCATTGCCGGCGTGATCGACCACCGAGTAGTGCGTGGTGTCGCCTTGTTCACGCGCCTCGAGTCCCGGCCGCACCGCCTCCGAAGGCGTCGCCTTGTCGGGCGGAATTTTGGCTCGGATGGCTGCCGCATAGTCCTTGGACAACAGCCGATCAACAGGATTTTTAACGAAATCGGGATCGCCCAAATACGTATTGCGGTCGAGATAAGCGTAACGCATGGCCTCGGCCATGACGTGGATCGAGGCAGCCGAGTGGAAGCCAAGCGCCGCCATGTCGTAGCCCTCGAGAACATTCAGGATCTCGCACAGCGTCGTGCCGCCTGAGCTCGGTGGCGGCGCCGCGGCGAAGACGTAACCGCGATAGGTACAGTGCAGCGGCTCCGTCTCGGTGATCTTGTAATGACCAAAATCATCGGCTGTCAGGATTCCGCCGCCCGCCTTCGAGGCAGCCTCGACCGCAGCCGGGATTCGGCCGGTGTAGAAGGCGTCCGGCCCGTCCTTGGCGATCGCTTCGAGCGTCACCGCCAGATCTGGCTGCACCAACCTGTCGCCCGGCTGGAGGTTGCTTCCGTCTTGCCGCAGAAAGATGCTTGCGACCACCGGGTCACTGTGAAACCGACTTGCCGCATAATCCATGATGTCGGTGTCACCGCGGGTCAGCACGAACCCATCGCGGGCAAGCCGGATCGCGGGCGCCATCACCTCGGCGCGCGACATCGTCCCATATTCGGTCAGGGCGGCATCCAGCCCCTTGACCGTGCCCGGGACAGCAACCGCCTTGTAGCCAAATCGGCTGGCACCCGGAATCGGATTGCCGCTGTCGTCGAGAAACATTTTTTCAGTCGCCGCGGCCGGCGCAGTTTCGCGAAAATTGATGAAGCGCTCGCGACCATCGATCAAATGCATCATCATAAACCCGCCGCCACCCAAATTGCCGCAACACGGGTTTACGACCGCCTCGGCATAGCCGACTGCGACAGCCGCATCGATGGCGTTGCCGCCAGCCTTCAGAATCTCCAGGCCTGCCTCAGACGCGAGGTGTTGCGAACTCACAACCATCCCATTCCGCGCCTCGAGCGCCAACGGCGTCGCCGCATGCGCCCCGCCCACCACCATAGCCAGGAACAAAGCTATCCATTGTATGTTAATCGTCATATAATTCCGGTACTGCGCAGCCCGCCTCGGGCGCACGCTCATCTGCATGAGCAGACGCCGTGATCGCACGTTTAGCAACCCTTAGACGGTTACGTTTGTCACGATCCAACATCCTCGCCCGGAGTTGAATGGGGGTGGCGTCAGCTAACGTCCGGCCTTGGACAGGTTGGCAAGGCTCGCCGCCAATTCATCGCTTCGAAAAGGTTTGGTGAGCCGCGCCAGATCCGGCGTGATGCCTTCGTTCTTGGCGTAACCTGACACGATGAGAACCTGAAGCTCGGGATAATTGGCGCGAAGAGTGCGGCCCAGATCCGTACCGCTCATGCCCGGCATGAGGTGATCTGTTACAAGCAGCGTCGGCCGAACCCCCTCCTCGACGCGTTGAAGCGCATCCTCGGCCGATCCGGCTTCGACAACGCGATATCCGAGTTCGCTAAGCATCTCGGCCGTGCTCATTCGAACGAGCGGTTCATCATCGACCAGCAGAGCTGTGCCGACAGCAGCAGGCCGCAGGTCTGGTTGAGGGTCGGTATCGATCGGCCCTGCAACCGCACGACTAACCGGCAACCACAACTCGACCGTGGTCCCGACACCTGGCGCACTCTGTATTGTCAGTGCTCCGCCCAGCTGCGACGCAAGGCCGTGGACCATCGAGAGGCCGAGACCAGTTCCTTGCCCCACGCCTTTGGTCGAGAAGAACGGTTCGATGGCACGGACGAGCGTCGATTCGTCCATCCCGACCCCGGTATCCGCGACCGAAATGCAGACATAGGCGCCCGGGTTCAATCTTGACCGGTGTGCGCCTTCAATGGTCTGGGCTTTGGCCGAGATACACAGCGCGCCCCCGTCGGGCATCGCATCCCGGGCGTTCACGCTGAGGTTCAGAATCGCCGCCATCTCGATCTGGTTGGGGTCGGCCATGGCCGCGGGAAGCGCTTCGGGCGCGTCCACCGTCACCTGGATTTGCGGTCCCGTCGTGCTCGAGACCAGATCTCCCATCTCGGCAACGAGGTGACGAATATTTACCGGGACCGCCTGAAGCGGTTGGCGACGCGCGAAAGCGAGAAGACGCTGAACCAACGTTTTCGCACGCTCAGCCGCTTGTGCTGCTCCGGCGATCAGACGATGCTCGCGCTCCCCTCCGATGCCTTTTCGCTGAAGCATGTCGAGCAGGCCGACAATCGGCGTGAGCAAATTGTTGAAGTCGTGCGCAACGCCTCCCGTGAGCTGGCCCATTGCCTCCATCTTCAGGGCCTGGCGCAAGGCTTCCTCGGCTTGTGCGAGCCGTGCCTGCTCCTCCAGACGATCCGTGATGTCGCGCCCCGTCAAGAACGCGCCGATCCGCGTGCCGTCCGCGGCGCGAAGGGTCTCGAACTTCATTTCGTAGACGCGCCGGTCATATTTGGGGTCGCCGAACTCCTCAATCGTCGCGAAAGTCTCGCCTCCCAGCGCCCGCTCCCACACTGCGACTGCCGCTACGAGATGCTCGGGCCGATCGGCAAGAAACTCCTGCAGCTTCTCTCCGATTTTTGGTCGCTTGCCATAGATGCGCTCATACGCATCCGCACAGGCCGCGTTGATGGCCAGCCAGCGATGGTTCAGATCAAGGGCTTGAATCTGCCCGTCGGTCGTTTCCACAATACTGGCAAGCAAGTGACGCTCGGCCGTGCGTTCGGCAACCCGCTCTTCAAGATTCGTATTCAGCTCCCTGTAACGTGCTTCGCTTGCGCGCAGCCGTGTCTCGGCCAGAACGCGTTCGGTCGTGTCGGAGACGATGCAAAGGACGCCTCCGACCGAGCCATCATCGTCGGGCACGGCCGAATAGGATACATCCCAGTAGCTGGTCTCGCCGTAACCGTGACGCTCGATGTAGAAGGGGCGATCCTTGGCGGCGAAGGTTTTCCCGGTTTGACGGACCCCGGCAAGGAGCGGTTCGAGATCGTCCCACAGTTCCTCCCAGTTCTCGATCGCCGGCCGACCGAGGGCGTGCGGATGCTTGTCGCCGATACCCGGTGCGTAGGCGTCGTTGTAGAGCGCAACAAAATCGGGACCCCAGAACAGCACAATCTGAGCCTGTGCGGCCAGCAGCATGCCGACCGTCGTCTTCAGCGCCTGAGACCAATGGGCAGGATGACCGAGCGGCGAGTCGGACCAGTCGAGGGAGCGCATCATTGCGCTCAGCTCGCCGCCGTCAGCGAGGAACCCCAAAGTGGTCGACTGCCGAGCAGCTTTCTCAGACAGCACTGGATCCTCGCGACGCGCTACATGGGCGTTCCGGCCGATCGCTGGTATCTCCATGACCGTAACGCCCTTTGGGGGCGATAATTCCCGACGCTGGCCTTGGTTCCACACCGGCGGACGGTCTGCTCGACCGCGGCCGCCATCGTGCTGGGGCCGACCCTGACGTCCAAGAGAAATTCGGGAGCCGAGCTTCTCGATGACCTCGACCACGGCATCGAAGCTGGTATCGAAAGCAGGTGGCACGAAGACAATTGAGCGACCACTCGCAAACAGGGCTGACACTTGTGCCAGTACGCCGCATACTCGCGCTGCTGTTGCAATCCGTTCAACGGCGCTTTCCCGACCGCACTTCGCTCGCAGCACGATGGTTACGAATCGATTCCCAGCCATAAAGAGAAAGCTATGGCCTTCATTCTCTGCCGGCAGCATTCTCGTCGGAACGCTCTTTTTTGCCGCATCGCTGACGCCGACACTGTTGCCACGGACATATTTGACGCAGGGCGTGCTTTCGGGATGCTCGCTTGCGGCCGGATACGGCATCGGCGTGTTTGGCGTTTGGCTTTGGGCCTATATGGAGCTCGCGCAACTCACCGGCCGCTCTCTGCGCGTCGTCAAGCTCGCCGCCGCCACCGCTGGCGCGATCGTTGCGATCAGCTCCCTCTGGCAGGCGGCGCAATGGCAGAATTCAATCCGTGTGTTGATGAAACTCGAGCCAGTCGACACGGTGTATCCGCTCGAGGTCAGCCTGATTGCGCTGACGGTTTTCGCAGTCCTGATCGCGCTCGCGCGGCTCTTTCGACTGACGCTTCGCTTTGTGGCGACAAGAGTCAATCGCTTCCTGCCAGGGCGGGTGTCTAACGTCATCGGCGTCATCGCAGCGGTTGCGCTGTTCTGGTCGGTCATCAATGGAGTTCTCTTCCGGACGTTCCTGCACGTCGCGGAGTCGTCCTTCCGGGAATACGACGCAATGATCGAGCCGGAGACTCGGCCGCCCACAGACCCTTTGAAGACCGGAAGCAGCGCTTCCCTGCTCGCCTGGGACAAGCTCGGGCGGCAGGGACGAGAGTTCATCTCCTCGGGGCCGACCAGCGAAGACATACGCACTTTGTCGGGCAAGCGAGCGCTCGCGCCCATTCGCGCCTATGTCGGATTGCGATCGGCGGACACGCTTGAGCGGCGCGCCAAGCTTGCGCTAGAAGAATTGAAGCGCGTCGGCGGTTTCGAACGATCCGTCCTTGTCGTGATAACGCCGACCGGCACCGGCTGGGTCGACCCGGCGGCGATCGACAGCGTCGAATATCTGCACAACGGTGACGTGGCGAGCGTCGCTCTGCAGTACTCCTATCTCGCCAGTTGGCTCTACCTGCTCGTGGATCCGGGCTACAGCGCTGATGTCGCGCGCGCCCTCTTCACGGAGATCTACGGATATTGGATCACGCTGCCCAAGGAGAGCCGGCCGAGGCTTTATCTCCACGGTATCAGTCTTGGCGCTGCGAATTCCGAACAGGCGACGGACCTGATCGAAGTGATGGGCGACCCCTTCAATGGCGCGCTCTGGAGCGGGCCGCCCTATTCGAGCAGGCTCTGGCGCTGGCTCACCGACCATCGCAATCCCGGATCGCCCGCCTGGCTTCCCCGCTTTCGCGATGGGTCGTTCGTGCGGTTCATGAACCAGCACGGAGAGGCCGCCGAGCGCCCAGGCCCGAATGCCCCGTGGGGGCCGGTGCGGATCGTCTACCTGCAATATGCAAGCGATCCGGCGACCTTTTTCGACTACCGCAGCCTCTATCGCGAGCCGGACTGGATGCGGCCGCCGCGCGGCCCGGACGTGTCGCCGCAATTGCGCTGGTACCCGATTGCAACTCTTTTCCAATTGATGCTGGACATGTTCATGGCGACCGAGGCGCCGATCGGCTACGGCCACGTCTATGCTCCGGCGCACTACATCGACGCGTGGATCGAGGTGACTGACGTTCGCGACTGGGCGCCGGAAGGAATCACGCGGCTGAAGCAGCACCTCTCCAAGCCGCACCTCGCCGCGGCTACCGAGTAACACGGCCCCATCCCGAGCGGGCCAGAGCTACAACAACATCAGATTGCGGCTTGCGACACGCGGTCGAAGAAGTACAGCCGGTCGGGATTCAGCGCGAGGCGAAGCCGGTCGTGGACTTTCGCTTTCACGGTCGGCTCCACTGCGGCCACCATCATGTTGGGGCCGACCCTCACATCAAGGAGGATCTGGGAGCCGAGCTTCTCGATGACCTCGACCACGGCATCGAAGCTGAGGTCCGCCGTGTCACTGCCGGACGCGACGCGCAGATCCTCCGGCCGGATGCCAAGCGTGACCTTCCCCCCCACATGCTGCCGGAGCCGGTCCGCGATGGCGGCCGGCAGCTTGAGGCGGATGCCCTCATGGCGGGCCCAGAGCGCGCCGTCAGTGTCGGCCATTTCCACCGTCGCGAAGTTCATGGCGGGGGAGCCGATGAAGCCTGCGACGAAGCGGTTGGCGGGCTCGTTGTAGAGCTCGAGCGGCTCGCCCACCTGCTGAACGAGACCATCCTTCATGACGACCACGCGATCGCCAAGCGTCATCGCTTCGACCTGATCATGAGTGACGTAGATTGCGGTGGTGCCGAGGCGATCGTGGATCTTCTTGATCTCCACCCGCATCTGGATGCGCAGCTTGGCGTCGAGGTTCGATAGCGGCTCGTCGAACAGAAACACCTGCGGATGTCGAACGATGGCGCGGCCCAGGGCGACGCGCTGCCGCTGGCCGCCGGAGAGCTGCCGCGGCTTGCGTTGCAACTGCTCCTCGATGCCAAGAATCTCGGCCGCGGCCTTCACGCGGCTGGCGATCTCGGTGCGATCGAACCCGCGCATCTTCAGGCCGAAGGCCATGTTGTCGTAGACGCTCATGTGCGGGTAAAGGGCGTAGTTCTGGAACACCATGGCGATGTCGCGGTCCATCGGGGGCAGCTCGTTGACGATGCGGTCGCCGATCAGGATCTCGCCTGAGGTGATGGTTTCGAGCCCGGCCACCATGCGGAGGGTGGTCGTTTTGCCGCAGCCCGAGGGACCCACAAGCACCACGAATTCCTTGTCGTGAATCTCAAGATTCACGTCCTTGACGGCATGGACCCCGTCAAACCTCTTGTTCAAATTCCGGATGATGACCCGAGACATGGCCAACCCTTTGGCTCACCGTCACCCTTTGACGGAGCCGGTGATGCCGGCGACGTAGTACTCGACAAAGAACGAATAGATTAGCGCCACCGGCACCGAACCGAGAAGGGCGCCGGCCATCAGCGAGCCCCAGTAGAACACGTCGCCGCGGACAAGCTCCGAGGTGATGCCGACGGCGACCGTCTTCTGCTCCGGCGAGGACAGGAAGACGAGGGCATAGATGAACTCGTTCCACGACAGCGTGAAGGCGAAGATTCCGGCTGACAGGATACCCGGCACGGCGACCGGGAAGACGATGTAGACCATCGCCTGCCAGCGCGTCGCGCCGTCGATCCGGGCGCATTCCTCGAGCTCGCGCGGGATCGCCTTGAAGTAACCCATCAGCAGCCAGGTGCAGAACGGAATGAGGAAGGTCGGGTATGTGAGAACGAGCGCCCAGGGCGTATCGCCGAGGCGGAAGTTGCGGATGATATCGGCGAGCGGAATGAACAGCAGCGTCTGCGGCACGAGATAGGTGATGAAGATTCCGGTGCCGAGGCTGCCGGCGAACGGAAATTTGAGCCGGGAAAGCGCGTAGCCGGCGAGGAGCCCGCAGAACAGCGAGATCACCGTGGCCAGCACCGAGATGAAGAAGGTGTTCAGCATCCATCTGCTGAACAGCGTTTCGTCCAGGAGGTACCGGATATGGTCGAGGGTCGGATTGAGCGTCCAGAACGGCGTGTAGTTCGGCGCCATCCACGGACGATAGAGCTCGGCGTCCGGCCGCACCGTCGTGACCATCATCCAATAGAACGGGAACAGCAGCCCGACCACGAACAGCACGAGCGGGAGATTGAAGAAGACCCAACGACGCCAGCGCGCACCCTCTATCATCAGTGTGTCTCCACGCGGCGGATATAGAGGAGCTGCACGACGACGACGATAAGCAGCACCGGGAACATCGCGAGCGATATCGCCGCGCCCTCGCTCAAGAGACCCGTGCCGACGCCGACCTGATAGGCATAGGTGGCGAAGAGCTGCGTGGCGTTGGCCGGTCCGCCGCCGGTCAGGATATAGACGAGCTGGAAATCGGCGAACGTCTGGATTACCGAGAACAGCACGACGACCATGGTAACCGGCAGCAGCAAAGGCCAGGTGATGTAGCGGAAACGCTGCCAGGGCCGCGCGCCGTCGATCGCGGCCGCCTCGGCCAGTTCCGGGTTGATGGTCTGCAATCCAGCGAGCAGGCTGATTGCGTAGAACGGCACGCCGCGCCAGACATTGACGATCATCACCGAGATCAGCGCAAGTTGGGGGTCGCCCAGCCAATTGATGCGGGTGCGGATGATGCCGAGGTGAAAGAGCGTCCAGTTGATGACGCTGAAGGTCGGATCGAACATCCACTTCCACGCAAAGGTCGAGAGCACGGTCGGGATGATGAAGGGCAACAGGATGAAGGCGCGGGTCAGCGCCTTTGCCCTGAAATGGCGATTGAGCAACAGGGCAAGCCACAAGCCGAGCGCCAGCTTGAAAACGGTGGTCACCGCCGTGTAGAGGATCGTGTTCCAGACCGCGATGCGGAAGATGCTGTCGTTCATCAGCACTGCGAAATTCTGCAGTCCGACGAAGTTTCCGGGCACGCCGACCTTGGCGTCGGTCACCGCCAGCATCACGCCCTTGACGAAAGGATAGGCGATGAAGAGGCCGAGCAGCACCGCGGTCGGCAGCAGCAAGAAGAAAGCGAACCAGCGCTCGTTCTCAAGGACTCGCGTAACCGGCCCGCGCCGCGGCGCGGCCACATAGGGTCTTGCAGCGGCGACGGAGTCGATGACCATCGAGCGATTCTCCGAACGGCTGCCGGAGCGCTGCGGCCGCGGGCCGCAGCACCGGGGCGAGAGATCAAAACCTAGCGCGCGGAAGAAGAGGCATCAAGCGGCATAAATCCTCGCGACCTCGTCGTGCGCCCATTTCACCGCGTCTTGCGGCGGCATGCCCTGTATCGCCTTTGCCGTCATGTCGACCATGATGTACTTGCTGAGCACCTCAGCTGCGCGGCGGTCGGCCGGTCCGGCGTAGCCGGGGAAGCGTCCGGCCCGCGCCGCCGTCCGGAAGGGCAGCATCACGGGGTCCTTCTCCCAGAGCTTGTCCTGCTCCCAAACCGTGGTCGCTCCGACGGAGTAGCCCTGCTGGGAATCGAACCATGCCTGATAGACCGGTTTGGAGGTGATCCAGCGCAGGAACTCCTTGCCGGCCTTCTGGTCCTTCACATACTTCATCAGCATGTTCGACATCGGCAGGTGATAGCCGAACTGGCCGGCGTTCCCCTTGGGCAGCGGCGCGTGCAGGATGTCTTGCCACAGCGGGGCGCCGGTTTCGGTCAGATAGACCTGGGGCTTGCGCTTGGCCTCGATATAGATCGAGGCGCCGTTTAATGTGCTGCTGATCGTGCCGGCGAGGAAGGCCCGGTTGTTGCTGGTGTCGTCCCAGGCGAGCCCACCCTCGTCATAAGCGTCGTTCCAGAAGCCGACGGCGAACTTGACGGAATCGACCGTCGCGCTGGAGTTCAGCACCACCGTCCTGCCGCCCGCTTCGACCTCCTTGCCGCCCCATGACCAAAGATACGGATAGGCATAGGTCGGCGGATCGCCGAAGCTGTGGCCGACCGTCTGTCCCAGGGGCCGGCCCTTGGCCTTCAGCTTCTTGCCGGCTTCGCGATATTCCTCCCAGGTCTGCGGGAACTTTGGCGCGTCGTACCCGATCTCCGCGAACCAGGACTTGCGGTACGCCAACTGCGCGCCGAGCACGCACCAGGGGACCGCGATCCATTTCTTACCGTCATTGGCGACGACGCGTGATTCCTCGTAGAAGCCGCCCTGCGCCTGGCCGATCTCCTCTGCCACATCGCTGACGTCGATGACGCTCTCGGGATAGAGCTGCGCCCAGTTGTTGAGCGCGCAGATTACATCCGGACCGGTGCCCGACTGAATCGCGGAAGTGGTGCGTGCCTGGATGTCATTGCCGTTGATCATCTCGATGTTGAGCTTGATGCCGAGCGCCTTGACGCATTCGGGAACGATCACCTTGCGAAGCACGTCATCCGAGGCAGGAACGAAATCGTTCCAGCGCAGCCAGTGAATCGTCGTTGCCTGTGCGTAGGCGGGCGCCTGCTTCAGGGCAAGAATTGACGCTAATCCCCCAGTCCTCGCCGCAACTGCACCACCGCCGGAAAGCTTAAAAAGCTCACGCCGACTTATGCGAGCCATGACCTGTCCTCCCTGTTATGTCGTAGGTTGAATTCTCCTCTTTGCATGCAGACGTCACCCAAAGACTCGGGCTTGAGACTTGAGCTCGAGACCTGAGCTCGAGACTTAGGCTTAAGACTTGGGCTTGAACAACTGTCGATACTAGCACGCCTGTCCAATTTCGATAACGGCGTGGCGAGGCGGAAGCCCGCCCGAACCGGCTCCAGACCGGGACAGCGTCGGCTCTGCCGGGTAACCTTTTGCACCGCACCGTTCTGGCAATCCATGCGTCGCTTCCGCCCAGGCGCGGCGTAGCGCACCTTCCTTACCGACATGAAGAATGCCCTGTGCTATGATGGGGGGGTCCACGATGGAGCGGTCCCATGCGCGCACTTGAAGTGTTCGTGATCTATGTGGCGCCCTTCTTGATCATCGGGATCATCGCCAAGGTCCTGATGAAGCGAAGCAGCGTCGATCTTCCCGACGTGCAGGCGCAGGCGGGAGCAAATCGCAGACCGCGCAAGGTTTTCCTGTTGGGAGGCTGGCGCAACGAAAGTTGATGTTGCCCGTTCCATCTCCTTCAAGAGCTGCAGCGCAAAAAAATTGCGGTGGCGCGAGAGGCCGGCCGCGTGTATAAGCCGGTAGCTTCTTCGGTAGCTTGAAGAGGCTCATATGAACGACTTGCATGGATGGCTCTCGCAGCAGCACCATGGCTTGCGAACCTTCCGAAACTTCCAGCAACAACTTGACGCGCTAGTAAGGAACGAGCCCGGGCAGCAGGCTTTGTGCCGGCTGCTGAGCGATCTCGTCGGCGGCTATATCGAGGCCTTTGATGAAGAGCCTCTGCCCGTTGATGTCGCGGACCATGCCTATCAGCGTCTGCTTGACCTGGTTGGAAGCCTCGATCTTCAGGGCAATGCCGATCGCCGCCTGGCCGACATCAATCGCGTGGCGGCGTTCGACCTGCTGCATTGATCGCAGATCGCCGCTCGACTGCCAGACCAGAGCTTCGGTTCTGATTGAATCAGAACCGACCACTTCGCTCGAAAACGCACTAATCCTCGTCGCTGAACAACCTGATCCTTGGCGTCCCGACGCTTACCGGCTCGGCCTCGAGGATACGTGACCGTTCGGTGTCTTCCCTCACGCTACGCTCGACGTCGCGCAATTCGTCCTCGCGCGGCTCGCGGATGCGGCGACGCTCGGTCCATTGCTGACGGCGCTCCGCTTTGCGCCGCTCCTCGGCGCGGCGGGCGTCGCGCTTGGATTCGGCGTCGCGCGGTTTTGTCTGCACGTCACCGGAAGAAATGGTCGAAGCGCGCGCCGTGGCTTGCGCCGGCGGCTGTGCGTTGACCGCTGGTTGAGCGGCAGAGCGCTCGGGCTCGCTCGGCGCTGCGGCGGCTTGAGCGGTGTTGGTTTGCGACGCCGGCTCCGCTTGCTGCGGCGTCGTTTGCGGCGCCGGATTAACGGTCACCGGGGTGGTCGCGGCGGCCTGGGTCGCGGCGAGATAAGATACCGGCTCAGCCGGGGCATTCGATGTGGCGACAGGCCCCGTGTTGCGCTGATCGAGCTTTGTCAGCCGCTCTGCGCCGGGCCTTGGCTGATGTGGGCTCATGATGTCGGCAATCACCATGCCGCCGCCCAGACCTGCCGCGATCGCGATGACCACAGTTCCCACACCCGCAAAAAAAGCGGTCGTTGTGCGCATGACAGGCTCCCTCTCGTCCGCCGCAGGCAACGTGCGAGCGGAAGCGATGTTCCTGTGGAACGCTCGAGGGGAAAGCTGGCGCGGCGAAGCGCAACGCCGCTGATCGAGGAGATTAAAAAGTGCGAGGGCGCAAGTGGCGCGCCGCTCAGATCATCGCGGCAACTTTTTCCAAGCCGATGATGCGGGCGAGCGAGCGGACTTCGTTCTTCTGGTCTTCGCGCAACTGGAACAGGAGCGGCATTGCCGCCGATTTCAATTGCTGCACTTCTTCGGAGTCCGGATCGATCGGTACGCCGGTCGCGTTCGGGTCGGTCTGGCGCTTCTGGTGGATCTTGCGGGCGACGGCGCGGAGCGCGGTCTCAACCGCAGGCCAATAATATTCCTGCGACGAGGTCAGCTTCAGCCGGTCCTTGATGCCGGCGATCTGCGCGTCGCTGAGCAGCGCGTAGTTCTTCTGCAGCGCGGGCTTGGCAACAGCCTTCGGCTTGGCGGGCGCCGGCGTGGCCGGCTGGGCGGTTGCCGGCTGGTTCGCTGGCGGCTCAGTCAATTTCGGCAGGCCGACATCGGCCGGGTCGGTCGAGGCATAGGCCTGGCGCAGCGAGGCCGTGAGCTCCGGAATGGCGGCCTGGGCCTGGGCCTGAAGCTGAGCCTGCGCCGGGGTCTGCGGCTGCGGCTCATAGGCGGGGAGCGCGTAGGCCACCACCGCAAGGCGGTCCTTCTTGCTCTCCTTGTTGGAGACGGGATGAGCGGGCGCTGTCTCCTCCGCAACATTGCGCGGCATCGGCACACTGTCACGGCTCAAAATGCTGGTGGCGGCGACGCCAACCAGAAGGAAGCAGGTCAGCGCGATGATGGTAATGGCCCTGGTCAACGACGTCTCCATCCCGGCCCGACTTCCCTTGAAACTGAACGACAATTGCGGCGTTAGCATGCCCTCTAAACCGCTAAGGCGCGGAAAAGGCGAAAAAATCGTATCCAAACAAGCGAAGGTCAGGCCGCGGCGGCCAGCTCATAGGCTTCCTGGATGTCGGCGACGATGTCATGGGCCTCGAACAGCGCAGACCCCGATACCGAATGCAGGCTGATGGTCCAGTTGGTCCGGCGGGTGCGGGGCATGCTGACGATGTCGAATTCGACGTTGCGACAGAGCGGATGGCGCTGCAGCGCGCGGCGGACGCGAGCCCGGAGCTCATCGCGGGTGGCGGGGGTTTTGGTGAGAAAAGCCTCAAGCAGCACGTCGCATCCCCTCAAATCCTGCGCCAGCGCGGCCGAGGCGGCGGGCTGTCCTGCGCGGGCTATTGTTGGGACGAACGTGGTTAATGCCGGGTTAAATGGGGAACATGGGGGACGGCAGGACAGGTAACAGCTAGGAGAGCGCGATATGCTGCGCCGCTGAACGATATTCCTCGACCGTCCGCGCCACCAGTTCGTCCACCGCCAGGACATCCGTCACGCCGGAGACCGAATGGCCGGCGCTCCAGACGTCACGCCAGCGCTTGGGGCGGCTTTCGCGGGCACCGATGTCGATATCCTTGCCGATGTCGATGGCCCCGCGCTGCGGCAGGTTATCGGGATCAAGGCCGGCCGCTTCGATCGACGGGCGCAGCATGTTGGTCTGCAAGCCGGTGAAGGCGGTGGTAAGCAGGATGTCGTCGGCGCCGGTTGCGACCAGCATCTGCTTGTAGCTGATATCCGCCATGCTCTCGCGCGTGGCGATGAATTTGGTGCCCATGTAAGCGAGATCGCAGCCGAGCGCTTCGGCGGCGCGGAGCGCATGGCCGTCGCAGATGCCGCCGGCGAGTACGATCGGACCATCGAAGAAGGCGCGGACCGCGCGCACGAACACGAACGGATTGAGCCAGCCGGTCTGCCCGCCCGCGCCCGCGGTGAGCAGCACCAAACCGTCGGCGCCGGCTTCGACCGCGCGCTCGGCGTGGCGGATCGAGGCGACGTCGGCGAACACCAGTGCGCCGGCGCCGTGCAGCGGCGCCAGTACAGGCGCCGGCGAGCCGACCGAGGTGATGACCATCTCCGGCTTGTGACGCAACAACACATCCAGATCCTGCTGCAGCCGCGCGTTGGAGCGGTGCACGATCAGGTTCGGACAGATCGGCGCAGCTGCCTTGCCGCTCGCCTCGGAATGGCGCTGCAAGCGAGTCTCGATCTCACTCAGCCACTGATCGAGCTGTTCCGTCTCGCGGCAATTCACCGTGGGGAACGAGCCGATCACGCCATTGCGGCAGGCGGCTGTCACCAGCTCGACTCCGGAGACCAGAAACATCGGCGCCGCGATCAGCGGCAGCGACAGACGTTCGCGAAAGCGCGAGCGAAAGTTGTTCGACAGCAAAGCGTTTCTTTCCTCTCCCGGCTTGAGCCGCTTCGTTGTTGTGCTAGCGTCACCGTCAACATTGGCACGAAGAGATGCCAGACACAAAATCGACAGGGAGACATTCTTCAGATGAGCGATCCGCTCCATGCGTTTCCACCGGCGTGCGCGCAGACGCTGCAGGCGCTGGCGCGCTATCCGTCGCGCACCGCCTTCAGCTGGCCGGGCGGCTCGATCACCTACCAGGGCGCCACCGACCTGATCGGGCGAATGCAGAACGTGTTCATGCGACTCGGCTTCGCGCCCGGCACGCGTGTCGCACTGCTGACCGCAAACCGTGCCGACACCTGGTGCGCCGGCGTCGCCGCGCAGCTCGCACGACTTGCCATCACCTCGCTGCATCCGCTGGGATCGCTGGACGATCAGCTGTTCCAGATCGAGGATTCGGGCGCCGAGATGCTGATCATCGATGCCGCGACCTTCCGCGACCGCGGCGGCGATCTCGCAGCGAAGGCCGCAGGCATCAAAACCGTGTTCACGCTCGGCCCCGCCGATTACGGCATCGACCTGTTGCAGGCGATCGAGCAGGCGGGGCACGCCACGGCGCGGCGCCTCGCCCGGCCGGACGACATCGCGACGCTGAACTACACCGGCGGCACCACCGGCAAATCCAAGGGCGCGCTGCGCCATCACCACGAAAATGGTGGCCTCGCCGGCGCGATCCTCGCCGCTTTCGAAATCCCCGACACGCCGCGCTATCTCACGGTGGCGCCGATCAGCCACGTCGCCGGGACGAAGGTGCTGCCGACGCTGATGCGCGGCGGCACCGTACACATGCTCAAGGGTTTCGATCCCGAGGCCGTGCTCAAGACCATCGAACGGGAGAAGATCAACTTCACGCTGCTTGTGCCGACCATGATCTATGTGCTGCTCGATCATCCCTTGCTGGACAAGACCGATCTCTCCTCGCTCGAACTGTTGCTTTATGGCGCTTCGGCGATGTCGCCGAGCCGGCTGGTCGAAGGCATCGAGCGGATCGGGGCGGTCTTCTCGCAGCTGTACGGCCAGACTGAATGCTACCCGGTCTCGGTGCTGCGCAAGGCCGACCACGATCCGAAGACGCCCGAGCTGTTCCTGTCGTGCGGCTTCCCTATCGCGGTCTGCGACGTGAGGATCCTGAACGACAATGACGAGGAGGTCGGAACCGGCGAGCCCGGCGAGATTTGCGTGCGCGCGCCGCAGGTGATGGCGAAATATTGGAAGCGGCCGGACATCACCGCGGAGACGCTCAAGAACGGCTGGCTGCATACCGGCGACATCGCCCGGGCCGACGAGCGCGGCTACATGTACATCCTCGACCGCAAGAAGGACATGATCGTCTCAGGAGGCTTCAACATCTTCCCGCGCGAGGTCGAGGATGTGCTGTCGCAGCATGCGGACGTGGCGATGGTCGCGGTCGTCGGCGTGCCCGACGACAAATGGGGCGAAGCGGTCACCGCCGTCATCGTCGCCCGCGCCGGCGCGCGGCCGGATGCGGACGAGCTGATCAACCTGGTGAAAGCGAAGAAAGGCTCGGCGCACGCGCCGAAGCAGATCCGCTTCGTGAAGGAATTGCCGATGACCGGCGTCGGCAAGGTCGACAAGAAGGTGCTGAAGGCAGGCTTCTGGTCCGGCCGCGACCGGATGGTGGGGTGATGCGTTCGCGCCCCGGCATTGTTGATCGGCGCGCGGCGCATCGCTATCCGCCGTCATTGCGAGGAGCGAAGCGACGAAGCAATCCATCTCTCCGCAAGTGGAGGCATGGATTGCTTCGCTGCGCTCACAATGACGGGGAGAGAAGCCCCGATATTCACCGCAGCAATTGATCAAGCCGATCGCGCAGCTGGTCCTGGTGATAGGGCTTCGCCAGTCGCGGCAGGTCGACCTGCACGCCGTCGGGCAGTTCGGCATAGCCGGTGGCGAGCAGGATCGGCAGCGACGGACGCACTTTTCGGGTGGCGGCGGCGAGTTCGAGCCCGGTCATCCCGGGCATGACGTGATCGGTCATCATCAGGTCGAGCGGCTCGTCGCTGCGGAGGATGTCGAGCGCGTGCAGGCCTGACGTGGCGCCGATCACGCGGTGGCCGAGATCCTCCAGCATCTCCGTGGTCGACATCGCGATCAAGGGATCGTCGTCGACGAACAGTATCACCGCGGCGCGCTTGAGCTTTCGTGCCGGCGGCGCCGGGCTGGCTGCTTCCGCCAGCGCCGTCGCAACCGGCAGCATCAGCGTTGCAGTGGTGCCGTGACCTTCGATGCTCGAGAGCTGCAGCGTGCCGCCGAGCTGCACGGCGAGCCCATGCACCATCGACAATCCGAGCCCGGTGCCCTTGCCGAGCGGCTTTGAGGAGAAGAACGGCTCGATCGCGCGCTTCAGGATCTCCGGCGACATGCCGGTGCCCGTGTCGATCACCGACAGGTTGAGATAGCTGCCCGGCAGGAGCGCCGGATCCTTCGCGGCCTGATATTCCGACACCTTGACGTCGATTGCGCCGCCATCGGGCATCGCATCGCGCGCGTTGATCGCGAGATTGAGGATCGCGAGCTCGAGCTGGTTGGCGTCGATCCTTGCCGGCGGCAGACCTTCCGGCAAGTCAAGGTGCAATGCGATCCGCGGCCCCAGCGAGCGCTCGAGCAGATTACTCATGCCCTGGATCAGCGCGCGCAGATCGACCGGCTCCACGCGCAGATCCTGCTGGCGGGCGAAGGCGAGCAGCCGTTGCGTCAGCGACGCGCCGCGCTCGGCACCCTGCATTGCACCGTCGATGAGACGATGCAGGCGCTGGTCGCTCGGCAGGCGCTTGCGCAGGAGTTCGAGATTGCCCATCACCGCCATCAGGAGATTGTTGAAGTCATGGGCGATGCCGCCGGTGAGCTGGCCGATGGTCTCCATCTTCTGCGCATGGCGCAGCTGCTCCTGCGCCTTTTCGCGCGCGGCGACTTCTTTCAGGAGGTCGTCGGTGCGCTGCTCGACGCGCTGCTCCAGCGTCGCGGTCAGTTCCGAAAGCGCGGTGCGCTCGGCTGCCAGCTGCGCCAGCAGGTTTTCGCGCTCGATCTCGGCGGTCTTGCGCAGGGTGATGTCGGAGCAGACGCCGACCAGCGATTTGAGGCTGCCATCTGGGCGCCGCACGGCGCGGGCGCGCACGTCGAGCCAATGCTGGGAGCCGTCCGGCCAGATCACCCGGTATTCGATCGCGTAGTGCTTGCTGGTGCGGATGCTTTGCTCCAACACGGCAAGTCGCCGCTCGCGGTCGTCGGGATGTACGGCGTCGAGGAGTTGCTGGTAGGTGAACGGCTCGCTCGCACGGCGCCCGAAATAGGTCTTGCAGATGTCCGAGGCCTCGAGCTCGAATTCCGGCAAATGCAATTCAAGCGCGCCGAGCTGGCCGGCATTGAGCGCGGTCTGCAGCAGGCTCTCGCTTTCGGTGAGGTCTTCGAGGATGGCGCGCGTCTGGTACTGGCGGCGCCGGCCACGCACCGCCGAGCCGACGATGCTCGCAAGCGTGGTGGGATGAAACGGGCGCTCGATGAAGGTCACGTTGCCCAGGATCTTGCCGAGCCGCACCGCGCCGGGATCGCGTTCGGGGCTGCCGCCCTGGGTCAGAAGCACGATCGGGAAATCCGACCATGCCGGCTGATCGTTGAGCCATCGCGTCAGGCCGGTCAAATCCGCACCCTTGATCGCGTCGTCGGCGATCACGGCGAGGCCCGCGCCATTTGCGATCTCGCGCCTCAGCGCGGCGAGGTCATTGCAGATGTTGGCATAGTAGCCGGCGTCTCGGACCAGGCTGGCAGTCTCGACCGCTTCACGCTCGGTCGAAGCAAGGACCACCGCACGCTCGGAGGAAGGACCCGGCCTCACAGCACACTCCGGTTGGGAAAAAGCTTGGCTGCAATACGATAGCAAGCGCCGACGGCTGACACTTGCCTGGCAAGCGTCAGTCCGCCGGCGGCTAAATCAACACACGTCATGATAGCCCTCAACGAGGGCCAAACTCGTCCGGCATCGAAGCGTTCCAAGGCGAGGCAGCGATTTTTCGTCGCGCGTCAGATCATGTTCGAGCGAAGCGGATACCGGTTCGCGTGAAGAAGGCGTGTCAAAACAGGAATATGCTCTAACGCTTCTCGATCACCAGGCTCTGCACGGCCCGGCCGAAATAGCCGCGCTCGTCAGCGAGCCGCGACATCGCAAGCCCTGCCCCATCGGGACCGACCCAGCTTTCGCCGTCAAGCAGGATCCACTCGCCGACCGGTTGTCGCGCCAGGCTCACGGTGAGGTCGGCATTGATGAAGGTCCACTCCCGGAAATCGAGCGAGGACGAGGTGCCGTTACTGAAATCGGCGGCGACCACCGCGCGCATCGCCTGCGACACCGGCGATCCCGCGATCAGCGGCCGGTCGACGCGAAACCAGATCGCGGCAGGACCAACCATGCCGAAGCGGCCGCGTGCGGCGCGCATCGAGATGCATGACGTGAACGGACTGCCGGCGTTATCGGCAGGCTCGAACATCGATTGATCGGGGCCGGGAAGCCCCAGCGGCAGATCAACGACATCAGGCGGCAATGCCTGCGCCTGCGACTTGATCCGGAGCACGGAGGCCGCGACAACAGGCACACCTTCGGCCAGGAGCCGCACGCCGCAGAGCTGGATCTTGCGGCCCTCGCGCAAGATCTCGGTGTCGATTGTGAGCGGCGCGACCGGCACCGGCCGCATCAGGTCGATGGTGATGCGCGCGATCTGCATCGGCACCGGCGTGGGCAGGGACTCCGCGGCCCACACCACCAGCGCCGCAGGCGCGGAACCGTGCTGCATCTGCGGATGCCAGGGGCCGGCGGCATCGGGACTGGTGACGACCTTGTTGCCGTCGACGCGAAAGATAGGGTCCATGACATCAGGGCCTATTTGGTGCCGAACATGCGATCACCGGCATCGCCGAGGCCAGGCAGGATATAGCCGTGGTCGTTCAACCGCTCATCGATGGCCGCGGTCCACAGCGGCACATCGGGATGCTCCTGCTGAAAATGCGCGATGCCCTCGGGGGCGGCCAGCAGGCAGACGAAGCGGATGTCGCGAGCGCCACGCTTCTTCAGGAGGTTCGCGCCGGCGACGGCGGAATTGCCGGTCGCGAGCATCGGGTCCATCAGGATCGCGGTGCGGTCCGCCAGATCGTGCGGCGCCTTGAAGAAATATTCCACCGCTTCCAGCGTGTCGGGATCGCGATAGAGCCCGATATGCGACACCCGCGCCGACGGCACCAGCGCGAGCATGCCGTCCAGGAAGCCGACACCAGCGCGCAGGATCGGCGCGAAGGTCAGCTTCTTGCCCGCGATCATCGGCGCCTGCATCGGCATCAGCGGCGTCTCGATGTCGACCAGCTCGAGCGGCAGGTCGCGCGTCACCTCGTAGCAGAGCAGCATGCCGACCTC
This sequence comes from Bradyrhizobium sp. Ai1a-2, assembly GCF_000426245.1. Classification (GTDB taxonomy): domain Bacteria; phylum Pseudomonadota; class Alphaproteobacteria; order Rhizobiales; family Xanthobacteraceae; genus Bradyrhizobium. The sequence continues at coordinate 82,117 of NZ_AUEZ01000010.1, read as the reverse complement.
GTTCACGAGTTCCCGGAAACTCTTGATCGAACGGTCGCGCTCGCGCATCAGCGTCAGCTTGTGCTGCACCAGCGGATGGTTGACGACGTTGACGGCGGCGGCGCTCATGGCGGTATTTGTCGCACAGGCATCACGGGCGCATCAAGGGTTCGTGACGCCGCGCCGAAGTACCAAACCCGTTATCGCCGGGGTTATCCCCACGCCTTGGACGGGCCGTCAAATCCATCTAGAGCGTTTTCGAGCGAAGTGGACACCGGTTCGCGTGAAGAAAACGCGTCAAACCAAAAACCTAGAGCTTCGGTTCTGATTCCACCAGAACCGCAACTGCTCTAGATAGGACGACCGCGATCGGCTCGGAGCGCACCGTGAAGCTTTTCATGTTCTATATCGGCGGCAACTGCCGCAATTCGAACGTCGAACTCCACGACGTGCGCTTTTCGGTCGGAGCGCGCGCGGAGGATTGCCACGACGATCTGCGCAGGCAGTGGTGGGGCGATCCCGACAGCCTGCATCTAGATTGCTGGGGCGCCGTCGAGCAAGCCGATGGATACGATGTGCGGCTAGCGGCGGACGGACCGGACCAGGGCGCCGACCGATTGTTCTTCGTCAATCTCGGCGGCTACGATGGGCGCGAGTTCGCCGAACTGCACAAGAACGTCCTGATCGTGGCGGCGGATGCTGGCGCGGCCAAGGCCAAGGCGCTGGCGCAGGTGAGGAACTGGACGGAGCCGCACAAGGACAATCTGTTCGAAGTCGAGAAGGCCGTCGATGTCACCGCATCGATGCAGACTTACGGATTTTTCCTGCAGCTCGCCAAGGCCACAAGCGAGAAGCCGTTCGCATTCACTTGCGAGTATTTGCCGATCGCTTAGAGCGTTTTCGAGCGAAGTGGACACCGGTTCGCGTGAAGAAAACGCGTCAAAACAAGAATCTAGAGCTTCGGTTCTGATTCAATCAGAACCGAAAATGCTCTAGAGGGCCGCGCTGCAGGCCAATCAGGAAAGCATTGGCGGTCCCGTGCGTAGCGCCGGGACCGCCAATTGATGGATCACAATGGCGGATCGACCGCTTCCTCGTATTCCTTCTTGAAACGCGCAATCAGTTCGGCGGCAGGCACGATCTTTTCGACGCTGCCGACGCCCTGGCCCGAGCCCCAGATCTCCTTCCAGGCTTTCGGCTTCGCCCGCTCGCCAGAGGCGTCGGTACCGAAGCTCATCTTGGAGGGATCGGAGGTCGGCAGACTGTCAGGATCCATGCCGGCGGCAACGATCGACGGCTTCAGGTAGTTGCCGTGCACGCCGGTGAACAGGTTGGAATACACGATGTCTTCGGCGGCCGAGCCGGTGATCATGTTCTTGTAGCCTTCGACCGCATTGGCTTCTTGCGTCGCGATGAAGGCCGAGCCGATATAGGCGAAGTCGGCGCCGAGGACGCGCGCGGCGCGGATCGCCTTGCCGTTGCCCATCGCGCCCGACAGCGCGATCGGGCCGTCGAACCACTGCCGCGTCTCGGTAACGAAGGGGAACGGCGACAGCGTGCCGGCATGGCCGCCCGCGCCGGCCGCCACCAGGATCAGGCCGTCGGCGCCCTTCTCGATCGCCTTGTGGGCGAACTTCTGATTGATCACGTCGTGGAAGACGATGCCGCCCCAATTGTGCACGGCCTGATTGAGCTCCTCGCGCGCGCCAAGCGAGGAGATGATCATCGGCACTTTGTGCTTCTCGCAAAGCGCGAGGTCATGATCGAGCCGGTTGTTCGATTTGTGCACGATCTGATTGACCGCGAACGGCGCCGAGGGCCGCTCGGGATGCGCCCTGTCATGGGCCGCGAGCTCTTCCTTGATCCGCGCCAGCCATTCGTCGAGCAACTCCGGCGGCCGCGCGTTCAGTGCCGGAAACGATCCGACCACGCCGGCCTTGCACTGCGCGATCACCAGATCAGGCACGGAGATAATGAACAGCGGCGCACCGATCACCGGAATCGACAGACGGCCCTTGAATAACGCAGGCATGGACATCAGGGAAAATCCTTCGAGCTACTTGGAAGCGAGACTGGGCTTAAGATGCCAGACATCATACCAGCAAGGCAATCTTTCCAGTGTCAAGTATTGCGTCATCGCGCTATTGCCGTAGCCCGGGTGGAGCGGAACGCGCAACCCGGGACCCCTGTGTCCGTATCTCCGAGCGGACCCGGGTTACGCTGGCGCTTCACCCGGGCTACGGGAGCTACAGCACTATTGGCAGATCGCCCGTGTGACGAAATTTTCCGTCCGGCAATCATTCGGTCCGCGCTTGTGGCCGGGAAGGAACACGATCGGCGAGCATTTCTCGGCGGCGTCGGTGTCCAGGCTCTTGCCTTCCTTGTAGCCCTTGCTCTGACAGAGCTTGTCGGCGCCGGCCTTGCAGTCCGGTGCGCCGTTGGCCGCCACCAGGCAGGCCGCGCGGCCGGTGACGATCAATGACGGTTTTGTGAGAGCGGACAGGCTCTCGCCGGCATCCCTGGCGCTGCTGTTGAGGTCGTCGATGGTCTGGCCCGGGCTCTTCAAGGGCGACAGGATCGACCTGGATTTTTCGAACAGCTTGCTGATCTCGTTGATGAGGCCCGGATTCTCGCGCGCCGGCTGCGGAGTTTCGTTCGGCTGAGACTGGATCCCGAGCGAGGCCGGGGGTGCAGCTTGCGGCAGGGCGAACTCGGGGAAGGCTGTCAGCATCGACAGCGCGAGGCCCGCCTTGGCCGTGGACGGTCCGATGCGAACAAGAAGCCCGAGTCGATCAAGCATGATCGAAGGTAACCGACGACGCCGCTGCGGCAAAGCGCTTTCCGCAACAGCCTCCGATCTCATCCCGAGGAGAGAGACTTTTCGCGCGCGTCAGACCAGCTTGAAGGCGATGTAGAAACCGAGCACCAGCACGATCGCGCCGATTGCGACCCAGAAGCCGAGCCGCTTTTCCAATTCCTTGCGGATGAAATCGCCGTAGCGGTTGAGCAGGACCGCGACAATGAAGAAGCGGCCGCCACGCGCAACGATCGAGCACAGCACGAACAGCCAGATGTTATAGCCGGCGAAGCCCGAGGTGATGGTGACGAGCTTGTAGGGGATCGGGGTCAGGCCCTTGAGCAGGATGATCACCGCGCCCCATTCGGCGTAGGACGAGCGGAAGGCATCGACCTTGTCGCTGAGGCCGTAGATCGTGATCAGCCAGTGGCCCAGCGAGTCATAGAGCAGTGCGCCGATGGCGTAGCCAAGCACGCCGCCGGCCACGGAGGCGATCGTGCAGACGGTCGCGAACCACCAGGCGCGCCTCGGCTGCGCCAGCGACATCGGCAGCAGCATGATGTCGGGCGGAACCGGGAAGAACGAACTCTCAGCGAAGGCAACCGCGGCGAGAATCCACACGGCGTAGGGTTTGTCGGCGGCGTCGATGCACCAGTCGTAGATCCGTTTCAGCATGGGCGCGATCAACCATCATGGAGCGCATTTGTCCATGCCGGCAAAGGAGGATTATTGGCGGGTCAGCGCCGCTTCCGCAGGCTGCTTTCGAGCGCGACAATTCGCCGCCGCACAACCGGCTCGGCCGGCTTGGGCAGTCTGGCGCCGGTCTTCGGCAGTTTTTCGGCGATTCCGAGCAAATGTTCGCGCCGTTCCATCTCTTTCCAGACATCCTCGGGCTTGACCCCGGCGGCTGCCCATAAAACAGTCAGGTTGTAGAGAAGGTCGGCGCTCTCGCGGACCACCGCGTCGGTCTTGCCGCTGAGGGCGTCGATCACGACCTCGATCGCTTCCTCGGCCAGCTTCTTGGCCATCTTCGACGGCCCGCGCTGAAACAGCCGGGCGGTGCGCGACGTCGCCGGATCAAGATGCCGGGCCGCGAGAACCGCCTGATAGAGCCGCTCGACCGAATCACTCATTCCTCAAGCCTAATTCAAACCTCTGGCGAGCGTGTTAACGCGCTGGCCCGTAGACGAAAAAAATCCACCGGCCGCGAGGGCCGGTGGCGTTATATCGATCAAGATTGCGTTTACCAGCTCGCGAGCGGATGACCGCGATAGTAGGGCACGCCCCTGCCATAGCCGTAGTAGTACGGACCGCCGCCATAGTAGGCCGGACCGCCGTAATAGACCGGGCCGCCACCATAGTAGCCGTAGGAATCATAGTAATCGCGGCGGTTCTGGGCGGCGGCGATCGCAAGCCCGGTGCCGACGATGCCGGCAAACGCCGCTGCAGCAGCCGCGCCACCACCGCCGCCGCGATAGTATCGCCGGCGAGCGCTGATATCGGTGACGTCGCTGGTGCCGGTCTGCGCCGTAACCTCCTTGGCTTTCGGAGCCGAGCCCGCATAGGCCATCGACGGCTCGACCGCCGTCAGCGCGACCGCCGCGACGGTAGCCAACGCGGCAGCGCGACCGATTGATGAAAACACATCTTTTCGCGCAAACATTTGAGTAGTCCTCCGTGGAAGCTCGGCCCGTCGGGCCGCCAATAGCCAACCACTGGTGCGATCCTAAGTTCCCCAAACGGAATGCAGGCTGAACGATCCCTGGCGAAATCGTGGCAGTCATCAAGCATTCAGGTTAGAAGCGGCAGAATGGCACCGCTGAGCGCCTGAAAATGCGCGTTCGGTGTCACGAAACCGACATAGCCAGCGCGACAGATTGTCTCGCGCCTTTCGACGTGATCATGCGCGCAACCTCAACTTCCACCCGCCGCGATTTCCTGGGCCTTGCGATCGGCCTCGGCGGCAGCCTGTGGTCTGGCGCAGGCCGCGCACAGAGCGCGAGCGCAGACAAGCAGCCCATCACGATCCAGCTTACGCTCGACCGCCCGATCGACGCGGCGGTCTCGCCCTTCGTGATGGCAGGCGTCGCCGGCTTGTTCAGCGCGGAGGGACTTGCGGTTACCACCAACGTCGCCGGCGGATCTCAGGATGCAATCACGCGCGTCAGTGCGGGGATGAGCGATTTCGCGCTGGTCGACATCAACACGCTGATCCGCGCGCGCGACCAGCATGGCGCGGCGCCGATCAAGGCGATCTTCGTACTGTTCAACCACGCGCCCTACGCCATCATCGCACGCAGGAGCCGCGGCATCCGCGCGCTCTCCGACATCGAGGGCAAGAATCTTGGCGTCGCCGAGGGCGATCTCTCGATCCGGCTGTGGCCCGCGGTCGCCAGGCAGAACGGCATCAAGCCGCAAAGCGTGAAGCGGAGCAGCATCAGCCCCGCGGTCCGCGAGCCGATGCTGTCGGCCGGACAGGTCGATGCGGTCACCGGTTTCTCCTATCTGTCGCCGATCAATCTGCGCGATCGCGGCGTGCCGGCGGACGATCTCGCGGTGCTGCGCTTCGCCGAATACGGCTGCGAGGCCTATGGCGCCGCGCTGATCGTCAATCCGAATCTGGCAGCCGCCAAACCCGAGGCCGTGAAGGGCTTTGTGCGGGCGGTGATCACGGGAACGCATCTTGCGATCAAGGAACCCGCGCGAGCCGTCACCGAAGTGGTGAGCCGCATGGATGCCGGTTCGCGCGAACTCGAGGCCGAGCGGCTGCGCGCCATCATCAGCGACAACATCCTCACCACGGAAGTGAAGCAACACGGCATTGGCGGCATCGATACGGTCAGGTTCGAGCGCTCGATCGAGCAGATCGCGGAGGATTTCAAATTCCAGAAGCGGCCGACCGCGGCGGATATTTTCGATGATGCCTTCCTGCCGCCGCCGGACGGGCGCGCGGTGAATTGAGCAAGGTCGCGTCACCACCGTCATTGCGAGCGGGGCGAAGCAATCCATGTTTCCGCTTGCCGCGCTATGGATTGCTTCGCCGCGCTCGCAATGACGTGGAGAAACGGCGGGAAGGACCATCGCGCTCTGGTTCTTGCATGCGATCCCGGATTAGAATGGCGGCATGTCGCTGCTTCGTCTTTACGTTCGCGTGCTCGAACTGCTCGGCAAGGAGGCGCGGCTCGGCTGGATCCTGGCCGGCGCCAATCTCCTGCTCGCCTGCGCGCAATTCGCCGAGCCGGTGCTGTTCGGCAAGATCGTCGATGTACTCTCAGGCAGGCCGGTCACCGGGCTGATCGCGTCCGCCTCGCCATGGCCGCTGCTCGCGGCCTGGGTCGCGTTCGGCCTGTTCACGATCGGGTGTAGCGCCGTCGTGGCGCTGCATGCCGACCGGCTCGCGCACCGCCAGCGGCAGGCAGTGCTGACCGATTATTTCGAGCATATCCTGCAACTGCCGATGACCTTCCACACCGGCACCCATTCGGGACGGCTGATGAAGGTTATGCTGAACGGCACGGATGCGCTGTGGCGGCTGTGGCTCGGCTTCTTCCGCGAGCATTTCGCCGCGATCCTGTCGCTGGTCGTGCTGCTGCCGCTGTCGCTCTACATCAACTGGCGGCTCGCGCTCCTCTTGTTTGCGCTCTGCGTCATCTTCACCGTGCTGACCACGCTGGTGGTGCGCAAGACCTACGGCATGCAGAGCGAGGTCGAGGAGCACTATAGCGATCTCTCCGCGCGCGCCTCCGACGCGCTCGGCAATGTCGCGCTGGTGCAGAGTTTCGTGCGCATCGACTCCGAGGTGCAGGGCCTGCGCTTCGTCGCCGACAAGCTGCTCGCCGCGCAAATGCCCGTGCTGTCGTGGTGGGCAATGGTGACCGTGATCACCCGCGCCTCCACCACCATCACCGTGCTTGCGATCTTCACGGTCGGCATCGTGCTGAACCAGCAGGGGCTGACCTCGGTCGGCGAGATCGTGATGTTCGTCTCGTTCGCGACCATGCTGATCCAGAAGCTCGAGCAGGTGGTGAGCTTCATCAACAACGTGTTCATGGAGGCGCCGCGCTTGAAGGAATTCTTCGACGTGCTGGACGCGGTGCCCGCGGTGCGCGACCGCCCCGGTGCGGTCGACTGCGGCCGGCTGTCGGGCCTTGTCGAATTCCACGACGTCTCCTTCTCCTATGACGGCAAGCGGCCGGCGGTGGAGGATCTGACCTTCACCGCGCTGCCCGGCCAGACCATCGCGCTGGTCGGTCCGACCGGCGCCGGCAAGTCGACCGCGATCGCGCTGTTGCATCGCGCCTTCGATCCGCAGTCGGGCATCATCAAGATCGACGGCATGGATATCCGCGCGCTGAAGCTGACCGCACTGCGCAGGAATATCGGCGTGGTGTTCCAAGAGGCGCTGCTGTTCAACCGCTCGATCGCCGAGAACCTGCGCGTCGGCAAGCCTGATGCCACCGACGAAGAACTTCGCACGGCAGCAGCCCGGGCGCAGGCGCTGGAATTCATCGAGCGCAGCGAGAAGGGATTCGACACCCATGCCGGCGAGCGCGGCCGCATGCTGTCGGGCGGCGAGCGGCAGCGCCTGTCGATCGCCCGCGCACTTCTGAAGGATCCGCCGATCCTGATCCTCGACGAGGCCACCAGCGCGCTCGACGCCGTCACCGAGGCCAAGGTGAATGCTGCTCTCGATGAAGTGATGAAGGGCCGCACCACCTTCGTGATCGCGCACCGCCTCTCCACCATCCGCCACGCCACCCGCATCCTGATGTTCGACAATGGCCGGGTGATCGAAGACGGAACTTTCGATGAACTGGTCGCGAAAGGCGGCCGTTTTGCCGATCTGGCGCGGGCTCAGTTCATGGTCCAGGAGAACGCGCGGGCGAGCCTGCAGGCGGAATAGCCGCGTTTCTGGCGGCCGCGAAATTGTCGAAATTCAGCCGATTTCGTCCACGATTAAATAGGCCGGCCTCTGTTCTCCAAAGGCGACCCGGTATAGGGTTTGCACCGCCGCAAAATTGGCCGGCGCCGGACACGCTTGAAACCGGAACGTCACATCTGAAAGCCGCACCTTGCCCAAAGCCTTTAGTTCGGGGCGTTTGTTCAAGGCGGGCCCCAAGGACCGGACCAGGATAGTGCACCTTCTTCGCCCGCTGCTTCGCCGATCGCTTGTCCTCTTCGTCGCCGCCGCGGCGCTGGCGCTTGCGCCGCGCGCGACCAACGCCGAGGCGCTGCTGGTGGTGGAAGCCGATAGCGGAAAGGTGCTGCAGGCCGACAACGCGACCATGCCCTGGTACCCCGCATCGGTGACCAAGCTGATGACGGCCTATGTGACGCTGAAAGCGGTGAAGGACGGCCGCATCTCGCTCGACACGCTGCTCACGGTCTCGCCGACCGCGGCTTCGCAGTCACCGTCGAAAATGGGCTTCCGACCGGGCACGCAGGTCACTGTCGACAATGCGCTGAAGATGATGCTGGTGAAGTCGGCCAATGACATGGCGGTCGTGCTCGCCGAAGGCGTCGGCGGATCGATCGACGGCTTCTCGGCGATGATGAACGAGGCGGCGCAAAGGCTCGGCATGACGCAGACGAGCTACGTCAATCCGAACGGGCTGCCGGCGGACGGCCAGATCACCTCCGCGCGCGACCTTGCGATCCTCGCCCGCTCCATCATCCGCGACCTTCCCGAATACGAATATTTCGTGCACATCCCCTCGATCCGCTTCGGCCGCCGGATCACGCAGAACTTCAACCGCCTGATCGGTCGCTATCCGGGCGCCGACGGCTTCAAGACCGGCTTCATCTGCGCTTCCGGCTACAACCTCGTGGCGTCGGCGACGCGCGACGGCAAGCGGCTGATCGCGGTGGTGCTCGGTGCCTCGTCCGGCCGCATGCGCGCTGTGCGTGCGGCGCAACTGCTCGATCGCGGTTTTGCCAACAACGGCGGCCTGTCCTGGCTCAAGCCCTCGCTCGGCACGGTCGAGAATCTGGCGCCGATCGACGCCACGCCGCCGAACCTGCGCGATGAAATGTGCGGCCCCAAGCGCAAGCGGCCCGCCAGCGACGAAGACGAGGACACCATCGCCAGCACCACCAGCAGCGGCGAGACCGGCGCAAGCTTCTTCGCCGCCGCCCTGCCGCCGCCTGTCTTCAAGCCGGCCGACTTGCTGGCGCAGCCGCCGGAGCGGTCCGAGCCGGTCTTGGTCTATACCGGCCCGACCCGGACGGGCGCGGCGCTGATCGCCGCGGTTGCGGCGGACACCGAGAAGGACACGCCAAAGCCGCGCAAGAAGAAGACGCATGTCGCGGCCAAGAAGCCGGACGCGTCCGCCGATGCCAAGTCGGACGGCAAGCCGGATGGCAAGTCCGACGCCAAGCCGGCGGCAAAGCAGGCCAAGGCGGATACCAAGCAAGCCGCGAAGCCGGAAGCCAAGCCAGCGGGCAAGCCTGCCGCTGCCCGGCATGCCAATGCCAAGCCGGATGGCGCTGCCGCAAAGCCTTCGGAGAAGCCCGCTGCGGCCGCGGGCGACAAGGCCGCCGCCAAACCGGCGAAGCCGAAGGCGGCCGCCAAGCCGAAGAGCGACGGCAAGCCGGCCAGTTAGCCGCGCCGCAACATCCCCCGATCTGCTGATGCGTCGAACGGGCGCGGGCGGCTTGCCATCGGCAGCCGGCTAGCCCAATACTGCCAAAAAGAAGGCAGTCCGGGCCAAGGTCCGGGGACGAGGAGAGGGACCCATGGAGCGCATCTGGCTCAAGCACTACCCGGCCGGCGTGCCCGCCGACATCGACGTCACTCAATACTCATCGCTGGTTGAGCTGCTCGAGGAGAGCTTTGCGAAGTTCGCCGACCGCAAGGCCTTCATCTGCATGGACAAGGCGATCACCTATCGCGAGCTCGACGAGATGTCGACCGCGCTCGGCGCCTATCTGCAGAGCCTGGGCCTCGAGAAGGGCGCGCGGGTCGCGCTGATGATGCCGAACGTGCTGCAATATCCGATCTCGACCGCCGCCGTGCTGCGTGCGGGATACTCGGTCGTCAACGTCAACCCGCTCTACACGCCGCGCGAGCTCGAACACCAGCTCAAGGATTCCGGCGCGGAAACCATCATCGTCCTGGAGAATTTCGCTGCTACCGTGCAGCAGGTGCTGGGCAAGACGTCGCTCAAGCATGTCATCGTCGGCAGCATGGGCGACCTGCTCGGCTTCAAGGGCGTGATCGTCAATCTGGTGGTGCGCCGGGTGAAGAAGATGGTGCCGCCGTTCTCGATCCCGCGCGCGGTCACGTTCAATACCGCCGTCGCTGCGGGCCGGGGCCTGAAGCTCAACCGGCCCAGGATCACGCCTGACGATGTCGCCTTCCTGCAATATACCGGCGGCACTACGGGCGTCTCCAAGGGAGCCACCCTGCTCCACCGCAACATCGTCGCCAACGTCTTGCAGAACGACGCCTGGCTGCAGCCGGCGCTGAAGAATCCACCGCATGTCGACCAGCTCTTCATCGTCTGCGCGCTGCCGCTCTACCACATCTTCGCGCTGACGGCCTGCTATCTGCTGGCGGTGCGCGCCGGCGGCGTCAACCTCCTGATCCCGAACCCGCGCGACCTGCCCGGCTTCGTCAAGGAGCTCGCGAAATACCAGATCAACAGCTTCCCCGCCGTCAACACGCTCTACAATGGCTTGTTGAACACGCCCGGCTTCGACAAGCTCGACTTCTCCAAGCTCAAGACCTCCTTCGGCGGCGGCATGGCGACGCAAAAGCCGGTGGCCGAAAAATGGCTGGCCGTGACCGGCTGCGCGCTGTCGGAGGGCTACGGGCTATCAGAGACCTCGCCGACGCTGACCTGCAACCCCGCCGACGCCGACAAGTTCTCCGGCTCGATCGGCCTGCCGGTGCCCTCGACTTATCTCTCGATCCGCGACGATGACGGCAATGAACTGCCGCTTGGACAGGCCGGCGAAATCTGCGCCAAGGGCCCGCAGGTGATGGCGGGCTACTGGAACCGGCCGGACGAGACCGCGCGGGTGATGACATCGGACGGCTATTTCCGCACCGGCGACATCGGGGTGATGGACGAGAACGGGTACACCAAGATCGTCGACCGCAAGAAGGACATGATCCTGGTCTCCGGCTTCAACGTCTATCCGAACGAGATCGAGGAAGTGATCGCGAGCCATCCGGGCGTGCTCGAATGCGCGGTGATCGGCGTGACCGACGCCAAGACCAGCGAGGCGGTGAAGGCCTTCATCGTCCGCAAGGACCCGAGCCTCACCGCCGAGGAGATCATCAAGTTCTGCGGCACCCAGCTCACGAACTACAAGGTGCCGAAGCAGATCGAGTTCAGGACCGAGCTGCCGAAGACCAATGTCGGAAAGATCCTGCGCCGCGAACTGCGCGACGAGAAGAAGCCGGCTGCGGCGGCCTGAGCCGCACCGGCGCTTGAATCATGGCTGACGCTTGCGAGGTCACGCCGGGCGAGATCCTGGCATTCTGGCGCGCGGCCGGCTACGACCGCTGGTACGCGCGCGACGACGCGTTCGACGCCGAATTGCGCCGTCGCTATTTCGGCCTGTGGCGAAAGGCGGCGGGCGGCGAATTATCGTCATGGGAAGCTGGCGATGACGGTGCGCTCGCGCTCGTCATCGTGCTCGACCAGTTTCCCCGAAACATGTTCCGCGGCGACGCGCTGACCTATTCGAGCGATCTGCTGGCGCGCGATGTGGCGCGCCGTGCCATCGACCGCGAGGTGGATTCGCGGATTGATCCCGACCTGCTCGAATTCCTCTACATGCCCTTCATGCATTCGGAGCATCTGCCCGACCAGCTGCGCTGCATCGAACTGTTCCGCAACATCGGCAATACGGAGCAGCTCGAATATGCGGAGGGACACGCCGACATCATCCGACGGTTCGGCCGCTTCCCTCACCGCAACCTCATCCTGGGACGCGCGACCACGCCCGATGAGCAGGCCTTCCTGGATGAAGGCGGATTTTCCGGATGATGACGGAACGGTGAAAGCGCGCGGCCGTTGCGGTTTCGACGTCAGCGAATTTTCGACGTTAGCGAATATTGTGCCCGCAGGCTGCACGGTCTACAAAACATCAGCTCATTCAGGGAGAATGGACGATGACGATCCAAGTTGGCGACAAACTGCCGGATGCCAAGTTTCGCGTGATGACCGAAGAAGGTCCGCAGGTGCGGACCACCGATGATGTCTTCAAGGGCAAGAAGGTGGCGCTGTTCGCCGTGCCCGGCGCCTACACCGGCACCTGCCACAAGATGCATCTGCCGAGCATCTTCCTCAACGCCTATGCCATCAAGGACAAGGGCGTCGACACCATCGCGATCGTCTCGGTCAACGACGCCTTCGTCATGAACGCCTGGAAGCGCGACACCGACCAGCGCGACGAGGCGCTGTTCCTTGCCGACGGCAATGCCGATTTCACCAAGGCGATCGGCATGGAGCTCGATGCCTCCGGCAACGGGCTCGGCATTCGCTCCAAGCGCTATTCGATGCTGATCGAGGACGGCGTGGTGAAGAAGCTCAACCTCGAACCGGCCCCGGGCAAGGTCGAGGTTTCCGGCGGCGACACGCTGCTGGCGCAGCTGTAAGCCTCTACCCGTCATTGCGAGGAGCGTGGCGACGAAGCAATCCACGCCTCCGCAAGCGGTGAGATGGATTGCTTCGCTTCGCTCGCATGACGGGTGGCGACGGAGAGGCCGTAGGGTGGGCAAAGCGAAGCGTGCCCACCATCCACGTTCGGTGCAAGAAGCGGTGGGCACGCTGCGCTTTGCCTACCCTGCAATTCGTTTCCTTGAGAACCCGTAGGAGGGGTAGAGCGAAGCGAAACCCATCAAGCCGCGCCACAAGCTCGCGGATGGTGGGTTTCGCTTCGCTCTACGCACCCTACGAACTACGAACCGCCGACCTTCTCCTTCAGCCGCGCCATGGCGACGCCCTCGCGGGCGAGCTGGTCGGCGCGCTCGTTTTCGGCGTGGCCGGCGTGGCCCTTGATCCAGTGCCAGCGCACGTCGTGCGGCTTCAGCGCGGCATCGAGCCGCTGCCATAGCTCGACATTCTTCACGGGCTTCTTGTCGGCGGTGCGCCAGCCATTCTTCTTCCAGCCGAAGATCCAGCCGGTGATGCCCTGGCGGACATATTGGCTGTCGGTGGTGAGATCGACCACGCAGGGCTTCTTCAACGCCTCCAGCGCCGAGATCGCCGCCATCAATTCCATGCGGTTGTTGGTGGTGTGGGTCTCGCCGCCCTTCAATTCCTTCTCGACGTCGCCGAATTTCAGGATCGCGCCCCAACCGCCCGGGCCGGGATTGCCCGAGCAGGCGCCATCGGTGAAAACAATCACGTGCGGCTTTTCGCTCACGCCACGCACCCTGCTTGCGTCACGCCGTAGTCGCTAAGCGTCTTCACGCTCTGATGGAAGCGCAGCTTCCGCACATATTCCAGCGGGTCCTTGGGTTTCACCAACGCGCCGGCCGGCACGTTGAGGAAATCAACCAGGCGCGTCAGCAGGAAGCGCAACGCGGCGCCGCGTGCCAGCAGCGGCAGCGCCGCCCGCTCGCCGTCCGACAGCGGCCGCGCCCGGCCGTACGCATTCAGCAGCGCCCGCGCTTTGGTCGCGTTGAAGGAATGATCCGGCTCGAAGCACCAGGCATTGAGGCAGATCGCCACGTCATAGGCCAGGATGTCGTTGCAGGAGAACGGGAAGTCGATCAGGCCGGACAGCCTGTCGCCGAGGAAGAACACGTTGTCCGGAAACAGATCGGCGTGGATGACACCGACCGGCAGATCGGCGGGCCAGTTCGCCTCGAGATAGGCGAGCTCACGCTCGACGAAATCGCGCAGGCCCACCTGCACGCTGTCGGCGCGCGCGCTGGCCAGATCGAACAGCGGCCGCCATCCGGCAACCGAGAGCGGGTTCTTCCGGAACATCGGGAAATCGAGTCCGGCAAGATGCATCTTCGCCAGCGCCTCGCCGACGGCGCCGCAATGTCCGACGTTCGGCCGCCGCGGCCACATGCCTTCGAGGAAATTGATGATGGCAGCCGGCCGCCCCGCGAGCCGGCTATAGACCTCGCCGTTGCGGTTTCGCGCCGGCTGCGGGCAGCTCACGCCACGCTCGGCGAGATGCGCCATCAGCGACAGGAAATACGGAAGGTCGTCCTCCGCCACGCGCTTTTCGTAGAGCGTCAGGATGAACGAACCGCAGCTCGTGTGCAGCAGGAAGTTGGAATTTTCGACGCCCTCGGCAATCCCCTTGTAGGAGAGGAGATCGCCGATGTCGTAACCTTTGAGGAATTCCACTAGCTCTTCGGCGGCGACGTCGGTGTAGACCGCCATAAACGACTACTCGGCGGCGGCTTCGGGACGCAGCGAGCGCGGCAGCGGGAAGAACTCGTTTTCCTCCGCGGCCGAGACCGTCTCCACATGCAGCTCGAAGCGCTCGGCGAAGGCGTCCATGATCTCTTCGACGATCACTTCCGGCGCGGAGGCGCCGGCGGTGATGCCGAGGCTCCTGATGCCCTCAAAGCGATCCCAGTCGATGTCGCTGGCGCGCTGCGCCAGCACCGCGATCGGGCAGCCCTCGCGCTCGGCGACCTCGCGCAGGCGCTGCGAGTTGGAGGAGTTCGGCGCGCCGACCACGATCAGTGCATCGACCACCGGCGCCACCTTCTTCACCGCGAGCTGGCGGTTGGTGGTGGCGTAGCAGATGTCTTCCTTGTGCGGCCCGTTGACGTTCGGGAAGCGCTCTTTCAGCAGCGCGACGATCTCGGCGGTATCGTCGATCGACAGCGTGGTCTGGGTCACGAAGGCGAGGTTGTTGGGATCCTTCGGGGTGAAGGTCTTAGCGTCCTCGGCGGTCTCGATCAGCGTCACGGCGCCGGCCGGCAGCTGGCCGAGCGTGCCGACCACCTCCGGATGGTGGGAGTGCCCGATCAGGAGGATTTCCCGGCCGCGCTTGAAATGGATCGCCGCTTCCCGGTGCACCTTGGTGACCAGCGGACAGGTCGCATCCAGCGAGAACAAATGGCGCGCCTGCGCATCCGCTGGAACCGATTTCGGAACCCCATGGGCGGAAAAAACCACCGGCGCGGTGGTATTCGCGGGTATTTCGGCCAGTTCCTCGACGAAAATCGCGCCTTTCTTCTTCAGGCCGTCCACGACATATTTGTTGTGGACGATCTCGTGCCGGACATAAACCGGGGCGCCGTAGATGGTCAGCGCCCGTTCCACGGTGTCGATGGCCCGGACCACGCCGGCACAAAAGCCGCGTGGCGAACAAAGCACGATTCTCAGGTCTGGTTTGGCTGGCATGGAGCGATCTCGCGACCGAATCACCCCTTGCCGGCGGGCAGGGAACGGTCAGTTGGACTACGACTTGGGCTCGATTTCGGGCGGTGTCAAGGCACTCTAGCAGAACCATTGCGCCCCCGGTACCCGAAGGATTATATAGGGCTTAATTCCCGTCATCGCTGATGACCCCCCGGTTTCGCCTCCAAAGAGGTGGGCGAAGCACAAAGGAGATTTGCCATGAGCAACGCACCTCTGATGCCCAAGGCGACCGCCGTCTGGCTGCTCGATAACACCGCGCTGACCTTCGATCAGGTCGCCGATTTCACCAAGATGCACCCGCTCGAGGTCCGGGCCATCGCCGACGGCGACGCCGCCCAGGGCATCAAGGGCATGGACCCGATCTCGACCGGCCAATTGAGCCGCGACGAGATCGAAAGGGGCGAAAGGGACCCCAACTATCGCCTCAGGCTCGGCGAGACCAAGGTGGTGCTGCCGGCGGCCGCCAAGCGCAAGGGTCCGCGCTACACCCCGGTGTCGCGCCGCCATGAGCGGCCGAGCGCAATCCTGTGGCTGGTCCGCAACCATCCCGAACTGAAGGACGCCCAGATCATGCGACTGGTCGGAACCACCAAGACCACGATCGCCAGCGTCCGCGACCGCACCCACTGGAACACCTCGACCCTGACCCCGATGGACCCGGTCACGCTCGGCCTGTGTTCGCAGATCGAGCTCGATTTCGAGGTGCAGCGCGCTGCCAAGGAGAAGCCCGCCGCCGCCACCTATGGTGGTGCCACGCTGCTGCCGGCCTCCGAGACCACGCGCAAGGAGCCGGAGTTCGAGCCCGCCGAGAGGAAGGGCGGCGACGATCTCAACGTCGACGCCGTGTTCGCCAAACTCAAGACGATCGGCGGCAAGAAGGAAGAGCAGGAAGAATAAGGCTGCCTCGCTTTCGGTGCGAGGCATGCGAAACGCGGCGGATCAAACCGCCGCGTTTTTGTTTGAACGATGTAGCAGCCGCGCTTCATCGTCATACCCTGCGAATACGGGGTATTCAGCTCAGCGGCTCATCGTCCAACGACTGACGTCTCTGGAACACTGGATCACCCGCCGGAGCCTGTCATCGGGCGGCCGTTCGGCCGACCCGGTGGCGGGTGATGACGGCGGATGGCCGCCCTCAGGCCTTCTTCAAGAACTCCGTGCGCAGGACGAGGCCCTTGACCTTGTCGGTGCGGCCTTCGATTTCGTCCTCGTTGTCGGTGAGGTGGATGCTCTTGATCACCGTGCCGCGTTTCAAGACCGTGGACGAGCCTTTCAGCTTCAGGTCTTTGATCAGGGTGACGCTGTCGCCTTCGGCGAGCGGCGTGCCGTTTGAATCCCTAACCTTGATGTCCATGTGATGCTTTCCGCGGTGCGCGCTGAGATGGGAATGATCTGTCTTAGCGCAACTCGATCTCGTCCGTCATCTCATGCTGGCTCAGCACCAAAGCGGCGGGCGGCGCCGGGGCCCGGCCCCCGGCGCCGCCCCCCCCCGCGGCGTCAGAATTTGTAGGTGACGCCGCCACCCACCAGCCACGGGTCGATATTGGCGCGCCCGGTGACTGGTATCGCGTTGTTGACGGTTGCCGAGTAATCCGGCCGCAGCCAAAGCTTCTTCACGTCGACGTTGAGACCCCAGTGGCGGTCGAGCATGTAGTCGAAGCCGAACTGGACCGCGGCGCCGACCTGGTTGCTGATGTGCAGATCCGTCACGGCAAGGCCGCCGACCGGCGTATTGGCCGCGGACTGGTTGAAGAACACGGTGTAGTTGATGCCGGCACCGACATACGGTTTGAACGCACCGAGCCCGGTGAAGTGATATTGCAGCGTCAGCGTCGGCGGCAACAGCCAGGCCTTACCGATGTCCAGCCCGTTAAGCGTCCCGGTACCGCTGATGTGGTGCCTGGTCGCGCCGAGGACGAGTTCGGCGGCGATGTTCGGGGTGAAGAAGTAGCTGATGTCGAGCTCCGGGATCACCTGGTCGCTGATCGAGAGCCCCGAATTCGGTGACGACAGAGCCGGAACGCCGAAGACGTTGACCGAGTTGCCGCCATCCGGCAACACGCCGAGCGCGCGCACGCGGATCATCCACGGGTTGAAGGGCTCCACCAGCGGCGGCGCCTTCGCCTTGTAGACCGGCGCCAGATCCGCAGCCTGCGCCGAAGTGGCGGCCCCGCCGAACGCCGCCGCTAGGGCGAGCAGCGAAGCCGTCCAGATTGTTCTTGTTGTTCTCATCAAATTCCCCATCGCCAAGTCTTCCCATCGCCAAGTCCGCGCGGAAAGTCGCGCGTTGCCTCTCTCAGACCAGAAGCGGGACGGTGAAGGATTTGATGCCGATCAAATCGGACAGGACACGGCGCGATTAAGCCACACCGTTGCAAAAGTATCACGGCAAACGCCGATGCGATTCAGTCTTAGCGGTAACGAGTGACCGCGCATCGAGGTTACTATCTGTTTTCGGCCGCCAGCAGCTTCGCCAATGTCTTCAGGACGGTAACCAAGCCATCGAGCAACTCCGGACCAACCCTGGAATCAAGTTGACCGTGGACTATTGCGTTCCTGATCGCAATCGCTGCCCTCAACCTATCGGCTTCTTCCGGCGTAACGTATCCTGCTGACCCAAGTACCTCTACGAGACGCGCAGGCGTTTGCGGCCGCTGGAATTGATCCGGAAGCAAAGCTCGGCCGATGGCTTCGAGCGTCGCCCATGCCATCACGAGAGCGGGTCGCGAATGGCCGGCATTACTCAAATCAACGATACGCTGGATCGATTCGTTGATTGCGGCAGTCGAGGCGATCTCCAACAATTTGCTGGACACTGCGGGTGACGCGTAGAACACCCTGAGCTCCCAATCATCGCGATCGGCAAACAAAGATTGCAGCGTCTTTATCTTTTGAGTGGAGCCTGTGTTTGAGCCGACAACTTCAATTGCGATCTTCTTGTCCTTTCTGAGAGCAATGGCGTCCGGCCTATACTCCTGCATAAAGGGGGGAAGAATTGATGGGGACGGATTTATATAGACGTCAAATCCCTCCGCCTGATAGCGGGGCAGAAGACTTTCGATCACTTCGGCTTCGCTGCTTCCAGGGACACTCGTCATGTCAGATCCTCGAATGGATCGTTCGACAACCGAACATATAGGATAGGCTTTGTTCTATTTAGCGCGTCCTGCAGGGTCGGACTAGGAGTCCCAAATCCGAAGACGTTTCCAGGTTCGAACTTCTGAACCAGAACCCGATGAACCTGCCGATCATCCACATAAATGTGCTTACCCAATGCATCAAGCACAGGCTTGACAATGTTATCGATATCACCGGCCATCTCGGCAGCCGGGAAATAGAACAATGTTGCCGCGACCGGGCCTTCCGTCGCGAAATGCCCCTCTGGCAGGATCGCTCGCGTCGCGTCAATAACGCGCGCCTTCCACTGATCCACTGACTCCCGGCGCTTGGCAGATAAGGAAACGGGGGTTCCGGCCACCAAGAATTCAAGCGGAAACTCGATTTCCACGCTCATCGCCGTAGTTTAAAGGCCAAAACAATATCAATTCACAAAGCGTGAGACTCGCATAGGCTCTGCTCGATTTCAACTGCCTCACCTCGAGCAGCCATCAATAGCTGCTCGCTGGCTTCATCCGAGCGCGATTTCTTCCGTCACTTCGTGTTTCAGTCCGACGGCGTCGATCGTCAGCGTCATTTTCGCAGTCAGCTTATCATTGCCCTTGAGGCTGCCGGCTTCGATGGCGTCGCGTACGGCTTTCTCGATCTCGCGCTGCGAGGTGATTCCGACGCGCTTCAGGAATCGGCGCAGGCTTTCGTTGAAGACGTCTTCGTTCATGACGTTCCTCCCTGGCTCATGGCCTCACCGGATTGTTCAGCATGAATTCGCCAAGATTGCGCTGGCGGCGGTCGGCGCGCGCATCGGCCTGCTGCCGCTGGACGTCGCGATCCTTGCGGCAGGCGACATATTCGGGCGAGCCCTGCTGGACGTTGTTGGCGCGGCAGAACGCATCGTCGTCGCTCGCGGCATCGGCCAGCGGCGCCGTTCTCCGTTCGAGGCAGCCGACGAGCAGCGGCGCAATCAGCAGGAGTGCGATGGGGAATCGCGTTGAGTTACGTCGCATAAGCCGTCCGTTCGTTCGTGTCGTTATCGCCGCGATTTGCCCCGGCAATCCATCGAAATCAAGGCATCCTGCCTGGCTATCGCGGGGCGAGTCTCAGAATTGAACGCAGTCATTCCGGGGCGATGCGTTAGCATCGAACGCGGAATCTCGAGGTTCTCCGATGTGCATTGCACATCGTAGCTCGCGTCTTCGACGCACCCCGGAACGACACCCGCATTACACCCTTCCCTTCAGCGCGTCACCGATCTCGTCGAGGACCTTGGGGTCCTCGATCGTGGCCGGCATGGTCCATGTTTCGCCGTCGGCGATCTTCTTGATGGTGCCGCGGAGGATCTTCCCGGAGCGCGTCTTCGGCAGGCGGCCGACGGTGATGGCGAGCTTGAAAGCAGCGACCGGCCCAAGCTTTTCGCGCACCAGCGCGACAATCTCCTTCTCGATCTCGACGGGCGGGCGGCTGACGCCGGCCTTCAGCACCAGGAGGCCGCAGGGCACTTCACCCTTGATCGCATCCCTGACGCCGAGCACAGCACATTCGGCGACATCGGGATGCGCGGCCAGGATCTCCTCCATGCCGCCGGTGGAGAGCCGGTGGCCGGCGACATTGATGATGTCGTCGGTGCGCCCCATTACCCAGATGTAGCCGTCCTCATCCTTGTAGCCGGCGTCCGAGGTCTTGTAATAGCCGGGGAATTCGGAGAGGTAGGCTTCCTTGAAGCGCTCATCCTGCTCCCACAACGTCGGCAGGCAGGCGGGCGGCATCGGCAGCTTGATCACGATCGAACCCATGGTGCCCGCGGGCACCGGCCTTGCGGCTTCGTCGACCACATCGACCCGATAGCCCGGCATCGGCACCGTCGGCGAGCCGTGCTTGACCGGCAGCATGCCAAGCCCCACCGGATTGCCGGCAATGCACCAACCGGTCTCGGTCTGCCACCAATGGTCGACCACTGGCACCTTCAATTGTGCTTCCGCCCACTCCACCGTCGGCGGATCGGCGCGCTCGCCGGCGAGGAAGAGCGTGCGGAAATTTGCGAGATCGTATTGCCGGATGAACTTGCCTTCCGGATCCTCCTTGCGGATGGCACGGAATGCCGTCGGCGCGGTGAAGAACGCGACCGCCTTGTGCTCGGAGATCACTCGCCAGAACGCGCCGGCATCGGGTGTGCCGACCGGTTTGCCTTCATACATGATCGAGGTCACGCCATGTAACAGCGGGCCGTACACGATGTAGCTGTGGCCGACCACCCAGCCGATGTCGGAGCCGCACCACCAGACCTCGCCCGGCTTGACGCCATAGAGGTTGAACATCGACCATTTCAGCGCGACGAGATGCCCGCCATTGTCGCGCACGACGCCCTTCGGGATTCCCGTCGTACCCGAGGTGTAGAGGATGTAGAGCGGGTCCGTCGCGAGCACCGGGACGCAAGGCGCGGCCTTGCCGGCATCGAGCGCGGCGCGGCGCAGGCCCTCCCAGTCGTGATCGCGGCCCGCGGTGAGCTCGCAACCCTGCTGCGGGCGCTGCAGGATGATGCAGCCTTGCGGCTTGGCGCTCGCAAGCCTGATCGCCTCGTCGAGCAGCGGCTTGTACTGCACGATGCGGCCGGGCTCGATGCCGCAGCTCGCCGAGAAGATCAGCTTCGGCTTGGCGTCGTCGATACGGCTGGCCAGCTCCTTTGCGGCAAAGCCGCCGAACACCACGCTGTGCACCGCGCCGATCCGCGCGCAGGCCAGCATCGCCACGACCGCTTCGGGCACCATCGGCATATAGAGGATGACGCGGTCGCCCTTCACCACGCCGAAATCCTGCATGACTGCGGCGAGCGTCTGCACTTCCTTCAGAAGCTCGGCATAGGTGAATTTCGTGACGCTGCCGGTAAGCGGGGAATCGTGGATCAGTGCGACCTGGTCGGCGCGGCCGCCCGCGACGTGGCGGTCAAGCGCGTTGTAGCAGGTGTTGACGACGGCGCCGGTGAACCAGCGCCCATAGGTGCCGATCGAGGGATCGAAAATCTTCTTGGCCGGTTCGATCCAATCGATCTCCTGCGCCGCCTCGCCCCAGAAACCATCAGGATCAGCCAGCGAGCGGGCATGGACCTCGTGATAGCGGCTCTTGCGAATGTTCATAGCGTTCCTCCCGGCGGCCGCCGGCCGTGACGAGGCGGCGATTGTCGTTCCACTCTTGCCGCCATTGTCACGGGAAGCGGCACGGATTCAAGCCGAAAGCGCAGGGCGAAGAGCCGCAACTAATGCCCGTCGACCCCGTTCAGCTTCTCAAGCCGCTGCTTCATCGCCTTCTGCAGGTCGTAGCCGGGACGGCCGAATTGGGCGTTGCGGCGGGCGATGAATACGTCCTGCGCGCGTTGCAGGGCGCGGGCCGCGTGCGGGTCCTCGGCCTCGCTGACCGCCCTGGCATTCGCCGCAAAGATCTCGCGATCGAGATCGGCGAGCTCCGGATTGCCGCAGATGACCTTCTCCACGGCGCGGCGCGCCCTGGCGCAATCAAAACTCGGCTTGCCGGCAACGGCCATCAGCGCGCCCAGACGCTCGAGCTCCAGGGCCAGCGACTTGTAGTTGGCGCGCGCCGCGGCGTGATCTGGATTCAGCTTGATCGCTGCGCCGAAATCGGCGAGCGCCTTGGGTCGGTCGCCCTTCCTGCGCCAGAGCTCGCCGCGCGCATTGAAGCTATCGGCAAGCGTCGGATCCAGTCCCAGCACCGCGTCGTAATCGGAGATCGCGCGGTCGACCATGTCCTTGCGGGCATAGGCATCACCGCGCGCGGTCAGCGCCTTGACGCGATCGGCCTTGGCGGTGTTTTCATTGTCGATCAGCGCCGTGCAGAGATCGACGGTTTTGTCATCATCATTTGCACCGGCCGCGGCGAGGCATGGCGCAGGATCGGCCTGCACATCCTTCAGCGCCTCCACGCTGGTTGCAGCTGCATGCTGCGCAAGCGCCATGCAAAAGCTCGACGCGACGATGACGCGTCGGATGAAGAGCCAGGATTGCATCGATTGGTCCGGCAGGAATTCTTGATCTCAGCCAATGGTAGCAAACGACGCGTGCCGCGCACAGCGGGAGATTTGTCGCGATTTACGCGCTTGCCCACAGGCTCGCAAACTGGTGCTAGATTAGCATACGTTTGCCAACGGGAATTTGACGCGTGTCAACCTTCGAATGGATCATCGTCCTGCTGCTCGTCGCCATTCCGCTGTCGGCGGTGGCGCGACGGATCAACGTACCCTACCCGACCTTCCTTGCGATCGGCGGCGTGCTCCTGACCTTCCTGCCGTCGGGGCCGTCCTGGACCTTGGAACCCAGTCTGGCGCTGGCGCTGTTCGTGGCCCCCGTGCTGGTCGATGCTGCGTTCGACACCTCGCTGCGCGATCTCCGCAACAATTGGCTGCCGGTGACGATGCTGGTGCTGGCTGCGGTCGGAACCACCACCGCGGCCGTCGCCCTGGTGGCGCACTGGTTCAAGCCTGATATGCCATGGGCCGCGGCGATCGCGCTCGGCGCCATCGTGGCGCCGCCGGATGCAGCGGCGGCAGTCGCGATCCTGCGTCAGGTCAAGCTGCCCTATCGGCTTCTGAAAATCCTCGAAGGCGAAAGCCTGCTCAACGACGCCAGCGCGCTGCTGATCTATCGCATCGCCGTCGGCGCCGTGGCGATCGAGCATGCGAAGCTGCACGAATTCGCGCCCGCGGTCGCGTGGGCGCTCGTCGGCAGCCTGCTCGCGGGCTTTCTGTTCGCGAGGATTTCGGCACTGCTGACGCAACGGATCAGCTACGCGCCGAGCGCGATCATCACCCAGTTCGGCGGCACGTTCATGATCTGGATCATCGCCGAGCGAATCGGCCTTTCCGGCATCCTCACCGTTGTGGTCTTCGCCATCACGCTGGCCCGCACCGCACCGGCACGCACGCCGGCCCGGCTGCGTGTCCCGTCCTATGCGGTGTGGGAGACCGTGGTGTTCGTGCTCAACGTGCTCGCCTTCATGTTCATCGGGATGCAGCTCAAGCCGATCTGGGCCGGGCTCGACGCCTACGTGCGCATGGAATATTGCATCTTTGCCGCGAGCGTGCTGGCGGCCGTGATCCTCGCGCGCATCGCGTGGGTGATGAGCTATGGCGCCGTCTTTCGACGGCTGTTGGCATGGGGGTTGTTCCATCCGTCGCGCACGGCGCCCCCGCCGACAATCAAGAGCGGCTTCGTCATTTCGTGGTGCGGGATGCGCGGCATCGTCACGCTGGCAGCCGCCTTTGCGCTGCCGGAGGATTTTCCGTATCGCGACCTCATCGTGCTGACGGCCTTTTCGGTCGTATTTGGAACGCTGGTGATCCAGGGCCTGACCCTGCGGCCGCTGATCGAGGCGCTGCGGCTGAAGGACGACGATCCGGTGGCGGGTGAGGCGGCGCGCGCCCGCGCCATCGCCTTTCGTGCCGCGCTGGAGGAGATCGACGGCGATCCGTCCGAAGAGGCGGAAATCCTCAGGCTGGAGTACCGCGCGCTTCTGATGCGCGCCGAGACCGATCCGAGCGGCGGCGTCGCTTCGAGCGAGCTTCCCGCCGACCCATTGCGGCGCCGCGCCATCAGCGCCGCCCGGCAATCGCTCCTGAAGCTGCGTGAATCGGAGGAGATCGGCGACGACGCGTTTCACCAGGTCGAGGAAGAACTCGACCGTGCCGAATTGAGCGCGCAGGCGTAGCGAAGAATTTGAAGGGTGGGCAAAGCGCAGCGTGCCCACCATCCACATCAGGTGCAAGAAAGGTGGGCACGCTACGCTTTGCCCACCCTACGGCGCTGCGCGCTAACTCACCTTCAGCGTCACGCCGCCGTCGACGACGAGCTCGATGCCGGTGATATATTTCGATTCATCCGAGGCCAGGAACAGCGCAGCATTGGCGACGTCCCAGGCGTCGCCCATATGGCCCATCGGCACCTGTGCGTCGCGGGCGCGCCACATCGCTTCCACGTCGCCCGCGGAATAGCTGGCGGCGAGGCCGGCGGAATTCGCCACCATCGGCGTCTTCATCAGGCCCGGCAGGATCGCGTTCACACGTACATGGTCGCGCGCGAACTGCACCGCGGTGGTGCGCGTCATCTGGTTCATGGCCGCCTTCGTGGCGGCGTAGGTGACATAGGAGATGCCGAGATGGCGGATCGAGGCGATCGAGGAGATGTTGATGATCGAGCCGCCGCCCTGCTTCTGCATCACGGGGATCACGTGCTTCATCGCAAGATAGGCGCTCTTGAGGTTGACGGCGAACACGCGGTCCCATTCCGCTTCGCTCACCTCGACCACGCTGCCCATCTCGGCGATGCCGACATTGTTGTCTGTTACGTCGATGCGGCCGTATGTCTTCAGGCATGCCGCGACCATCGCCTCGACGTCGGCTGCACGCGAGACATCGGCGGTGAACGCGGTCGCCTTGCCGCCCTCGCCGGTGATGATGCTCGCCGTCTCTTCCGCGGCAGCCGCGTTACGATCGACGCAGAACACGCTGGCACCCTCGCGCGCAAAGGTGACGGCGGTCGCCTTGCCATTGCCCCAGCCGGGCCCGATCGAACCGGCGCCGACCACCATCGCGATTTTGCCCTTGAGCCGATCCATTGGCTTCTCCCCTGTCGTTGTTCGCATTGCAGCGCGGATGAAGCGGAGCGTAATCCGGGACTTGGCGGTCCCGAAATTCGCCTCGCTAGATCCCGCTTAAGGATTACAGGCCGACGCACCACGTGCCGACCAGGAAAGCAGCAACCGCAACGGGCGCTGCCAAGCTCGAATTCATGGGTATTCCCCTTGCCGGGAAATTGGCCGGACGCGCGCCCGCGGTCAACCCAATCTGGCTGATGTGCCCGATGCATACGCCGCATGTATCATCCGAAAGTCGCAGGCGCGATGCCCCTTGCAAGGCTTCCCTCAAACCAGCATGAATGCGCCGCCCAAGACCCGGCCGTCCAGTCGGGCTATAGAGAGAGTACCGGGGGAAGCATGACCACAGAAGGCCGACCGTCAGGCAAATCGTCGCCCAATGACGAAGTCGTCGCCATCTCCGAGGAGGCGCTGCAAAAGGCGGAAACCTTCGTCGAGGCCGAGGAAGGCGCGACCAACCGCCTGATGGGCTGGGCGGGGCGCATTTCGACCACGATCGCAGTGGTCATGAGCCTGTTTCACCTCTATGCGGCCTACGCGATCGTTCCGACCCAGGAACTCCGCTATACCCATGTCGCCTTCACGCTGGTGCTGAGCTTCCTCTTGTTTCCGCTCGCCACGCGGTTTCGCAACCGCGTCCGCTGGTGGGACATCGTGCCGGGCATCGTTGCGGTCGCAACCATCGTCTATGCGCTGTGGGGCGGCGAGGATTTCACCGACCGCGCCACCACGCCCGACCACCTGGATGTCATCGTCGGCCTTGTCTTCATCGTGCTACTGCTCGAGGCGACGCGGCGCACCACCGGGCCCATCATGCCCGTGGTGTCGCTGTTCTTCATCGCCTATGCGATGCTCGGTCCGCATCTGCCCGCGCCGTGGACCCACCGCGGCTACGACCTGTCCCGCCTGGTCGGCCATCTCTTCATCACCCTGGAAGGCATTTTCGGCGTCGCGGTCGATGTGTCGGCCACCCTGATCATCCTGTTCACGATCTACGGCGCATTCCTGCAGCAATCCGGCGCCGGGAAATTCTTCATCGACTTCTCGCTCGCGCTGATGGGCGGCAAGCCGAACAGCGCCGGAAGGACGGTCGTGCTGTCGTCATTCCTGCTCGGCGGCCCCTCGGGTTCGGGCGTCGCCACCACCGTCATGATCGGCACGGTGGCCTATCCGATGCTGGCCAAGGCGGGCTTTGAGAAAAACGCCGCCGGCGGATTGCTGGCGGCCGGTGGCCTGGGCGCGATCCTGTCGCCGCCTGTGCTGGGGGCGGCGGCGTTCCTGATCGCCGAGTTTCTCAAGATCAGCTATCTCGACGTGATCTGGATGGCGACCATCCCGACCTGCCTTTACTACATGTCGCTGCTGTTCATGGTCGAACTGGACGCCCGCAAGTTCGGCGCCAAGGACGTCAACTTCAAGCCGGAACTGACACTCGGCCAGATGACGAAGCGCTACGGCTTTCACTTCATCTCCCTGATCGCCGTAGTCGTGTTCATGATCATCGGCTATTCGCCGTCGCTGTCGGTGTTCTACGCCGTCGTGGTCACCTTTGTGCTGAGCTTCCTGCGAAGGGAAACGGCGCTGATGCCGAAGAAGCTGGTGAAGGCGCTGGCCGACGGCTCGATCGGCGCGCTCAACGCCGCGACCACCTGTGCATGCGCGGGCATCGTCGTCGGCATCGTGACGCTGACGGGTCTTGGCCTGAAATTCTCGTCGATCGTGATCAGCTATGCCGGCGGCAGCCTGCTGCTCACCGCGATCTATACCTCGCTGATCGTCTGGATCATCGGTCTCGCGGTGCCGGTGACCGCCTCCTACATCATCTGCGCCGTGATCGCAGCCCCGGCGCTGATCAAGCTCGGCGTGCCCGATTACGCCGCGCACATGTTCATCTTCTACTACGCCGTGCTGTCGGAGGTGTCGCCGCCAACAGCGCTGTCTCCGTTCGCGGCTGCCGCCATCACCGGCGGCGATCCCTACCGTACGACGCTGCAGTCCTGGAAATATACGCTGCCGGCCTTCCTGGTGCCGTTCGTGTTCGTGCTCGACCCGCAGGGCGTCGGTCTCCTGCTGGCGATCCCCAAAGGCGGCTCCTGGGTCGACATCCTCGAAATCACGATCAAGGCGACCCTCGGGCTGCTCGCGCTTGCTGCGTTCGCCCAAAACTGGGCCCTGCGACAAACTACGCCGATCGAACGCGGCCTGCTTCTGCTATCCGGATTGCTGCTGGTGTTCCCGAGTTTGATCGAGGCGATCGTCGAATGGATGATCGGCCGCGATATCAGCTACACCTACGTGCCGGGTCTGATCATTGGCCTCGGCGTGCTGCTGTGGCAGGCGAGAACACCGACGCCGAAGGAACCGGCGCTTACGATTTAGTCAGGGAGTGATACGATGAGGAAACTGAAAAGGACTGTAGCAATACTTGCTGTGACGATTTCAGCCGGGCTCGCTTTCGCCGGCATCGTCCATGCGCAGCAGAAGATCATGTCGATCGGGACCGGCGGGACCGGCGGCGTCTACTATCCGCTTGGCGGCGCGGTCGCAAACGTGCTCTCGAAGAGCCTTCCCAACGTGCAGGCCACCGCTGAGGTCACCGGCGGCTCGGTCGACAATCTCAAGCTGATCGGCACCGGGCAGAGCGAAATGGGCTTCACCATGGCCGATGCCGCGCTCGATGCGCTGCAGGGCCATGACAAGTTCAAGAACAACAAGGTGCCGCTGCAGGCCCTCCTCGTCGTCTATCCGAACCGCATGCACGTGGTGACCGTCGAAGGCACCGGCATCCAGACCATGGCGGACCTCAAGGGCAAGCGGGTTTCGACGGGTTCGCCCGGCAGCGCCACCGAAGTGATGGCATTCCGTGTCATCGAAGCCGCCGGCCTCGACAAGGACAAGGACATGAAGCGCGAGCGGCTCGGCGTTGCCGAATCCGTCAACGCCATCAAGGACGGCAAGATCGACGCATTCTTCTGGGTCGGCGGCATTCCGACTGCGGCGGTCACCGATCTGGCGGCGACCCCCGGCATCAAGATGAAACTGATCGACCATGGCGACCTGGCCGAGAAGATGAACGCCAAATATGGCAAGCTCTATTCCCCGAGCAAGATCAAGGCGGGCTCGTATCCGGGCTACGACAAGGACAACTCCATCACGGAGGTTTGGAACCTGATCGTCACCAACGACAAGATGAGCAACGACGACGCCTATACGATCGTCAAGACGCTGGTGGAAAAGAAGGCTGACATCGTCGCCGTGCACAAGGAAGCCGAAAGCTTCTCGCTCGACAACCAGGTGCAGGATCGCTCCCCGATCCCGTTCCATCCCGGCGCGCTGAAGTATTTCAAGGAAAAGGGAATCGGCGGCTAGCTTGTTTGTTTTGACGCGTTTCTTAACGCGAACCGGTATCCACTTCGCTCGAAAACGCTATAGCGCACCTCCAACTAAATTCCTGACCAGCGGCCGAGCGGCGCCATGGGGCGCCGTTCGGTTTTTCGGCGGCTGCCCGCCCGCATCACTCAAGGACTTTCAAATGCCCTCTTCGACCGTCGCTTCGTCACATCCCAGCCGCCGCGCCCTGCTGCGGGGCACCGCCGCGCTTGCCGGTGCATCGCTGCTGCCACGCCTGGCGCGCGCCGCCGAATGGCCGACGCGGCCGGTCAAGCTCCTGGTGCCGTTTGCTGCCGGCGGCACCACCGACATCCTGGCCCGCGTGGTCGCGGCCAAGGTCTCGGAGGAGTTCGGCCAGCAGTTCATCGTCGAGAACAAGACCGGCGCAGGCGGCAATATCGCGGCCGACGCCGTCGCCAAGGCCGACCCCGACGGCTACACCTTCCTCGTGGGCACGCCGGGCACGCATGCGATCAATCCGTTCGTGTTCAAGAACATGCCGTTCGATCCGCTGAAGGATATCACGCCGGTCATCATCATCGCGCGGGTGCCCAATCTCTGCTCGGTCACCAACTCGCTGCCGGTGAAGTCGGTCGCCGAACTGATCGACTACGCCAAGTCCAAGCGCGGCGAATTGTTCTACGGCACGCCCGGGCTCGGCAGCACCGCCCATGTCTCGACCGAGCTGTTCCGCTCGATGACGGGCGTCGAGATGACACATGTGCCGTACAAAGGCAGCGCGCCGGCACTGACCGACCTGATCGCCGGCCGCGTGCATCTGATGATCGACAACCTCCCGGCCGCGCAGCCTTTCGCCGAGGCCGGACAGATCCGCCCGCTTGCGGTGTCCACCTCCAAGCGCTGGCCGCTATTGCCTGATCTTCCGACGATCGCGGAGGCGGCCGTGCCCGGCTATGACGCCGCTTCCTGGTTCACGATCGCGGCTCCCGCGAAGACGCCGAAGGAGATCATCGACCGCCTCAACGCGAGCGTCGATAAATTCCTCAAGACCGAGGACGGGATTGTGCGCCTGCGCAAGCTCGGCGCCGAGGCCGTCGGCGGCTCGGCCGAAGACATGCGGGCTTACGTGCTGGCGGAGACCGAGAAATGGGGCAAGGTCGCCAAATTCGCCGGCATCAATCCGGAGTGACGATCGCGGCGGCATAGAGCAGGCGAACGCAATTCTCACGCAGGTCAGTTCTGTCATTGGCAACGCTCGCGTTCCCTGCTTAATTTCCCTGCGCAAACCGGCCCGCCAGTGGCCGGCGCAACCGGGAGAACGCCAATGCCTGCTTACCGCGCCGTCGGACTATCTTTGGGTGCCGCAGTCCTGCTCTGCAATCTCACCATCAATCCTGTGCATGCGAAGCCTTTCATGATCGTCGGGCTCGACGAGAAGCTAGTGTGGGATGACGATGGAAAACCGATCCTGTCGGCACCCGGCAAGGACCAGGTTCTCATCCTCGACCTCGCCAATCCGGAAAATCCCAAGACTGTCGCCTCACTGCCGCTGAAGAATTCGGTGGTGGGACCGCCGGTCAATCTCGACATCGACCCGACCGGCTCGATCGCCCTCGTCGCCGATTCCGTCGATGTGACCAAGGACGGCGATGCGCTGAAGCAGGTGCCCGACAACAAGGTCTACGTCATCGATCTCAAGGCGAGCCCGCCGAAGCTGGCAGGGACCGTTACCGTCGGCAAGCAGCCCTCGGGGCTCAGCATCAGCCCGTCCGGCAAGATGGCGCTGGTCGCCAATCGTGGCGACAATTCCGTCAGTGTGCTCTCGATCAACGGAACCGACGTCAAGGTCACCGATACGATCACATTGCCCGACAGCGTCGCCCATGTGGCGTTCACGCCGGACGGCAAGCGGGCGCTCGCTGTCCGCTTTCCCGCACATAAGGTCTCGGTGCTCGATATTGCCGGAGACAAGGTCACCTACAACAAGATCGATCTGCCGACGGGCCAATGGCCATACAATGTCGTGGTGACGCCGAGTGGCAAACTCGCACTGACGTCCGACAATGGCGGCGCCGGCTCATCCGACGGCAGCGTCGACACCACGAGCGTGATCGATCTCGAAGCCAATCCGCCGCGCATCATCGATCGTGTGGTGGTCGGCGACGGTCCCGAGGGCCTTGCAATTTCGCCGAAGGGAGATCTCGCTGTCGCCGCCATTCTGCGCGGCTCCAACATGAAGAACGCGTACTACTATCAGAAGAACGGCAGCCTCACGGTGCTGAAGATCGACGGCAAGAAGGTGACCAAGACTCAGGACATCGAGGTCGGTGGCTTGCCCGAGGCCGTCGCGTTCACCCCGGATGGCAAGTACCTCCTGGCCGGAAATTACCTGACCCAGGATTTCTCGATCCTGAAAGTCGATGGTGGGAAGGTCAGCGATACCGGCAAACGCTTCAAGGTGCCGGGTCATCCGGCTTCGGCACGCATGGGGCACTGAACTCGCGCGTCACCGCGGGTGTCGTCACCCGCGGTGAGGTGGTCTGTCCTCGAAGAATCCCGTGCAAGGCCGGTATCAAGCCGGAGTGACGATCGCTAACGCGATCGATCACGTGAACGCTATTCTCAAAACGGGAATCGATCACGGCGGCAACGATAAACAACCACAGACATTAACGCGTGCTGCCGCCGGCGAGACGACGCGGCGGTGCATCATTGCAATCGTCCGCGACCAGTTCAGACCGAATGGCGTCGGAGCGCGGTATCTGTGGCCGCAAATGCTCTCATCCGCTTCGATTTTTCATTACAATTTTAGCTTTATTTGCATCTTTAACCCTACCTAAGCATTCGTGGGGATTTGCAGAAAGCGTCCTCAAATTTCCCGATTAAGGCCGCCACGGAGATGTACGAGTCAAATCGACATCACGGGAAAGGGCGGGCATGAATCAAATCAACCCCAAAGAATACGCACGACCCGGCTGGTTCGGTCATCGCAAATTGACGCCGCGGGCTTGCGTCGCCGATAGCAAGAAGCACCTTCGTACCTTCCTTTCTGACGCTCTCGAGGATCTCGGGTTCATCACCTCGGAGTGCGGCGAGGCCACCGAACTGGATGGCGCTCTCGACGAGCATCGACCGGACCTGCTTGTGCTCGGTGTCTCGGTCAACGGGATCGAGGTCGGCAGGATTCTGGAGGTTCTCGTCAGGAAGAATTTCGCCGGAAAGGTTCTCGTCATCGGCCCGCCCGAGTCGGTTATGGTAAAAGCCGTCAGGCAAATTGGCGAAGAATACGGCGTAGCCATGCTGCCGCCGCTGGCGACGCCGTTTGGCGCAGGAACGCTGCGCGACAGCGTCGCGATGCTGCTGCCGCAAGAGCCCGCGCCGAGCCCCGCGGTCGATGTGGCAGAGGCGCTCAAAGCCGGCTGGCTCGAATTGTGGTACCAGCAGAAGATCAACCTGCGCACGCTGGTCCCCGCGGGCGCGGAGGCCCTGGTCAGGATGCGGCATCCGGCGTGGGGCGTGGTGCCGCCGGCCTATTTCATTCCCGATGAAAGCGATCCGCATTTCCATGCGCTGTCCGAATTCGTGGTCGGTCGCGCCATCGAGGACTGGCACTATCTGCTGGAGCAAAAAGGACCGGTGGATCTCTCGATCAACCTGCCGGTGTCGTTCCTGAGCGATCCGCAAGCCGTGCGCGAACTATGCCGTCGCGTGCCGCAGCACCCCGCCTTCGGCGGCCTGCTGCTCGAGCTCGCAAGCGCCGAGGTGATCGAGAACCTGGACCTGGTGATCGAGGTGGCGCGGCAGGTGCGGTTCCACAACATCGCGATATCGGTCGATCAGGTCGGCACGGAGTGGCCGTCGCTGATGGGAGTGAAGAGCTTTCCCTTCGTCGAACTGAAGATCGATCATCAATTCGTCACCGGCGCCGCCGACGACCGGCTGAAGCAGACCGTATGCAAGCATGTCGTCGAGCTCGCCCACGATCATGGCGCGCGGGCGCTCGCCCAGGGCGTCGAGACCCGCGCCGATTTCCTCACCGCGCACGCGGTCGGCTTCGACCTGGTGCAGGGCTATCTGTTCGGCAAGCCGTTGGGAGTGAAGAAGTTCGCCCGCTCGCGACCTTCCCCTGCCGCGAGCGCCGAATCGAAATCGTGACGTTTACTGGAACGTCATGTCGATGCATTTCGAGATGTCGGAGCCGAGGCCGGAGGAGATGATGATGCAGCCGCGCACCTTCTGCACATTGTTGTCGCTGGCCCAGACCGAATAGCCGCCGGGACCGAAGAACGAGTTGGTGTTCGGCGGTTCGGTTTCGGTGGCGTCGAACGAGTAGTTGCCGTCGGTGTCGAAGATGCGCGGCCGCTTGGTGCAGCCGCCATCGGCCTGCACGTTGATGACTTCCTTGTTGTCGCGCGTCAGCGCCAACGAGACCTGACAGCGGAAGTATTCCGAGGTCCTGGTGTTGAACAGATAGGCGTAGGACCTGCAGGTCGCGGTGTTGAGCTTGCCGGCGGACAATCCCCGGCTGCAGGCGATACGCTGGTTGTTGGAGAGCTTGAATTCGTCGGCACAAGCCGCGGTGGTCATCGTCATGAGCGAGAGCGCAATCCCGAAACCGATATTCATGCCGGAGTTCATTTCGAATCATCCCTATCGAGCTTTTCGCAATCATGCGCTTGTAGATGGAAACGGCAACATAGTCGCGCAGCAGAAAATCACAAACCCGCAGGTTGCACGTGATGCCGCACGGCGACTTCCGTCGTATTGACGGAATAATGGCGTTCGTGATTTGTTCAAGACAAGGGCGCCGATTTCAGTAGCGACGATGGGGAGGATGATCATGACGCGATTTCAGACCAAGATTTTTTTGATGGCGACGTTTTTGACGGCGGCAGCGTTGACGACGCTGGCCGCACCCGCACTTGCGCAAGATGCATCGACGGCGCCCTGGGAGCTGAAGCCCGACATGGGCTACGCCTACGGCAAGGACGGCGCGACCGTCGCCTACAAGATGGGGACCAACAATGCCGGCCTGCTGCTCAAGGGCGCCAAGAAGGTGCCGAGAGGCACGCTGTTCTTCGTCGGCCAGAACGGCCAGCTCTACATGCGCTCCGGCCCCTATCTGGAGGGTGATGGCAGGTTCATGTTCGGATCGAACTAGGCGGCGTTCGCTTGTAGGGTGGGTAGAGCGAAAGCGAAACCCACCATTTGGCGCCCCGCAGACTGATGGGTTTCGCTGCGCTCTACCCATCCTACGATTTGCGCCCACCAACTAAAACACGGACGCCAATTCCTTGGCCCCCGGCTTGTTGCTGTTGAAATCCATCCGCTCGTCGGTCACCGCCAGCAGCTTGGCCACCGTGTTGTGGCGAATCGCGACCGGGTTGCGCTCATAGCCGCCGCGCTGGAAGAAGTTCGACGTCGGCACCTTCTCGCGCATCGCCTGCGGCATCGTGACCATGTCGTAGCCGGTGCCGTCGCCGGTCAGGTTCATCATCTCGAGCTCGGCCGCGGTCAGCGGGCGGGTGTAGCCCTTGGTGCGCGCGAAGATGACTGACGTCAGCAGCTTGTGGGTCTGCAGCATCGGGCCGACGTCGATATCGAGCACCATGGCATGGACACCCCAGCCCTGCGGCGTGCTGGCGAGCCGCTCATGCGCCGACCAGTCGTCCGGCACCGTGCGTGCGAACGCCACCATCTTCTTCAGTACGGCGAGCTTGTGCTCCATCGCCTTGCGCGCGGGACCGGACAGCGTGGCGGCCTTTTGGGTCAGCACCTTGATGAATTCAGAGCCCTGCTGGGCGATCAACTCGACGGTGTTGGTGGTGAGCAACTGATTGTAGCCGATTGCGGTCGAAATCGCCCTTGAGCCAGGACCGCGGTAGCCCGACTGCATGTCGTGATTGCCGGTGCCGCCGGTCTCGAAGGAATAGACCCGCACCGCCTGCTCGCGCGTCAAGCCGGCCGCGAGCGCGTAGCGGGCGTAGGCGCGCTTGAACGCGACCTCGCTGGCCGGCCGCTCTGGCGTGAACTGAAACTGCTCGGCGGCGGCCTTCAGGAAATCGGCGACAACGGGAATGGCCTTGCGTGGCCGCGACGGTTCCTCTTCTTCCGGCTCCGGATTCACCGGCCGTTTCGGCCCCGTATAGACCGGCGGCTGGTCGAGCACGTAATCATCGAGCGCAATCGGCTGCCGCTCGCGCCGCTTGGCGTTGCGGGTGCGGCGCTTCTCGGCGATCGCGCTCCAGTAGGCACCCGCATCCTCCTCGAAGGCGGTGCGCGCTTCCTGATATTCGCGCAGCTTGCGGCGATATTCGGCGATCGCCTGGGGCGTCGCGGCTTGCGCCCTCGCGTCCGCGGTGGATGCCGAAAGGGCGGCAGCCTCGACCGCCACGGCCTCCGGCGCGCTCGCGAACAGCGCGAGCGCGACCAATCCGGGGAAAAAACGAATCAATGGCAAGCGCATTGCACCCTTGTAGCAAGGACGCGCGTGATGTCAGCCTCCAATTGAATCACGCAAAAGCGACCAAACGCCCCGCCGCGGGCCAGAATAAGTGCGAGACTGCGGTGTTCGCGGATGAAACCGATGGAGTGTTCCATGCGGATCGCATTGTGGCTTCTTGCCATAGCGGCATTGGCATCAACTGCACCCGCTTATGCCGAGCGTCCGGATTGCGGACTGTTTCCGGACGATCGTTCGCGGTTTGCCTGTTACGACAATGTGTCGCGAGCGCCCAATCCGGAACCAGAGACAATCACGAAGCCGGTTACGTCCAGGCCCAAGGTAACTGGCAAGGCCACCGGCAAGGCAACTGTGATGCCTCACCGCAAGATTCGCGCGAACTAGCGTCACTCCGGCTCGACGCCGCTGGCTTTCACGAGCTGCGCCCATTTCTTCTCGTCCTTGTCGATGAAGTCGGCATAGTCCTCGGGCGAGCCCGGCGTGATTTCGGTGCCATCAGAGCTCAATTGCCGCTTCACCTCGTCCGAGGCGAGCGCATCACGCAGCACCTTGTTGAGCTTGTCGACGATCGGCCGCGGCGTGCCGGCCGGCGCGGCGAGGCCGTAATAGAGCGAGGCGTCGAACCCGGTAACGCCGGCCTCGGCAATCGTCGGCACCTCAGGCAGCAGACCGGAGCGGGTCGAACTCGTCACCGCGAGTGCGCGTAGCGTTCCGGCGCTGACATTGGCGTGGGAGGCCGGGATCGGCGCAAATGCCATCGGGATGTGCCCGCCGATCAGGTCGACCAGCGCAGGGCCCGTCCCCTTGTAGGGAACATGCACGAGCGAGATGCCGGCGCTGCGTGCAAAATATTCCCCCGTGATGTGGCTTGCAGTGCCGGCGCCGGCCGAGCCGAAACTGATCTTGCCGGGATTTTGTTTGGCATAGGCGATCAGCTCGGCAACGCTCTTGGCCGGGAACGACGGATGCACGACCAGCGAATTCGGCGCATTGCCAATCATGCCGATCGGCGCGAAATCTTTCCGCGGATCGTAGCCCGCCTTCTTGTAGAGCGACGGGCCGATCGCGAGCGTCCCGGTATAGCCGAGCACCAGCGTGTAGCCATCGGGATCGCTCTTGGCGACCGCCTTGGTGCCGACTGTGCCGCCGGCCCCGGGGCGGTTGTCGATCACGATCTTCTCGCCGAGCAGTTCGCTCATCTTGTCAGCGATGCCGCGGCCGACGATGGAGGTGCTGCCGCCGGGCGCGAAGGGGATGACGAGCGTGATCGGCCGGTTCGGGTAATCCTGCGCTTGCGCCGGCCAGAATGCTGTGCCGACGGCAAGCGCAGCGATGGCGGCGCGAAGTTGTGTCTTCCAGGACAGCATGTCCGAAAGCCTCCCCTGAGGTTTGTTGTTGTGCGGCATTGTCACTCAATTGCCTGGGGTCGGCAACCGGAGTTCCGGCAATTCTCCCACTCGTCATTGCGAGCGGAGCGAAGCAATCCATCCCGCCACTTGTGGCGACGTGGATTGCGTCGTCGCTGCGCTCCTCGCAATGACGTGGTTGGTACCGCTCTTAGACCTCATGGTGAGGAGCGCGCAGCGCGTCTCGAATCATCAGGCCCCACCGGGGGCCTCGCCCTTCGAGACGACCGCTGCGCGGTCTCGTCGGGGTGAGGGGATAGATGCGAGTGCGCGACTCTTGCGCTGCCTACTTCCAGGCGAAGACCGGCTGCTCGAGGTCGGCGACGCGGGTGTCGCGGCCGGCCAGGACTTCGCGGAACTGGTAGATCAAGGCGGCCGTCGGTGCGTGAATGTGCAGGCCGGCGTGACGGAAGCGGATCACGCGCCTGATACTTTCCGGAATGGTGGTGAAGCTGAACGCGTCGTCCGCTTCGATCGCCTGCAGCGTGATGCGGTGGACGGAGGCGACCTCATCCGGGTTGGGCACGATCGGCGCTCGGGTCGCGGCCCACACCACGACCGGCGTGATCAGATAGCCGGAACGGGTGGGATAATCATCGAGCACGCCGAGCACGTCGCTGTCATCGACGCGGAGGCCAAGCTCTTCGTGCAGTTCGCGGAGTGCCGCTTCCGCCTGCGTCTCGCCAGCGTCGCATCGTCCGCCGGGCAACGCCCATTGCGCGCTGTGGCTGCGCAAACTGGCCGCACGGCGGGTGAGCAGGAATGTGGTCTCCTCGCCCTCGCCCCTGGTGAGCGCGATCGCGACCGCCGCGCGTTTGAGCAGCGGTGCGCTGTCATCCGGCAGGCGCGTGAACGCCGTACAGAGCTCTGCGATATTCCGCCGGGTGGCATCATCAAATGTGCGGGCCATTGACCTTGACTACAACAGTCCCGCGTTCGATGAAATGACCTGATATCATGCCTCGCCGTACGGAAAGCATCACATGATGAAACTGGCCGCGGAAAAGCTCAAATCCGACGGCTGGAAGATCGTCGATACATCCGGTTTCCTGCATCTGGTCGGACCGGTGTGGCAGCGCCTCGTCGCGGAAGAGCATGAATATGCATTGATCACCGAGGACAAGCATCACAATCGCCGCGGCATGGTACAAGGCGGTGTGATCATGACCTTCGCCGACCGCACCTGCGGCATGACGGCCCGCTACGTCTCGGGCAAGCCGACACTGGCGACCGTGCAGCTCGACACCCATTTCGTCGAGGCCAGCAAGATCGGCGAAACCTTGATCTCGAAGCCGCGCGTGGTGCGTTCGACCAGGAGCCTGATCTTCATCACCACGGAAGTGACCGTCGACAGACGCTGCATCGCCATGGCGAACGGCGTGTTCAAGATACTGAAGAACGAATAGGCTTGCACCCGTCATTCCGGGCCGATGCGAAGGCATCGAACCCGGAATGACGCGACAACGCGGAGGTCCGATACATGCAGTACCGTCAACTCGGCCGCAGCGGCCTGAAGATTTCGCCGATCTGCCTCGGCACCATGATGTTCGGCGGACCGACCGACGAGGCGACGTCGGTGCGGATCATCGCAAAGGCGCGCGAGGCCGGCGTGAACTTCATCGACACCGCCGATGCCTATAATGGCGGCAACTCCGAGCAGGTGGTGGGTCGCGCGATATCCAATAACAGGCCGAACTGGATCCTCGCCACCAAGCTGGCCAATCAGATCGGCGACGATCCCAATTTTGGCGGGCTGTCGCGACGCTGGGTGCTGCAGGCCGCGGAGGCGAGCCTGAAGCGGCTCGGCACCGACTACATCGACATCTACTACCTGCACAAGGAAGACCACGCGACGCCGCTGGACGAGACCGTGCGCGCGATCGGTGACCTGATCAGGCAGGGCAAGGTGCGTTATTTCGGCGTCTCGAACTACCGCGCTTGGCGCCTCGCCGAGATCTGCAACATCTGCGACCGGCTCGGCCTCGACCGCCCGATCGTGAGTCAGCCCTATTACAACGCGATGAACCGC
The DNA here is from genome assembly GCF_000426245.1 of Bradyrhizobium sp. Ai1a-2. Classification (GTDB taxonomy): domain Bacteria; phylum Pseudomonadota; class Alphaproteobacteria; order Rhizobiales; family Xanthobacteraceae; genus Bradyrhizobium. The sequence goes on along the minus strand of NZ_AUEZ01000010.1, from coordinate 43,971 downwards.
ATGCCCGAGGTCGAGCATCTCCCGGCCTGCGACTATTACGGCCTCGGAGTGGTGCCCTATAGCCCGCTGGCCCGCGGCGTCCTGACCGGCAAATACCGCCCCGATGCCAGCCCCGACAAGGATACCCGCGCCGGGCGCAGCGACAAGCGCATGATGCAGACCGAGTGGCGGCCGGAATCCTTGAGGCTTGCACAGGAGATCAAGCAATATGCGGAGGCCCGCGGCATCACCGCCGCGCAGTTCGCGGTCGCCTGGGTGCTGAATTCATCCTTCATCTCCGCCGTGATCGCCGGTCCGCGCACGGAAGCGCAATGGGACGACTACATCCCCGCGCTCGACTATCGCTTCACCGCCGAAGACGAGGCGCTGATCGACGGTCTCGTCGTGAGCGGGCATCCTTCCACGCCCGGCTACAACGATCCGGCCTATCCGATCGAGGGCCGGCGGGCGCGGACGGCGGAGCGGTCATAGCCGCGTTCAAGATTGCAATAGGCCGCATGCGGCCTTCATGGGTCATCATCGCCACCTGATGGCCCGATCGCGCCGCTATTGGCGCCCGCTATACCCGCATATTCAAACAGTATTTGTTTTGCGCGCCGCGTTCGGCGAGTGATGCGCCGTACGCGCTCCCGAGAACGCCATTATCGCTTTCGTTGCGTGCGCCGCCGGCACGGATCGTGCCGGCCGGCAAATGTTTTGTTTGCGAGATACTCAATGCAACCGATTATCCTGATCTTTGTCAGTCTTGCTATCGGCATTGCGCTGCGCTGGTCGGGGCGGCTGCCCGATACGGCCACCAAGGCGCTTGGCGGCTGGGTCATCAACGTCGCCCTGCCCGCCGCTGCCCTGCGGAGCGTGCATGAACTCAAGCTGCATCCCGACTGGTGGCTTGCGGCGGCGACGCCGTGGATCGGCGTCGTGCTGGCGCTGATCGTCATCATCCCGCTTTGCCACGCCTTCCGATGGAAGTCGCACCGCGCTGGCGCGCTGCTGCTGGTCGCGGGATGGGGCAACACTTCTTTCGTCGGCCTGCCGATGATCGCAGCCTTCGCAGGCAGCCAATGGCTCGGCCTTGGCATCGTCATCGATCTGTTCGGTTCTTATCTCGCGCTGTCGACGCTCGGGCTTGCCATCGCTTCCGTTGCGAGCGCGGGCCACTTCGATTGGCGCGCGGTCGCCAAACGCATCGTGACCTTTCCGCCCTTCATCGCGATCCTGGTCGCCTTCGCCACCAATCACCTGGAGCGGCCGGAATGGCTGACCCAGATCGTCAACTCCCTCGCCGAGACGCTGACGCCGATCGCGCTCGCGGCGGTGGGCTATGCGCTGCGGCTCGACCGCATCTCGGGGCGGCTCGCGGCGCTCGGCGTCGGACTGGGTTTCCGCCTGTTCGTGGCGCCGCTTGCAATTATGCTGATGTACATCGCCCTGCGCCAGGCCGGCGACCCCGTCGCCAAGGTGGCGATGCTGGAAATGGCGATGCCGCCGATGCTCGGCGCCAGCATCATCGCGATCGACCACGATCTCGAGCCCGACCTCGTCGCCCTCTTGATCGGCATCGGCGTCCCGCTCTCGATCCTGACGGCGTGGGGCTGGTGGTCGGTCATCGCGCTGCTGTGACGCGACGGCCCAACGAAGACGCATCCGGAGGATGCACCCATGACCATTCTCTTCAAGGACAAGCTTCAGGACGAATTCGGCACCTGGCCACTGGCCTACATCCCCTATGGCGGCGCCGACTTCGGCGAAATCGAAGCCGTGGCCCGGACCGTCGGCAGTGGCGACGACAGCGCCTATTACGCGGCATGGAACGCGGCCGCCGACCGGCTGGCGCAGGAGGCCGCCTCGGCGCTTGCGAAGGGACACGGAGAGAGCGCCAGGGATTTGTATCTCCGGGCAAGCGTGTTCTATGCCACCTCCTACCATCCGCTTTATGGCGAGCCGGTCGATCCCCGGCTGCTGATAGCATTTCGCAAGCAGCTCTACGCCTTCGACAGGGGTCTCGCGCTGTCCGATCCGCCGGTCGAACCGCATTGCATCGCCTTCGGCGACGCATCGATGCCGGCCTATCTCATTCCTGCCCAAGGTCGCGCGCGCGAAGTCCGGCCGCTCCTGATTCTCACCAACGGCTACGACGCCACCATCACCGACATGTATTTCGCCTCTGCGGTCGCAGCATCCCGGCGCGGCTATCATTGCCTGCTGTTCGATGGTCCGGGCCAGGGCGCGATGCTGTACGAATACGGCATTCGCCTGCGGCCGGACTGGGAGACGGTCATTGCGGCGGTCGTGGATTTCGCCCTGACGCAGCCGATCGTCGATCCGGATCGGATCGCCCTGAGCGGATGGAGTCTCGGCGGCTACCTCGCACCGCGCGCTGCCTCGAAGGAGCACCGGATCGCAGCGCTCATCGCCGATCCCGGCACCTGGAGCATGGCCGGAGGCTTTCGCGATTTCGTCGTGAACAAGCTGGGCGCGACGCGCGAGGCCGCATCTGACCTCGGAGAGTTGGACCAGCCGCTGCTCGACCATCTTGACGCGATCATCAAGGCGGATCGGGACCTGCGCTGGAAGGTGGTGCAGCGCGGCTTCTGGGTCCACGGCGTTGACAATCTCCGCGACTATCTGCGCTCCGCCGAGCAGTTCACCATGGAGGGGCATGCCGAATTGATCCGCTGCCCCACGCTATTGACGATGCCCGAGAGCGATCCGATTGCGGCGGCGACGCCGTCCTTCTTCCATGCGCTCGGCTGCCGCAAGACGCTGATGTGCTTCTCCGCCAACGAGGGCGCCGGCGAGCATTGCGAGATGAGGAATCGCTCGCTCCTCAATCTAAGGATGCTGGACTGGCTGGATGAACAGTTCTCGTAGCACCCGGTTTATTCTGTCCGATAGGGAATAAACCCGGAAGCGCGCCACGAGGCTTTTGCTCCACAGGCCGCGTCCTAGCGTCGCATCATCGGGAACGTTCTTGCCAAACCGCCGCGCACGCCTTTGTCTTCCTTCCTAAAAAACAGATCCCCAACGGATCGAGATCAAAAATGGGCAGGGAGGAAACCATGACCAAATCCAATAAAGACAGTACGTCCAGCCGCCGTCGCTTCCTGAAGGTTGCGGCCGCGGGCGCCGCAGCAAGTGTTGCAGCGCCCACCATTGTCAGCGCGCAGGGCCCGATCAACATGCGCTGGCAAAGCACTTGGCCGGCCAAGGATATTTTCCACGAATACGCGCTCGATTACGCCAAGAAGGTCAACGACATGACCGGCGGCGACCTCAAGATCGAGGTGCTGCCCGCCGGTGCCGTGGTGCCCGCTTTCGGCCTGCTCGACGCCGTCTCCAAGGGCACGCTCGATGGCGGCCATGGCGTGCTGGTCTATCACTATGGCAAGCAAACCGCGCTGGCGCTGTGGGGCTCCGGTCCGGGCTACGCAATGGACGCCAACATGCTGCTCGCCTGGCACAAATACGGCGGCGGCAAGGAGCTGCTCGCCAAGCTCTACGCCTCGATCGGCGCCAACGTCGTCTCATTCCCGTATGGGCCGATGCCGACCCAGCCGCTTGGCTGGTACAAGAAACCGATGACCAAGGTCGAGGACTTCCAGGGCCTGAAATTCCGCACCGTCGGCATCTCCATCGACGTGTTCACCGGCCTCGGCGCCGCGGTCAACGCATTGCCGGGTGGTGAAATCGTCTCGGCGATGGACCGCGGCCTGCTGGATGCCGCAGAGTTCAACAATGCGACCTCGGATCGCGTCCTCGGCTTCGCGGACGTCTCCAAGATCTGCATGCTGCAGAGCTACCACCAGAACGCCGAGCAGTTCGAGATCATGTTCAACAAGACGAAATTCGATGCATTGCCGGAGAAGATGAAGGCGATCATCGCCAATGCTGTCGAGGCGGCAAGCCAGGACATGACCTGGAAGGCGATCGACCGCTATTCGAAGGACTACGAGGAGTTGCAGACCAAGGACAAGGTCAAGTTCTACAAGACTCCGGACGCGATCCTGCAGAAGCAGCTCGAAGTCTACGACCAGGTCGTCGAGAAGAAGTCCGCCGAGAACCCGCTGTTCAAGGAGATCGTCGAATCCCAGCTCGCTTTCGCCAAGCGCGCGACGCAATGGGAGCAGGACACCGTGGTCAACCGGCGCATGGCCTACAACCACTATTTCGGACCTAACGCCAAGAAGAAGAGCTGACCGGGCGCCTCGCACGACCGAAAGCGTCATCCGGGACACCAATCCCGGATGGCGCTTCCGTTGTCTCTACGGCAACCGGATGCCTCCAAACGGGTGGCAGCAAACACAGATGAACGCACAGCGTTTCCTGTACATTATCGACGGCGTCAGCACGTGGACCGGCAAGGCGGCGGCATGGCTCGTGGTCGGGCTGATGGGCCTCGTCTGCGCCGAAGTCTTCAAGCGCTACATCCTCAACATGCCGACGGCCTGGATCTTCGATGCCTCCAACATGCTGTACGGCACCATGTTCATGATCGCGGGCGCCTACACGCTGGCGCAGAACGCACATGTCCGCGGCGATTTCCTCTACAGTTCGATGCGGCCGCGCATGCAGGCCTCCCTCGACCTCGTGCTGTATTTCGCGTTCTTCCTGCCCGGCATCGCAGCGCTGGTCTACGCCGGCTGGGACTATGCGCTGGACTCCTGGCGCATCAACGAGCATTCCAACGTGACCGCCGACGGCCCGCCGGTCTACCACTTCAAGTTCATGATCCCACTGGCCGGAGCCTTGGTGCTGCTGCAGGGCGCAGCCGAGATCGCGCGCTGCATCATGTGCCTCAAGAACGGTGTTTGGCCGAGCCGGCTCAAGGACGTTTCTGAAATCGACGTCGTCGAGGAGCAGCTCGCGCACAGCGAATATGTCGACGAGGAATCGCGCAAGGTCGCGATCGCGCATGCGCAGGACATCGAGGAAAGCGCGCGGCAGCGCGGCATGGGCGGAGACCTGCAACGATGAGCGATCCGGCACTCGGGCTGTTGATGCTCGTCCTCATCGTGGTCGTCATCATGATGGGCTTCCCGACGGCGTTCACGCTGATGGGGCTGGGCATGTTCTTCGGCTTCTTCGCCTATCACCGCGGCGGCGAGGCCTGGGGCGACAATCACATCTTCGACCTGATGGTCCAGCGCACCTATGGCGCGATGACCAACGACGTCCTGATCTCGATCCCGCTGTTCGTGCTGATGGGCTACGTGATGGAGCGCGGCGCGCTGGTCGACAAGATGTTCTATTCGATCCAGCTCGCGTTCCGCCGCCTGCCGGCCTCGCTCGCGGTGGCGACGCTGATCGTCTGCACGTTCTGGGGCATCGCCTCAGGCCTGGTCGGCGCCGTCGTGGTGCTGATGGGTGTCATCGCCTTCAACCCGATGCTGAAGGCCGGCTACGACGTCAAGCTCGCCTCCGGCGTCATCACCGCGGGCGGCACGCTCGGCATCCTGATCCCGCCATCGGTGATGATCATCGTCTACGCCGCGGTCGCAGGGCAGTCGGTGGTGAAGCTCTATGCTGCGGCGATGTTTCCGGGCTTCTTCCTCGCCTTCCTCTATCTGCTCTACATCGTCGGCTGGGCGCTCCTGAACCCGAAGATTGCCCCGAAGCTTCCGGAAAGCGAAACCAGGGTGCCGGTGCGGCCCTGGATCGCCAAGCTGCAGCAGTCGTACTCGCGCAAGATGCTGCCGGCGCTGCTGGCGGCCGTGGTGATGCCTGGAAAAGCCGTCAACGCCAGCGTCGACGGCACCCGCGTCACCTATTCGATGCTGCTGACGAGCCTCGCCCACGCCCTCGTGCCGCTGGTGCTGACGCTGGCCACGCTGTGGGCTGCCTGGTGGTACGTCGTGATTCACCAGCAGCCGGATATTGCGCCGCAGGTGCCGGCCGCCGCGCAGCAGCAACGAGCGCCTGAGACGCTTCAGCCGCTTGGCGCAGGCGCGCAGCCTGCGCAAGAAAGCGAAGAGAAACTCGAGGAGCTAGGCGGCGGCGCTAGCAGGTCGGAGGCCGCCACCAACAACGGGCCGGAAGTGCTGCAGGAGATGGGCAATGCCGAACTGCGAGGCACGACCACCGCAGCGCCAGCGGAGCTTGGACCACCGCCGCAGTTCTACACCTATTTCGCGTTCATCGCCGGCATCTGCGGCCTGCTGCTTCTCTACTATTACTGGACCATGGAGGCCGAGCAGTTCGAGGTGCTGCGGCTGTTGATCACCTCGGTGATGCCGCTCGGCATCCTGACGGTGGTGGTGCTGGGCGTGATCCTGTTCGGCATCACGACTGCAACCGAGTCGGCCGCGGTCGGCGCCGCCGGTGCCTTCCTGCTCGCCTTCCAGGCGCGGACGCTGGACTGGAAGCGCACCAAGGAAGCGGTGTTCCTGACCGCCAAGACCACCTCGATGGTGTGCTGGCTGTTCGTCGGCTCGGCGCTGTTCTCGGCTGTGTTCGCGATCCTCGACGGCCAGGCGCTGCTGGAGAGCTGGGTGCTGTCGCTCAACATGTCGCCGGTCCAGTTCATGATCCTGTCGCAGGCGATCATCTTCGTGCTGGGATGGCCGCTGGAATGGACCGAGATCATCGTGATCTTCGTGCCGATCTTCCTGCCGATGCTGAAGCACTTCAACATCGATCCCGTTCTGTGGGGCGTCCTCGTCTTCGTGAACCTGCAGGCGGCGTTCCTGTCGCCGCCCGTGGCGATGTCGGCCTTCTATCTGAAGGGGGTGGCGCCGAAGCACGTCACGCTGAACCAGATCTTTGCCGGCATGATGCCCTACATGCTGATCGTCATCATCTGCATGGTGCTGATGTATATCTGGCCCGGCCTGACGCTGTGGCTGCCGAACTATCTCTACGGGAATTGAGGTGGTCGCCTCACCGCACCATGGCGCCGTAGACGATGTCCTGGACCTGCTCGCGGTAGTATTTCCGGAGTTCGCCGGGCGCCGCCGTACCGACGACCACGACCAGCCGCTCCTTCGGGTCGCAGAAGAACTGCGTGCCGTAGGCGCCGTTCCAGGTGAACTCGCCGGGGTTGCCGGGGACCGCTGACAGGCCTTCACTCGTTCGCACCGCCACCCCGAGGCCGAAACTGAAGCCGCCGCGATGCGGCTCGACGTTCGCAACGTTGTTCTTGATCTCAGGCCCGAGGTGGTTGGAGATCATGTGATGCACCGTCTTGGGGCCTAGGATGCGCTTGCCGTCGAGTTCGCCGCCGTTGAGCAGCATCTGGCCGAAACGGAGATAGTCGCCGACGGTGGCGAACGAGCAGGCGCCGCCGCAGTCGAACTTGGTCGCGGTGTCGAGCAGCTTGATGCTCTGCGGCTTGCCCGTCAGCGGGTCGTTCGGAAACGGACGAGCGAGACGATCGTGCTGCCCCTCCGACGGGTGGAAGGTGGCATCCTTCATGCCGAGCGGCTGCCACACATTCGCGGCCAGATAATCGCCGAGCCGCTGCGAGGTGACTTTCTCGACCACCGCGCCGAGCACGTCGATCGAGAAGCCGTATTCGAACTCCGTCCCCGGCTGGTGCACCAGCGGCAGCTTCGTGATGCGATCGATGAAGGCTGACGTATCGCCCTCGATCGCCGGCGCCGTGCCGTCGGGGTGAAGGCGCGCGAGCGGGCTCGCGCTGTCCGGCCGGCCGCCGTACATCAGGCCGGAGGTGTGGCGATAGAGGTCATGAATGGTGATCGGCGAAGCCTGCGCTTCCATCTTCAACGAACCGTCCACCTGCGGAACGCCTACCTTCATGTCGGCGAAGGCCGGATAGTAATTGGCGAGGCTGGCCTGCAGCGGCAGGCGGCCCTGCTCCATCAGCGTCAAGCCGGCGACGGCGGCCATCGGCTTGGTCATGGACGCCAGCGCGAACACGCCATCGAGCGGCATCGGCGTACCCTTGACCGGATCGAGCTGGCCATAGGCCTTGTAGTGCACGAGCTTGCCGTCCCGGGCGATCGCAACCACCGCGCCGGGCACCCGTTTCGCCGCAATCTCGCGGGCGAAGAAATCGTCCATCCGGGCCAGACCCTGCTCCGAGAAGCCGAGCTCATCCGGCCTGGCTTCGGGCAACGGCGCGGCATGTGCCATTTCGAGAACGAGACCGGCAGCCACGGCCGCGGCGATGAGCCTTTTCATGATTCCTCCCAGGGGGCGGATTTCGCCCGATTGTTATGCGATTTATCGGTCTGCCAAATTTATGCTTAAATCATGTCTGGCGACCAACGGAGTTCGATATGACCAGGAAACTCGCAACCGCCACCTTCATCGCTTTGGCGACGCTGGCGCCTTTCGGCAGCATCGCCAAAGCCGCGCAATGCGGTAACGGCCCGGGAGGTTACGAGGCCTGGAAGGCGGAATTCGCCCGGGAGGCAAGCGGCAAGGGCATCGGACAGACCGCCGTCGCCGCCTTGATGCAGACGCACTATGCCAGCGCGACCATCGCCGCCGATCGCGGCCAGCGGAGTTTTGGCCTGTCGCTCGACCAGTTCCTCGCCAAGCGCGGCGCCTCGACCATCGTCGCGCGCGGCCGTTCGCTGAAGCAGTCCCAGGCGGCGCTGTTTGCGTCGATCGAGCAGCGCTACGGCGTCCCGCCCGGGCCGCTGATCGCGATCTGGGGCATGGAGACCGGCTTTGGAAGCCAGCGCGGCAATCAGAACATGCTGTCGTCGATCGCCACCCTCGCCTATGACTGCCGCCGCCCCGAGTTCTTCACCGACCAGCTCTACGCGGCGCTGAAGCTGATCGACCGGGGTGTGCTGACGGGAGCCACGCGCGGCTCGATGCATGGCGAGGTCGGCCAGACCCAGTTCATGCCCAAGAACATCCTGGCCTACGGCACCGGCAATCTCGACGTTGCCGCCAACGCGCTGAACTCGACGGCGAACTTCCTCAAGGCGCATGGCTGGCGCGCCGGCGCGGGCTACCAGCCCGGCGAACCCAACTTCGCGGCGATCGAAGCCTGGAATGCCGCCGGCGTCTATCAGAAGGCGATCGCGATCATGGGCCGGCAGATCGACGGCGAGGGCCGCGCGTCGGCGGCGCGGTGACAGCGGCGATCGCACGCGCATTGTCTCGCTATTGAGCCTGCGCGGTCGCCGTGCCCGCGTCGGGCACCTTGTCGTTCCAATCCGGCGGCACGCCGATCGCTCCCCCGACCAGGCCCGCGATGCCCGGCTCGCGGCCGAATGCTTCGCACGCCGCATATTTCGGTGCGCCGCCTGCCCATGACTGGATGCGATCCATCGAAGGCGGCTTCGCGAGCCCTCCGAACGGCGTCTTGCCGGTGACCAGCATCCGGCTGAAATCGTCGCCGAACGCGCTCGCCAGTTCGTAGGCGTCGCCCGACGGAGAAACGCGCGCCGAACCGGAGAGGGCATTGGCGCCGCGCCCCCAGACCATGGCGGCTTCCTGCTTGCCATCACGCGCCCGCGCCTCCGCTTCGACCGACAATGAGCCGAGGCCGATGGGGATGCGAGGGACCGGTACCGGCACGCCGGGCAGCAGCACGGTCTTGGCGATGGATGCCCCTTTCGATGCCGCCACCGCCTTTTCGTCGGTCGGGGTCATCACCGTGACCAGCGAATGAACCGTGATATCCGCGTCGTCGCTCGCGCCCACCACGGTGAAGCGTTCGCTGAGGCCGGCGCAAAGAGAGCGATCGATCGCGTTGGCAACCAGTCTGCGCTCCTGGTCCGTGATCCCCTCCACCTTTGCCTTGTCAGCAATCGTCGCGGGGATGATCCGCACCGTGCGCGCCGCCAACACTTCACCTTCACGCACATAGAGCTTCGACTTCGTGACCACGCCGTCGGAGGGCTGGAGCTGACTATACGACGTCAGCGAGCCGCCCTGATCCAGCGCCACCGTCGCACAGCCGGGCATCAGGGAAGCGGCGGTCAACGCCGCCGCAACCCGCAACGCGGCGCGACCGGACACATTTCGCATCCGCCATCGGAGCAGCTTCCCTGGAGCGTGATGACTTTTCTTCGAATCGTCATCCCGCTCCAGCCCTTTGTTTGAGCATGATCTCCGCGCAAACGCTTCGCGTTTGTCGCGAGGGAAAACCGGTTTCCACTTTTCCGGATCATGCTCTAGCGGGCGATGAACGACCATCTGGCAGTCCTGTTCCTGACGGCAATGCTGACGACCGCCAGATGCACGACCGATTGAGGCGGAGATATGCTCTGATCAATACAGATCGAAGATTGCGAAATCCTGTCGCAACCTCTGCCGGTATCGTGGTGGGAATTGCTTCTGCCTTCGCTCTTGACCGCGGACTGAGATTTGCCCCGCACCCGTCGAGCGGCCAGCTATTGGCGCGGCAGATGGCGGCATAGGAAACGGCTATTATCCGCGGGGCTGACAAACGCTTACACTACAAGGAGTAAAGCTGGATCATAGGGCATGACAATGTTGCTCGCGTTTGCGCCGTTTATCGCGTTTGCGATCATCGACAGGTTGCTCGGATCGGTTGCAGGCTTGTTCGCCGGGGCGGTAGTGGCAACCGCGCTGCTCATTCGCGACGTGGCAATCGCCGGCAAGACACCGAAGGTGCTGGATATCGGAGCGGCGGTCCTGTTCAGCGGGATCGCGCTCTATGCCGTCACGTTTGATCCCGACTGGTCGATCATCGCCGTACGGCTCTATGTCGATTGCGGCCTGTTCCTCATTGTCGTCTTGTCGCTGGTGTCCGGCAGGCCCTTCACGATCCAATATGCGCGCGAGACGGTCCCGGAGCAGTTCTGGGCAAGTCCCGAGTTTCTGCAAAAGAACTACGTCATTTCCAGCGTCTGGGCATTGGCGTTCGCCGTCCTCATGGCGACCGAGCTCACTCTGCTTCACGCCCCGCAACTGTCGCCGCGCATCGGAATCTTTGTGATCGTCGGCGCGATCGTTGGAGCCTTGAAATTCACGGGATGGTATTCGGCGCGCGACAAGTCGGTCGCTTGACCTGTGCCCGCGCTAAGGTCGCGCCGGGGTTCCGATTCAAATGTCAAACAGCAGTCTCGTTAGGATGGGTAGAGCGTTTTCGAGCGAAGTGGATACCGGTTCGCGTGAAGAAAACGCGTCAAAACAAGAATCTAGAGCTTCGGTTCTGATTCAATCAGAACCGAAAATGCTCTAGAGCGAAGCGAAACCCATCGCGGCGACGGAGCGAGCCGCGTGAATGATGGGTTTCGCTTCGCTCTACCCATCCTACGTTTGACTTGACAGCGAGTGTGAGTCCGCATTCTCGCGGCGCGTTGCGTCCGAGCTTTGCATCCGTTCCACCCTCCTCGAAATCAGAGGGCGCAGGGAAAGCCGGGTGCTGGTTGCACCCGTGGGTCCCGTGCAACAAAAAGCACGGGAGTAGGACCACAGGTTCAACCGAAGCATTCCGGCTTTCCCTGCGCGATGGTTTTACGGCTTATTTCGTGCTCTTCCCGGTGACCGGGCTTTTTTGCCACCGTCGCCTCCAGCGATGCTCGATCACCAGAAACTTAGCGCCAGCGTCGGGGCGCCAGAACCACACGACTTCGCCGTCCGTGATGCACATGCTCGTCAGTCACGCGCATCACGTCCACCGCATCCCACCGCAACGTTCGTGACGATCGCGAGCCGCCCCTCATCCGCCGTGAGACGCGCGGAGTCATAGTGCTGATTTGCCCGACGACGGAAGCGGAATATTTTCACGCGAAGGGCTGGACAGACTTTTGGCTGATTTGCCCGACGGGTTGTTATGTCGCACCCAAAGCAGCCACATCGTCATTGCGAGCGGAGCGAAGCAATCCATAGCGCAACTTGCGGAGGCGTGGATTGCTTCGTCGCTGCCGCTCCTCGCAATGACGGCGTGAGCAGACGGCCAGGCCCGAAACCGATCACAAACAAATCATCGCGGGCCTTCTGGATAGCGTCACAGTGCTGCGTTAGTCCGACGCTTCACGTTCCAACCTGCAGGATTGCCTGATGAGCCGTTTTGCCGCCCTGTTCGCTCTCGCATTGACCACCGCTGCGAGCCTGATTTCACCGGCCTCAGCCGCCGACGAGGGGCCCGCCTATGGACCGGAATTGCAGGGCTTCGAATATCCCTTCCCGGTTGAGCGCTATCGGTTCTCCTCGCAGGGCCAGGAACTGGAGATGGCCTATCTCGACGTCAAGCCGTCGAACCCGAACGGCCGTACCGTCGTGATGCTGCACGGGAAGAATTTCTGCGCCGCCACCTGGGAAGGCTCGATCAAGGCGCTGACGGCGGCCGGCTATCGGGTGATCGCGCCCGACCAGATCGGGTTCTGCAAATCCAGCAAGCCCGAGCGCTATCAATTCACGTTCCAGCAACTCGCCGGCAACACCCGCGCGCTATTGGCGTCACTCGGCATCGAGCATTCGGTGATGATGGGCCATTCGACCGGCGGCATGCTCGCGATGCGCTATGCGCTGATGTATCCGGCCGCCGTCGATCAGCTCGTGCTGGTCGATCCGATCGGCCTGGAGGACTGGGCGGCCAAGGGCGTGCCGTGGCTCAGCCTCGACGGCTGGAACGAGCGCGAGAAGAAAGTGACCGCCGACACCATCCGCGCCTATGAGCGCGCGACCTATTATTCCGGCAACTGGGATGCGTCCTACGAACCCTGGGTGCAGATGCTGGCCGGCCTGTATCGCGGTCCCGGACGGGAGACCGTGGCGTCGAGCTCGGCGCGGCTCTACGACATGATCGCGACCCAGCCGGTGTTCTACGAATTCGAGCACATCAATACGCCGGTGCTGCTCCTGACTGGCGGCAAGGACACCACCGCAATCGGCAAGGACCTCGCGCCGCCGGACATTCGCGCCAAGCTCGGCAACTATCCCGTGCTCGGCAAGGAGGCGGCCAAGCGCCTCCCGCACGCGCAACTGATCGAATTTCCCGATCTCGGCCACGCCCCGCAAATCCAGGCGCCAGCCCGCTTCCACGACGCCGTGCTCGGATGGCTGCAACATCCGGAGACCGGAGCGACGCTGACGAAATAGCGGTGATCCAGCAGCGTAGGCGTATCGTAGGTTGTTTGGCGTTCCCTGCGTGATCACCGGGCAAATCGCATCAGATCACATCAGGAATTGATCCTGCAGCCAGCGTACCCCGGCGGCATTCTCGAAGGTCACGACGGGGCCATCCGTAACGACGCGCCTGGGAAGGTTGATCCCGGGCTTGCTCCCTGCAGTGACCGCCGCGATGCCGGCGAGGACGGCGCCGCCATGGATGAGACACGACGGATTGCGCACGGTCGCAAACATGCGTCCCTCGAAGACAGCATCGAGAGCAGGTGGCATGGCATCGATGCCGCCAATGAGGATGCTCGTGCGGCCGTGCGCCTTCATCACATCGTAGGCGGCGAGCGCCATGTCGTCGCTGTGAAAGAAGGCTGCATCAATTCGCGCGTGTTTGGCGAGGAGCGCCTCCCACAGTCGCGCCACCTTTGCCAGGTCCCAGTCGGCCGACTGCGTGTCGAGCACCTCGATGCCGGGAAACCGCTTCACCACGGTCTCAAAACCCTTGGCGCGTTCCTGCGCGGCGCTGTGGTCGAGCGGCCCCTGGGTCATGACGATCTTGCCCCGACCGTCAAGCTTGGCGACCAGTGCGCGGGTAACAGCTCGGCCCATGGTCTCATTGTCGGCTCCCAGGTGACTATAGATGCTGAGCTCGCTTGTGGGCGCGATGACGGTTTCCATCTCGATCACGGGAATGCCGGCGTCGATCATTTTCTGCACCGGCTCCATCAGCGTGCCGGTGCCAAGAGCCTGAATGGCAACGAAGTCCCATTTCTGCGACGCCATTCTGTCGATCGCCGCGCGTTGCTTGTTGGCGTCGAGCTCACCATCGAACCAGGTCACGTCGACGTTGAACAGTCTGCCCCAGTACTCGGCCGCCGCCTTGCCCTGAGCGCACCAGGTCGATTGCAGCCCGCCATTGGAGAACGCAGCCTTTAGCGGCTTGTCCAGGCGGCCAGAAGCCGCCTCCGCTCGAGCCTCGCCGAAAGCCAGGGCACCAAACGTTGCTGCCGCTCCTCCAGCCGACGCTCCGGCCAGAAAATCACGCCTGCTCTTGTTCAACGTGTCGGTCATCCCTGCCTCCTGGGTCAACTCGTCCAGCGTCGATGTTGCGTGGAAGTGTGGCAGTACGCGCATCCGGTTGCAAGCTTATCATATATCAACTTGGCGGCCTGCTGCCCGCTCGCGCTGAGCGCGTTGCCGATTACGAAAAGTGCGCGTTCCTGTTGGTTCCAAAGCATCGCTCGCTGCTCGCCTCAAGATTGTGCAATTAGAAAAGTTCCAACGTCGTGCGGTTCCGGATTTCGCGCCAAGTTTATCGATCGACAGTTTCAGGCTTGATGCGCCACGCCATGATGTCAATGCAGCCCGGGTGCGCGGCCGAGTTGCCGCTATCATAGCGTGTGTTAACGTAGTAGTGTTATCGCAGAGATCGATCGGCGGACCCCGCGTGTCGAGATCGGGATGGGCGCGCCGCTGCAATCGGGAAGGTCGGGCAACATCGCTCGACGTTCTGCAGCAAGCGTCGTTCTCGAGCGGGAGGTGCACTGGACCCGGACGACACCGCAAGCGGTTGTCAGGAATGACGGGAGACGAAGGTGGACAGCCTAACCAAGAGCGAGACCTACAAGGGGATTGCGACGCCGATTGCCCGCGACCGTCGGGAGACACCGCAGATCGGGAGTGATGTCGGCTACCAGAGGGTGACGCGCGGAGTCCGGAATCTTCTCGTCGCAGTCATCGGACTGGTGGCGCTCCTCGTCCTCTTGTCGCTATTCGTGAACATCGAGGAAGTCGCCCGGGCTCGCGGCGAATTCATCCCGGTACGGCGCGTCCAGAATATCCAGACTGCCGAGGGCGGCTTGCTCGAAGCAATCCTGGTGCGCAACGACGATCGCGTTTCAGCGGGTCAGGTCCTCGCCAAGTTCCGCGCCACAGACCTGCTGCGCGATATCGATCTGAGCAACGTACGCATCGGCCGGCTCGAAATCGACATCGAGCGGCTGGACTCCTTTGCCAGCGGACGGGACCCCGACCTGGAGAAGTACCGGGCCCAGTATCCGCAGATGGTCGATGAAGCCCTCAAGCTTCACAAGCAGGAAGCGCTGCGGCTGCAGCGTGACCTCGAACAGAAGGATCATACCATCAACGAGGTGAAGACCTCGATTGCATCCGCTGAACAGAAGATCCCGGCTGCGAAAGCTAGCCTTCAGGCAACCCAGGACCTGCTGGAGCGCACGCGCGAAGGAGCGCGCCTCGGCGTGATCGCGCGCAATCGCGTCGCCGGCGTCGAGGAACAGGCTGCACAATCCGAGCGGACCTATGTCGAGCTCGTGTCGTCACTCGACGAACTCAAGTCGCGCATCAGGAGCATCGAGGCCGAGCAGGCTTCGATAACTGCCAAGGCGGCGAGCGATGCGCGCAACGAGCGCAGCGAGCGCATCGGGCAATTGAACGAGGCCAATGTCACGCTCGCGGCGCTCCGCACCCGCTCCCAGGGCATCGAGGTCACAGCGCCCGTCAACGGCATCGTGCACAAGGTGTCGGAGACGCCGATCGGAACGGTGATACAGGCCGGCGGAACGGTGTGCGAGATCGTGCCAACCGATGGCGGCGTGCTGATGCAGGCGCGGGTCACGCCGCGCGATATCGGTTTCGTGCATGTCGGTCAGAAGGCGCTCGTGAAAGCCGACGCTTTCGAATACGGCCGCTTTGGCGCAATCGAGGGCAAGGTGGCCCGCATCTCGCCCTCGAGCGACAAGACCCCGCAAGGGCAGGAACCCTACTTCGTGGCGGAGATCGAGCTCGAAAAGGACCATGTCGGCGTTGACCGATCCCATGTCGTGACGCCAGGGATGACCGGCGAGGTGAGCATCCTCACCGGCGACAAGACGATCTTTCAGTACCTGCTGAAACCCATCTACGTCACTTTGGATTCGGCCCTGCGCGAACGTTGAAGGAGCGTAGGATGGCAAAGTCTAGCCAGCCCAAGGACAAGACCAGGGATAAGAAACGGCCTGCCCCCTCCAATCGCAAAGCCGGCACCGAGACGAGCGGCAAGCTGGGCAAGGCCATCGACAAGCCCATCGGCGCGCCCGACCAGGCGCGCGAGGAAGTGCCGATCGGTTGGGACTTCGGCCCCGAAGGCCAGGCGCCGATCATCCCCGGCCAAGACGAAGGCGCGCCGGCGGATGCGACTCCTGCTTCCGAGGCAGACCAGGCGAGCGGCCATCAAGGCGATGAAAATCGCTCGGACGTATCCGATGATGCTGCACCTGTTGCGTCCGCCGATGGCGGCGCGGCAGCCGCAGCCTACGTCGAGGATGCCGCGGGAGAGGACGGCGGGCAGCGCAGCCACCCGTCAGGACCGACGGTGCATGGCAGCGGGAGCGGCTCTCTCGACGCGATCGCACCGTTGCCGCGGCCGGCTGATCCTGGCGACGGCTCGCAGCCGGCGCGTGCCGCACCGGGCGGGGGCGGCGGTGGCGGCTCGAGCCATGATGACGCGAACCAGAACCAGCCGGGGCAAAGCTATCCGGATCAGCCGCTGCCCGACACGTCCACCACTCCGCCGACCGTCAGCCCGCACGCCCCGCCCGTCATCAGCGGCGCGCACGACAGCGAGCTTGCTGAGGACAAGATCCTTACCTCCAGCGGCCAACTCGCGACCAATGAGGAGCCAGGCGCCATCCACTGGACCGTCGACGGCGGCACCGGCGTCTATGGCAGCCTGACCATCGACGCAGACGGCCGGTGGACCTTCACCATGAACAACGACAGCCCTGCCGTGCAGGGGCTGAACGCCGGCGACACCGTGCAGGAGATCTACACGGTGCACGCCACGGATGACACTGGTGCGGTCGTCGACCAGCAGATCACCGTCACGATCAAGGGAACCGACGATCTTCCCGTGATCAGCGGCACCCACACAGGCGAGGTTACCGAAGACGCAGCCCTCAAGGGCGAAGACGCAACCCTCAAGGCCGATGGCACGCTGACTGCGAGCGACGTCGATGTCGGGGACACCGCGACATGGAGCGTGGTTGGCGACAGCGACGGCACTTATGGCGCACTGACGCTCAATCCGGACGGTTCATGGTCCTACGCGCTCGACAACGATGCGGCACAGGGGCTGAAGGCCGGGGAGACCGTGCAGGAGATCTTCACGGTCGAGGCAACCGACTCCGCAGGCGCTTCCGTCACGCAGCAGATCACCGTCACCATCACCGGCACCAACGATGTGCCGGTGATCTCGGGCACGGCCACCGGCGCGGTCGGCGAGGATGGCACCCTGACGGCGCAAGGTGCGCTGACGACGAGCGATGCCGATGTCGGCGATACTGCGAGCTGGAGCGTGGTCGGCAGCGACACGGGCCACTATGGCGAACTCACGCTCAATGCGGATGGCTCCTGGTCGTACGCACTCGACAATGATGCCGCGCAGGGCCTGAAGGCCGGCGAGACCGTGCAGGAGATCTTCACGGTCAAGGCGACCGACTCCGAAGGCGCTTCGGTCACACAGCAAGTGACGGTGACGATCACTGGCACCAACGACGTGCCCGTGATCTCGGGCACGGCCACCGGCGCGGTCGGCGAGGATGGCACCCTGACGGCGCAAGGCGCACTCACGACGAGCGATGCCGACGTCGGCGACACGGCGAGCTGGAGCGTGGTCGGTAGCGACACCGGCCATTACGGCGAGCTCACGCTCAATTCCGACGGCAGCTGGTCCTATGCGCTCGACAATGATGCGGCCCAGGGGCTGAAGGCCGGAGAGACCGTGCAGGAGATCTTCACGGTCAAGGCCACCGACTCCGCGGGTGCCGAGGTCACGCAGCAAGTCACCGTCACCATCACCGGCACCAACGACACGCCGGTGATCTCGGGCACGGCCACCGGTGCAGTCGGCGAGGATGGTACGCTGACGGCGCAGGGCGCGCTGACGACGAGCGATGCCGATGTCGGCGATACTACGAGCTGGAGCGTGGTCGGCAGCGACGCGGGCCAGTATGGCGAGCTAACCCTCAATGCGGATGGCTCCTGGTCGTACGCGCTCGACAACGACGCGGCGCAGGGACTCAAGGCCGGTGAGACCGTGCAGGAGATCTTCACGGTCAAGGCCACCGACTCCGCGGGCGCCGAGGTCACCCAGCAGGTCACGGTGACGATCACCGGTACCAACGATGTGCCCGTGATCTCGGGCACCGCCACCGGCGCCGTTGGCGAGGATGGCACGCTGACGGCGCAAGGCGCGCTCACGAGCAGCGATGCTGATGTCGGCGACACCGCGACCTGGAGCGTGGTCGGCAGCGACACCGGCCACTACGGCGAACTCACGCTCAATGCGGATGGCTCGTGGTCCTACGCACTCGACAATGATGCGGCCCAGGGCCTGAAGGCCGGCGAGACCGTGCAGGAGATCTTCACGGTCAAGGCAACCGATTCCGCGGGCGCCGAGGTCACCCAGCAGGTCACGGTGACGATCACCGGCACCAACGATGTTCCGGTGATCTCCGGCACCGCCACCGGCGCGGTCGGCGAGGACGGCACCTTGACGGCGCAGGGCGCGCTGACGAGCAGCGATGCAGACGTCGGCGACACGGCGACCTGGTCGGTGGTTGGCGGCGACACCGGCCACTACGGTGAACTGACCCTCAATGCGGATGGCTCTTGGTCCTACGCGCTCGACAATGATGCCGCGCAGGGGCTGAAGGCCGGCGAGACCGCGCAGGAGATCTTCACCGTCAAGGCGACCGATTCCGAAGGCGCTTCGGTCACACAGCAAGTGACGGTGACGGTGACCGGCACGAACGACGTGCCCGTGATCTCGGGCACCGCCACCGGTGCAGTCGGCGAGGACGGCACGCTGACGGCGCAAGGTGCGCTCAGTTCCTCGGACGCCGATATCGGCGACACCGCGACATGGAGCGTGGTCGGCAGCGACACCGGCCATTACGGCGAGCTCACCCTCAATTCCGATGGCAGTTGGTCGTACGCGCTCGACAACGATGCCGCGCAGGGGCTGAAGGCCGGCGAGACCGCGCAGGAGATCTTCACCGTGAAGGTGACGGATGCCGCCGGCGCGGAAGTCACCCAGACGGTCACGGTCACCGTCACCGGCACCAACGACATCCCGGTGATCTCCGGCACGGAAACGGGTTTGGTGGCCGAAGATGGCACGCTGACGGCGCAGGGCGCACTGACCTCCTCGGATGCAGACATCGGCGACACGGCAACCTGGTCGCTGGTCGGCGACGACACGGGCCAGTACGGCTCGCTGACGCTCAACCCCGATGGCTCTTGGTCCTACGCGCTCGACAATGACGCGGCCAACGTGCAGGCGCTTGGCAAGGGCGACACTGCGCAAGACATCTTCACCGTCCAGGTGACCGACTCGTCTGGCGCGACCGTGACGCAGCAGGTGACGATCACGATCACCGGCACCAACGACGCACCGTTGATTTCGGGGACAGGGTCAGGGACGGTCGAAGAGGATGGCGACAGGACCGCCAAGGGGGTCCTTACCGCCACGGACGACGAGAGCGGACGCCTTACCTGGCAGATCGTCGGTGACGGCGACAGCCAGTACGGCAGTCTCGGCCTCGACTCCCGGGGCAATGACGCTGGTTGGCATTATGTGCTCGACAACCATGCCGCGCAGGGCTTGAGGGAAGGCGGGACCGTTCAAGAGATATTTACGGTGCGGGTGACCGATGCTTCCGGCACCAGCACCGACCACACAGTGACGGTCACAATCGTAGGCACCAACGATGCGCCTGTGATCTCCGGCATAGCGACGGGGACCGTGCAAGAGGACGGCACGCTGACGGCGCGGGGCGCGCTCACCTCCTCCGATGTCGACATCGGCGATACGGCGACCTGGAGCGTGGTCGGCGACGATGCGGGCCACTATGGCGCGCTGACGCTCAATCCGGACGGCTCGTGGTCCTACGCGCTCGACAACGACGCGGCGCAAGGGCTGAAGGCCGGCGAGACCGTGCAGGAGATCTTCACCGTCAAGGTGACCGACTCCGCCGGCGCCTCGGTTACGCAGCATGTCACCGTCACGGTCACCGGTACCAACGATGTGCCAGTGATCTCCGGCACCGCGACGGGTGCGGTCGGCGAGGACGGCACCCTCACGGCGCGGGGCGCGCTGACGAGCAGCGATGCCGATATCGGCGACACTGCCACATGGAGCGTGGTCGGCAGCGACACCGGCCACTACGGCGAGCTGACACTCAATGCGGACGGTTCGTGGTCCTACGCGCTCGACAGCGATGCCGCCCAGGGCCTGAAGGCCGGCGAGACCGTACAGGAGATCTTCACCGTCAAAGCGACCGACTCCGAAGGCGCTTCGGTCACACAGCACGTCACGGTGACGGTCACCGGCACCAACGACGTGCCCGTGATCTCCGGTACCGCGACCGGTGCAGTCGGCGAGGACGGCACGCTGACGGCGCAGGGTGCGCTCACGAGCAGCGATGCCGACGTCGGCGACACCGCGAGCTGGAGCGTGGTGAACGATGGTCACAGCACCTATGGCGAGATCACGGTCGACGAGAATGGCCACTGGACCTACACGCTGGACGACGATTCGGCGCAGGGGCTGAAGGACGGCCAGACCGCGCAGGATATCTTCACGGTCACGGTAACCGACAGCGCGGGCGCGACCAGCGAGCATCAGGTCGCGGTGACGGTCACCGGCACCAACGACGCGCCGGTGATCTCCGGCACCTTCGCCGGCGAGGTGACCGAGGACCAGGACCTGACCGCGAGCGGCAGGCTTTCGGTTACGGATCCTGATATCGGTGATACGGCGACGTGGAGCGTCGTGGACGATGGTCAAGGCACCTACGGACACTTGACCCTCGATCAGGACGGCCATTGGAGCTACGTGCTGGACAACGACTCCGCCCAGGGATTGCAAAATGGCCAGCACGCGCAGGATGTCTTCACCGTCAAGGTAACCGACAGCGACGGCGCCGTCTCCGAGCAACAGATCACCATGACGGTGACGGGCACCAACGACGCGCCGGTGATCTCCGGTACACACACAGGCGAGACGCAGGAGGACGTGACGCTGGTGACGAGCGGAGATCTCGTCGCCAAGGATGTCGATGTCGGCGATAGCGTAACCTGGTCGGTGGGTGGATCGGCGACGTCGGACTATGGCTCGTTTACCGTCGACCCCGAGACCGGCCACTGGGTCTATACCCTGAACAACGATGCCGCCCAGTCGCTGCAGCCAGGACAGGTTGTCCACGACAGCTTCACGGTCCAGGCCACGGATGAGTCCGGCGCGACGACAACGCAGGTCGTGACGGTCGACGTGACCGGCACCGCTGACGCGCCTCCTCCTCCGGTCGATGTAGGTGGAGACATCACGCTCGTCGGCGTCAACGACTGGTACAATCCGAGCTGGGGTGGCGGCTATCAAGCGACCTTCGAGCTTACCATCACCGACGATATGCTGCAGGGCGGCAGCCTCGAGGAATGGCTCCTGCAGGTCATCGTCAACAATCCGAACGCGACCATCTCGAACGGCTGGCTCAACGGCTTCAATGGCACCGTCCCCTTCGACCCCGCGACGGGCACGTTCAGCAACGCAGGCCAGGACTACCAGCCCGAGCTGCATGCGGGCGATAAAATCTCGTTCACCGTCGAGGTGCAGGGCACCGGCTACAACAAGGACGATATCTCGTTCTCGTTCCAGGACAGGGATCTTGTGCCCACGGGAACGGCGAGCTTCAGCGCCAGCGTCGCGGCGCCAGCGCCGGATGTCGATACATCTTCGGATACCACGGCCGCGGACGCTGCTGCTGCCGTTGCCGCAGTCGCAATGGATCACGACGCGTCGCCATCGACGGACAGCACACACGCGACGACGGATCACACCAGCGATCAGGTTTCATCCGATCATCTGGCAGACACGACGACAGCCGGCACCAGCGATGCGGCTGGGACTGCGACCCACCCGGCCGACCAGACGGTCGCGGCTGCAGATGGACAAGAGTCCACGGCCGCCGCGTCCAGCGATGCAACAGAGACTGCGGCCGCCGCGCAGCCGGCAGCCGAGCCGTCGGCCTCATCGGAC
Organism: Bradyrhizobium sp. Ai1a-2; assembly: GCF_000426245.1. GTDB lineage: Bacteria > Pseudomonadota > Alphaproteobacteria > Rhizobiales > Xanthobacteraceae > Bradyrhizobium. The sequence continues at coordinate 21,866 of NZ_AUEZ01000010.1, read as the reverse complement.
GCGCAGCAGCCAAGCGCTGCGCCCGCAAGTGATGCGCCGGCAACGGATGCGGCCCATGCCGACAGCGGCGCCGCTACAGTCGGCGGCGACCAGCATGATGCGGCCGGGACCACACCTGCGGACACCACTTCACAGGCGGACACGACTGCGGCTTCAGGCACCAGCGAGTCGGACCAGCAGGCGGGCGCAGAGCATGCAGGCCAGCAGGCGACGTCATCGTCGGATGCCTCGTCATCAACGCCCGCAAGTGACGCGCCGGCGACGGATGCGGCTCATACCGACACCGGCGCAACTGCGGTCGGCAGCGACCAGCATGATACGGCCGCGACTGCACCAGCGGACACCGCTTCGCAGGCGGACACGGCTGCGTCAGGTGCGAGCGAGCCCAGCCAGCATGCGAGCGCACAGGATGCGGCTCAGCCGGCGACGTCACCATCGGACGCCTCGTCATCCGCACACGACTCCAGCAGCGCGGCGGCGAGTGGCGATGCAGCGTCCGGGCCGGCCGCGCAGGACAGCGTCAGCGAGATTGCGCCTCCGGTCGATGCCGGTGGAAACATCACGCTGGTGAGCGTCAACGACTGGTACAATCCGAGCTGGGGCGGCGGCTATAACGCGACCTTCCAGCTCACCCTGACCGACGACATGCTGAAGGGCGGCAGCATCGAGGGATGGAGCCTGCAGATCGGCGTCAACAATCCGAACGCTGTCGTCTCGACCGGCTGGCTCGACGGATTCAATGGCACGGTCGCCTTCGATCCCGCGACGGGCACGTTCAGCAACGCAGGCCAGGATTACCAGCCTGAGCTGCATGCGGGCGATACCATCCAGTTCTCCGTCCAGGTGCAGAACACCGGCTTCGACAGGAACGACATCTCGTTCTCGTTCCAGGACCTCGATCCCGTGCCCGCAACGGCGGCAGCGAGCGACGGCGCAGGCGCCGCAGCAACCGTGCAGGATGTCGGACTATCCGCGGATGCCGCCGACATGCAAACGGCGTTCGTGCCGGCGGAGGTTGGCGAACAAGTCGCGCACGATTCCTCTCACGCAGGCGGTGCTGCGAGCGACGCCCAGCAGCATCCGGCCACAAGTACGCCAGCAGAGGCGACGGCGCATGCCGATGCGGCTGCGCCTACAAGCGATGGGCAGAGCTCCGACCAGAGCCAGACGACGGCAGATGCTCAGACCGGCCATGCGTCGGTGGCCGAGGCGGGCGCGGCCGATCGCGATATTTCCGTGACGAGTGCCGGCGATGAGCATCAGTCGGCGGCCGGAAGCGCTGCCGCGGACGCGACGTCACGTGCCGACTCGGATATAGGGGCGAGCGCCGATCACGGGGCGCATCACGGTCAGGGCCATGGCCATGAGGACATGGGACTGCATCTTGGTCAGGACCCTGCTGGCCATGACGATCACGGCGACAGGGGATTGCATCTTGGCCAGGACCCGGCCGGCCACGACGACCATGGCGACAGGGGACTGCACCTTGGTCAGGACCCTGCTGGCCATGACGATCATGGTGACATGGGATTGCATCTTGGCCAGGACCCTGCGGCCCATGACGGCCACGGCGACATGGGACTGCACATCGGCCAGGATCATGATGCGATGGGCGGCGCGGCGCAGGCCGCCACCAGTCCTGTCAGTGCGGATCAAGCATTCACGACACCTTCGACGGCCGGCGCCTACCTGGAATTCGTCCAGTCGCCGAGCAGCGATCACGCGTCAATGGCGCAAGCGGCCGACCAGCAACCACATGGCGGCGCCGCCGACTATGCCCACATGGTCACAGGAGCCGACCAGGGAGCGCACGAACCGCCGCCGCCCGATCATCTCTTTGCCGACGCCCAGATCGACCATAGTCATGGCTCGGGAGCCGACGGTCACGACTCTCACGCGGCGGCCGGCCACGATGATGCGGGCCTCGCCGCCGCGGCTACGCCCCAGGAGCCGATGCCTGCAGAGCAGGACCAAGGCCATGGCGGGCACTAGCGTCATGGCCGGCGGTTCGAACCTTCGGGCGCGGCAGGCAGCGGAGCATCCTCATTCGGTGGGGCGCCTTCCCGATCGAGCCCGATTTCTAGGCGACATCGACGTCTTCATCGGTGATCCCCAGCGCGTCGACGGGCAGATTGCGGTCGTCGTTATCGATGCTGCTACGCCAAACCAGCACGACGAGCTCACGCGTACCCTGGGACCGGACGCCGCGGATCTGTTCGACGAAGCCGCTGCTGCCGCGATCGGCGCGTGCTTGCCGACAAATGCCAGGCTCTACAGCCTCTCGGCCGCGCGGTTCGGCGTCCTGCAAGTCGACACCGCAGACCGCATCGAGACTTTCCTCAACAAGCTCGCATACGGGATACGGGGCTGGGAGCCGATCGGGCCGACCATGCCGGCGGCGACCTCGGTCGGCATCGGCGTCGCCTGCTACCCGCATCACGGTGGCGATGTGGCCGAACTGTTGCAGGCCGCTATCGCCGGTGCCCGCAGCTCCCTGGAGAGCGGCAAACCCTGGTGCCCCTACAGTCCGGTGGTTGATCGCGCTTCGCACCGCGCCGCGCATCTCTTGCGCGATATCGGCCCGGCGCTTGCCGGGCAGGAGCAGCTCCATCTCGTCTATCAGCCCAAGACGGATCTCTCGACCGGCCGCTGCATCGGCGCCGAGGCCCTGCTTCGCTGGGATCATCCGACGCTTGGGTCCATTCCACCGGGCGATTTCGTGCCGCTCGTCGAACGCACGACGCTCGTGCATGCGATGACGAACTGGACGCTGCAGTCAGCACTGTCCCAGGTCGCGCGCTGGCGAGCGGCCGGTCTTGATCCCCTGATCTCGATCAACGTCTCGATGCGGGACGTGGGCGACGACCGTTTCGTGGCGCGACTGGCCGAGCTGCTCGAGCGCCACGCTGTTCAGCCAGGCTGGATCAATATCGAGGTGACGGAAAGCGCCCTGATGAAGGACCCGGTGCGCGTCGGGCGTCACCTCGATGAGGTTCGGCGGCTGGGCGTCGGCATCGAGATCGACGATTACGGGACTGGCCAGAGCGGGCTCTCATATCTGAAATACATTCCGGCGACGTTCGTGAAGATCGACCAGCTCTTTGTCTCCCAGCTCGCCAGCGATCGGAACGACCAGATCATCGTGCGCTCGACGATCGACCTCGTGCACGACCTCGGCTGCCAGGTCGTGGCGGAGGGCATCAGGGACGGAGATTCGCTCGCCTGGTTGCGCGAGCACGGCTGCGATATCGGTCAGGGCAATGCAATTTCGCCGCCGCTCGATCCGGCCAGCTTCGAGCAATTCGTTGCGGGCACATCCGCAGCGTAGGCCGAGTGCGCCGTTCGGACAGCTCCAAAGCCTTGAAATCCTATCCGACCTCGACCCGGTTTCGTCCGCTTTCCTTTGCCTGGTACAGAGCCTCGTCCGCACGCTTCATGATCGCGTCCAGATCATTCTCTCCATCGACCCGCGTCGCCACACCGATGCTGACAGTGAAGGGAATGGCACGACCGACGCTCCAATCGTGCTCGAAATCCTGCTTCTCGAATGTCGCTCTCAGCTTCTCCGCAATAGCCCGCGCCTGGTCGACGTCCGACCCCGGCAGCGCCGCCACGAATTCCTCGCCGCCCCATCTGGCGAATACATCCATCTTGCGGCTCGCAGCCATCCCGACCTTGGCCAGAACGCGAAGCACCTCATCGCCCGCGTCGTGGCCATATGTATCGTTGACCTTCTTGAAGTAGTCGACGTCGAGCATCAGTACCGCCAGATGCTCGTTCGAGCTCAGAACGTTCTCCATGACCTCGAGGAATTCTCTTCGGTTCGGCAGGCCGGTCAATTCGTCGGTCACGGCCTGCTTCTGAAGCAGGTCCATCAGGCGGACACGGTCCGTGATATCCCTGATGACGGCCGTGTACTCCAGCAAGCCGCCAACGTTGATCTTGGATATCGCGATTTCGACCGGTAGCAGCGTTCCATCACGATGCTGCCCCCAGATCCGATTGCGCTCGTCCATTTGCCGCGAATTGACCGGCGAACGGGAGAACTGGTGGATATAGGCGGAATGACGTGGCCGAAATTTCTCCGGCAAGAGGCTGACGAGGGGATGGCCGATCACCTCGGATGCGTCATATCCGAACAGATTCTCCGCAGCACGATTGAACAGGGTGATGTTGTGCTCCTGATCGACCGTGATGATCGCATCGTAAGCGGCATCTACGACGGACCGAAAGCGCGATGTGCTCACCTCCAGCTCATGCGTAAGGGTCATTTTCGGCGTGATATCGAGGCCCGTGACAAGAATCTCGAGCACGGACGAATTCCCGCCTGCATGCCGGAACGGCTTGAGCGAAAGACGCCACCAGCGCGTTCCGTCCTTGAAGTCATAGGCCTGCTCCAGCTCCTGGGCGACCCCGGTGCTGAAACACTCCATCAGCTTCTTTCGGAACTCGTGCCGCGCATAGCTCGGCATCAGCGTATCGAGCAGCATGGAGGCAGCGCGGAGCCCTCCACGCCGCCCGCCCGTCATGTCGAAGAAGCCGTCGTTGCAGGCGGTAACGATCAGCTCACCTCCCTGCCCGCGTCCCACGATCGCAACACTGGCCGCAATTCCATCAACGAATTCCTGGAGTGGGTTGGACTTGTCCGCCATGTGAACCTCGCTTCCGAGCCCCGAATGAACGTCAGATCCCCGCGCCATCGTCGACGACAGAATGGAACTTTCACTGCCACACCCTAGGATAGCGCCAACGATCAAAGGAGAGAAGTCGGCACGAAACAACGGAGGGTAGAGTAGATATGCGGCCCGGGCGGCCCTGACCGGCCTTGGTAAGCGGCGCTACCAGGGATAGAATAGTTGTCCGAACGCGCGTGCGGAAGGATGGTGAGCCATGGCGAGCTTCGACCTAGCCAAGCCTCCGGGAGCGGTTCCGCTCAGTGTGGCCGCGTCCCTCGCAAGCCACACGCTGGCCCTCGCCCTTCCGCTGGCGTTGCTGCAGACCTACGACCGCATCCTGCCGAACCAGGCCTACGGTACGACTTTCGTGCTGGCCGTGGGCGTGACCGTGGCCATCCTGCTGGAGGCCATGCTGCGATATTCCCGCTCGGTGCTGTTCGCCTATGTGGGATCGGCATTCGAGTCGGAGATGACGGTCCGCGTGGTCGATCATGTGATGCACGCCAACAGCAAGGCCCTCCATCAACTCAGTATCCCGGACCTGTCGGATGCGATGCGCGCCACCGGAGAGGTCCGCGACTTCTGGTCCGGTAACGCCGCCGTGGGTTTGCACGAATTGCCGTTCGCCGTGATCTACATCGCCTTGATCGCGTATCTGGGCTCGTGGCTTGCGGTCATTCCCCTTGTCTTTACGGCCCTCGCGCTGCTTGCGGCGCTCGTCGTCGTTCGGTCGGCGGCCATTGTCCAGCGCGAGACGCAGGAAGCGCAGGTGCAGCGCCAGAAGCTTGGCTGGGGAATCTTCCTGGGCCTGCTCGAAGCAAAGACCATGGCCGCCGAGACCCTGCTGACGCGACGCTATCGCGATGCTGTCGGGCGCGTGATGGATACGTCGGCGCAACTGGAGAACCGGATGGCGCTGATCGCCGAGAACGGCAAGCTGATGTCGCAGCTCTCGACGATCGGCATCGTGACCGCCGGCGCCTTCATGGTGGTCGGCGGAGAATTGACGACAGGCGGCCTTGCCGCATGCACGCTCCTCGCGGGACGCTCAGTGGGGCCGGCGATGGGCGCCTTCGGCTATCTCAGCCGCGGCAATCAGCGCGTCGAGGCCGAAGGGCGAATCCGCAAAGTCCTGTCGCTGCCGCGGGCTCCGGTATGGACCACCGCTGACGAGACCCGCCCGTTTACCGGTGGCACCATCGTCTTGTCGGGCCCGGCCCTGCACAGGCTGGGCGGTTCCGTCTCCATCCCGCAGGGCACCTTCGTTCATATCGACGCGCCGAATGCTCCAGTCGCCACGATGACGCTGAGAACAGTGGTGCGGCTGGAGGATTCGCTCGATCTTTCCATCACCTTTGACGGGGTGCCGAACAGCGCCTATGACCCGCAGAGCTTCCGGCAAGGCGTGACGGAGGCAAGTTCGCGCGGCGAACTGATCCGCGGCACTCTCCTCGAAAATCTTACCCTGTTCAGCCCGAACTACGAGGCGGCGGCGATCCAGCTTTCGGAGCTGCTCGGCCTGAGTACGTTCGTCGATAGCTTGCGCCAGGGCTTCATGACGCCGGTCGGCCCCGGTGAGGCGGAGATCATAAGTCCCGGCATCGCCGCGCGCATCGGCCTGATCCGGGCGCTGGTGCGACGGCCCCTCGTCCTGTGCCTCGACAACGCCGACGGGTCGCTTGATCTGGACGGCGTGGCGAGACTCCGTGAACTTTTGAAGGGGCTGAAGGGCCAAACGACGGTGTTCCTCGTATCGAGCAGGCCTAACCTTACAGAGCTCGCGGATATGAAAATACGCGTCGATCGCAGAAGGACACCGACATGACGGACGCGTCCATTCCCTCTGCCTTGCCGACTGCACCGAGCGCACCAAGCGCGACGGCCGTGGCGCCGAAGAGGCCGCCGACGTGGACCGAGACGGTGTGGCTGGAGCGTTTGGAATCAGCAGTCGGAGCCGATCGACGCGCTGCATCACCTGTCGCCGATGCCCTGCCCGCGATGCTCGTGGCGCTCGGCTGGCTCGGCACGGCGCGGACCCTGGCGGCCCTGCTGCCTGCCGCAGACGTGCCGATGACGTTTGATCATCTCGAGCAGATTCTTCCCGTCATGGGATTCCAGACCCATCGCCTGCAGGCGACGGGCACGCCATCGGACACCAACAAGCTGCGCGCCGGCAGCCTCGTCCAGACGCGCGCCGGAGATGTGGGAGTCTATCTCGGCCGGCCCGACGGCGAGGATCTCTGGCTCGCCAGGGACAGCTACTGCCGCCTTCCGCTTGGCAAAGGTGACACGATCCTCGCAGTCGAGACTGACATCGACTTCCACCCGGTCAATGAGGCCCGGCCGAACTGGTTTCGCGGTCTCTTCGAACGGATACGTGATGAGCTTTTCAAGCTCTTCGCGATGAGCTTCGTCATCAACGTGCTGGCACTGTCGGTGTCGCTGTACACCATGGTGGTCTACAGCGTCGTGATTCCCTCGGGCGCGATATCCACGATTTGGGGCCTGATGCTGGTGGCGACCGTCGCAGCGATCGGCGGCTGGGCGCTCAGCATCGGCCGCCAGATCGTGAGTTCATGGATGGGAGCATGGGCGGGCACGCGCATCGGTGCCGCGACCATGCGCAAGATGCTGGCGCTCCCCGTCGAGATGACGACGCGGCTCGGCGTCCAGAACAACATGGTCCGCATGCGCGGCTTCGAGAACGCGCGCTCTTTCCTGAGCGGCGCCGGCGGCCTCAATCTGATCGATTACCCGTTTCTCGTGATCTTCCTGTTGGTGATCGCGCTATTGGGCGGTTGGCTGGTCTTTGTGCCGATCGTTGCTCTTTTCGTCTACGCCGCGCTCGCCTTGCCGATGTCCGACTACGTGGCGAGCAGATCGACTGCCGCAGGCATTGCTTCGGGCCGTCTCGAAGAGCATGCGGTGTCGGCCTTTCATGGCATGAACGCTTTCCATCAGGCCGGCGCGGACAGCCAGTGGCTCGGCCGATTTGCCCAATTCGCGCGCGAATCGGCGCTGCGCAACCGTGACTACGCGATTGCTGTCGCCCGCGCTCAGGCGATCGGACAGATGCTGAGCTCGCTGACGGTGCTGGCGACGTTGTGCGTCGGCATTGTCCTGGTGCTCGGCGGTACGATGCATGCCGGCGGATTGGTGGCGACCATGATGCTGATCTGGCGGATCACGAGTCCCGCGCAGCAGGCGTTCAGCTCCGTGGTCCGGCTGCGCCAGGTGCAGAGCTCCGTCCAGCAAATCGACCGCCTGATGGCGACACCGGCGGAAAGCTCGGGCTCCGAATTCACCAGCCCGGTGGGCCTCGCCAATGTCATGCTCACCGCCGACCGCGTCTATTATCGGCCCGACGCCGACTACGATGCCGCGCTGAATGGCGTATCCTTCAACGTGCCGGCCGGAGAGCGCATCGCCATTGTCGGCCCCAGCGCCGGCGGGAAGACGGTGCTGCTGGAGTGCCTGGCGGGTCTCCGACGTCCTCACTCCGGCCGCGTCCTGATAGGTGGACGCGACATCCGGCAGTTCGACACCACGGAGTATCGCGCCTGGATCGGTTACGTGCCGCAATTTGTCCCGGCGCTGCCGCTCACCGTCCGCGACTATTTTCGCCTGCGCGCGCCGACACTGACCGATGAGGAAGCCTTTGCTGCGCTCGATCGGGTGATCGGCACCGACTGGCGACAACTTCAACTGTTCGGTCGCAGCGCCGACAAGGTCCTGGACCGCGAGCTCAACCCGTTCTCCGACGACGTGGCCGAGCTGCAGTTCCGCTACCTCATGGCCTTTGTCGCGGCGACGCTGAACCAGCCGGCAATCCTGCTGCTCGACGGCGATGGCATCGCCGGCACCCCGGAGTGGGACGCTCGCATCCTGCGCTATCTCGATTCCATTCGCGGCAAGACCACGGTCATCTGGGCGCCTCACATCGCGGCGCATATCCAGGCCTGTCAACAGATCGTCGTTCTGGAGCGCGGCAACGTGGTGCGCGCCGGCCCGACGGCGCCGCCTCCCGCGCTGGTGCCCCAGCCGACGGTGGCTAGATGATCTAGCTTTCAAATGTCAAACAGCGGGCCTGTAGGATGGGTAGAGCGGAGCGAAACCCATCGCGATGGAGCGAGCCGTGAGAATGATGGGTTTCGCTCCGCTCTACCCATCCTACGTCTGTTTCAAAACGACGGATGTGAGTCCGCATTCTCGCGGCGCGTTGCGTCCGAGCTTTTCGTCACTTTCCACCCGCCTCGAAATCAGCGGGCGCAGGGAAAGCCGGGTGCCGGTTGCACCCACGCGGCAACTCACGAAGCGATCTTGCGGTTGAGGAAATCGCGGATGAGCGGCACCATTTCATCGGACTTGTCCTCGAGCGCGAAGTGCCCGGTATCGATCAGGTGAAACTCGACCTTCGGCAGGTCGCGCTTGTAAGGATAGGCGCCATCGGCCGGGAAGATCTTGTCGTTCTTGCCCCAGACGATCAGCGTCGGCGGCTGATGCTTGCGGAAATAGGCCTGCACCTGCGGATAGAGCGGCAGGTTGGTGCGGTAGTCGTAGAACAGGTCCATCTGGATCTCGGCGTTGCCGGGCCGGTCGAGCAGGGCCTGGTCATGCACCCAATTGTCGGGCGAAACGCGGGTCACGTCGCTGACGCCGTCGGTGTACTGGAACCTGGTGATCTCCGGCGTGACCAGCTTGTAGAGCGCCTTGCGATGCTCCTCCGAATGGTCGGCCCAGTAGGCCTTGATCGGATCCCAGAATTCTTTCAAGCCCTCGTCATAGGCATTGCCATTCTGCACGATGAGCGCCGTGACGCGTTCGGGATGCTTGAGCGCGAGGCGCCAGCCGACGGGTGCGCCGTAGTCCATGACATACATCGCGAAGCGGCCCACACCCAACTGATCGAGCAGGCCGTCGACCAGCTCGCCGAAGCGGTCGAAGGTGTAGGCGAACCTGGCGCGGTCGGGCATATCGCTCTGCCCGTAACCCGGATAGTCGGGGGCGATGACGTGATAACGATCGGCAAGCTCCGGAATGAGGTTGCGGAACATGTGCGACGATGTCGGGAAGCCATGCAGCAGCAGCACGACCGGCGCTCCCTTCGGCCCGGCCTCGCGATAGAAGATCTTGATGCCGTCGACCGTCTTGGTGCGGTGGTGCGTGACGATCGGCGCCTTGCCGGCCGGCACACCGTTCGCCGCGAGCGCGTTCTGCGAGAGGGCTGCGCCGGCGGTCAACAGTGGCAGGCCCAAAGAGAAACGCCGGCGGCTCACGGCAACGAGCGTGTCGATCAAACGAGCGTCCTTCATATCAGGCTCCGATTGCAGAGTGACGTGTGATGCGGCGACGTGCGCCGTTCGGCAGTCCGCCAGGGAGCCGTTCGAGCCGGGCCGTCATCGATGGATTGCGGCGTACCGCATTGTGCGACCGCCGGGCAGCCCATATGATTGAGAAGGAGCTTTCGGAAGTTTGGAAAGGAAGGCAAATGGATCGCCTGGAGGCGATGTCGGTGATTGTCGCTGTGGCAGAGACCGGCAGCATCTCGGCGGCATCACGCAGACTCAAGTCGCCGGTCGCGACCATCAGCCGGAAGGTCGCCGAACTCGAGGCCCGCCTCAAGGCTCAATTGTTTCAACGCACGTCGCGGCGAATGACGCTGACCGACGCGGGACGCTCCTACATAGACGCCTGCAAGCGCATCATCGAGCAGGTGGAGGATGCCGAGCGCGAGGTGTCGGGCGAGTACCGCATGCCAAGGGGCGAGATGGCGGTGACGGCGCCATGGGGGCTCGGCCACACGCATTTGCTGCCGCACGCGATCGAATTTCTGAACGCCTATCCGGATATTTCCCTGCGGCTGATGTTGACCGACAACGTCGTCAACGTGACCGACGAGAATATCGATGTCGCGATCCGGCTCGGTCCTCTGCCGGAGAGCAGCATGATTGCGACGCGGATCGGTTCGATCCGCGTCGTGGTTTGCGGCAGCCCCTCATACCTGAAGACGCGCGGGCGGCCGAGGAAGCTCAGCGAGCTGGCCAAGCATGATTGCATCACGATCGACGATCACGCCGCGCCTGCAGCCTGGCGATTTGTGTGCGGCAATCGCCCCAAGGTGGCGCCGATAAGGTCGCGGCTCTGCGTGAATACGTCGGAAGCCGCGGTGCTCGCCGCCATCAATGGCGCTGGCCTGGCGCGGGTCATGTCCTACAAGATGGATACCGCGATGCGCGAGGGAAGGCTTGCGATCGTCCTCGATGAATTCGAGCCGAAACCGCTGCCGGTCCACATCCTCTACCCACCACGCAAGCCGATGCCGCTCAAGCTGCGCACTTTTCTCAATTGGATGACGCCGCGTCTCAAAGACCAGCTCGCCCTTGCTTAAATATCGAGGCATTTCGATCGACGGCCGGTGCCAAAGGGACGGGGCCGATCCATCGCCACAGCGGATCTGCCGGCGATTTTGAGTTCCCTTGCGAGAGATCCTCTAACCCCAAAGTTGAGGCGTTGCATCGCACCCCAATCACTGACGAAGAATTGCAGCTGGCGGATGGAAGGAATATGTTGGCCCTAGAATGACGCAGCCGCCCATCGTAAGGCGAGGCTCTGCAGGAAGACCTTACGGCGGATGGTTTGCCAACCCGCACAGGAGGTCACGTCATGTCCATCGCTCCCACACTGCAAAAGTACCTGGCCGCTGAAAACATCCAATACGAGGAGATCCAGCACGAGCTGAGCATGTCGTCCACGCGCACGGCCGAAGCATGCCATATCTCGGGCGATCGTCTTGCCAAGGGCATCGTGTTGCGACGCGACGGCGAATATATTCTCGCCGTCGTGCCCGCATCGCATCACCTCCGCCTGTCGGAGCTGCGGACAACCCTCGGTGACAATGTCGATATGGCGGATGAAACCGAAATCAATCAACTGTTCCGCGACTGCGCACGCGGCGCCGTTCCTGCCATCGGCAAGTGCTATGGGCTCGATATCATCGTCGACGATAGCATCGAGACACAGCCGGAAATCTACATCGAAGCCGGCGATCATGAGACCCTGCTTCATCTCACGCATGAGCAGTTTGCGCGCCTGACGGCGAACGCGCCGCATGGGCGCTTTAGCGCACACGACTGAGGCTTGGTCGCTCGCATCTGCCGTCGGGCAAATGCGTCGCAGCAAGTGCACCTGAATTTAGTAACGGAGGTCCGCCATGAAAGTAAAAGAAGTGATGCACAAGGGCGTCGACTGGGTCAGCCCCGACACCCCCATCACCGAAATCGCGAAATTGATGCGGGGGCATGACATCGGCTGCATTCCGATCGGAGAGGACGATCGGCTGATCGGGATGGTCACCGACCGCGATATCGTCTGCAAAGGGCTTGCGAGCACCAACTTCGATGCTCGTCGCGCGATGGCACGCGATGTCATGACCGAAGGCATCCATTGCTGCCGGGAGGACGATGACCTCGCAAAGGCGATACATCACATGGAGAAGCTGCAGGTCCGCAGGCTGCCGGTGATCAATAAGAGCAAGCGGATGGTCGGCATCCTCAGTCTGGGTGATCTCAGCCATTCTGCGTCTGGCGACAATCTGCTGTCCGAGTGCTTCAGGAGCGTTTCGGCCCATCACTGAGGCGCGACCGGCGTGACAACTGAAGCGTGATGACTTTTCTTCGAATCGTCATCCCGCTCTGGCTCTTTGTTTGAGCATGATCTCCGCGGAAACGCTCGTCCGGCTCGCCGCGCGTAGCCGATAGGCGAAGCTGTAGCGCGACAGCTAAGTTAAAACTCTGTGCATTGATTTTCCTTGCTTTTTTCTTCTATCCCCGCCAGGCATTTGCAACTCCCCGCCACGTTGGCTGAAACTTCAAACGTCCACGCGCCACATATCTTGGAACTGAGTCTGCCAGCAGGTGCGTGCGGCCGCAATGCGAGAGGCCGGTCGCTGGGCATCGCCCTGAAATCATTGAAGTTCGTTACCGTAAGCACTGCATCAGGTAAGGAGTTCCGCGCAGTGTTAGTTTCCAGCGGTTCCGAGCAAAGCTGAGCACACGTTCTGCGCTTGTTGCCGTTAGATCTTCCGCAAAACCTCCTCTAAGGCGTGGGAAGTCTATGGATCGTACGACTTTTTCTGGCGAACCAAGGCGTGAACCCTGCATTTGGAAGGTCGAGATCACGACATTGGACCTGTTCGAGAGCCACTTCTGCGCGTTGGCCGTCGATATGCGAACGAGACTGATTGTAGCGTCCGCGGTATTCCACAATCCCCCGGACATTGTCGCTACGCTTGATGAGGCCTGCACGCATTCGGGGCGTCCCGACCAAATTTGGATCGACAAGGGTTTCAAATTCTCGCCTTCGTCGGTCAAAGAGTGGAGCGCACGGAGCACCGTCGAAGTCGTGTGGGGACCGCCTTTCCCGCGAGAGAGCTCAACATGAGCCAAAGGTCGCGACAGCTATCTCGATCGCAAGCAGTCCTTTGCGCTTTCAAGAGAAAACGCGGGCGAGAAAGTCAGCTACGACAGCCATGACGACTTCCCGTTGTTATATAATAACACTCCTTTGGTGCTGGATTTGTTGCATAGGATTGCATGCGCAAGAATACCGTCCCTAGGAAAGCTGCTGGTGCCGTATCCAATCGGGAAGGCTCCACAGTTTGGGATCTGGACATTTGGAGGTTGGAATCCGGCTTCGAGTGTTGCGTGGCAGACGCGCGCGGTGGAAACGTCTGCCGTCCGCTGAAGTCGCTTTCGGTTTCCTCAATCATTGAGTTCCTCGAAGGAGTGATACGTGATTTCGGCTTGCCTTCGGGGATAAGGAGCGATTCTAGCAAGGAGTTCATGAGGTGGGAATTCCGCGAATTTGTAGCTTCGCGCGGTATCTGCCATCAGGTGGCGAGAGCGCCTTCGCGAGGTACGCTTGCGACGAGTGACTAGCTTCGCCCGACCGGGTCCATGGTGCCTATCTGAGGCCGACTCGGATCGAACGAGAAACGACGTCATGGAGGATCGCTTGGGCAAGACGCTCGTCCCTAGCCTAAGCAGACAAGGACAATCGACAGTGGTGATCAACATGTCGCAGACGCGCGTGATGGACTCGGGCAAGCGACTGAAGCGTCTCCTTCAAGATGTGGGCATCGAGCGCACCGAGATGGAATGCCTTGAGCTTTCCGCCCGCCTTCTCGGATTCAAGTCTTGGGACAGCTACCGGAGTCGGCGCGACTTGCCGCTAAGCCCTCTGGATGACGATCTTACCGATGAGGAGTTTTGCGCGCGGGATTCTCTCCAGATGAGCGTGCTCGAACTCGAAGGATTGGGAAGCGTGGCGAGACAATTGCTAGATCGATGCGATCCCACCGGCTCTTGGCGCGATGCGCTTCCAAAGGAATGGGGCGACGGATTTTACCTGCTTCGCCGAGGAGTCGTTGATTAGCGATCCGCAAAGCGTCGAACGCGCCACTAGGGGGCCGGCTATCGGTCCAGGCGACGACCTAGCACGCGTGGTTTTAATGGTTAGAACTAGCCGCCCATAACAGTCTGGTTGAAGGTTCGAGTCCGCTGGGATCGCCCGCCCTGTGTTCGGTTGTTCTTATGCGGACACTTTGAAAACGACTCGATTTCCGCTTTAAGAACGACTCGATTTCGTTTTGAAAACGACTCGATCTAAGATCTCCCTGAAACGCCTATCGAATTTCTCCTCGATTTTTTCGCCGAATTTGGACCCTAAAAAAGTGAGGGGGATCTAATCAGCCTCTTCGGTCCTCCGACGCACGCGTAATCCGCCCGATCGCCTATCGAGGAAGCCATGAAGCAGCCAGTGACGAAATTCGTGTTCCACGAGCAGGAAGTCGGCGGCGTCACGTTCCGGGCCATGGTAGAGAGCGGGCGCGTCGTACTGAAGATGCAGAATTCGAGCGGCCAGGAGTCCAGCGTGGATCTCATCGGAGAGGCATTCGCGCTGCCCCGCCTTTGCTATCCCGAACATCGCTGGCAGCGCCGCGGGATGCTTTCAAGACCGAGTGCCTTTTATCAAGAAGTCTAAGTCAATATCGCGCCGAGCTAATCGTGAATGATCGCATTTTCCGTGTCTGTTGAGATATATTCAAAAAAGACAGCAGGCGTGTCCGCCACAATCCTATCCGCCAATGAACAGGTGTCTCTGCCGAAGAGAGCGATTTAGTTAGATCAACTAGGAACTGGAATCCATTCCCTAAAGAGGGCAAGAACCTCTTGGGCGAGGTCCTCAGCACTATCATTGTTGGCAAGGCGTTGAAGACGAGGAAACTGCGGAGCCGGAATCCTGTCCTGAAGTTGCTGCAACCGGTCCATTGCTTGAGAATAGCTCGGAGCCTGCTCACCGCGAGGTGTCTTTGCATCAGGCAAGAGAAGCCCAAGAGCAACGGCTACATCGCGTGTGGCTCCTCCGAATGCTGCAAGCGGTATAAATGCATGTCCCGCCTCGATGCTCAGGATCGCCTCTTCTGCAATGCCTGGCATGCTGCCCTCGTACTGGTCGTTCGCACGACCGATTACGCCCATTTTGCCACCCATCGCGACACGACCCTGAACCATTGAGGTAACGGCCTGCCGCGCAAAGCTGAACCCGTCCGCAGTTCCTGCAACGGGATGCTGAGCAAGCCACGTAGAAAGCTGCGCTTGATCACGGATAGTCTGGCGATCCGCCCCCCTCTCCCCAATCAACAAGTCGCCCCCGATACGTTGTACGGGATGCAGAGCCCCACCTGCAGCGAGCATGATTTTCGCTACTCCATGGGCTGCTCTCGCAGAGTCCATCAGCATCTGAAAATTCAGTCGCCTTACGACGGGCTCAGGCAGAACATTGATGAATGGTGTTACTCCCTGGCCCGCATAAGTTCCCGTTAGAAACTTGAACATCGTCAGCGTGTAGCCGCCCGGCCTAAGATCTCCGGCATAGAGGATGGTGCAGGACTCTCGAATCAAGGCCGTGCAGATGGTTAGCAGCACACGCTGCACCTCTCGTTCGGGAAACCCAAGTTTCTCGCGATCAGGGGAGTTCCCGATTGATATGGCGATTGCGCGACGCTGTTTGCTGCTCATCTGAGCTCGCTCAGGGTGAGAATAGGTACATCAGGTCTGAGTTGGCGTATCGCCTTAGCAAGCAACTCCGCCTCGATGTTGCCCAGAGGAGGATCTGGATAGACTATCGCTGTTCCTAAATCATCGCGATCTATGAGATCAAAGAGCTCTGGCGGCCGCGGCAGGACGAGAGCACCACGACGTCCAACTTTTGTGAGACGCCGCATCGCTTGAGCCTGGAAAATGTCGCAGCGCAGGCCTTCAGAGAGGGTCTGAACAAGTAGCTGTTCGATCCAAGTTGTCTTATTGGAATCTGTCGTCACACGCACCTTTGGAAGATTTGCTCCATAAGGATACGTTCTACTCGTTCGAACGTGTCCAATGTCAGCGAGCACAATTGGGCGCCTAGCTCGCTTCGCAACAGTGAGCTCGAAAATGCACCAAGGTCGAGAATCGTAGACATCTGAAACGACAGCCAGGAGCGTGCCACGATTTATCTCGCTGATAAATCGAGCTTCATAGTCCTCACCCGGAGAAAGTTCCATTGCGTCGTAGAACGTCTGGAGCGGCACATCATGTTGCGTGTCGTTGACGTAGTCGATGATCGCCCGCGCTGTTCTGTCGCCATCTGCCTTCGCGTGACTTACGAAGAGAGGTTCATCTCTAGTATCGCCTCCGAAAATCCCTCGCAGATGCTGCCGTAGGCTGAAGACCAAGTGAAGAAGAAATCGCGCATCTCGGGCTGCTTCATCATCGAGAGTAGATGCCCAGATGTCACGGCGAGCATATTGCGTATGCCTGGTGCTATCGGAGACTAAGGGAGGATCCCGATCAGGGCTGCCGAACGGGATGTAGATATCAGCGTCACCGCGTTCATCCATTGAGGCCCGCAACTCCGCCACATAGCCGCTCCACTCGGCGGCATCCTCCTGCATATAGCCATCGTGAAGGAGGACGATCGCGTTATACCACCGTTACGACATCAACAAATGGCTTGGATTCTACGAGCGAGGCTTGCGACGCATTCTCCAAATCAATCGCTCTGGAACGCCGTTCAGGGAATTCTACGCGGCACTCATTCTCACTAGGATGCTTACGGACCGCCCCATCGGCTACGTTGACCTGCGCAGTCCGGCAGGTGTTGGCATTGGCGCGCTTGTTTACAACTACGATGGATGTGTTTTCGCGTCGGATGAAGGCAGGATGCTGGCCGAGACCGGCGACAACACTTTCCGGCTTGGGCACGTTAACGAGGACGACTACACGTCGCTGATCCTCTCCGATCGGCTCATTGAAGCGGTCTCTTCGTCGCTTACCCAATGCGCGCCAGAATGCTCCACATGTGCCTTTGAAAGCCATTGTGGCGCTGATCCTGTCTATCATCATGCTACCCAAGGCGACACACTTGGTATCAAGCCTCTTTCGGCATTTTGTGCGCGGCAAAAGGGAATCATGACGCTGCTTCTCGATATTCTGGAGAACTCGCCGGAAGATGCCTCCATTATGCGCCGCTGGGCCTGATCATGAAGCTGCAATTGTTCGGGACGGCCATCGAGTGCATCGGACTCAACCGGGCGACTGATCGGTCCGTCGCAAGGGTGAGAGTGGCTGACAAGTCCGGCACGAAGCATGCGTCCGACTTCGCGCTCGTTCGGACCATCGAAGAGCTTGAGCGCGCGAGGGCACTAGATTGGCGATCCTTCTTTTGCGTGGGAGAGGAATTTAGCCCAGTCTTACGACAGCAATCAGGCCGCGCGATAGCTGTATCGCATCAATTCGACTATCTTGCCGATGGAGACGTAATCGGCATTCATCACGCTTCGAAACGGTTTCGCACGCTCTATCGAAAGAATTCCAGACACAACTCTTTCCTGGTTACGGAGCGATGCAATAACTATTGCCTGATGTGCTCACAGCCGCCAAAAGACGCAGATGACGGCTGGATCTTGGACGAGATAGTGGAGAGCCTACCGCTCGTTGAGCCGAGTCTAAGTTATCTGACGTTTACAGGTGGGGAGCCACTTACAAACTGGCGCGCGTTTGTGGAGGTGCTTGCTCAATGCAGGGACCAATTGCCCAATACCGCAATCCAAGTTTTAACAAACGGCAGGGCATTTGCCGATTCAAAGATTGTGGATGCTTGGAGTGCCATTCGGCATCCCAATTTGATGGCTGCAATTCCGGTCTATTCGGCTGTTGATCATATTCATGACTACGTGGTGCAGGCAAAAGGCGCGTTCGACGAAACTATTCTTGGAATTCTAAAACTAAAAGATCGAGGTCATCGCGTTGAAATTCGCGTGGTGCTTCACGCTTGGACCGCCCCCACGATTGCAGATACCTGCCGCTGGTTGGCCCGTAACTTCCCATTCGTTGATCATGTTGCATTGATGGGACTAGAGAATACCGGCTTCGCGCTCGCAAATGATGCGCTGCTCTGGATAGATCCGATGGAGTACCTGGCAGCACTCGCCGATGGCGTAGACGTGCTGAGCGCTGCAGGTATCAACGTTTCGATTTATAATCTGCCACGCTGTGTTCTTGATCGCTCTGTGTGGCGTTTCGCTGTTCAATCCATCTCTGACTGGAAAAATGGATACGTGGAAGAATGCGATCCGTGCAGCGAGCGCGAGCGATGCAGCGGTCTGTTCACTTCAGGGCGGCCGCGGCTGAGCCGCGGGATAAGAGCGATTGTTCCATAATCTCTCAGTTGGAGATGGCTATCCGGCGACACGGCGCCCGGATTCGAGAATGTAGCTGTCTAATTAGGCCGCGGACTGACCAAGACGCAGCCATAGCCTGATTGACGCAAGTTGAACAAAGGCAAGGTAGTTGGCGGCAGCCTGTCGTAGCGCGTCGCCACCCGACGACATTGTTTGGTCCTGTTGAAGAACCGCTTGACCCAGTTGCGGGCGCGGTAGAGATATGGGCCGAAGCAGAGTATCCCTGCGCTGGGAGCCGCCTTGTTTGATGGACGCGAGCGCTGCAGGTCCTAGGGGTAATCCTAGGAGAAGCGCTATGACGATTTCGCGGGCGGAGGTTATCACATCGGTTGAGCGGCGGCGCCGTTGGTCGCAGGACGAGAAGGAGCGGCTGGTTGCAGCGTCGCTTGAGCCCGGAGCCAGTGTTTCCGAGGTGGCTCGCGTGGCTGGCCTTCATGTCAGCCAGCTGTTCAGGTGGCGCAAAGAGCTTTGCAAGCACGGCGAAGCGAGTATAGCGCCGTTCGTGCCGGTGGCGATTGGGCCGTCCGTGCCGCCGCGGGAGGTGGCCGAAGCACCGGTGACGACCACGGCGGCGCGTCGACGGAGGAGCCAGGGCATTATCGAGATTGATCTTGGAAGCGGGCACCGCGTCCGGGTCGATGGCGACGTTGATGGAGACGCGCTACGTCGCGTTCTCGATGCTTTGGTTCGCCGATGATCCCGGTTCCGACGGGCGCGCGAGTGTGGCTCGCGACAGGCTACACGGACATGCGCCGAGGCTTTCCGTCGTTGGCACTCCAAGTGCAGGAGGTGCTGCGCAAGGACCCGCTCAGCGGTCATCTGTTCGTCTTCCGCGGTCGCCGAAGCGATCTTGTGAAACTGATCTGGCACGATGGCCAGGGAGCATGCCTTTTTACCAAAAGGCTCGAGCGAGGAAGGTTCATCTGGCCATCGGTTGCGGGCGAGGCAGTGACGATCTCGTCGGCGCAGTTGAGCTATCTGTTGTCCGGAATCGATTGGCGAACCCCGCAAGAAGTCCAGCGTCCGACGCGGGTCGGATAACCGTTTTGGGTTGAATCTGCTGCTCGATCTGATTCAATGGCTGCATGATATCGAAGCCGGACGACCTCCCGTCGGACCTTGTTAGTGCCCTGGCGGCGCTGCAAGCCGAGCGTGAGGCCCGGCTGCGAGCCGAGGCGATGGCTGCCAGCGCTCAGGCGGAGCTGTCGGAGAACGCGGCGCTGATCGCGCATCTTGAGCTTCGGATCGAGAAGCTCAAACGCGAACTGCACGGGCAGCGATCCGAGCGCACAGCGCGGCTGATCGAGCAGCTGGAGTTGGAGCTCGAGGAACTCGTCACCACGGCGAGTGAGGATGAGCTTGTCGCGCAGGCGGCAGCAGCGAAGACGCAGAACGTCCGCCCCTTCATGCGCAAGCGGCCGGTTCGCAAGCCATGGCCGGACGACATCGAACACGAGCGCGTCGTCATCGAGGCTCCAACGAGCTGCGACTGCTGCGGTGGATCTCGGCTGGCGAAGATCGGGGAGGATGTGACCAAGACGCTGGAGGAGATCCCGCGTCGCTTCAAGGTTATCGAGACGGTGCGCGAAAAGTTCACCTGCCGCGATTGCGAGAAGATCAGCCAGCCGCCAGCACCGTTCCACGCCACGCCGCGCGGCTTCATCGGTCCGCAACTGCTGGCGACAATCTTGTTCGACAAGTTCGGCATGCATATCCCGCTCAACCGTCAGAGCGTGCGCTTTAAGGCTGAGAGGATCGATTTACCGCTGTCGACGTTGGCCGACCAGGTCGGCCACGGGACCTTCGCCGTCATGCCGCTGTTCCAGCTGATCGAGCGTCATGTGCTCGCGGCCGAGCGCCTGCATGGCGACGACACCACCATCCGCATCCTGGCAAAGAGCAAGTGCACGACCGGCCGGATCTGGACGTATGTGCGGGATGACCGGCCCTTCGGTGGGCCTGCGCCGCCGGCGGCGGTCTATTACGCCTCGAGTGATCGAAGGGGCGAACATCCCCAGAAGCATCTGGCCGCCTTCGCCGGTATCCTGCAAGCCGACTGCTACAATGGCTTCGAGCCGCTGTTCGACCCGAAAAGGAAAGGGATGCCGATCACGCCGGCATTTTGCCTGGCCCATGCGCGGCGGGGCTTCTTCGAGCTGGCTGACATCGAGAAAACCGCCCGGGACGGACAGAAAGGCAAACCGGTCTCCCCGATCGCGCTGGAGGCGGTCAGGCGTCTTGACGCCCTGTTCGAGGTCGAGCGCGCCATCAACGGCCGAAATGCCGACGAGCGGCGTGCCGTACGCCAGGAGAGAAGCAAGCCGCTGCTCGACGACATGCACGCCTGGCTGCTCCGAGAGCGCGAAACCCTCTCGCACTCTTCCGAGGTCCTGAAGCCGATCAACTACATGCTCAGGCGCTGGGAGGGCTTCGCCCGCTTCCTCGACGACGGCAGGATCTGCCTCAGCAACAACGCCGCCGAAAGAGCGTTGCGCGGCATCGCCTTGGGAAGGCGCAACTGGACCTTCGCCGGCAGCCTGCGCGGCGCTGACCGCGCCGCCATCATGCTGACGATGATCACGACCTGTCGCCTGAACGACGTCGATCCCAAAGCCTGGCTCGCCGACATCCTCGCCCGTATCGCCGATCTTCCCGCATCGCGCCTGCACGAGCTGCTGCCCTGGGAATGGAAGCTCCTGCGCCAAGCCGACAACCCCACCGATCTGCAAGCCGCCCGACCTTCACGCATCGCCATCATAGAACTCGCCGTGCCCGCGCGCATGCGTCAATCAGGCGGTCTTCTTCGTATGCGTACGAAGCAGATCGGATCGCTGCGATTGCTTTTCGGCGGGATGTTGGCCCACGCCCCTTTCTCCATCGCAAGCTCCCTGATCCAGTCGGCATCGTAGCCCCGGTCGGCAAGCAGCGTTGACCCGGATTTCAGACGAGACAGCAGTTTTCCGGCAAGTCGAACGTCGTGGGCCTCACCGGGGCTCAACGCCAGCCGTACCGGCAGACCATTGCTATCGACCAACGCATGAAGTTTGCTGGTCAAGCGTAAGCGCGATTTTCCCCGCACGTTGACGCCGGCGGTTTTGATGGATTGCCCTAGTATCGGGGCGATACCGGTCCGTTCAGGCAGTGGCGGCTTTGTGGAAGTTGAAGGGCAGCAGGTCGGTAATATCGGCGTCGCCGGCGCGCTGAGGCAATTCGGTGAGGACGTGGCGCAACCACGCTAACGGCTCGACACGTGAGGCGCGGCAGGTCAGCATCAGGCTGTAGACGACGGCACTGGCCTTGGCTCCGTCCACGGTATCGCTGAACAACCAACTCTTCCTGCCAGTTGCAAAAACCCTGATGTCGCGCTCCAGAAGATTGTTGTCGATCGGCATGCTGCCGTCCCCGGTGTA
>NZ_AUEZ01000009.1 GCF_000426245.1 Bradyrhizobium sp. Ai1a-2 | reverse complement strand
GCTACATCGCCACCGGACGCGCCAAGCGCCCCACCGCCGACAACGGCAAGGTCGGCGGACCGCTGACACAGGCGATGAGAAAAAAGATTGCCGATGGCGGCTTCGACACCCCCTACCGGCTAAGAAAGCAGATCGTGGAGGCGGTGTTCGGACAGATCAAGCAGGCGCGCGGCTTCCGCCAGTTCCTGTTGCGGGGCCTGGCAAACGTGCGTGCCGAATGGGCGATAATCTGCACCGCCCACAACCTCGTGAAGCTCGCTAACCTCGCAAGGCCCCCATGAGCGGGATTTCGTGTCGAAATGCGCCAACCAGAAAGCTATCTGGACGGGCTCCTATGCGCCAACTTGGGATCCGGCAAGAGAACGGGCGAACGAAACCTCCCCGCGCGAACCGAAAACGGGCAGTCGCTTCCACGAACATTACTCGGCGGCACGCCCCCACCTACACCAGTCGGCATTGCACCGTGGCTTGGGCGTGGCTGAGCCCGCCATCGTTCACGGGCGCCTCGCGCTGGGCTCGAGAGACGATCGGTCTGAGCCTCACCGCTCCGATCAACAGCACGCCTTCACACGGCGACGGCCGCGTAGCTATCGAAAGTATGATCTGGCCCCGCCTCGTCTTCCGCTGAGACGGGATCAGTCTCGTACCAGGCCTTGTCCGGCTGGTCCGGGCGCGGCCACGCCTGTGAAACGCAGGAACGCCGTGACGCTGACCGCGATGGCGCCGACGACCGAGATGATCATCTGCCAGGTCGCCGACGGCATCACCATTTGAGCGATCCCATGCGTGGCGCATGTAGCCGGCAACGGTTGCCGGCGCAACGAAGAGGAGAATGAGCAGCAGTCGCAACCACGTCCACGGTACGAAGCCGAGCGCGAATTGTCCGATGCCGAAGGTCGCGCCACCCGCCGAACTGCCGATCAAGATACCGCCGAACACACCGCACCGGTGTCGAAGGCCCAGATGCCAACCGTCAGGCCGACAAAGAAAGGCAGCGCAAAGACGGCAAGCGTGAACATGAGCCAGCACAAGAAGCCGATGCCGACGATGACAAGCGGTGGTCCAAGGATCATCATGGTGGTCTCCGCGAGATACAATTCTGACGGTCGCGCCTTCCACCACCACCACCACGGCGCAGGCCGGAGCATAGCCGAAAGGGAATGTGATCGGGAGCGGAAATCCGAAAGGACGTCCGCTCGCGAACCGGCACGCTGCGGCATTCCCTCCTCATGGAAAGGGATCGAATTCGTGGACGACGGCTGCAGGATCGCCGTCGTATTCAGCGGCCGGCATGACGCCGTATCCGCCGGTGCCGGCCCGGAAGATGACGACGCAGACCATGAGGGTGGTGGCGAGGCTCCAGCCATTGGCGAAAGCGAGAGACTGAGACATTGATCCGGCTCCTGTGCTGTGGCGGGCCATCCCGCGCGACAGGCGCCCGATGTGTCCGGCCAGGGGCCGCAATCACCGCGTAGGCGAAGGCGAAGCGGCGGCACGCTTCAGCGTAAGCCGACCCCTCGCGGGTTGATGGCGTCAGGCTCCTGGCCGGACCAAGGATCAGCGCCATGGAAACGGGGTGGCGTCCGCTGGCAGGAGCCGTGTCGAAGCCCACTGTCGAGTGCGGCCGAAACCTCGTTCTCTTCACGGCACGCCGACCGTTCGGCTAAGCTGCGCTTGCGAGTCGACACGATGGCTGAGGTGGGCGCCATGGCAGAGTTCACGGGACGCGAACTGCATCTGGTGAAGAAGGCGCTTGCCATTGCGGTGCTGGCTATTGAAAGGCAGCCGGGACCGTTTCAATCGACGTCTGACCAGAATGACATGAAGGCGCTACTCGACGGGCTGATCGAGAGCGATACCGAGCTGGCCTTCTATGCGCGCGCTGCGCAGATCGCAGTGACTGGCGAGCCGGACTGAATGCGGAAAATCGCGGCAGTCCACCGTCTGGCCGCGTTAGCGATTGAAGCCGAATGGCGGAAACACGGCAACGTCGTGGTTCCGGCGCAGCCGAAAGCGCGGCCCGCAGGGCAACGCACAGGTATTGACGTTCGACGGAGGGGAAGCGTTGTAGCAGGACATCTATCCTCTGAGCATCATGGACGACTACCGTAGCAAAGAAAGAGCGCCTGCGATTTTTCTAGACTTGTCCTGATATTATTTGTCGAGGCATTGCGATTCTTACTGTGGCTGACTTCTCGCCTGCGTCCGCAGCCCGAAGTCGTCACGATCATTCGAGCCTCAACGGGCAGAACGAGGATACGCGATATGGGAGAGATCAATATCCCCCGTGATCAACAAGATGTCCTTGCGGCCATCGATACCAACGAGCTGGACAGGGTTATCGAGCAAGCCATCCGCGGGGAACGATTGGGTGATTTGCACCGTCTCCCTCTCACAGGCTGCGGACCCTACATTGCAAAGCAACTCCATTACTTCGAACAGGCCTTGACGGAACACCGCGAAGCCAAGGCGCCACGAAAGCGCGCGGAAACAGCGGACGCCCTCCGACGCGCGGGCCGTGACCTGTCCTTCGCACTTCAGGCTATGAAGCACCGGTTGGAAACGGAACAGAAGGATGGCCAGCTCTTCCACGTCGATGACGAGATCATACCGCCTTGCCGCTTTGACAAACGCCTGAGTGTCAGAGTGAGCTATCGGTGGCGCCGGACCCTCGATGACGAGTGGAGGTTCGGCAGCATAACATTCGTCCATGACGTAGATGTACGCCCCAACTATGCGATCCCGGTCCCCAAACGAAAGCCGAGTGCCGCCAAGCGGGAGCAGGATCGGCAGGCTCAACTCTATCAAACATGGCAGCACCTGATGAGAGGAGCGCTCTATTCGGTCAGGGACTATTTCAGGGGAGGTGGTAACGGAGACAAGATCCCGGAAACATTCCAGGCGACGGTCGATTCGTACACCCGCGATCTGAACAATTGCAGCACCCAGTTCTGGCGCCCGCAAACTTGAATTCTTGCGTCTACCCGGAGCACTGAAGATGGCGGCGCTTTAAGCGCCGCGCGTGCCGAACCTCCAGACCGGGATGCCGAGCTTTTTGGCCTTGTCGGCGAGATTATCCTGGATGCCGGTGCCCGGGAAGTGCATCACGCCGATCGGCAGCACGTCGAGCATCGCATCGTTACGCTTAAACGGCGCGGCCTTGTTATGCTTCGTCCAGTCGGGTTTGAAGGCGATCTGCGGTACCTTGCGGTTGTCGGCCCATTTGGCGGCGATCAATTCGGCTCCCTTCGGCGATCCGCCGTGCAGCAGCACCATGTCGGGGTGCTTGGTGTGGACTTGGTCTAGCTTGGCCCAGATCAGCAGGAGGTCGTTGAAGTCGAGCCCGCCCGTGAGCGCCACCTTCGGCCCTGCCGGCAAAAGCACCTGGTTGTCGGCGCGCTTCTTCGCAGCCAGGAAATCGCGACTGTCGATCAACGCCGCCGTGAGATTGCGATGGTTGACCTTAGACCCATTGCGCGGCCGCCAAGCGGAGCGGGTGTGCCGTTCGAACTGGTCAGCGGCCTGGTCGCGCATCAGCTCGAAGGTGTTACGTCGCTCGATCAGCGTTTGGCCTTCTGCTGTTAGTCGCTCCAGCTCGACGGACTTGACTTCGCTGCCGTCCTGCTCCCGCTGCGACCGCTGCTGCGCCAACTCATTGTCGTCGAGTTCGCGCTCGATCCTGTCGATGGCGCGATGGAAGACGTTCACCGTCGACCAGAGCAGGTCTTCGAGGTCGGGCTCAAGGCGGGTGTCGGACAGCGCCACCACGAGGGCGTCGAAGATGTCGGCGATGCTGCCGACGAGAACGTTTGCTTCGGGAAGCGGCCGGGGATCGGGCTCGTCGTGGAAGGGTCTATAACCATGGAGCTGGAGTTCCTGGAGGACTTGATCGGTCGGGGATGAGCCATGGTGCGGCTCGAAATCATCATTGTGGTCCGTGGTCATTGCGGCTTTCCTTCGGTGGATTGACCGCGCCCATCGCGGCCTTCATGGCGACAAAGGCGGCAGGCGGAACGGACTTGCACCCGCAGCGCAGCGGAGGGCCGAAGCGGAGCGGAGGACCGACGGGGGCCGGCTATTTTGCCTCGCGATGTAAAGGCGGCTCTGCCGCCGACGGAAAATAGTCGGCCCACGAGGTTGCCGGTCCGGGCCGCTTGCCGCCCGATCGCCCTCTCAGAAGGCCGTGGGTGCGGTCCTCTCCGGCGCCGAGGGAAGCATGACCAGCGGCTCGCGGTGAGACGC
Source organism: Bradyrhizobium sp. Ai1a-2 (assembly GCF_000426245.1). GTDB lineage: Bacteria > Pseudomonadota > Alphaproteobacteria > Rhizobiales > Xanthobacteraceae > Bradyrhizobium. The sequence goes on along the minus strand of NZ_AUEZ01000009.1, from coordinate 156,148 downwards.
GGCCGCGTCGCCCTCACCCTGTTCCGGCTATGCCACCAGCTCCATGAAACGGGCAACATCTTGCGCTACGACCTGCACGCGGCTGGCGACCCGAAGGGCGTCAAATCCGAGCAGGCGAAGATCCTCGTTAAAGTCGCCAAGCCGTGGCGAGATCACGATCGCCTCGATCCCGGCTTCCTGCGCCCGGTCGATCAAGGCTGCCACGGCGCCGTCACCGGCAGGATCGTTGTCGCGGGCGATGTACAGCCGGCGGAGCGTGTCCGGGAGGATGATGGCGGAGAGATGTGCCGCCGAGAGCGCTGCGACCATCGGCATGGTCGGCAAGGCGCAGCGGAGCGACAGCATCGTCTCGATGCCCTCCCCGGCCGCCATGACTTCGCCAGCTACGCCAAATCGAACGGCGTGACCAAGCAGGTCGCCCATCGCCCGTTTCGGCGTGTCGATCGGCGCCTTGCCGAGCGTCATCTCGCTGAAGCCCCCGGGGTCAAGCCAAGTGCGATGTGCGCCGGTCAGATGGCCGGAGAGATCGGTGACGGCGGCGATCATCGCCGGCCAGGTCTCGGTCGCACTGTGCTCGTTGGGCCGATAGTAGCAATACGGGTGAAAGCGCAGACTTCCGGTTTCGTGCAAAGCCGTAATACCGCGATTGCGGAGATACGCTTCTACGAGTGTGCCCAGGATCGACTGCGACATGCCGAACAGTCGCCGTGCCGCCTGTGGTGATCCGAGGGGCGCGGGCGATTTTCTCGATCGGAGGCGATTTGGCTTGGGCTCCAGTTCTGGACGCGGCAGACTCAGAAAGCGTCGTGCCTCATTGACGACATCGCGAAAATCGATGAAACCGCAGCTCTCGCGGATCACATCGAGGAGATCGCCATGTTCGGCCGAGGCGGCATCGGTCCACTTGCCGGCCGGTCCCTTAGCGGACTCCTTGAGCCGTACGAACATCGAGCGGCCGGGCGTATTGCGTACGTCGCCCACCATCCAGTAACGGCCCTGGCGCCGCCCATTGGACAGGTAATGGCGGCACACCGCCTCGGCGTCACGCGCGAGACGGCGGGCCAGTTCGGAGGCGTTGTCGCGGGCCATCAGGCCGCCTCCCGCTCGACGATGCGCTCGATCGGATAGTGGTCGAGCACCTTCGCCAAAACCCCGGCGCCATTCGCATCGGCCCGCACGAACATGCGCAGTTTCCACGAGATGATCTCGCTGAAGAGGCCATAGGCGCGCAGCCGGTCACGCATCGTATCGGTGAAGCCGGATAGCTCGATGCGGTGGGCACCCATGACGCGCATGCGGCGGAGCTGCAGGCCCTCGGCAAGGTCAAGGACGATTCGGCCCTCCATCAGCGCTGAGTAAGCTTCATCGGGGCGCAAACTGGTGGTCCCGGTCACGGAAGCGTTCGCCGCCCAGGCTGACGTAACCCTGCGACCGATGATGCGCTCGCCCCCGTCGGTCTGAAGCCGATAAACCCGCGTCGAGCCGTTCGGGAGCCGCTTCCAGATCGGCAGCAGCAGACCGGCAACAATGTGGAGCGTGCTCTCGGCGAACTCCGGCACGACCGTGACTTCGCCGTTCCATGCTACGGCGAATGTCTCGCGATCCGCCGGCTGCCAGTGGCTCTCATCCATCATCGCCAGAGAAACATGATGGTGCTCCATCGGCCGGATCAGCCGCACGCGGCGTTCGATCTCGCCGTCATCGAGCATGAGGCTCGGCGCCGGAATCTGCACCGCGGCCCGGCTCGAGCGCTCATTGACCAGCAATACCGCGCGAGGATCGGCGAGATACTCGAGCGCTTGATCCAGCGTCATGGGGCGATTGCGACGGCGCTCGGTTATCGTGAGCAGCCGGGTTTCCGCGCCGGTCGCAGGGTGCGTGTAGATCGAGCGCCGGCCGGTGACGACGAAGCTGTCGGCCTGCAGTGTCTCCAGACCGACGTCGTAGACGCCGCTGGCGATGGCACCCTCAACCTTGGCGTTGAGGAGCTGCTCGAAGGCCGTGAACAGCACCCCTTGCAGGTCGATGGTGAGTGCGAGCAACCGGTTCAGGAACGTGGTGATCGGCGGCAAGTCGTCCTTGATGCCGTTCGCGTCCATGAGCTTTAGGCCCGTGGCGTCCTCGAACGTCCGGAGCGAGCAGCCTTCGACCTTGCCGCGCACGAGCAGCAGATAGAGCTGTCGCAGCGCATCTCTGGCGTAGTGGCTCTCCAGATTGTCCTCGGGCCGGAACAGGCCCTGGCCGCCGGTCTGGCGCTGGCCGCGCGTGATGGCGCCGAGCGTGTCGAGGCGGCGGGCGATGGTCGAGAGGAAGCGCTTCTCGGCCTTCACGTCGGTGGCGATCGGACGGAAGAGCGGCGGTTGCGCCTGGTTGGTGCGGTTTGTTCGACCGAGCCCCTGAATCGCCGCGTCGGCCTTCCAGCCGGGTTCGAGCAGATAGTGGACGCGCAGTCGCCGGTTCCGCGCTGACAGCTCGGCGTGATAGCTGCGCCCGGTGCCGCCAGCGTCCGAGAATACAAGCACGCGCTTCAGGTCATCCATGAAGGCGGCGGTCTCGGCGAGATTGGCGGAGGCGGCACGGTTCTCGACGGCGAGGCGGTCACTCCTGCGCACCACGCGCCGCGAACGTCCAGTCACTTCCGCTACGAGCTCTGTGCCGAAACGCTGTACGATCTGGTCGAGCGCCCCGGGAACAGGTGGAAGCGAAGCGAGCCGCTCGATCAGCTCACCCCGGCGGGCGACGGCCTCGCGGCTTTCGACCGGCTGGCCGTCGCGGAATACGGGCCGGGACGAGAGATTGCCCTCGCTGTCGGTGAAGGGCTCGTAGAGCTGCACCGGGAAGGAATGGGCGAGGTAATCCAGCACGTATTCGCGCGGCGTGATGTCGACGCGGACGTCATTCCATTCCTCAGTTGGGATCTCGGCGAGCCGGCGTTCCATCAGCGCCTCGCCGGTCGACACGATCTGGATTACCGCGGCATGGCCATCGGCCAGATCCCGTTCGATGGAGCGGACCAGGGTCGGCGTCTTCATGCTGGTGAGCAGATGGCCGAAGAAACGCTGCTTGGCCGACTCGAAGGCCGAGCGCGCGGCCGATTTGGCCTGGCGATTGAGCGTGCCGGTCTCGCCGGTGATGTTGGCGGCCTGCATCGCCGCCTCGAGGTGATTGTGGATGATGGCGAACGCGCCAGCATAGGCGTCATAGATCCGGCGCTGCTCGTCGGTGAGCTGGTGCTCGACCAGTTCATACTCAACACCGTCGTAGGAGAGCGAGCGGGCGGTGTAGAGGCCGAGCGCGCGCAGGTCGCGTGCCAGGACCTCCAGCGCCGCGACGCCACCGTCCTCGATCGCCTCGACGAACTCGGCGCGCGTGGCGAACGGAAAATCCTCCCCGCCCCAGAGCCCGAGCCGCTGGGCGTAGGCGAGATTGTGGACCGTGGTGGCGCCGGTCGCCGAAACATAGACGATGCGGGCGTTGGGCAATGCGTGCTGCAAGCGCAAGCCCGCACGACCCTGCTGCGAGGGGGCGACATCGCCCCGCTCGCCCTTGCCGCCGCCGGCATTCTGCATGGCATGGCTCTCGTCGAAAATGATGACACCGTCGAAATCGGAGCCCAACCATTCAACGATTTGACGAACGCGCGAAAGCTTCTCGCCGCGGTCGTCGGACCGCAGCGTAGCGTAGGTTAAAAATAAGATGCCTTCGGTGAGAAGGATCGGCCGCCCTCGCACGAAGCGCGACAGCGGTGTGACGAGCAAACGCTCCATACCGAGTGCCGACCAGTCGCGCTGGGCGTCCTCGAGCAGCTTGTCGGACTTGGAAATCCAGACCGCCTTGCGCCGGCCCCTCAGCCAATTGTCGAGGATGATGCCAACCGACTGACGACCCTTGCCGGCGCCAGTGCCATCGCCGAGCATGAAGCCCCGACGGTAGCGGACAGCGTTCGGCGCATCATCGCGGGCGGCGGTGACGAGGTCGAGGGTCTCGTCCACCGTCCAGGCACCGGCGAGATGGTCGCCATGTGCCTCGCCGGCATAGATCACCGTCTCGAGCTGGGCGTCAGAGAGGATGCCGTCAGTGACGAGGTTCGCCGGCAACCGGGGCCGATAGCTCGGCTTCGGTGGGGCGACCGAGGCCATCGCGGCCGACTGCACCAGCTTGGTCGGGTGCGCCTGCGCGCCGGTAATCCGGATCGACTGCAGCCGGTATTCCTCGTAGATGGCGTCGCTGAGGCGCGCGCCCTCGGGCGGCGTCCAGTCGATCGTCTCATAGGCGAGGTCGACGGATTCGGGATCGGTGATCGACGCCTTGGCCGAAAGTGCGGTGGCCCGTGCGAGATAGCCGCGCACGGTGCGAGGCTCTGGCGAGGCTGATATGGGAAACGCGCCGGTCGATGCGACGGTCAGGCGAGGTGGAACGTGCTCGCCGATCCACCGGAGCAGCGTCGCGACGTCGGGTGCGATTCCTGGCGACTCCGGGAAGGCGTGCGGGTCATCGGCCGGCTCCTTGTCGATGACGGTCAACCGCGTCTCGATCGTCGTGCCGTGCTTGGCATAGACCCCGCCGTCGATCGCGGCGGTGAACACCACGCGGCCGCGCCCCTGCAAGCGGGCGAAAGCCTCACGCCAGGCCGAGGCTTCGGGTGAGAAACTTGCGCCGGTGATTGCCACCAGCCGGCCGCCATCGGCGAGACGCGCCAGGGCCGAGGCGATGTGACGGTACGCCGTGTCGGCGATGCGGCCGGAAACATTCGCCATCGCCGAGAACGGCGGGTTCATCAGCACGACGCTCGGAACGATCGGAGGATCCATGTGATCGTCGATTTGAGCAGCGTCGAAGCGCGTGACGGAGATGGCCGGAAAGAGGGTAGAGACCAACTTCGCCCGGGTCTCGGCCAGCTCGTTCAGCACGAGCGCGCCGCCGGCGATCTCGGCGAGGATGGCGAGCAGGCCGGTGCCTGCGGACGGCTCCAGCACGCGGTCCGCTAACGTGACGGCGGCCGCAGTCAAAGCGGCGAGGCCGAGCGGGATCGGCGTCGAGAATTGCTGGAAGGTCTCGCTCTCGACAGAGCGGCGCGTGTGCGTCGGCAGAAGGCCCGCGATCTTGTCTAAAGCGGAAAGTCGTGAAGCCGGAGAGTCGGCTTTGCGGAATAGCGCCTTTCCATATTTGCGGAGGAACAGGACGGTAGCGGCCTCACAGGCGTCGTAGGCCATCTTCCAATCCCAGGCGCCCGCAGCATCGGATGCGCCGAAGGCCGCTTCCATCGCGGCCCGCAGGATTGCGGCGTCGATGCATCGGCCACGTTCGAGATGCGGGAGGAGCTGCTCCGCGGCAACGATGATGACGCTGGCTTTCTCGGGAGCGCGGACAGGCGAGATCGGCGCGACCTGGTCGGCCGCGATCGGGGAAAGGTCGGTCATGAAGGAAGCCTTAAGGAGAGCGGGAACAGGCGAGCCGGACGGCGCTCTCTCTTGGACCGCACCGGCTCAAACCCGTTCCGGCCGTCCTCTCCCTCTCAGCGTTGTGGCCGTGGCCGGCATGAGAAAAAGCGCCTCGCCGGCTGGCGGGGCGCCTTTCACAGAGCGTTCGTCAGTGTCCGAACTGCCAGCATGGCCAGGCAGTATTGCCGTTCGCGGCGGCGACCGCTTCCGTGAGGTAGCTCGCATCGCCTTCGACGACGGTGACGATGTATTGCGTCATGACGCACCTCCCTCGATCGGATCGTTTTCGCCCGCGAGAATGGCCTCGGCCTTCGCGATGGCGGTGTCCGCCCGTCGGCGCCAAAGCTCGACATCCGCTGAGCCGCCCTCCGGAACGTGGGCCAAGATTTTGAGCAGACCGAGCAGCAACTCGAAGTGATCGGCCTTGCGCTGGACCTGCTCGCCGAAACGTGAGGGGATCGGCAGGGCCCGGCCGATATAGGCGGCGTCGCGGCCTTCCCAGATGCCGGTGACATAGGTCTCGCCGGATGCTTCGACGTCCGACTTGTTGTCGTCCCAGTCCTCGTCGACAATCGCGAGATCGCAGGCTTGGTCGAGCGTTTCGGCTTCGTAGTTTCGCTGCCGGTGGATCGGCAGATGATAGGTCGTCTCGATGGTGAAAAGGGGCACGAGAGTCTCCAGAATGCAAAAAGCCCGGCGCGAGCCGGGCTGTGGGTGGATTGGCAGTGAGAGACGCGGGACGACCGAAGCCGGCCCGCGCGGTCGAGCTATTCGGCCGCAATCATGTGCGGCTCGTCCGCTTCATCGACCGGAGTTTCCTCATCGTCGCGGTTGAGAAATTCTGGCAGCGGCTCGCCATCGGCCTCGGGCTCCGCGGCGTCGACGGCCGCGGGCTGCTCCGGGTCGGCCATTCTCAGGGACTCGGGCAGCCAGCCGGTCTTGGCCAGGAGGCGTTCAGCCTCCTTGGCCATGTCGCCCTTCTTGAGATGATCGATGAGCTGGGCCGACCGCTCGCCGGCGCCTTCACGCACAGCCTCGAGGATGCGGCGCTTCGGGACCCGGCCGAGATAGTTCTCAACGGTGGGACGCCATCCGGCTTCCACCATGTCGAGATCGACGGCCCTCGCGATACGATCGGCATCGGCGATGCGCTGCTCGACCATGTGCGGCGTGGTGCCGCCGCCGTAGCGGTCGCCCTTCTCGTATAGCGCGTTGACGCCGAACGACGCGCAATGCGCAAAGAGCGACGCCTGCTCGTCCCCCGTGAGGCCGGTGAGCCAATCCCAGAGGTCGGCCTTGTCCTTCGGCAGGCGCCCCTCCCAGACCTTGTGGCGCGCGTCGATCGCCCTGGCCGCCGACGTGTCCTTCAGCCCCTGCGCCTGCACCGGGAAGCTAGTGCAGCGCACGGAGACCTCCATCGCCGTCCCGTAGGAGGAATAGCGGGAGAAGGCGTCGAGGCAAAATTTGTGCAGCACCGCCTGGAAGGCGACCGCAGGCGTGGTTGCCAACTTGTCGCGCAGTGCCAGCGTCCGCTCTGCCGTGAGCTCGGTCAGCAGGCGGTCCGGCAACGGCTTCACCGCATCATCGTCCTCGGGCTCCGCAACCTGACCGCCGATGGTGATGACGGCGCGCTGTGTGACCGGGGCCGATGGTTCGGCGCCGTCCATGACCGCAGCAGCGGGTCCGCCATCGCTCTCCTGCCCCAGCTCGGCCACGGGCACCTCGTCCTCGGGCCGGACATAGCCGCGGTCGACCAAGAGCGTGCCTTCGGCGTCGATGCCGACGAACGCGCCCGCGCGGGCGATGTCGGCCGGCTGATAAATGACAGGTCGATCATCGAAGGCGGCGAGAGCCGTCTCGATCTCGCCGAGCCGCTGGTCGACCTCGTCAGGCAGCTCGTCCACGCTGTCATGCTCGGCTTCGAGCCTCGCGTATTCAGCGCTGAGCGCCACGATAGTCACCTGCTCTTCAGCCGTTAGATCAGCGGGCACGCCGTCCAGCTCGCGCAAGCCTCGAGTATGGCCGTAGGGGAAGTCGATAGCGACCTCGATCCACTTCCAGCCTTCGGTGGCGATCGTTTCCGCCTCTGCCTTCAGCTTGTCGGCGAGCAGGCTGTCGAGCAGAGCGACGTCTTCGAGCCAGCCGCCGTCGTCCGACTCGAATAGGTCGCGCAGCACCACGCCCCCGGCCGCCTCGTAGACGTCGAGGCCGACAAACGTGGCTCGCCGGTCGGAGGCGCGCACCGTCTTCTCCGTCAGCATGCGGCGGATCTGATAGGGCTCCTTCTGCCAAGAGCCGGAGATCGCCTGCCAGACCTGCTCCTGGCGAGCATGCTCCGCGGTGACGGTGAAGGCCATCAACTGTTCGAGCGACATGCCATCCTCGGCATAGACGTCGAGCAGCGCGGGCGAGACAGACGCGAGGCGCAGGCGCTGCTTCACGACGTTGACCGAGGTGAAGAAGGCAGCGGCGATGTCCTCCTCGGTCCGGCCCTTCTCGCGCAGAGCCTGGAAGGCGCGGAACTGGTCGAGCGGATGTAGCGGAGCTCGCTAGACGTTCTCGGCGAGCGAATCGTCCTCGGCGAGAATGCCGGTCGCGGGATCACGCACAACGCAAGGCACCAATGCGGTCTTGGCGAGGCGCTTCTGCTTTACGAGCAGCTCCAGCGCGCGGTAGCGGCGCCCGCCGGCCGGTATCTCAAAAATGCCAGTCTCGGTGCCTTCGGCGTCGAGGACCGGCCGGACGTTGATGCTTTGGAGCAAGGTACGCCGAGCGATGTCCTCGGCCAACTCCTCGATGGAAATGCCGGCCTTTACGCGCCGGACGTTTGACTGGCTGAGCACGAGCTTATTGAAGGGAATGTCGCGCGAGGACGAGAGGGTGATCTTCTGAACGGTAGTCGCCATGGGTGATACTCCGCGACGGGCGGCCCAAAGACTCTCCTCTGGGCCTCCAACCCGTCACGAAGCTCAGCGCCGCCCTCTTCCTCTGAGGGCAGCACCGGCCAACCGACGATCAGGAAAAACGGAAAGGCACGAAGCCGGAGACACGCCGTTCCGCATCTCCGGCTTTCCGGGTATCAGGCTGCGCGGTCGAGCAGCTTTTTCGCGCGCGCCTCCAGATCGAGTCGTGCGTCCTGATGGGTCTTGCCCCGCGCAACCGCTGTGATGCCTTGCACGAAATCGAAGACGCTCTCGGGCTTGCGTCCTTCCTCGGACAGCACCGTTTCGATGATCTTCGCTGTCTCAGTCTTCGAGAAGCCGCGCTTGCGTAGGAACTCGCTACGGTCATCGTCGGTGCGGGCGACGATCATTTCTCGCGCGGCCCTGATGCCATTGACGAAGGGCATGGATGAGGAATTGGCAAAGCTCGTCAGCGCCGGCACCGCCTCATGCGCGAAGCGGGAGGCGGCGTATTTGGAGTGGCGGATGGTGATCTCCTCGAAATCCTCTACACCCCAGAGATTGCGGTTCTGGCAGACGGCGCGGAGATAGAAGCTCGCCATCCCGAGTGTCTTGGCACCCACCTCGGAATTCCAGCAGTAGAAGCCGCGGAAGTAGAGGTCCGGCGAGCCATCACGCAGCCGGCCGGCCTCGATCGGGTTGAGGTCGTCGACCAGGAACAGGAAGACGTCGCGGTCCGACGCGTAGAGCGTCGTCGTATCCTCGCTGATGTCGACATGCGGATTATAGACGCCGGTCGACCAATCGAGCACGCCCGGGACTTTCCAGCGCGTGTCGCCCGTGCCATTGCCGGCGATGCGCTGAACGGCCGCCACGAGTTCGTGGTCAAAAATACGCCCGTATTCGGGCCCCGTAACCGCGCGAAGCTCGACGCGACCGTCTTCGATCTCGAGCGTCTTGACCTGCTCGCCTCGATGAGAGCTGAGGCCAAATTGGAGATTGATGCCAGCGAGCGGCGCCGGAAGCTGCCGGAGGTAGGCGGCCGGCGCGCCGATCAGGCTCGCGAGTTGGCCGAAGCTCCAGTGGGTCGGTGCGATAGGCGTATCGGAGCCGGGCAACGTTAGCACCAGCCGTTCCGCGTCGTTACGATCCGCCTCGACGCGGATCGCTGCGCTCTCCACCGTCCGGGTCCGGCTACGCTCGGTCCGTCCGCGCACGGCGGCATAAAGGTCCGACAGGGACAGATAGCGCTCGTCCGCCGGCCGCGAGAACCACTCCGAGGATACGCGGCCAACTCGCTCACCGCGGGTCAGGTCCACCTTGTAGCCGCCGATGCGGTCGCGGCCCGTGCTAAGAACTTCGACTTGGGTCATGGGTCGTCTCCATGACGGGCGCCGGAGGCCTCTCCTCCAGCCCTCAACCCGTCGCGGAAAACCCGGTCAGCACTCTCACTCTTTCGGGAGCATTGCGGGGACTCGGATGCCAGGGGAAGGCGTTCCCCCTCAAGTGACTAGACTGTCCGAAATTTGTATATCTATTTCCGACAAGAAGCTTGCCCTTCGTCCGAAAAAGGGCTACAATTTTCGGACATGACCAGCCACCCGCCCGACCTCAAGACCACCATGCTTGACCGCATCCGTGCGGACGCGCCGCGGAAGGTCTGGACGCCTAGTGATTTCGTCGACCTCGCCTCGCGGGACGCCGTCGATAAGACGCTGCAGCGGCTGGCGAATGCCGGAACCCTGAGGCGGATCGATCGCGGGCTCTACGATCAGCCTGGCTTCAACAAGCTCACCCAAAAACCTAACCCGCCCGATCCGCGCTCGGTCATCGACGCCGTCGGAAGACGCGACCAAACGCGGATGCTTGTCGACGGCATGACCGCGGCGAACGATTTGGGTTTGACTGATGCCGTCCCGGCCAAAATCGTGATGCACACCGAGGCGCGTCGTCGCGCGATCAAGCTTGGTAACGTGACGATCACCTTTCGTCCAACCGCAGCCAGCAAGCTATTCTGGGCCGGGCGACCGGCCATGCGCGTTGTCCAAGCACTTCATTGGCTGCGGGATCTCTTAACGCGTGAAGGCGAGAGCGATCAGGTCAAGCGTAAGCTCGCCAGGCTTTTCGAGGATCCGACGGCGGGGTCGCCGCTCAAAGCCGATCTCACCGCCGGCATGTCGGCTCTTCCGACATGGATGCGGGTGTTTCTCAAACCGCTCATCGCACCCGATGCCGGCCTTGGTCGCCGGCACAACGATGATGATCGTGATGATGCTGATCATGGTGGCGTTGATCATGATCGTCATCGACAAAGAAGAGGCGACGGTGATGATGGCCAGCGTCACGCTGCCGCCGCACGTCCGAAGCCGAAACCGCGCTCCACGCGGAAGAAGCCAACTGCCAATCGCGGCACAAGTCGGAGGGCCAAGGCATGAACCCGGCTTTCGATGAGGTTCTCGCGGCCGGGTCGGACGCGATGTTGAGTGCTTTTGATACGACGGCGCTGCGCCTCGGCACGGCATCCCAGAATATCGAGAAGGACTTTTGGGTCTGCTGGACGCTGGATGCCTTGTTCAATGGCCTAAAGGCGGGAGGACCCCGCCTCCTTTTCAAAGGCGGAACATCCTTGTCTAAAGGCTTCGGTCTGATCAATCGTTTCTCTGAAGATATAGATGTAACGGTGTTTCGGGATGATATCGGCGAGCCGGCGACCATCGAGGAGCTCGACGCGCTCAGCGGCAAGAAACGTCGGGCGCGACTTGATGCAATCAAGGACGCCTGCCAAGCTTACATTAATGGCTCGCTGAGCGCTGAGTTGACGCGGATCCTCCAGGATCGGCTTCAGGCGGCCGGCTTCGATGCCGGTGCGGCACGCGTGGAAGCCGACGAGGCCGATCCCGATGGGCAGACGTTGCTGATCTGGTATCCCGCTGCGACGCCGCGGTCGGATTATGTGCGGGCGGCGATCAAGATCGAGTCAGGCGCAAAATCCGCGCTCGACCCAAATACCGATGTGCCGATCAAACCCTATGTCGATGACGATCTGCCGACGCTTGACCTCACCGTTCCGGCTGTGCGCACCGTCGATCCCAAGCGCACCTTCTGGGACAAAGTCGTCATCCTCCATGGGTTGCGCCGCTGGTTCGACCAGCGCGGTGAGCTGCGCGGCGGCGGTCAACGCGTGTCCCGTCACTACTACGACCTGCACCAGCTAGTTCGGGACCCGATCGGCGAAGCCGCTATGGCTGACACAGGGCTCGGCGCGGACTGCGTCGCGCATGCCCGCATGTTCTTCAATCGACCGGACTTTGATCTTGCGAGTGCGGCGCCCGGTTCGTTCGCGTTGGCCCCACATGACGCGATGATCGACCAGTTGCGCGTCGATTACAGAGCCATGAAAGGCATGATCTTCGGCGAACCGCCAAACTTTGAAGCTGTGCTCGCCAGCATCAGTTCGCTCGAAGCTCGCCTGAACCAGAACGGAAGGGGCCAACGAGAGGCGCGATGAAGCCATAAGCGTCCACTCCGACGAATTGCGCCCGCTTTTCCTGAGGCGCGCGCCGCGCCGATAAATGACGCTCGGTATCAGGGGAAGTACTAAGAAATTAGCCCGAACCGATGCTCCCTTTGTCTGACTGCCCGCGAGGCGAATGCGAGCGCTGGGTCGCCGAGCGCAGCGGAAGCCTTCCTGCCCATCAACTCGTCGCCGTCACGCGCAAGTATTTTTACTCCGCTCTGCTTAGCAGATCTGCTCCCGCCCACGACCACCATCGCGGGAGTGCGCTAACGCTCGATCCCCGGCATTGATGTATCTGAAGAATCTCATTTTCATTTGCCGCTACAGCGGCCAACATGAATTGGCTCACAGCCCGCAGATCGAGATTTAAGCGAGCGCTTCAAAAAGGGCAAAAGTCATGCGCCATCCTGATCCTGCAATGATCCCGGTCGGGTTGTGGCCACAGCCAACGGAAGCTGTGGCCAAAGGACGATCTAGATCGGATTGTCGCGCCGGCGAAGGTCATGAAACCACGGAAAAGGGACGGGAGGGATCGAGCCTGGAATCAAGCGCCGCAAATGATTGCCGCCCGGCTGTAGCGCGGGCCGGCACTTTACGTTAACATCCGCTGGCCAGCTTGTAATGCGTACCCGAATCCGATCGCCTCGGGAGCAAAGGGCGATCATCCGACCGCTTGACCCTTCCCACCCTCAGAGCTGGGACAATCCCGATAATGAGGAAATTTGGCTTGAGTTGGCGCGCGCCATTGGGCGGCAGATTGCACGGGACGAAAAGGATGGTCACGGGCAGCCGATAGGGGAACGGCATGACGACAGCGTCACCCAAAATGAGAGCCGTACTATACGCGCGCTATTCCAGCGACATGCAAAAGGCGACCTCGATTGACGGTCAGCTATTGCTCTGCCGAAAGGTCGCCGAACGCAATAAGCTAGATGTTATCGATGAATTCGTCGACGCCGCAAAGTCTGGTCTTACCGAAGATGCGCGGGACGGCTATCAACGATTGCTAAACGGTGTTCGAAACCATGACTTTGACGTGGTCATCGTTGAGCATTTCGACCGCTTGTCGCGCGATCCCGCAACGATCCAGCGCCTAAAGCAGGTTTTCGAGTTCAACGGCGTTGAGCTGATGGATCAGAAAGGCATTTACGCCACCGCTACCGATATCAGCATCGCAAGTCTCTATAACACGATTTACAAGCCGCAGCTTGCCGACAAGGTTCGGCGCGGCCATGACAACGCTGTCGCTAACGGAAAAATTCCCGGCTCATACGCGTATGGCTATCGGCCGAGGCCTGGTGCGCCCGGCGAGCGCTTGATCGATAAGAACGAAGCAAAGATCGTACTTCGCATCTTCAAGGAATATGCTTCGGGCCGTTCAACCCGAAATATTGCAGCTGATCTCTCCCGCGAAGGTGTACCCTCGCCTGGCGCCACCCGTCACAAGAACAAGGCCGGTCGCACCACTTGGAATCATCAGTGCATCACTGGCGGTCGTCATGGTCGCGGCATTATCGGCAACGAGTTGTACATCGGCGAGATACATTGGAACGTTCGCTCGACAATTCTCAACCCGGAAACGCAGAAGAAACAGAAGCGCCGCAATCCGGAAGAACGGCACATCATCGTCAAGAATCCCGAGCTGCGGATCATTCCACAAGCACTCTGGGATACGGTGCAGAAGGTTCGCAGCGCGCGCGCTGTCCATATGTTCGGGCCGACCGGCAAGCCGCAGCGTCGCTCAATGATTCCGCGCAACAATGAGCACCCGCTTGCCGGTGTCCTCCGGTGCGGCGTTTGCAACGGCCATATGCGAATTGCGCAATCATCCCGGAATGGCGCGCCGCGCGCCGCATGCGCCAACGCGCATCAGCGAGGCACCTGTGAGCACACCCGTAGCTTTGACATGGACGTTCTACTTGAGGATGTTTCCATCAAGATCGACGTGAAATTGCTTTCGGCAAAAGCCATTGAAGAGGCGATGAGTGCTTGGCAGCAGGAACGCAAGAAAGATCGAAAAAAAGTTAGCGAACGCACCAACCTCGAGCGTCGACGCCGTACGCTAACTGCCGAGATAGAGCGCCTATCATATGCCATCGCAAACAGCCGTCGTAAACCCGATGAGCTGCTCAAGCGGATCGATGCGTGCGATATGGAGCGAGAAAACGTTGATGCGCGCTTGCGGCTGCTGGGCAACGGCAGCGAGAACGTGATCCCGTTCGACCACCCGAAGTTCGGTGAGCTTTACCGTTCGGAAGTTAAAAAATTGGTCGCCGCGCTCAAGATCAATTCGAAGGCGATCGAAACCCGGATCGCCTTCCGTAACTTGATTGACTGCATTGTGGTGCATCCAGTTCGCAAGCGGATGCCCTACGAATACACGCCCTACCTGAACAGTGCCGCCCTTTGCGGCATGAAGCTTTTCCCCGAAAACCGCCGCAAGGGAGAAGAAATCGGCATGTTTGCCTACTACGATAACGGCAAATCAGGGAAATCCGTGTCCTCGTAATAGACACGGACCTGCATGTGATGGCGGCCGTCGCGGACCTCGCCGTCGAGATGAGCTGTCTGCACCGTTGGACCTCGGAAATCATCAATTGATCGTGACATGCCCTCGCATGGAGCCGACGTCAACGCCGGACCGCGCGAAGATTGATTGAGGTCAAGACCGGCGAGATCGCCGCGGCCTATCCGAGAAACACAAGCAAAGAAGGCTCCAGTCGCCAGAACTCCCGGAACCCGTCTCCGGCGGCGCCACCTGTCTCAATCCTGCGAAAGCGAACATATCATGGCAAACACGGATCGATCCGCACAGCGAAGCGAAACCAAGGCCTATCTGGTCGGCGGCGGGATCGCATCGCTGGCGAGCGCCGCCTACCTGATCCGCGACGGCGGCCTGCAGGGGCGCAATATCACGATCTTCGAGGAGACGCCGCTGCTTGGCGGCAGCCTCGACGGCGGCGGGTCGCCGGATCAGGGTTACGTCATTCGCGGCGGCCGAATGTTCACCTATGAGGCCTATACCTGCACGTTCGATCTGTTGTCGTTCATCCCGTCGCTGAGCGATCCCGCCAAGACCGTCAAGCAGGAGATCTACGAATTCAACGAGAAGCACATCCCGCATTCGCATGCCCGGCTGGTGCGCGGCGGCCAGAAGGTCGACGTGTCAAACATGGGATTTTCCAACCAGGACCGCCTCGAGCTGATCGAGATCATGGCGGTGTCGGAAGCGTCCCTCGGCGACAAGCGGATCGAGGATGTGTTCTCGCCGCCGTTCTTCACCACCAATTTCTGGTACATGTGGGTTACGACTTTTGCGTTCCAGCCGTGGCACAGCGCCGTCGAACTGAAGCGCTATCTGCATCGCTTCATTCAGGAGTTTCCCCGCATCCACACGCTCGGAGGCGTTCGCCGCACGCCCTATAACCAGTACGATTCGATCGTGCTGCCGGTGACGAACTGGCTAAAGGCGCAGGGCGCGAACCTGCAGACGGGGACCGTCGTCACCGACCTCGACTTCGTCTATGGACCGAAGGGCAAGGGTGTCGAGCGGCTGCATTGCGTCCGCGACGGCAAACCGGAAATGATCGCGGTCGGCGCCGACGATCTCGTGTTCGTCACCAACGGATCTATGACGACAGCGTCGAGCCTGGGATCGATGACGCGGCCCGCCGCGCTATTGGCCAAGGACGGCAAGACCGACGGCAAGACCGACGGCTCCTGGGCGCTGTGGGAGAAGCTCGCCGCCAAGGATGCCCGATTCGGCCGGCCCTCGGTTTTCAACGGCAAGGTCGACGAGTCGAAATGGCTGTCGTTCACGGTGACGATACGCGATCCGACCTTCTTCGAGCTGATGGAAAAATTCACCGGCAATGTCGCCGGCACCGGCGGCCTTGTCACCTTCACCGATTCGAACTGGCTGATGTCGGTGGTGCTCGCCGCGCAGCCACATTTCATCGGTCAGCCAGACAACATCAAGGTGTTCTGGGGCTACGGGCTGTTCGTCGACCAGATTGGCAACTTCGTGAAGAAAAAGATGTCGGATTGCAGCGGCGAGGAGATCCTGACCGAGCTGCTGGGCCATCTGCGCTTCGAAACGCACAAGGAGCTGATCCTCAAGACCTCGAACTGCATCCCCTGCATGATGCCCTACATCACCAGCCAGTTCATGCCGCGCGTGAAAGGCGACCGGCCGCCGGTCAAGCCGCCAGGCACCACCAATCTCGCCTTCATCGGACAATATTGCGAGATTCCCGATGATGTCGTGTTCACCGTCGAATACTCGGTGCGCTCGGCGCAGACAGCGGTGATTGCGCTGCTCGGCCTCGATAAGAAGGTCTCCCCGCTCTACAAGGCGCAGTACGATCCCGCCGTGCTATTCAGCGCGGCCAAGACGCTGGCTCACTGAGGCTGTGACAGTTATCGGAGCGCAAGCGCGACAGAGCTTGCGTGCGCTTTTCGATCACTAAGCCACCGCCGGCCCGGCCTTGCCGAGCGTCACCAGCACAATCTCCGGGGGAACGCCGATACGGAACGGCATGATGCTGCAGCCGAGGCCGCCGGAGACGATGACGTCGCAATTGGTGCGCAGGTGTCCGTAGGCGAGTTCGACGCCATGCCGCGGCGGCACCGCGGGCGACCAGCCGAGCAGGCGGACCTGGCCGCCATGGGTATGGCCGGACAATTGCAGCGCCACGCGCGAGGGGACGCGCAGCGCAACGTCGGGCTCGTGTGCCAGCAGGATCACCGGCGCATCGTCGGTGACTTTCGCAAGCGTCGCGCCGAGATCGTCGACGCCGATGCGACGCACCGGGCGGAAGCGTCGCGCCGGCATATAGGCGAGCTGATCGCCGAGGCCGGCGAGCCAGAACGGGCGACCCGCCTTGGTCAGGCGCGCGGCGTCGTTCTCGTAGACGGGAATGCCCACCGCTTCCAGTGCACGGTGGGCCACCGTCAGCCCCTGCCCCTCGCGCTGCACGGCCTTGTCTTCCCAATAGTCATGGTTGCCGAGGATCGCGTGCACGCCAAGCGGCGCCTTGAGGTTCGCCAGCACCGCGGCCCACTCGCTCGCCGGAATGAAACGGGTGACATGGCGGTGGCCGGCGACGTAATCGCCGAGCATGACGATGATGTCGGGCTCAAGTGCGTTGGTGCGTGCGACGATCGCCTCGATGCGCTCCAGCGACATCCACGGATCGCAGGCGTGCAGGTCGGCAATCACGGCGATCTTGAGCGGGAGATCCGCCGGCCATCCTGCCGGCGTGAGATGGTAACGCGTGACGCGGAGCCGCAATACCGGCTCGACGCCAAAGCCATAGGCCGAGGTCGACGCAGTGAGGGCGGTCAAACCGCCGAGGGATCTGAAAAATTGACGCCGTGAAAACATGGGGGTGATCGGTGATGCCCCCCGTTGATGGGGTCCGATTGGAGCGAAATTGCGGTGCGTTTGTGCAGATTATCAGGGGTTCTGCCGCACGAGGGTGTGAACGGACCTTTTGCCGTAGCCCGGGTGGAGCGAAGCGCAACCCGGGACTCCTGCGCCAACGTTCACGAGCGGCCCCGGGTTACGCTAGCGCTTCACCCGGGCTACGAGAATCGAAGATCAGTCGTCGTCGCCGAACAGGCCGAATTGCGAGGGATCGCGCGAGGGTTCGGCGAGGCCGAGGTGGCGGAAGGCGTGCGAGGTGAGTAGCCGGCCGCGCGGGGTGCGCTGCAGATAGCCGCACTGGATCAGATAGGGCTCGATGATATCCTCGATCGCATCGCGCGGCTCCGACAGCGCAGCCGCCATCGTCTCGACGCCCACGGGGCCGCCGCCATAGTTCATCGCGATGGTGCTGAGGTAACGGCGGTCCATGGCGTCGAGGCCGGCAGCATCGACCTCGAGCGCGGAGAGCGCGTGATCGGCGATGGCGCGGTCGACCGACGTTGCGTCTGCTGCTGAGGCAAAATCGCGCACCCGGCGCAGCAGGCGCCCGGCGATGCGCGGCGTGCCGCGGGCGCGGCGGGCGATCTCGTTGGCGCCGTCAGGGCTCATGCCGATGTTGAGCACACGGGCGCCGCGGGTGACGATCTTCTCCAGCTCCTCCTCGGTATAGAAGTTGAGCCGGACCGGAATGCCGAAACGGTCGCGGAGCGGATTGGTGAGCAGGCCGGCGCGCGTGGTGGCGCCGACGAGGGTGAATTTCGCCAGGTCGATCTTCACCGAGCGCGCCGCCGGCCCCTCGCCGATGATGAGGTCGAGCTGGAAATCCTCCATCGCGGGATAGAGATGTTCTTCCACCGCCGGGCTCAGGCGATGGATCTCGTCGATGAAGAGGACGTCGCGCTCTTCCAGATTGGTGAGCAGCGCGGCGAGATCGCCGGCTTTGGAAATCACCGGGCCTGACGTGGCGCGGAAGCCGACGCCGAGCTCGCGCGCGACGATCTGCGCCAGCGTGGTCTTGCCGAGCCCGGGCGGGCCGACGAACAGCACGTGATCCAGCGCCTCGCCGCGCTTGCGCGCGGCCTCGATGAAGATCGAGAGATTCTTGCGCGCCTGCGCCTGGCCGACGAATTCGGACAGCGATTGCGGACGCAGCGCCGTGTCGCCGACATCATCGGCGCGGCGCTCGGGCGTGACGATGCGGGAGGGGCCTGTCATCTGACAAACCTAACACGAGACGCGCAGATTGTAGGGCGGGCAAAGCGCAGCGTGCCCACCATGACGAGCGGAGTGTGGATGGTGGGCACGCTGCGCTTTGCCCACCCTACGGTCTGAGCATTCACTTCGCGAGCTCCTTCAGACCGAGACGGATCAGCTGTGCGGTTTCCGCCTTCTCGCCTGCGCTGCGCGAGGCTGCGGCGATGGCGGCGGCGGCCTGTGGCTGGCCGTAGCCGAGATTGACCAATGCCGAGATCGCATCGGCAACCGGACGCGGCGCGCGCTCGTTGTCTATGGCGCCGGCGAGGTGGACCACGGCGGGATCGACATTGGCAAAGGCAGGCGCCTTGTCCTTCAGCTCGCTGACGATGCGCTCGGCGACCTTCGGCCCGACGCCCGGCGTGCGGGCCACCGCTGCCTTGTCACGCAGCGCGATCGCGTTCGCGAGGTCGGTAGGCGGCAGCGTGCCCAGCACGGCGAGCGCGACCTTGGCGCCGACGCCCTGCACGGTCTGCAGCAGGCGAAACCATTCGCGCTCGTTGTCAGTGCGGAAGCCGAACAGCTTGATCTGATCCTCGCGCACATAGGTCTCGATCGAGAGCACCGCGGCCTGGCCCGGCGACGGCAGCGCCTGCAGCGTGCGCGCGGAGCAATGCACCTGATAGCCGACGCCGCCGACATCGAGGATCACATAGTCCTCGCCGTAGGAATCGATGAGGCCTTTCAACTTGCCGATCATAGGCTCGCGACTCTCAGCCGCAGCGCGGTGCTTTGGCGGTGATGGGCGTGCGTGATCGCGACCGCGAGTGCGTCGGCGGCATCGGGCGATTGCGGCTCGGCCTTGGGCAGCAGGATCTTCAGCATCACGGCGATCTGGTTCTTCTCGGCGTGTCCGGCGCCGACCACGGTTTTCTTGACCTGGTTCGGCGCATATTCGGCGACCTCGATGCCGAACATTGCAGGCGCCAGCATGGCGACGCCGCGCGCCTGGCCGAGTTTCAGCGTCGCGACGCCGTCCTTGTTGACAAAGGTCTGCTCGACGGCGGCCTCTGCCGGTGTGAAATCGCCGAGCACGGCGGCCAGCCCCTCATGGATCGCGAGCAGCCGGCTCGCCAATGGCAGCCGTTCCGACGGCTCGATCGAGCCGCAGCCGATGAAAACCAGCCGATTGCCCTCGACCTCGATCACGCCCCAGCCGGTGCGGCGGAGGCCCGGGTCGATGCCGAGGATGCGGGTGGATTTGCGAATCGGCTGGACTGTCATGGGGTAGTGATAGCCGCTGCGTTTCGAGAACGAAACACAAACGGGACGGTCATCCCCTGCCCGCTCGTCGTGTTCTGCCTGTCCCCTTTGCTGTCATACCCCGCGAAGGCGGGGTATCCAGTAAACGGCGCTGGCGATAAGAACTCGCCCTTCGGTGATTACTGGATCGCCCGCCTTCGCGGGCGATGACAGCGGAATATGGCGCAGGATATCCGTCAGCCGCCCATCTTCGCCATCAGGGCGTCGGAGATCTCGAAATTGGCGAAGACGTTCTGCACGTCGTCGTGCTCGTTCAGCACGTCGATCAGCTTCAACAGCTTTTCGCCGGTTTCGTCGTCGACGGCGATGGTATTTTGCGGCTTCCAGGTCAGCGCGGCCTTGCGCGGCTCGCCGAATTTCGCTTCCAGCGCCTTGGCGACCTCGCGGAAGGATTCCTGGGACGCATAGACCTCGTGGCCGCTTTCGCTCGATACGACGTCGTCGGCGCCGGCTTCGATCGCGGCGTCCAGCATGGCGTCGTCGGACGCGGCCTTGTGGTCATATTCGACGATGCCGGTGCGGTCGAACATGAAGGAGACCGAGCCGGTTTCGCCGAGGTTGCCGCCGGCCTTGGTGAAGTAGGAGCGGATGTCGGAGGCGGCGCGGTTGCGGTTGTCGGTGAGCGCCTCGACGATCACGGCGACGCCGCCGGGGCCATAGCCCTCGTAGCGGATCTCGTCATAGTTCTCGCCCTCGTTACCGGCGGCCTTCTTGATGGCGCGCTCGATATTGTCCTTCGGCATGTTTTCCGCCCGCGCGGCAACGATCGCGGCGCGCAGCCGGGGGTTCATCGCGGGGTCGGGGGTGCCGAGCTTGGCCGCGACGGTGATTTCGCGGGCCAGCTTGCCGAACAATTTCGACTTCTGGGCATCCTGCCGGCCCTTGCGGTGCATGATGTTCTTGAATTGGGAATGACCGGCCATGCGAGGTCCCTTGGGAATCGTCTTTCGAAAAAGGGGGTAAGGCGCGGCGTTATAGGCCCCCGACAGGCCAAAATCAAAGACTTGCGGCATGATCTGGCATACCGGGAGTGCCGCCTGCCGGAAAATCAGGCAGCCGTTAACCACGATTTCACCCACGTATGGGAGAGTCGAACGGTCCATTTCAACTTGCAAGAGAATCCCTATGGCGGCGTTCGGTTTGTTCCGCAAGCGAGTGCCGGAGCCGGCGGCGGCGGTCGAGCCGAAGGTTCCGGCGGCGACAGCGCCAGCGCCGGCGCCGACCGATAATCCCTCCCAGGATACCGGCTCGGCGCAGGAGACGGCCCAGGAAACGGCACAAGAAATCCTGGAACTGCTGGAGCTCGAGCTCGGCGGCATGATCCGGCAGCTCGAGCGCGCCGCCCAATCGGTGGCCGGCGGCGCCCAGGCGACCGCGACGACGCTTGCCACGATCCGCGAGCGCACGGATGCGCTGACCGGCCGCACCAATGCGGCGCAGACCACGGCCGAGACCTTCTCACAGGCCGCCGACAAGTTCACCGATTCGGCGCAAGGGATCGGCGCGCAGGTGCGCGACGCTGGCCGGCTCGCCGACGAAGCGGGTGCTGCGGCACGCGAGGCCCGCGCGAACGTCGATCGGCTGCGCGAATCCTCAGCCGCAATCGGCAACGTCGTCAACCTGATCGCACAGATCGCGCGGCAGACCACCCTGCTCGCCCTCAACTCGACCATAGAGGCCGCACGTGCCGGCGCCGCCGGCAAGGGCTTCGCGGTGGTTGCGACCGAAGTGAAGGCGCTGGCGGTGCAGACCCAGGGCGCGACCGAAGAGATCACCAGGAAGATCGAGGCGCTGCAGAAGGATGCCGCGGGCTCGGCGGACGCCGTGCACCGCATCGCGCAGACGATCGAGGCGATCCGCCCGGTGTTCGAGCATGTCAGCGGCGCCGTGGCCGAGCAGCACAAGACCACCGGCGAGATCGCGCAGAATGCCGCCTCCGCCTCGAGCTTCATCGTCGCGGTGGGCGACAGCGCCGCCGAGATCGATCATGCCACCAGGGAAGCCGAAACGCATGGCAAGGACGTCGCCCAGGCAGGCCGGGCGGTGACCGGCTTTGCGCAAAAACTGAAATCGCGCTGCGCGGTGCTGCTGCGGCAGGGCGACCGCGAGGACCCGCGCAAGGGCGAGCGACTGCCCTGCAACCTCAAGCTTGAATTGCAAGCGCGCGGCAGCGTCATCACCGCGCCGGTCTATGAGATATCCATGGACGGCATCCTGATCTCTGGACCCGAGGCCGAACGGCTGCAACTGCACCAGAGCCTTGCCGCCACGCTGGAGGATGTCGGCACGGTCAAGATCCGGATCACGGACAAGACCAAGGCTGGCGCGCAGGCGCGCTTCGAGGCGCCGGCGGCGAAGCTGCGCGAAAAGATCGAAGACAAATTGTGGGCAATCCGCGACGAGAACACCGAGTTCGTCATGCGCGCGATGGAAGCCGGCGTGGCCCTGACCAGGATCTTCGAGAACGGCATCGCGAGCGGCGCCATCACGATCGAGGACATGTTCGATACCGACTATGTCGAGATATCCGGCACCAATCCGGTGCAGTATCGCACGAAGATCCTTGATTGGGCTGACCGCGCGCTGCCGCCGTTCCAGGAGGCTTTCCTCGCCAAGGATCCGCGGATGGCCTTCTGCGCCATGATCGACCGCAACGGCTATCTGCCGGTGCACAACAAGATCTACTCGCACCCGCAGCGGCCGGGCGATGTCGCCTTCAACACCGCAAACAGCCGCAACCGCCGCATCTTCAACGACGCGGCCGGGCTCGCCGCCGGGCGCAACCAGCGCGCCTATCTGATCCAGAGCTACGCCCGCGACATGGGCAACGGCAGCATGGTGATGATGCGCGAGATCGACGTGCCGGTCCGCGTGCGCGGCCGGCACTGGGGCGGCTTCCGCACGGCCTACAAGCTCTGACGCCTGTTTTCTAGCCAGTTGCTGGCGCAACTTGTGCACCCCACGTCGTCTTTTCAAAACGCACGGTTCTTTCGTGCGACCGTCATCGATTTCCGGCACCATACTCTAGAATGTGAGACACGACGATGTGATGATGTCCGTCATCTCATGTTGCGGTCAGCACGAACTGGCATTGCGAAACACATCTTCGCTTCCTAGCTCGTCGCGACGCAATACGATTTCGTTGATGCGTCCGCTGCCCGCGGCGTTGAATTTGGGGAATGCTTATGGCGACGACACTCACCATCAATGGCGAACAGAAATCCTTCGATGCGCCACCCGAAATGCCGCTGCTCTGGGTGCTGCGCGATATCCTGGGCATGACCGGCACCAAGTTCGGCTGCGGCATCGCACAGTGTGGCGCCTGCACGGTGCATATCGACGGCAAGGCGGTGCGCTCCTGCGTGCTGCCGGTGAGCGCGGTGCGCGACCGCGCGGTGACTACGATCGAGGCGGTCGGCAATTCGCCTGCCGGGGCGAAGGTGCAGAAGGCCTGGCTCGATCTCGAAGTGATCCAATGCGGCTATTGCCAGTCGGGCCAGATCATGGCGGCTGCAGCGCTGCTTGCCGCGACGCCGAACCCCGACGATTCCGATATCGATGCGGCGATGGCCGGCAACATCTGCCGCTGCGGCACCTATGTGCGGATCCGCGAGGCCATCAAGCAGGCCGCCTCCGGACGCCAGTCGTAGGGGACGCATCATGCTGACAACAGAAAAACTCCGCCAGGAAAACAGCGCGGACGGCGTCTCGCGGCGTGCGCTCCTCACCGGTGGACTCGCCACCGGCTTCCTGCTCGCCTTCCATCTGCCGCTGCGCGCGGCGAGCTATGCCGTGAACGAGCCGGTGCAGCCGGCCGACGTGACCGCGGGCAAGTTCGCACCGAACGCCTTCATCCGCATCGACGAGACCGGCAACACCACGCTGATCATGCCGCAGGTCGAAATGGGCCAGGGCACCTACACCTCGATTTCGATGATCCTCGCCGAGGAGCTCGATGCCGACTGGACCAAGGTCGCGCTGCTGCACGCGCCGCCGAACGACAAGCTCTACGGCAACCCCACCTTCGGCCTGCAGGTGACCGGCAACTCCAACTCGATCCGCGCGTGGTGGAAGCCGCTGCGCACCGCCGGCGCCAGCGCCCGCGCCATGCTGGTGCAGGCCGCGGCCGCCGAATGGCAGGTCGATCCCGCAAGCTGCACGACGTCCAGGGGCGAGGTCACGCATGCCGCCAGCGGCCGCAAGCTCGGCTATGGCGCGCTGGCGCTCGCCGCGCAGGGCCAGACGCCGCCCAAGGATGTCCCGCTCAAGGACCCCAAGGACTTCGTCTATATCGGCCAACCGCTGAAGCGCCTGGATACGCCGGAGAAGGTCAACGGCAAGGCAGTCTACGGCATCGATGCGCTGCTGCCCGACATGAAGTTCGCAACCGTCGCGGCCTGTCCCGTGTTCGGCGGCAAAGTCGCCAAGGTCGACGATACCGCCGCGCAGAAGGTGCCCGGCGTGCGCAAGATCGTGGTGCTCGACGATACGGTCGCCGTGATCGGCGATCACATGTGGGCGGCGAAGAAGGGCCTCGCAGCGCTCAAGATCGAGTGGGACGAAGGGCCGAATGCCAGGATCGGCTCGAAGGAAATCTGGCAACATCTGCGCGCCGCCAGCGAGAAGGATGGCGCGGTCGCCAAATCTGTCGGCGACATCGCCAAGGGGCTTGCGACCGGCGACAAGTTCGAAGCCAGCTTCGAGATGCCGTTCCTGGCGCACGCCTCGATGGAGCCGATCAACGCCACCATCCACGTCAAACCGGATAGTTGCGAGGTCTGGACCGGCACGCAGATCGCGAGCCGGGTACAGTCGGAAGCGGCCAAGGCCGCCGGCCTTCCGGTCGAGAAGGTGATCGTCAATAACCACCTGCTCGGCGGCGGCTTCGGCCGCAAGCTGGAGCCGGACATGGTCGTTGCAGCGGTGAAGATCGCCAAGCAGGTCGACTATCCCGTGAAAGTAGTGTGGACCCGCGAGGAGGACATCCAACACGACGTCTATCGCCCTGTTTATCGCGACACCGTCACCGCGACGCTGGTCGACGGCAAGGTGGCGGCGTGGAAATACAAGGTCGCGGGTTCGGCGGTGCTGGCGCGCTGGCTGCCGCCGGCATTCCAGAAGGGCATCGACATCGACGCGGTCGATGCCGCAGTCGATGCGCCCTACGACATCCCGAACTTCCATGTCGAATATGTCCGTGCCGAGCCGCCGGCGGTGCCGACCGGCTTCTGGCGGGGCGTCGGCCCGAACAACAACGTGTTCGCGGTCGAATGCGCGATGGACGAACTGGCGCGCAAGGCCGGCAAGGACCCGGTGGAATTCCGCCGCGCTATGCTGGCGAACAAGCCGCGTGCACTGGCGGTGCTCAACACCGCCGCGGAGAAGGCCAATTGGGGCCAACCGCTGCCGCCGCGTGTCGGGCGCGGCGTCTGCCTGCAGCCGTCGTTCGAGACCTTCATCGCGACCGTGGTGGAGGCCGAGATCGACGAACTGGGCGAAGTGGCGGTGCGCCGTGTCGTCTCCGTGGTCGACACTGGGATCGCCGTCAATCCTGATACCGTGAAGGCGCAGATCGAGGGCGGATTGATCTTCGGGCTGACGGCGGCGCTCTACGGTGAGATCACCATCGACAAGGGCCGCGTGCAGCAGTCGAACTTCCATGACTACCGGATGCTGCGCATCGACCAGACGCCGAAGATCGAGGTGCACGTGGTCAAGAGTGGCGAGCCGCCCGGCGGCATCGGCGAGGCAGGCGTCAATGCCGGACCGCCGGCGCTGCGCAACGCGATTCTTGCCGCAACCGGCGTGGCGCTGCGGCGGATGCCGATCGATCGCTCGCTGATCGCCATGGGGAAGAAGGCATGAGACCGGCAATGCGTATCCTGTTGAGCCTTGCCGTGATCGTCATTGCGGCAGTTGGGATCGGCGTCTGGATCGTTCGTGGTCCCGGCCCGCTTGATTTCTCCGGCGGCAGCAAGGTGGCCGTCGCCGACTACCGTGCCGGCAAACCGACCGGTGTGCCGGCGGCGCTGGAGAAAGCGAGCCTGGTCGAGCGCGGTGAATATCTGGCGAAGGCGGCGGACTGCATGGTCTGCCATACCAAACCAGGTGAGAAGGAATTTGCCGGAGGATTGGCGTTCAAGCTGCCGTTCGGCACGCTCTATTCGACCAACATCACCCCCGACAAGGAAACCGGCATCGGCAATTACAGCGACCAGGATTTCCTGAACGCGGTCCAGCGCGGCAAGCGCCATGACGGGGCAATGCTCTATCCGGCGATGCCCTATCCGTCCTACACCTACATGACGGACGAGGACGTGCTGGCGGTGAAGGCCTATCTGTTCAGCCTGCCGCCAGTGCGCGCGCCGGCGCCGGAGAACACGCTGGCGTTCCCGTTCAACCAGCGCTGGGCGATGCTGTTCTGGTCGGCGGTGTTCAACCCGGACACGCGCTTTGCGCCTGATACCTCGAAGAGTCCCGAATGGAATCGGGGCGCCTACCTCGCCGAAGCGCTCGCCCATTGCGGCGAGTGCCACACGCCGCGCAATCTCGGCTTCGCGCTCGACAACCGCAAGAAGTTCGCGGGCGCCGTGACCGCGGGCTGGCGCGCCTTCAATATCTCTTCCGACAAGGCCACTGGTCTCGGCAATTGGAGCGATGACGCGCTCGTCTCCTACCTCGCGACCGGCCACGCACTCGGCCACGGCTCCGCTTCCGGGCCGATGGGCGAAGCGGTCGACCAAAGCCTGAGCCAGCTCGCGCCGGAGGACATCCGCGCCCTCGCAGTCTACCTGCGCAGCGTGCCACCGCAGCCCTCGCCCGATCTGCCGGCGACCACGGCACCCGCCGCGCCCGCCTCGCACAAGGACGGCGTAACGCCGGATGCCCGCGGCAAGATGGTGTTCGAAGGCGCCTGCGTAAGCTGCCACGGCTGGAGCGGCGAGAGCCTGGTGTCGCCGATGGCGACGCTGACCGGTGCATGGTCTGTAAACGACCCCGCCGCGACCAACGTCGCGCAGATCGTCATATCCGGCACCAAGCGCTATACGCCGGACGGCGCGCTCTCGATGCCGGCATTCGGCAACGCCTATTCGGATGACGAGATCGCGGCGGTCGCCAACTACGTCACCGCGCGCTTCGGCGCCAAGGGCTCGAAGCTCACGGCAAAGGACGTGGCGGAGCTGCGGCAGCAGACGGCGCAGTAAGCCCCGTGCCGTAGCGTGCAGTAGCCCGGGTGAAGCGCCAGCGTAGCCCGGGACCGCTGCTCGACGTTGACGGAGATGCCCCGGGCGGCGCTTCGCTCCACCCGGGCTACGAGCGCTACCCATGTCGTCGTTCGTTCATGCAGGGCCGGTAACAATTCGGATGCCGACCCGATATTCAATTATGGAGATTGACATGAGCGACGACGCGCATCCCGAGCTCGACATTTTGCAGGCCAATTACAAGAACGCGGTGGAGACCTGGATCGCCGCCATCCGCAAGGAGGAAGCGCTCGCTTCGGTCAATCATTCAGTGGCGGAAGTCGACCAATGGGAGCAGGCCCATATGGACGAAGACGCGATGCGCAGCCAGGTCAAGGCGGCCAAGGCCGAATACGAGAAGGCGCTGCGCCGGGAATTTTTCGGCTTTTAGAAGCCGCGCGATCGGCCTTTATCGTCTCAGCCAGTTCGACGGCGAACAGGGACAGCATGAGGCCCACCATCGGCACTCCGGGAATCAGGTAACGCGAGACATCGAGGGTGTGGGCGCCGGCGGCGGCTGCGATCGAGGCTGCCCACATCACGACCACGATGCCTCCGCGGGTGACGAAAGCTCGGCGCCGACGCCGCACAGCGGCCACCGTCCAGAATATGACGGCGACAACGAAGGCGGCGGATAGGGCCCTGAACAGATAGGCTGACACCGCCGGGAAATCGGACATCAGGCCGATCCGAACTGGTCCGCCTTGCAGATCGATCGGCTGAGCCGCCCGGCCGTGCCGCGTCATGATCTCAGACACGTGCGGCACGTCGTCGTTGGACACCGGTATGACGGGTTCGAGTCCATAGGGCGGCCATGCCAGCAAGAGGCCATAGCCCATCTGCCGGACGACTTTTCCTGCGTAGGCCAGCGGCCGATCGCGCACGGCAGCCAGGAAGACGCGCCAATAGGCGGCAGCCGCACTGTTGGCATTTCCGGTCTTGTCGGCGAGATCGCGATCCAGTTCGCTGTCGAACAGGCACGCATCGCCGAAGAACCCGAGCACGGGCCAGCGGCCCGGCTCCGCGGCGAAGTCGGCGGCAAGCCGCGCCATCGCGGCATCAGCGCGATCACCCGCCGCCGATACGATCTCGGCTCGCGCCGCGTCGCTTGCAAGCACGATGTTCAGGTGATTGCAGAACAATGTCTTGGGGACGAACACAGCCGAGGCCTGGTCGGAGCTGGAAGCTCCGAAACGGGAGCCGGCAGCGAAGAGCACCAGCGCCGTCGCGACGGCTGCGGCCATCACGGCAAGGCGAACGGGCGTCTTCGGCTGGACGAGGCAGGCGCCCACCAGGATGGCCGCGAACGGGACGAGCAGCCCCTGCGACCTCAAGCACGCCGCGGCCACCGCGCACAGGATGGAGGCAACGACCGCGCAGCATCGCGCCGCCCCGTCGACGCAGATGGCAATGAGCAATCCTGCCGCTGCCAGATTGAGGAAGACCGCAAACAGAAGGTCCGCGGTGAGGACGTTCCTGAACAGCAACAGGCCCGGATACATCGCGACGAGGATGATCGGCACGAGCGCGGCAGCGCGGCGCGTCGCCGCCTGCGCGGCTATCGCAAGCGCCAGCATCAGAACGACCCAGGCCGCCTGCTGCAGGCGCACCACCGTTCCGAGATCGCCTCCGAACGCAAACGTCACGGCCAGGAACGCCGGGTAACCCGGATCGCGCCCACCCGCCACGGTCGGCTGCCCTGCCTCGAGCGTGCGAAGCGCGGATTCCACGAAGGGCGGCGTGTCGCCCCAGATGACCGGGACCGCCGGCCTGAACGACACGAGTATTGCCAGGAGCAGCGCGGCCCACGCCAGCACGGCCCATGGCCACGGCGGCCTGACTCCGCCCAGGGAGATGGCTCCGCCCCTCGTCCTCGTACGTGTTGGAGCTTCGCGGTCGGACCGCACGATCACCGTCCACGGGATGAAGTCCCGCCCCGGCTTCAGGCTAGACCAGGACGCGCCACAAGACCATCGAGCGGTGGCGGTTCGTCAATCAGTTCGTCGGACGCTTCGCCAGAACGAGCCCGATGCCTAGCGCGATCATCGCCGCTCCCGACGCCTCTCGCAGGCGGCGGATCAACGCAGGACGTGCTGCCGCTCCTTCGCGGATGCGGCTCGCCGCAAAGGCGACCACGACATCGGCGAGGGT
This sequence comes from Bradyrhizobium sp. Ai1a-2, assembly GCF_000426245.1. Taxonomy (GTDB): domain Bacteria; phylum Pseudomonadota; class Alphaproteobacteria; order Rhizobiales; family Xanthobacteraceae; genus Bradyrhizobium. Next base: position 126,947 of record NZ_AUEZ01000009.1, on the reverse strand, counting down.
GTTGAGCGCGACCGACACGAAGCCAAGCACCACGAATTGCAAAGCGACGTGCCCTGCGGCCGGGTCTACGAACTGCGGAACGAAGGCCAGGAAGAAGGCCGCGGTCTTCGGGTTCAGCGCCTCGACCAGCATTCCTTCACGAAATGCCCGCCACGGCCCGATCGGTGGTGCCGCCAATCCACCATTTAAACTCGCCGACGCGTCCCAGCGAGCGGATTGGAAAGTGCGAAGGCCGATCCAGATCAGATAGGCGGCGCCGATCAGCTTCAGTGCTGTGAATAGTTCCGCGCTTGCGAGCACGATGGCGGAAGCGCCCAGGCTGCCCGCGAGGACGTGGGCCATGCCGCCCAATCCGGTGCCAAAGCTGGAGGCCACGCCTTCCGCACGACCGCCAGCGAGCGTGCGTGCAGCGACGTAGAAGATGCCCGGACCGGGCGTGACGGCGAGCACCAAAGCGGCGGCGAAGAAGAGCGCGAGTTGAGTCAGGTCTGGCATGACGATGAGCTTTACAGCATCACGGGCCCAGAGCGCAGATCCTGATCAAACGTCCCACGGATTTTGCGGACCACATCATGCGCTTTGTGCCTGCTCGCGCCGCGTTAACCATGGAGGCGCGCGACCGAACAACGGTTCCAAGCTTAATGCGCGCTTAACGCTTTTGCGAGACACATAGAGGATCAGCGCAAAATCAAGTCGCAAGAAGTGCGAGTGGAAGTCTGCCCGCCCCGAGGAGAGGGATTGCATGGGACTGCTTCTCATTGGCTTGGTGGCAGGAATGCTGATCGGCTATGGCATGCCTGTGTCTACGCAGGCGAGCTTGCAGATGTGCGGGTCGAAAATCTGCTTCGATGGCAGCGCGCCACCTCCGACGGAGCCGAAGGCGATCGCGCCCGCGCCCGCGCCCAATCCCGCGGCGAAGACAGCGAAGGCTGCAACGGCGGCGAAGCCCGAGAAGCGATCACCGCCCCGTCGGGACACACGGCTCGCGCGTGCCAAAAACCCCGCGCCGAAGGCGATGGCGGACCGCCCCGCTGCTGCTGAAACATCCGATGCCGTCCTGAGCAAAGCGAAGATGTCGGTGGCTGCAAAAATGGAAGATCCGGCGTCGGCCGAGTTCACCGACGCGAAGCGGGCAATCAGGAAGAATACGCTGGGGCGGTCGGTGGACACGATCTGTGGTCATGTCAGGGGAAAAAAGGCGTCGGGCCAGGACACCGGGGAGAAGCCGTTTCTGTATCTCGTGAAGGAGGATGACGTCTACGTCGTCGACGGCAAAGCGGACTCAGCCGCGGCGATCGCATATCGGAATATTTGCAACTGAGGCGTGACACCGGGAAAGCGGACCCCGGTGACCAACGTGCGCGCTCGATCGGCAAGAGGCTCGCGCCTTGAGCCGGTTGCGCGACGCTAATTCATTGAGATGGAAATGATTGGGGTAGGTCAGCAATTCCTTCTATTGAGGATATTATGGACGACCTTGTCTCTGCTGCGGAGCGGCTCAACGGATCGTTGCCGTTGCCGGTCCTGCTCATCATCGATCCGCTCACGCTGGCGCGGACCTGCATTCTGCACATTCTCCGGCAGGAGCTGATCGGATTCGAAATCGTCGAAATGGCCACGACCGACACTCTCGGCTGCGCGACGGGACGAGACGTTCGGCTGGCAGCGCTCAGCATCGGGGACAAGTCGGTGGCCGATCCCTCGGTCGCCGGCGATCTCGCCCTGCTCGCCGATTGCTGCCCCAACGCCTCGATCGCCCTGTTCTGCAACCGGGATGATGAAGCCACCGCGCTTGCGGCCCTGCATCGGGGAGTTCGCGGCTTTTTTCCGACCTCGATCCCGGTCGAGCTCGCTGTCGCCGGCCTGCGTCTTGTTCTCGCCGGCGGCGTCTACAGGCCGCTTTCAATTGAGGGAAAGAATGAGTCTTCGGGCTGCGAGCCGGTCTATCCTCGCCCGTTGGCGCCGATATATCTGGCAAACAAGGACCAGATCGAATTCACGCCGCGCGAGCAACACGTGCTTGCGGAATTGGAGCTCGGCCTGCCCAACAAGCTGATTGCCGCCAAACTGAAGCTTTCGGAAAACACGGTGAAGATGCACATTCACCACATCATGCGGAAATGTGCCGCTCGCAATCGCACCGAGGCTGTGCTGCGCTGGCGCGCAAGATCGACCGGTCACCGCGCACCGGAGCCCGGTGCCTTCTCGGCATCCTGACTTGGCTGGTTCACTAGCGCATTTTCGGTTCTGATTGAATCAGAACCGAAGCTCTAGCTCTTGTTTTGACGCGTTTTCTTCACGCGAACCGGCGTCCACTTCGCTCGAAAACGCTATAACTTCTCCCGCTTGCGGGAGAGGGAGCGCAGCATCCATCGCGGATGCGATCCGGCATGATCTCATCATGCTCAATCTTCACTGAAGGCGGTGTGGAAGCTGTCGAGCAGGGGCCGCAAAGCGTAGATCGCCACGGTGCCGCGCCCGGTTGTGATGAACACCTGGGCCGGCATTCCGGGAATGATCTTCAAGCCATTCTCGACGATCTTGGAATCCTGGACGCGGATTTTCGTCGCGTAATACGGTTGGTCGGTGCGCTTGTCGAGCAGGCGGTCGGCCGATACGTGCATCACCGTTCCCTTCAGACGCGGGACACGACGCTGATTGTACGGCAAGAGATGCACATCGGCGTTCAGCCCTGGATGAACAACGTCGATGTCCTCCGGCTTGAGGCGTGCGATCACGACAAGCCTGTCCTGCCGGGGCACCAGATCCATCAAGGGAGCGCCGGCCCCGATGACGCCGCCCGGCGTGTGAATCCGCAGGTCGGTGATCACCCCGTCCTCCGGCGCCTTGACCTCCGTCCGGGACAACTGGTCCTGCGCCGCCAGCAATTTTTCGCGCAGCTGAAAGCCCTGGTTCTGCGCCTCGCGCAATGACTGTGCGATCTCGTTCTGCCGGTCGCTTTCCAGCTTCAGGAGTGTCGCCTGCGATTCGCTGATCACCTGCTTGGCGCGCGAAATATGCGCGATGATCTCGCCGCGCCGTCCCTCGATATCAGCCAGCTCCCGTTCGAGGTTCAACAGGCGCGGACGGCGCTCCAGCCCCTTGTTGACCAGGATCGTCACCATGTCCAGCTCTTCGCGCACGATCGCGGCCCGCTGCGCCACCGCGTCCTCCTGCGACTTGAGGCCCTCGATCTCCTTTGCGACCTGAAGTCTTTTCTCCCTGAGGATGGTGGCCTGGGACTGGAACACCTGCCGGCGGGTTTCAAAGATGTTTTGCTGTGCCACCAGCACGGAATCGACCGAACCACTCGTGGTTCGGATCCTGTCGAGCCAGGCCGGAAACGAGATCAGTTCCTGGCCCTGCTGCTCGGCAAGTAACCTTGCCTCACGCGCGGCCGCATCCCACAACTGCCCCTGCAGGCTTTGCACTTCGGCGCGGGGCCTGGTGTCGTCGAGCGCGATCAGCGTCTGTCCCGCCGTCACAAGATCGCCGTCGGCGACCAGAATTTTCCTGACGATGCCGCCCTCGAGGTGCTGGATCGTCTTCCGGCTCGATTCCGATTCGACCACGCCGGACGCGATCGCGGCGCTTTCAAGCGGAGCAAAGGCCGACCAGATTCCGAGACCCAGCACAAAACCTACGACCAGGAGATTGCCTGCCAGGGTGACGCGGCGGAGCCTGAGACGCGGCGAGGCCTGCGTCGGTGCCGGACACCACGGAAACTGCCGTTGCTCGAACTCGTCAATCGCGGTGATCACGACCCGGCTCTCGCGCCTCGGCAGGATGGCGGGCGGTAACCGCACGAGGGCTCGTAGGTTTGCGATCACGGGACAGCCGTCTCCTGCGTAACCACTTGGGAAGCCACTTGCGGCCGGCTCAAATGCCGCTCGAAGATCTCCTCGCTGTCACCGAACGCCGTGACCGCGCCGTCCTGCATGATGGCGATCTTGTCCGTCGCCGCCAGGATGCCCATGCGGTGCGTGACGATGACCACCGTGGCGCTGGCGATCTTCAGTTGTTCGATGGCATCCAGCAGCACGCGCTCGCCGGTGTAGTCGAGGCTGGCATTCGGCTCGTCCAGCACGACCAGCCGCGGCTCGCCGAAAAATGCCCGCGCCAGCCCGAGGCGCTGGCGAAATCCGCGCGAGAATACACCCCCGCCATTGGTGACGACCGTATCGTATCCCAGCGGCAGCCGCAGGATGCTCTCATGGATCCCGGCGAGCTTTGCGGCATGCATGACCTTGGGCAGATCAGCGTCGTCCAGCCGCGCGATGATGTCCTTGATCGTCTCTCCGACGAGATCGATGTCCTGTGGCAAGTAGCCGAGGTAACGGCCCTGCCGCCCTCCGCGCAGGACCGAGATGTCGGTCTCGCCGAGGAGAACGCGCCCCTGCCCCGGCAACAGGATCCCGGCAATGATGCCGGCCAATGTGGACTTGCCGGAGCCCGATGGACCGATGATGCCGAGGCATTCTCCCGGCGCGAGACGGAACGAGACGGTCTTGACCGGAAACCACGCGCCCTCCGAAACCTTTGCGCCGATATTGTCGACGACGAGATCGCCCGTCGGCTGTTCCGAAGGACTGTCCGCGTTCTCGGATGCAGATGGAACAGCAGCGAGGATGGCGGTCAGCCGCTGGTAGGCATCCAGGGCTCTTCGCAGTGCTTTCCAGCTTGCAACGGCGCCTTCGACCGGCGCCAGCGCACGGCTGAACATCAGCATCGTGACAAAGATGATCGCCGCGCTCTTGCCGTGATCGAGGACCAGCCACGCGGCCGCGCCCATGATGAGAACCTGCGCCAGCGAACGCGTCGGCTTCGCGATCAGCATGATGATCTCATTCCGCCGCTGTGCCAGCTCGTATTCGCTTTGCGCGTTGCGCGCATCGAGATAGACGCGGCGCGCCATGTCATCGAGCATTCCCATGCTGCGGATCAAGTGAACGTGGCCTGCGACCGTCGCAAGACGGCCGTAGCTTCTGGAGAGGGCAATCGCGGATTTCGCCAGCGCCTCCTCGGTCAATAGATCGCCGGCAACCGTAAGGCCGAACAGAAACAACACGGCGCACGCGCCAATGCCTCCAAGCAGGGGATGCACGAAAAACAGCACGGCGAGGAATGGCGGGATCCAGAGCGCATCGAGCAGCGTCAGGGACGCGCCGGATTCGACGAACTGGCGCGCTGCCGTGAGATCGCGATAGGCATCCGAAGCGCGCGCGGAATCGTTGCGGAAGGCATGGTCGAGGCAGGCGGACAGCACGGTGGGACGAAGCCGGTCTTCCAGCCATGCACCCAGGCGCGCCAATACGGACCGGCGCAGCGCGTCAAGCACCCCGCCCACCACGACCGTGAGCGCGACGATCAAAGTGAGCATCAGGAGCGTTTCGTTGCTGCGGCTCGGCAGCACGCGATCATAGATCTGGAGCAGATAGATCGAGGGGGCGAACAGCAGCAGATTGTAGCTGCAGCTATAGGCGAACACCATCCCGAGCGAGCCTGCGCAGGTCCGCAGCGCCGCCTGCAGCGGCGTCCAGGGAGTCTGCAGCAGAGTTAACCGGAGCTGCGGCACCAGCATGATCGTCACCGCCCGAGCTTCTCGGCTTGACCTATTTTGCGCGGATTGCTTCGCGGGAAAATCGGAGACCGGCGGCACGAACCGCCGGCCTCAGTCGCCTTAATGAGGCGCCGATCAGAACGTATCAATATGGACGTCAACGTCTCCGCCCATGCCGAGATTATCACTCCCGCCATCGCCGCCGATGCCCGCCGCGACTTCCTGGTGCATGTCTGCCTTCAGGTAGTTCGACTGATGCGCCGTCGTGTTGGCGTACACCTTGGAGGTGTCGTAACCGCTGGACGAGCTCTGATCGCCGTTCGACTTGGCGTCGCCGCCTTCAGCCTTCGAGTGCTTCCACGCCTTGGCGTCGCCGCCGTCGGCATCCCAGGATGCCTTTTGACTGACGTAGTCGCCGGTCTTGACGTGTACGTCAGAGCCTTCAGCCTTGTTCGATGGATCGAACTTGATGGATGGTGAATTGCTGACACTTCCCTTGAAATAGCCGTCGCCGCCGTTTCCGACGCTCTGGCCACCCGTGTCGATTGATTTGAAATCGATCGAATCGGAAACCTTGAGAAATCCCTTGCCTTTCGACATTTGAGCCTCCGTGCTGAGTTTGCCGTCGCGCGACATCCGTCCCGGTTCTGGAGGCGGACGTGCCGAGCGAATCTGATCCCCGCCAACGCGCGCGCGATAGATGCCAAATAGGATGTCATGCGGTTCGACAGGCCTACGCCCGAAAGGATTACATGCCCTATCGAAATTCGGCGAGGGTCGGTTCTGACGAAATCAGAATCGAAGCTTTCGATTTTTGTACTGACGCGTTTCTGCGCGGATATGTCTACGCAATCTGCACAAACTTGATTGCTGTGCGAACCGGCATTCGCTCGAAAACGCTCTATCCGATCAGATGAAGATCTGACAACAGGTGCATCGCGGCATCGCCGCCGAACGCAAGATTGTCGTGGCCGCCGCTGCCGCCGATTCCGGCGATCTGAACCGCGCTCTGATCGATATGGACGTTGTTGATCTGGTCCGCTTCGGCGGTCGAATGAGGCCCGGCGATGGCGATGTTGATGGGAGCATAGATCGCGACGCTGACGTCGATGAGACTGCCGGAGAAATGACCGCTGCCGCCATTGCCGGCGCTGTTGTGTCCGGTTGCAATCGCATCCGAGCCGCCGCCCAGCAGTGCGGAGATGATCGCTGCGGTGCCGCCCGCCGCGACATTGCCGCTGCCGCCGTCGCCCCCGACGCCGGCCATCTGGAACGAGGACTGGTCCAGATGCACGTCATTGAGCTGGTACGATTGGCTGGTGGAATTATATCCCGCGACCGAGATGTTGACGGGATCATAGACGGCGATGGACTTGTGAACGAGGTCGCCGTGAAATTGGCCGTCGCCGCCGTTGCCGGCCTGATTGCCGCCGGTGTCGACCAGGTTCGATCCGCTTCCACCGCCGCTGGATTGACCGTGAACGGATACGTCGCCGCCGCCTGCGGCATTGCCGTCTCCGCCCTGCCCGCCGACGCCTGCGATTTGCACGGCGGACTGATCGATCTCGACCGTGTTCGACTGGGTGGCGTGCGCGGTGCCGCCGGGAGCCGCAAATGCGAAGTTGACGGGATGGTAGATGACAACGGGCGCATCCAGCAGCGTTCCAAGGAAATGACCGTCGCCGCCGTTACCGGCGTGATTGTCGCCTGTCGTGATCCCGCTGGAGCCGGACGAAGAGACATCGACGTTTCCGCCGGCGGCAGTGTTGCCGTCTCCGCCATTTCCCCCGATGCCGGCCATCTGGAAGGCGGACTGGTCGATATTCACATCATTGGTCTGCTCGGCGATGGCGATTGAACCATATCCCACGGACACTGCGATGTTGATCGGCTGATAGATCACCAGCGAGGCATGAATGATGCCTCCATAGAAAAATCCGTCGCCGCCGTTGCCGGCCTCGTTCGTCCCCGTATCGATTGTCCCGATGTCGCTCTTGCTTGGATTGGAGTGGTGTGCGGGAGAGCCGCCGGCCGGCGCCTTGTCGGGCTGGTGGACGTCCGCATTGCCGTGAAGGCTACCGCTTCCATTCGCAGGAGAATCAAAAGGCGCCGCGGATGCGCTGAGCGGCGAGCCGGACGAGGCGCTGCTGACGTCTCCAGCATCGCCGTGGCTATCGGTCGAATGATGATGCAAGCGAGCCGGCGAGAACTTGGTACCGTACGCGGGATTTCCATCGTCCCAGGGATAATGGGGCGGCTGATCATGCAGCCGGATACTGTCCGACATCGAATCGAACTTCATGGTCGCCTCCCTGATCGGGATCGCTCCGCACAGCGCGACGGATCGCTCCAGACCGTGAGGCAATGTCACGCCAGACGCGTCAAAAGCCGAGCCATCAATTCGGATGCAACATTTCGGGTGAGATCGTACAAACGAAATCAGGTCGAAGAGGCAGAACAGACCGCACGGCGCGAGGAAGGCTCTAGACGGTGTTGCGGTACGGCTGTCGCCGGATCACGTCGCTCCTGGTTAATGCCGGCTGCCACGTCGATTGCGGTCGGGTCCAGCGGATCTGGCGCTGCGAGGGCTAAAAGTACCCCAGCAACCTTCCATTGTTTCGCGGTCCTTGATACCGCAAATGGTTGCTGTCATCCTGAGTATCGAAAAATGATCGTTCCAGGAAAATTACTACATTCGACTTTGCCGAAAATCAGAGATCAAGACAAACAATCTAAATTGCAGCCAAAAGAGCATCCTGTGGCCCCGGAATTCGTCCCCGAAGGAATAGAGGCAGAAAACGCCGATGCACTGCGCCTGTCATCCGATCTGGCGGCGGCCTACGCCCTGCACCAGTCGCAGAACAACGAGCCGGACAAGGACATCGCGGACACGTTCCTGTCCGCAAACAAAAAACTGATCGATCTCCAGATTTCCTATTTCGAAGAGGAAAAGATCAGGGAAAGACACGGCGCCGCCCGGAAGCGCATCAGCGACATTCTGCGCATTATCGTGCAGTGTGCGTTTATTGTGATTGGATTTGGGGTGGCGGCCGGCGTCGCTGCCATGTGGGGCGCCGCGATTCTCTCCAACGCCGTCGTCGTCGATGAATTTGAAGCGCCAACTTCGTTGGCGGAAAACGGACTTAGCGGCACCGTTGTCGCCGGCAAAGTTCTCGATGAACTCCTGAAGATCCAGGACAGCACGAAGTTCTCTGCCGCCCAGCGGCAGATCAAGGACGCCTGGAGCAAGTCGATCGAAATCAAAGTGCCCGAAGCCGGCATCTCGCTCGATCAGATCAACAACGCCTTGCATCGCACGTTCGGTCACGACACGCACATCGATGGCGCGCTGACCAAAACCAAGAAAGGCACGCTCCTGCTCTCCATCCGCGGAGATCGCATTCCGCCGGCGACATTCGAAGGCGATATAGACGATATCGATACCCTGACCAAAAAGGCCGCCGAACACGTCTATGGCTACGCTCAGCCCGTGCTGTTCGGAAGTTACCTGGTCGCCGCAAATCGCCAGGACGACGCCATTGCGTTTATCCGCACGGCCTACCCTCGAGTAACGGACGCCGACCGGCCTGTCTTGGCAAACCTCTGGGGCGAGGCGCTGTTCATCCTCGGCCGCCCCAAGGAGTCCGACGAACGCTTTCGTTTTGCAATGAGCCTCAAACCGCACTACTGGCGCGCCTGGAACAACCTGATCGGCACCCTCCCACAAACGGAGGGAGAGGAGGCGGCATATCAATCCGGGTTGAAGATGATGGCCGAGGCCAAGAATGTCTCATCACGGTTACAGCCGACGCTCTACGACCAGACGAATTTTGCTCAGATGACATTAGATCCGGGTGCGGTCATCGCCGGTCTTTTGGCTGACCGTAAGCTGGCTCATCGCGAAGGCGCACAATATAATGCGAGCTCGTGGATCGCAGAGCAGGAAGCGGTCCGTCACGACTGGACGGCTGCTTACCTGTACCTGGCGGAGTCGCCCCCCGAAGACGCGACGACGTCTTTCGACGCCGAAACCCTGCCGGGCTATGAGGCCCTGGATGCCGGGGATTACAAGACGGCCATCGCCAGGTTCGAAGCGGCTTTGAAGCTGTGGCGCGGTTCAGCTCAGTTGAAGACATTCTATTCGGACTTCGAATGCAGCCTCGGACATGCCTACACGGAAGCGGGACAGGTTGAGAAGGCCATGCCGCTGCTGCAAGACCAGAGGTTCGTGCGATGCCGTGCCTTCATGGCCGACGCGCTCGACCGGAGCGGCCAATGGGACGCGGCGCTGGACGCTTACCGCAAAGCGCAAGCTGCGGCTCCAAGCCTTGCTTTTGCCTACTATCGCGAAGGCCTGGCACACGTCCGTCATGGGGACCAGATGCATGCGCTCCAGCAGTTCGAAACAGCTCATCGACTGTCGCCACACTGGGCCGAACCTCTAAAGGCGACAGGCGACGTCCTTTCAAGTCAGGCGAAATGGAACAAGGCGGTGGAAGCCTACAACAAGGCCCTGCAATGGGCCCCAGCCTGGACTGAACTGAAAAAAGCGCAAGAGCAGGCGTCCGCAAAACTCAGCACCCGGTAGCTCATATCCAGCAACTCTCGAAATCTGCCGCCTTCAACATGCACCGTGCCCAGAGGCGCATGCCGTACAAGCAGTGCGGCTGCTCGGGAAGATACCGAGTGGCGGCTTCTTCGCCTTCGTCCAACTTGCGTCAATCAGGCTGTGGCTGCGCGTTAATGAGCCACGTCCCGTTCTAGCTCACCCAGAACCCCGGCACGGCCGGCTCGAGGCGTCCGCCGGCGCGTACAGGCGCGATGCGGAGCGCGAGGCCGGTGGCGTCGTCGGTCTCGACCGCAACCCCGCTCAGCGTCGCTTCGCCGGAGGCCGGCTCGAAGCGGCCGGAGGGGATGCCGGTCTGGAAGCGCTGCAGCGGCTCTTCCTTCTGCATGCCGATGATGGAATCGTAATCGCCGGTCATGCCGGCGTCGGTCATATAGGCGGTGCCGCCGGGCAGCACCTGGTGATCGGCGGTGGGCACATGGGTATGGGTGCCGACCACGAGGCTGACGCGGCCGTCGCAGAAGAAACCCATGCCCTGCTTCTCGGAGGTGGCCTCGCCGTGGAAATCCAACACGATCGCATCCGCCGCCTGCCGCAGCGGACAGGCCTCGAGCTCGCGCTCGATCGCCGTGAAGGGATCGTTGGAGGGCTCCATGAAGACGCGGCCGATCGCGTTGAGGACGAGCGCGCGCTTGCCGTTCTTGGTATCGACCAGAGTTGCGCCGCGGCCCGGCGCGTGGCGCGGAAAGTTCAACGGGCGGATCAGACGTGGCGCGCGCTCGATGAACACCAGCGCTTCCTTCTGATTCCACGCATGATTGCCCAGCGTGATCGCGTCCGCCCCGGCATCCAGGAAGTCCTGGTAGATCGCCTCGGTGATGCCAAAGCCGCCGGCGGCATTCTCGCCATTGACGATGACGAGATCGAGCGACCAGTCACGGATCATGCGGGGAAGATGTTCTGAGATGGCGGTGCGGCCGGTCTTGCCGACCACATCACCGACGAAGAGGATACGCAAATCAAGCTACTCCCGGAAATCGAACGCCTTGCGCTCCGTTAGCACATAATCAAGCGCGACGTCGTGCGACAAAGCCGGAACCGCCTTGATTTCCTGCACTGCGAAGGCCAGACCGATGCCGATCACGTGCTTGGCCTTGCGCAGATGCGTGAACGTGAAGTCGTAGTAGCCAGCGCCATAGCCGATCCGGTGGCCGACCCGGTCGAAGGCCGCGAGCGGCACCAGCATGATGTCGGGGATCAGCTCAGCCGCGGCCGGCGACGGTTCGGGGATGCCGAGCACGCCAAGCGTCAGCCGATCGCCCTTGGCCCAGGCGCGGAATAGCAGGGAATTGCCGCGCGCGGTGACCGCCGGCAGCGCAAGCTGCGCGCCCTGCGCCGCAAGCTGCAGCATCAGCGGTATCGGATCGATCTCGCTGCGGATCGGCGAATAGCCGGAAACGATCGTGCCCCGCGCGATCTCAAACGGCAGGCCGCGCTTGGCGATCTTCGTGGCGGCAGCCGTGCGCTCCTCATCGCTCAGCGCGTCACGTCGGGTGAGCGCGGCGCTGCGGAGCTCAGCCTTCGGAGAGATGGCGCGCATGTGTTTCCTCCGCCGCCGCTGTCATCATCCGCGCAGGCGGATGATCCAGTAATTCCAGAGACGCTCGTGCTCTAACGGCAACGCCGCCGCGTACTGGATACCCCGCTTTCGCGGGGTATGACGGCGGTATTGGAGTCGATCACGCCTGAGAAACGCAACAGTAAAAACAGAGCGCGAAGCCACAGAAGCCGTTGGAGCGTTCGATCCCGGAGTTCCCTACGAAAGTAGGTGGGCACCATATGTCCGGGTCCACGGACCCGGCCAGGGACAGTTCCCTAAAGGATCGATAAGGCCCCGGGGATAATATAGCTCCTGACGCGCAACGCAGCTTCGCAGGGGGTAATGTAGCGACGACTGCGGCGTTCCGCCAGCGGGAAGCGATTTCGGGTGGACTTACCCTCACCTGAGGGGGGTGATGCAGCAAGCTAGCCGATCGCGATACCGCCACCGACGGTACGGTTGAGCACCTGCGTGGTTTTCTCGATCCGCTCGGCGGCGGCGTTGAGTGCGTTCGAGATCGCGACCTGCGTGGCGCGGGCGCGGTCGACCGCGGCAGCTCCGGAGTTGCGCAAGGATTCGACTTCCTCCTCCAGGCTGCGGATGCGTGCGCCGGCGTCGGCCAGTTCGTCGCAAGCGGTGAGCGCCGCCATCACGGTGAGGCGGGCATCACCGATCTCACCGAACTTGCCACGCAGCGATTCGATGCGCGATTCGAGGTTCTCCGCGAGCTTCAGGAGACGAACCTCCTGCCCCTCTTCGCAAGCCATCCGGTATTGCCGGCCGTTGATGGTGACGTTGATGTGGCTCATCGCGTGTTCTCCCCGCCATCGAGCACGGCGCGAATGGTGCCAATCGCAGCATCCAGCTTCTCGGCGATCTCGCGATTGGTGCGCTCGAGCTTGCGCGTCTTCACCAATGAGTTATCGAGCTCGTCCGCAAGCCGCGAGCGATCAGCGCCGAGCGCCTGGATCCGACTCGCCAGTTCGTTCTCGTCGCGATCAGCCTCGCGCCGTCGCTCGACGGCGCTCTCCAGCGCATCCAGCGCCGCCATCAATCGCCGTGTGGCGGCATCGATGTCGGCGATAGCGGGCTCAACACTGGCAGCCGCGCTGGTGGAACGATCGCTCATACGAGACAAGGTGGACCCTCGATGGCGTGGCCGTCCGCGAATCCTTGCGGTGCGGCAAGCGCTTAGGCGATGAAATTTACGTGGTGAACGAGGCCGGCGCAACGCCGCCGGAAAACTATGCACCGATAGATGGAGCCGCCCCGGGCGCCGCGCCTGCCGATTTACCCGGCCCTTCCGCTCAGGAAACCGGCGTCCCATGCGGGTTCATGCCCCCCTCGGCCGGACACCCCGGGGGCAACTTTGCGGCCAAAACCGCGTTTCCTTGCCTTGGACTTCCCTTGGACTTCCGGGATTGAGGTGCTATCCAGCCCTCCTCCGTGCCTACCACCCGCATATGGCGGGCCCTCCGGGCGGCGCGCATGCAAGCCAAGCCTCTCATTCCAGACGGATTTTCATCATGACGCAGGTCGATCACACCCGTATGGCCAACGCCATTCGCGGGCTCGCAATGGATGCGGTCGAGAAGGCGAAATCCGGCCATCCCGGGCTGCCGATGGGCGCGGCCGACGTCGCGACCGTCCTGTTTACACAGTTTCTGAAATTCGATGCGGCCGACCCCGCCTGGCCGGACCGCGATCGCTTCGTGCTCTCGGCCGGCCACGGCTCGATGCTGCTCTATTCGCTGCTGTACCTCACCGGCAACAAGGACATGCCGCTCGACCAGCTCAAGCACTTCCGTCAATTGGGCTCGCTGACCCCGGGGCATCCGGAGAACTTCCACACCAAGGGCATCGAGACCACCACCGGCCCGCTCGGCCAGGGCATCTCGACCGCGGTCGGCATGGCGGTGGCGGAGAAGATGCTCGCCGCCGAATTCGGCAAGAAGATCGTCAACCATCACACCTATGTGCTCGCCTCCGATGGCGACCTGATGGAAGGCGTGTCGCAGGAAGCGATCGCGCTCGCCGGCCACTGGCGGCTCAACAAAATGATCGTGCTCTATGACGACAACGGCATCTCGATCGACGGCCCGACGTCGCTTGCGGATTCCGTCGACCAGGTGAAGCGATTCAAGTCGGCGGGCTGGGCCGCCGAACTCATCAACGGCCAGGACCAGAAAGCAATCGCGGATGCAATCACGCGCGCGCAGAAATCGAGCAAGCCGACGCTGATCGCCTGCAAGACCACGATCGGCTATGGCGCGCCGACCAAGGCTGGCACCAACAAGGTGCATGGCGAGGCGCTCGGCGCCGACGAGTTGAAAGGCGCCAAGGAAAAGCTCGGCATCTCGCTCGAACCCTTCTCGGTGCCGGATGACGTGCTGAAGGCCTGGCGCGAAGCGGGCGTGCGTGGCGCCGCGGAGCGCCAGGAGTGGGAAGCGCGTTACGCCGAGCTTGGCAGCCGCAAGCGCGCCGAATTCGAGCGCCGGCTGCGGCACGAGCGGCCGGCCTCGCTGGCAAAAGCGCTGAAGGGGCACAAGAAGGCGCTGCTCGAAAACCCGCTCAACGTTGCGACCCGCAAATCATCGGAGGCCGCGATCGAGGTGATCGCCGCCGCGATGCCGATGGAGTTTCTCGCCGGCTCGGCCGATCTCACCGGCTCCAACAACAACAAGGCGAAATCGGCGGTCAACTTCTCCGCCAAGACGCCGAAGGGCCGCTTCGTTCATTACGGCATCCGCGAGCACGGCATGGCGGCGGCGATGAACGGCATCTTCCTGCATGGCGGCTTTGCGCCGAACGGCGCGACCTTCCTGGTGTTCACCGACTATGCGCGGCCGGCGATGCGACTTGCGGCGTTGATGGGCACCGGCGTGGTTTATGTCATGACCCATGACTCGATCGGGCTCGGCGAAGACGGCCCGACGCACCAGCCGGTCGAGCACCTCTCCGCGCTGCGCGCCATTCCCAACATGCGCGTGTTCCGCCCCTGCGATGCCGTCGAGGTTGCAGAATGCTGGGAGCTCGCGCTGAACCGGATCGATGGCCCGACGGTGCTGGCGCTGACGCGACAGAACCTGCCGCAGCTTCGAACCACCGCGCCTGCCGATAGTCCGTGCAGCCATGGCGCCTATGAACTGGTCGCGGCCCAGGGTGACGCAAAAGTGTCATTCTTCGCGTCCGGTTCCGAAGTCCAGATCGCTGTCGACGCGCAGAAACAGCTCGCGGAACGCGGCATCCCGTCGCGGGTGGTGTCGGCGCCTTCGCTGGAATTGTTACTGGCGCAGCCCGAAGACCGAAAAAAGGCCATCATCGGCAATGCGCCGGTCAAGATCGCGATCGAGGCGGCCGTGCGCTGGGGCTGGGATGCTGTGATCGGCCAGGATGGCGAATTCATCGGCATGCACGGTTTCGGCGCCAGCGCGCCGGCGAAGGACCTTTTCAAGCACTTCGGAATTACCGCCGAGGCTGCCGTTAACGCTGCCCTGAAGCGCGTTGGCTAGCGGTTGAGCTTGCCCCGAAAAAGGACTAGGTAACCTCTATCTAATCCGTCCTCGTCCGGCCGAACCGGGCGATCCGCCGTAACACCCTCGCTGGAGCACGCGCCAGTGGGGACGGCAACAGCTATTAGAGGAGTGAAACAGCATGGCAGTCCGGGTCGCTATCAACGGGTTCGGCCGCATCGGCCGCAACGTTCTCCGTGCCATCGCCGAGTCCGGCCGCAAGGACATCGAAGTGGTCGGGATCAACGATCTCGGCCCGGTCGAGACCAACGCCCATTTGCTCCGTTTCGACTCCGTGCATGGCCGCTTCCCCGGCACCGTCACCGTCGATGGCGATACGATCAGCGTCGGCAGCAGCAAGATCAAGGTGTCGGCCGAGCGCGATCCGTCCAAGCTGCCCTGGAAGGAGCTTGGCGTCGACGTGGCACTTGAGTGCACCGGCATCTTCACCGCCAAGGACAAGGCGTCCGCACATCTGACCGCCGGCGCCAAGCGCGTGCTGGTCTCCGCACCTGCCGACGGCGCCGATGCCACGATCGTCTTCGGCGTCAACCATGACACGCTGACCAAGGATCACCTGGTCATCTCCAACGGCTCCTGCACCACCAACTGTCTTGCGCCGGTGGCGAAGGTGCTGAACGACACAGTCGGCATCGAGACCGGCTTCATGACCACGATCCATGCCTATACCGGCGACCAGCCGACGCTGGACACGCTGCACAAGGATCTCTATCGCGGCCGCGCGGCGGCAATGTCGATGATCCCGACCTCGACCGGTGCGGCCAAGGCGATCGGCCTGGTGCTGCCCGAACTGAAGGGCAAGCTCGACGGCGTTGCGATCCGCGTCCCGACCCCGAACGTCTCGGTGGTGGACCTGAAGATCGTCGCCAAGCGCGCAACCGACCCCAAGGAAATCAACGAGGCGATGAAGCGTGCTTCAGAGCAGCAGCTCAAGGGCATTCTCGGCTACACCACCGCGCCGAACGTCTCGATCGACTTCAACCACGATCCGCATTCGTCGACCTTCCACATGGACCAGACCAAGGTGCTGAATGGCACGCTGGTGCGCGTGATGTCGTGGTACGACAACGAGTGGGGCTTCTCCAACCGCATGGCCGACACGGCTGTCGCGATCGGGAAGCTGCTCTGATTTCTTGGCTTCGTGGTTCGAGACGCGCCGCAGCCAAGTTTACGCAGGCTGCGTAGATTTGCCAGCGTGGCGCGCCTCTTGCCATGAGCGAGAGACCTCATCCTGAGAAGCCGCGCCTGGCGCGGCGTCTCGAAGGATGGCCGCAGAGGACACTCCAATGACAAAATCATTCCGCACCCTCGACGACGTCGACGTGAAGGGCAAGCGCGTGCTGCTCCGCGTCGACCTCAACGTTCCCATGGAAAATGGCCGCGTCACCGACACCACGCGGCTCGAGCGCGTCGCGCCGACGATCACCGAGCTTTCCGACAAGGGCGGCAAGGTCATCCTGCTTGCGCATTTCGGCCGTCCCAAGGGACGCGATCCCAAGGAGTCGCTGAAGCCGGTCGCTGAAGCGCTGTCGAAAGTGATCAAGAAGCCTGTCGCTTTCGCCGAAGACTGCATCGGCGAGCCCGCGGCAACGGCCGTGGCGGCGCTGAAGGACGGCGAGATCCTTTGCCTGGAGAATACGCGCTTCCACAAGGAGGAAGAGAAGAACGATCCTGCCTTCGTCGCCGAATTGGCAAAGCTCGGCGACATCTGGGTCAACGACGCATTCTCGGCGGCGCACCGCGCCCATGCTTCGACCGAAGGCCTCGGCCACAAGCTGCCGGCCTATGCCGGACGCACAATGCAGGCCGAACTCGATGCGCTCGGCAAGGCATTGGAAGCGCCGACCAAGCCGGTGATTGCGATCATCGGCGGCGCCAAGGTGTCCACCAAGATCGACCTCCTCGAAAATCTCGTCAGCAAGGTCGACGCGCTGGTGATCGGCGGCGGCATGGCCAACACGTTCCTGCACGCGCAGGGCGTCGGCATCGGCAAGTCGCTGGCGGAGAAGGATCTCGCCGCCACCGCGCTGCGCATCCTGGACAAGGCCGCGGCATCCAATTGCGCCATCATCCTTCCCGTCGACGCCGTCGTCGCCTTCCACTTCGCGGCCAATTCGCCGTCGCATGCCTATGGCCTGGATGCGATCCCGGCCGAGGGCATGATCCTCGACGTCGGCCCGCAGTCGATCGCCCGCATCCATGCCGCGATCGACGATGCGGCGACGCTGGTGTGGAACGGCCCGCTTGGCGCCTTCGAGCTGACGCCGTTCGATCGCGGCACGATGGTGGCGGCCAAGCACGCCGCCGAGCGCACCAAGGCCAAGAAGCTGCTTTCGGTCGCAGGCGGCGGCGATACGGTCGCAGCGCTGAACCAGGCCGGCGTCGCGCACGATTTCACCTATGTCTCGACCGCCGGCGGCGCGTTTCTTGAATGGATGGAAGGCAAGCCGCTGCCGGGCGTCGAAGTGTTGAAGACCCGCTAGAGCATGATCCGGAAAAGTGGGAACCGGTTTTCCGGAATGATCATACGTAATTGAGACCGACTGAAGCGCGAAAGCGCTGTAAATACAGGGAGAATCCGGATGGCTCGCATTACCTTGCGGCAACTGCTCGACCATGCGGCTGAGCACGATTACGGGGTGCCGGCCTTCAACATCAACAATATGGAACAGGCGTTGGCGATCATGGAGGCAGCTTCCAGCCTCGATGCGCCCGTCATCATCCAGGCCTCCCGTGGCGCCCGCGCCTATGCCAATGACGTGATGCTCAAGCACATGATGGATGCTGTCACCGAAATCTACCCGCAGATCCCGGTCTGCGTGCATCTCGATCACGGCAACGAGCCCGCCACCTGCATGACCGCGATCCAGGCCGGCTTCACGTCGGTGATGATGGACGGCTCGCTGAAAGCCGACGGCAAGACGCCCGGCGACTGGGATTACAATGTCGGCGTGACCAGGACGGTCACGAACATGGCCCATCTCGGCGGCATTTCGGTGGAAGGCGAACTCGGCGTGCTCGGCTCGCTCGAGACCGGCATGGGCGACAAGGAAGACGGCCACGGCGCGGAAGGCAAGCTCTCCCACGACCAGCTCCTCACCAATCCGGACGAGGCTGTGAAGTTCGTGAAGGAGACCAAGGTCGACGCGCTCGCGATCGCGATGGGCACCTCGCACGGCGCCTACAAGTTCACCCGCAAGCCGGACGGCGACATCCTCGCCATGAACGTGATCGAGGAGATCCACCGCAAGCTGCCGAGCACACATCTGGTGATGCACGGCTCCTCGTCGGTGCCGCAGGACCTGCAGGACATCATCAACGAGTTTGGCGGCAAGATGAAGCCGACCTGGGGCGTGCCTGTGTCCGAGATCCAGCGCGGCATCAAGAACGGCGTGCGCAAGATCAACATCGATACCGACAACCGCATGGCGATGACCGGGCAGATCCGCAAGGTGTTCAAGGAACACCCGGAAGAGTTCGACCCGCGCAAATATTTGAAGCCCGCGATGGAAGCGATGACCAAGCTGTGCAAGCAGCGGCTGCAGGAGTTCAATACTGCCGGCCAGGCCAGCAAGATCAAGAAGGTGCTGACCACGGCGGAAATGGCCAAGCGCTACGCCAAGGGCGAACTCGATCCGAAGGTGGCTTGAAGCCGCCGCTGTTTTTTCACCTCTCCCGCTTGCGGGGGAGGTCGGCGCGTTGGCGCCGGGTGGGGGCTCTCCCCCATGGGGAGTGTGAATCGCGGCGACACCCCCACCCCGGCCCTCCCCCGCAAGCGGGAGAGGCAGCACACCGCCGCCGCGGTTCTCAGTTGCGTTAATCTCGTCATGTTCTGGCGCCCGCCGCGGCGAACGTTTTCTAGGCAATTGCCCGATAACCGCCTATTTTGGTTTGCAAGGGCATGAACCATCTGGAGGACGTTCCATGAATCTCGCTGACCTCAACAAGATCGCGCTTGCCATGGTCACCCCGGGCAAGGGCATTTTGGCCGCCGACGAATCCTCAGGGACCATCAAGAAGCGCTTCGACGCGATCGGGGTGGAATCGACCGAGGAGAACCGTCGCGACTACCGCGAGATGCTGTTTCGCTCGACCGAGGCGATGAGCAAATATGTCTCCGGTGTCATCCTCTATGACGAGACGATCTGGCAGAACGCAAAGGACGGCACGCCGCTGGTCAAGCTGATCGAGCAGGCCGGCAGCATCCCCGGCATCAAGGTGGACGAGGGCACGCAAGCTCTGCCCGCCTGCCCCGGCGAACTCGTGACCGTCGGCCTCGACAAGCTCGCCGAGCGGCTGAAGAAATATTACGATCGCGGCGCGCGCTTTGCGAAATGGCGCGCGGTGATCGACATCGGACAGGGCATTCCCACCACGACCGCGATTCATGTCAACGCGCATGCGCTGGCGCGCTATGCCGCGCTGTGCCAGGCGGCGCAGATCGTGCCGATCGTCGAGCCGGAAGTGCTGATGGACGGCGGCCACGACATCGACCGCTGCTATGAGGTGACGCGGCAGGTGCTCAACACCGTATTCCGTGAACTGTTCGTGCAGCGCGTCGAACTCGAAGGCATGGTGCTGAAGCCGAACATGGCGGTATCGGGCAAGAAGAGCCCCAAGCAGGCATCGGTGCAGGAAGTCGCGGAAAAGACCATTCACCTCTTGAAGGCCTGCGTGCCCGCGGCCGTGCCCGGCATCGCCTTCCTCTCCGGCGGCCAGAGCGACGAAGAGGCGACCGCGCATCTTGACGCGATGAACCGGATCGGCGGCCTGCCCTGGAAGCTTACGTTCTCCTACGGCCGCGCACTGCAGGCGGCGCCGCAGAAGGCATGGTCCGGCAAGGCCGCGAACGTCGCCGCCGGCCAGCGCGCCTTCACCCACCGCGCGCACATGAACGCGCTCGCGAGCAAGGGCGCCTGGGAAACCGGCCTGGAAAAGAAGGTGGCATAATTGGCCGCAAAGCCCGTTCCGCAACGCCCGGCGCCGCGCCTCTATCTCGCGACGCCGGTGGTGGACGATCCCTCTGAACTGATCGCGAGCCTGCCCGCTTTGCTCGCCGCGGCCGATGTCGCCGCGGTGCTGGTGCGGCTGCGCGAGACCGACCAGCGCACGATGACCTCGCGCGTAAAGGCGCTGGCGCCGGTGGTGCAGAACGCCGGCGCCGCGCTCCTGATCGACGGCCATGTCGAGCTCGTCGCGCGCGGCGGCGCCGACGGCGCGCATCTCGCCGGCCTTGCCGCGCTGGAGGAGGCGCTGCCGTCGCTGAAGCCGGACCGCATCGCCGGCGTAGGCGGGCTGCCGACACGGCACGATTCCATGGCCGCCGGCGAGCTCGGCGCCGATTACGTGCTGTTCGGCGAGCCCGATGCGAGCGGACAGCGGCCCTCGACCCAGGCGATCGCCGAGCGGCTCAACTGGTGGGACGAGTTGTTCGAGCCGCCCTGCGTCGGCTACGCCACCTCGCGCGAAGAGGCTTTCGAATTTGCATCCGCCGGCGCGGACTTCGTGCTGGTCGGCGATTTCATCTTCGCCGATCCGCGCGGCGCCAGCACAGCGCTCGCCGAGGTCGGCGCGACCATCCGGGAAGCGCATGCGAGTGCATTTGGGAAGGCAACGGCAGGACTGACGCCGGAATGAGCCTGCTGCGTCCGATAGCGGTGGTGCTCGGCTGCGCCGTGCTGACGACGGGCGCGGGCGCGCAGGTTTCGCTGACCCCGCCCACGGCACAGGCGCCGGCCAGCAAATCGGCTCCGAAGAAGGAAGAGCCCAAGCCTGCGCCGAAGCCGAAGGCGGCGGCGGAAAAGAAGCAGGCCGCGCCGAAGCCGGCGCCCTCACCGACGCCATCGCCGAGCCCGACGCACCCGTTCGAGGATCCCAATGTCGACCTCGTCTATGGCGCCTATCAGCGCGGCCTCTACAAGACCGCCTTCGACCTCGCCACCAACCGCGCGAACTACGCCCGCGACCCCAAGGCGATGACGATGCTGGGCGAGCTCTATGCCAACGGGCTCGGCATCAAGCGCGACTACGGCAAGGCTGTCGAATGGTATCAGCGCGCATCCGACGCCGGCGACCGCGAGGCGATGTTCGCACTCGCGATGATGCGGCTTGCGGGCCGCGGCGGCCCGGTGAACAAGGAAGAAGCGGTGAAGCTGCTGGCGTCCTCGGCCAAGCTCGGCAATCCCAAGGCGGCCTATAATCTGGCGCTGCTCTATCTCGACGGCCAGACGCTGCCGCAGGACCTCACGCGCTGTGCCGAATTGTTGCGCATGGCGGCCGACGCCGGCAGCCCCGAGGCGCAATACGCGCTCGCGACCTTCTACAAGGAAGGCACCGGCGTCCCCAAGGACCTCGAGAGATCGGTGCGGCTGTTGCAAGCCGCCTCGCTCGCCGACAATGTCGACGCCGAGGTCGAATATGCGATCGCGCTTTACAACGGCGCCGGCACGCCGCGGAACCAGCCGGCGGCGGTGGCGCTATTGCGCAAGGCTGCCCGGCAGAACTCGCCGATCGCACAAAACCGCCTCGCCCGCGTGCTCGCCACCGGCCAGGGCGTGCTGCAGGACAAGGTCGAGGCGCTGAAATGGCACACCGTTGCCAAGACCGCCGGCAAGGGCGATCCGGAACTCGACGAGATGCTGCTCGACATGAGTCCGCAGGATCGCGCCAAGGGCGAGCAGGCCGCGCGCAAATGGCTCGGCACCGGCAAATGACGCCTTGACGGCGCCACTCCGAGAGGGCACGCAGACCGGAAATCTCCGACGGCATTGGGCCGTTTCCCACCCGGCAAGCCCTCCATCATGCTCTATTCCGCCCTCATCAACGTCATGGTCAAAGCCGCGCGCCGCGCCGGCCGCAGCCTCAAGCGCGATCTCGGCGAGATCGAGCACCTGCAGGTGTCGCTGAAGGGACCGGCGAATTTCGTCTCGCTGGCCGACAAACGCGCCGAGGAGATGCTCTACACCGACCTCGCCAAGGCCCGCCCGGGCTACGGCTTCATCGGCGAGGAAGGCGGCACCCGCGAGGGCGCCGACAAGAGCCACACCTGGATCGTCGATCCGCTCGACGGCACCACCAACTTTCTGCACGGCATCCCGCAATTCGCGATCTCGATCGGGCTGGCGCGCGAGGGCACGGTGATTGCGGGAGTGATCTACAACCCCGCCAACGACGAGCTCTATATCGCCGAGCGCGGCAAGGGCGCCTTCCTGAACGACCAACGCCTGCGCGTTGCCGGCCGCCGCAAGCTCGACGAATGCGTGGTTGCCTGCGGGCTGCCCCATATCGGCCGCGGCGACCACGGACTGGCGCTGAAGGAGATGGCTGCGCTGCAGAACAGGGTCGCCGGCTTCCGCCGCTTCGGCGCCGCCTCGCTCGACCTCGCCTTCGTCGCCGCCGGCCGCCTCGACGGCTATTGGGAACGCAATCTGCAGCCCTGGGACATCGCGGCCGGCCAGATCATGGTGCGCGAAGCCGGCGGCACCATCAGCGGCATCGAGGGCAACGACGATCCGCTCAAGACGGGGGACGTCGTGTGCGGCAACGAGTTCGTGCACGGCGAACTGGTGAAGATTTTGAAGCCGCTGGGCTAGCGGACGCCTCTGCTGGCGCCATCACGCTCACAGTCATCATCCGCCAACGGGTCGGCGGCGCCGCCCGATGACAGGCTGCGGCGGATGATCCAGTAACCTGCGGCGCAAGTGATACGTCCTCTCTGACCCGGTGAGTACTGGATGCCCCGCCTGCGCGGGGCATGACTGTTCCGAGCGATTGCGCTTATGGCTTCTGGGGAGCCGGTGCCGGCGGCGCGTGCGGCTCCTGCGCCTTGGCTTCCTTCGGCTCGCGGTCGCCCGCCAGCACGCGTTGCACGCTGACGAAGAATACCGGGACCATCAACAGCGCCAGGATCACGACCGCGATCATGCCGCCCATCACGACGGTGCCGAGCGCCTGCTGGCTGGCGCCGCCGGCGCCGGAGGCGATCGCCATCGGAAACACGCCGAACACGAAGGCAAGGCCGGTCATCAGGATCGGGCGGAAACGCAGCGAACAGGCTTCGATGGTGGCCTCAAGCAGCGGCTTGCCATGCGCGCGCAGATCCTTCGCGAATTCGATGATCAGGATGGCGTCCTTGGCGGCAAGGCCGATGATGGTGATCAGGCCGACCGTGAAATAGACGTCGTTCGCCAGCCCGCGCATGCTCGCAGCGATCACCGCGCCGGTGACGCCGAGCGGTATGGTCAGGAGCACCGCGAGCGGAATCGTCCAGCTCTCGTACAGCGCGGCGAGCAGGAGGAACACCACCAGCACCGACAGGGCCAGCAAGAACGGTGCCTGCGAGCCCGACAGTTTCTCCTGCAGCGACTGTCCGGTCCACTCATAGCCGAAGCCGCGCGGCAATCTGTTCGCGAGTCGCTCCATCTCGTTCAGGGCGTCGCCCGAGGTGTAGCCGGGGCGCGCCTCGCCGGAGATGCGCACGGCGGGATAATAGTTGAAGCCCGCGATCTGGGTCGGTCCCTTCTGCCATTCGATCGTGGCGAAGGACGAGAACGGCACGAGCTGCCCGCGGTTGTTCTTGACGTTGTAGTTCAGGATGTCATCCGCATTCATGCGGGTGAACTTGTCCGCCTGCACCACGACGCGCTGCATGCGGCCGCGGTTCGGGAAATCGTTGATGTAGTTCGAGCCGAGATTGGTCGAGATCGTATTGTTGATGTCCTCGAAGGTGACGCCGAAGGCGCCGGCCTTTTCGCGGTCGATCACCAGATTGACCTGCGGCGCCGGCGGCAGGCCTTCGATATAGACCTTCTGCAGCACGGGGCTCGCATTGGCTTCCGCGACCAGGCGGTCGGCGGCGGCGGTGAGCTGGGCATAACCCTTCTGCCCGCGGTCCTGAAGGCGGAACGAGAAGCCCGAGGAGTTGCCGAGGTTGTCGATCGGCGGCGGCTGCAGCGCCGAGATCTTGGCGTCACGGATCGATGAAAGATCGCGGTTGATGTCGGCAACGAGCGCGGCCGCAGAATCCTTCGGCCCGCGCTCCGACCAGTCCTTCAGCGTGATGAAGGCCTGCGCGGTGTTGAAGCCCTGGCCGAGGAAGCTGAAGCCGGTGAGGAACGTGACGTTCTCGATCGCGGAGCGCGCCAGAAGATATTTCTCGACCTTCTCGATCGCTGCCTCGGTGCGGGCGTAGGAGGAATCCGACGGCGTCTGCACGTCGGTGGTAATGAAGCCCTGGTCGTCGACCGGCAGGAAGCCGCCGGGCAGCCGCACGAAGCCCCAGCCCAGCCCGACCAGGAGCGCCACATAGATCAGCATCAGCCGCCCGGTGCGCTTCAGCGACCAGCCCACCGTGCGTGTATAGCCGCCGCGAGTGCCATCGAGCGTGCGGTTGAACCAGCCGAAGATGCCGCGGCGGGAGTGACCGTGGCCTGCGGTGACCGGCTTGAGCAGCGTCGCGCACAGCGCCGGCGTCAGCGACATCGCGAGCAGCGCCGAGAACGAGATGGCGGCGACCATGGTGACCGAGAACTGGCGATAGATGATGCCGACCGATCCCGGGAAGAACGCCATCGGGATGAACACGGCGACCAGCACCAGCGTGATGCCGATGATCGCGCCGGTGATCTGCGACATCGCCTTGCGGGTCGCCTCCTTCGGCGACAGGCCCTCTTCGGCCATGATGCGCTCGACATTCTCGACCACGACGATGGCGTCGTCGACGAGGATGCCGACCGCGAGCACCATGCCGAACATGGTCAGCATGTTGATGGAATAGCCGAAGACCATCAGCGTGGCGCAGGCGCCGAGCAGCGCGACGGGCACGACGATGGTCGGAATGATGGTGTAGCGGATGTTCTGCAGGAACAGGAACATCACGACGAACACCAGCACCACGGCTTCGACCAGCGTCGACAGCACCTTCTCGATCGCGGCCTCGACCACGGGCGTGATGTTGTAGGGGATCTCGTAGGTGATGTTGGCCGGGAAGAAGCGCGACAGCTCCTTCATCTTGGCTTCCACCGCGCTTGCGGTCGCCAGCGCATTGCCGGTCGGCGACAGCAGCACCGAAAGGCCCGCCGTCGGCTTGCCGTTGAGGCGCGTCTGGAACTGGTAGCTGAGGCCGCCGATCTCCAGCCGCGCAACATCGCGCAGGCGCACGGTCGAACCATCCGGATTGGCGCGAAGGATGATGGCGCCGAACTCTTCCGGCGAAGAAAGCTGGCCCTTCACCAGCACCAGCGCCGAAACCCGTTGCGCGTCCGTCGCCGGCTCGGCGCCGATGCTGCCCGAGGCGACCTGTGCGTTCTGCGCTGATATCGCCTTGTTGACGTCGTCGGCGGTCAAGCCATAGCCGACCAGCTTTGCCGGATCGATCCAGATCCGCAAGGAACGCTCGGTCGAATACAACGTGGCGCGGCCGACACCGGGGATGCGGCGGATTTCGCCGAGCACGTTGCGGATCATGAAATCGCCGAGGCCGATCTCGTCGAGGCTGCCGTCGGTCGAGTTCAGCGTGATGATCTGCAGCACGGCACTGGAGGCTTCCTCGACCAGGATGCCCTGCTGGATCACGGCGCGCGGCAGGCGCGCCTCGATGCGCTTGATGCGGTTCTGCACCTCGACGGAGGCCTGGCTGGTTTCAGTGCCCGGCACGAAATTGGCGATGATCTCGACCTGGCCCAGCGAGTCGCTGGTGGATTCGAAATTCAGGATGCCGTTGGCGCCGTTCAGTTCCTCCTCGATCAGCCGGGTGACGCTGTTATAGAGGTTTTCCGGCGAGGCGCCGGGGTAGCTGGTCGAGATCGAGATCGAGGGCGGCGCAATGATCGGATATTGCGCGATCGCCAGCAGCGGAATCGAGATCGCGCCGATCAGGCAGATGAAGAGCGCGACGACCCAGGCGAAGATCGGCCTGTCGATGAAAAAGCTGGGCATCTCGGATCACCGCAGCGCTTGCGCGGCTTTATTCTCCGCCGGAGCGGCGGTCGAAGCATCCGCCGCCTCCGTGAACGCCTGCGGCCGGACCTTGTCGCCTGCCGCGAATTTCTGGAAGCCCTCGACCACAACGCGGTCGCCGGACTTCAGGCCTTCGGTCACGAATACCTGCCCGTTCTGCAGCGAGCCGGTACGGACAGGCTGAACCGCGACGCGACCGTCGTCCTTGACGACGAACACCTCGCTGCCGCCACCGCCATTGCGCTGGATCGCCTGCTGCGGCACCGCGATCGAGTCAGAGTCGATGCCCTGCTCGATCAGCACGCGCACATACATGCCCGGCAGCAATTCGCGCCTCGGATTGGGGAACTCGCCACGCAGGGTCACCTGCCCGGTATAGGCGTCGACCTTGGCGTCGGAGAACAAGAGCTTGCCGGGAATCGGATAGGTCGTGCCATCGTCCTGCAACAAGCGCACCTTCATCGCGTCAGCCGCAATGCGGTCGAGCTCGCCGGTCTCGAATGCGCGGCGTAGCTGGTTGAGCTCGGTGACCGACTGGGTGAAGTCGGCATAAATCGGGTCGATCTGCTGGATGGTCGCAAGCGAGGTGGAATCGTTTTGCACCACCAGCGCGCCTTCGCTGACCAGCGCGGCGCCGACGATGCCGTCGATCGGCGCACGAATGGTGGCGTAATCCAGATTGAGCTTGGCGCGCGCAAGATCGGCCTCGCGAGCCGCGACATCGGCTTCGGCCTGGCGCTGCGCAGCGATCGCCTTCTCGTTTTCGGCCTCAGGCATCGCCTTCTGGCTGTAGAGCGTCGTAACACGATGCGCGTGCTGGGCCGCCTGATCGAGCACGGCCTTGGCACGCGCGAGCGCGGCCTGATTGGACTGCACCTCGACCTCGAACGGCCGCGGATCGATGCGGTAGAGGGGATCGCCGGCCTTCACCTCGGTGCCCTGACGGAACAGGCGCTCGACGATGATGCCGGAAACGCGCGGGCGGACTTCGGCGACGCGCGTCGGCGCCACGCGGCCGGGCAGCTCACGCAGCACCGCGCGCGGCTGCGGCTTGGCGACGACAACGCTCACATCAGGTTCAGGCGGCGCCTCCGCCGCAGTGGTCGCGGCAGTGGGCTCGTCACAGCCGGCTAGGAGTGGCGCCGTGGCGGCCAGCATCAGGAGAATGCATGCCGTTCGCGCGCGTAGTCCGGACATTGAAAGCGTCGCCCCGAGTTTGAATTGTTGAACACAGCGGCAAGCGCGGCGTCGCTTCCGACTCCGCCCTGTCACGGTGTGCAGGATAAGGTGGAGGTGCTGCGACGCAATACATCGCGGCGGCGGCTCAATGTCACACACGAATAACTTATTGGATCAGCATATTTTTCTCCGATTCACCGGATTGTGAAACCGGTTCCATCGAAGCTTGTGGGGGTAGCACACCACGCCTTCTTCGACGCAGGGTGGCTGCCGTTGATTTGCTGGGATCTCCGAATCAAACGGGTACGATGTGACGGAAAGCCCTTGGCGGCATCTTCCGATTGCTTCTCGTCTCGCAGTATCCCGCCTCGACATCGGTTCGCGCGCTTCCATAATGGAGGGCGAATGCGAGCTGGACCCGCGGAATGCATCGGTCTGCATGTGCGTGCCGCTGCGACCGATCTCGGCCAATTCGCAACACCTGGAACAGCTTCGACCGAGACGAATTTCGGTGGATGACAGTACCGGCGTCGCCGTCCCGTTCGGCTTCCGCCCGGAAATACCGGTTTCCGATCTTTTTTCCCGCGGCCGCTGTGCCATATTGGCGGCCCAACGCGGCTTTTCGCAACGGACATGCCGGCAATGCCCTCCTCTCCCCGCTCCGACATGGAGACCGAACTCAGCAAATTGTCCTCTCCGCGCATCTTCCTGGTGCGGATGCTGGTATTCCTGGTGCTGTGCGCGTTGATCGGCATCGTCCTCTACAAGCAGATCGTCGTCGCCTTCTTCGCCAATCCAGGGCTGAACGGGCTGATCGGCGCCGTGCTCTTGATCGGCATCATCCTGTCGTTCCGCCAGGTGATCCGGCTCTATCCCGAGGTGCGATGGGTCAACAATTTCCGGATCGCCGATCCGGGGCTCGCGGTCGACCGGCGGCCGACTTTGCTGGCGCCGATGGCGGCGATCCTCGGCGGCGAGCGAAGCGGGCGGATGTCGATCAGCCAGCAGACGATGCGGCACCTGCTCGATTCCATCGCAACGCGCCTGGACGAGGCACGCGACATCTCGCGCTACATGACGGGCCTGTTGGTGTTCCTCGGCCTGCTCGGCACCTTCTGGGGCCTGATCGAAACCGTCGGCTCGGTCGGCAAGGTGATCGACGGGCTGAAGGTCGGCGGCGACGCCGGCGCGCTGTTCGACACATTGAAAGAGGGCCTCGCCGCTCCTCTCGGCGGCATGGGCATCTCGTTCTCGTCCTCGCTGTTCGGCCTCGCCGGTTCCCTGATCCTCGGCTTCCTCGACCTGCAATCCAGCCAGGCGCAGAACCGTTTCTATACCGACCTCGAAGACTGGCTGGCGACCACCGTGCGCGAATATGGCGGCGATGGTGTCGCCGCTGCTGCCGGCGGTGGCGCCGGTGTCCCCCTGCAGCACGCGATCGAGCGGCTGCGTGTCGCGGTGGAGGAAGGTGCCGGAACCCGCAACACCACGGCGGCGATGGCCAATCTCGCCGAAGCGATCCAGGGATTGGTTGCGCATATGCGCACCGAGCAACAGATGATCCGGGAATGGGCCGACGGCCAGGGCGAGCAGAACCGCGAGATCAAGCGCCTGCTCGAGCGCCTCGCGCGCCAGCCGGAGAAGAGTTAGAGAGACAGGGACGGTGTCGATCCTGAAGACGAACGAGAGCCACACGGTTACCTCTCCCGGAGGGAGAGGTCGGATCGCCTCGGCGATCCGGGTGAGGGGTTTCGCTCTATCGATAGACCGGGCGCCCTCACCCGGCGCTGCGCGCCGACCTCTCCCTCCGGGAGAGGTGTAACGTGCGGCCTCCCTCAAGGTACCCTTGCTAACGCTAGTAGAGAGTCAGAATGGCCCTTGCCCGTGCCCGCCGCGGTGAATCCGGCTTCAACTACTGGCCGGGCTTCGTGGACGCGCTGTCGACGCTGGTGCTGTCGATCGTGTTCCTGCTCTCGGTGTTCCTGGTCGTGCAGTTCTTCCTGTCGCAGGAAGTCTCCGGCAAGGACAAGGCGCTGGAGCAGCTCAATGCCAAGATCGCCCAGCTCAACGAGATGCTGTCGCTGGAAAAGCTCGGCAAGCTCAGCCTCAGCGAACAGATCGCGCAGCTTCGCGCCGGGCTCGTGACGGCCGAAGGCGAGCGCGACCGCGTCAAGGGACTCTATGAGGGCCTCGCCAATGCCGGCAGCGACGCGCAGGGCCGCGCCAACGAGCTCACCAAGGCGCTCGATTCGGAGAAGCAGGTCTCCACGCGGGCGCTGGCGCAGATCGAGGTGCTGACCCAGCAGATCAGCGCGTTGCGCCGCCAGCTCGCCGCGCTCGAGGAAGCGCTCGATGCCTCCGAGAAACGCGACAAGGAATCGCAGGGACGCATCGCCGATCTAGGCCAGCGGTTGAACGTGGCGCTGGCGCAGCGGGTGCAGGAACTGTCGAGATACCGCTCGGAGTTCTTCGGCCGCCTGCGCGCGATCCTCGGCAACCGGCCGGACATTCGCATCGTCGGCGATCGCTTCGTATTCCAGTCCGAAGTCTTCTTCGACACCGGACAGGCCACGCTGTTGCCTGAAGGCCGCGCCGAGCTCGACAAGCTCGCGGCAGCCCTGATCGATCTGGACAAGCAGATCCCGAGCGACATCCCGTGGGTGCTCAGGGTCGACGGCCATACCGACACGCGGCCGATCAACAGCCCGGTGTTCAAGTCGAACTGGGATCTCTCCGCCGCACGCGCGATCTCGGTGGTGCAATACCTGGTCTCGCTCGGGGTGCCCGCGCAACGGCTCGTCGCCGCCGGCTTTGGCGAATTCCAGCCGCTCGACACCGCGCAGACCGAAGACGCCTACAAGCGCAACCGCCGCATCGAATTGAAGCTGACGGAACGATAGGTGACGACAGAGTTTCAACTCCGCCCCTACCGCGCCGAAGACGAGGACGAGGACGCGGCGATCGAGCTGTGGCGGCGAACCTGGCAGCAGGCTTATCCGTCGATCGATTTTGATGCGCGCGTGGCGTGGTGGCGTGAGCGCTGGCGCAGCGAGCTGGTGCCGAAGGCAACCATCATCGTCGCGGAAGATGCAAATGCGCTGGTCGGCTTCGTGACCATCGATCGGAGCGGCTATCTCGACCAGCTTGTGGTCGATCCCGCGCATTGGGGCTCGAAACTTGCCTCGGCGCTGGTCGATGAAGCCAAGCGCCTCTCACCTGATGGCGTGACGCTGCTCGTGAACAAGGACAATGCGCGGGCTATCCGCTTCTACGAGCGCAACGGCTTTGCGCATGCGGGCGAGGACGTCAACCCGACGTCCGGGCGCCCGGTGTTGAAGATGCGGTGGGCGCCGTAGGAGAACTTGCCGCTCACTCGTCGTCATGCCCCGCGAAGGCGGGCATCCAGTAACGAGCGGCTTCTCCGTGTCCATCATCTCTCTGGAATACTGGATCGCCCGCCTTCGCGGGCGATGACATCTGTGCTTGGGGCAACGAAAGGAGGTTAAATCCCTTCGAATTGCAACCTTGCCAGCCTCGCATAGAGCCCGTTCGCAGCGACCAGCTCGGCGTGGGTGCCCTGCTCGACGATCTTGCCATGCTCCATCACCAGGATGCGGTCGCAGGACAGCACGGTCGCGAGCCGGTGCGCGATGACCAGCGTGGTGCGGTAGCGCATCAATTCTTCGAGCGCGGTCTGCACCAGGGTCTCGCTTTCGGCGTCGAGCGCGGAGGTGGCCTCATCGAGCAAGAGCAGCGGCGCATCGCGCAGGATCGCGCGTGCGATCGCGATGCGTTGGCGCTGGCCGCCCGACAATGTCACGCCGCGTTCGCCGAGCTGGGCCTCGAAACCGCCGGGCAGGCGGCGCAGGAATTCGGTGGCATGCGCGAGGTCGGCGGCACGCTCAACCTCGGCATCGGTTGCATCGGGCCGGCCGAAACGGATGTTCTCGCGTGCCGACGTCGCAAACACCACAGGGTCCTGCGGCACCAGCGCGATCCGCGAGCGCACCGCGCCTGGATCCGCCTGGCGGATCGGCACGCCGTCGAACGAGATCGTGCCGGAGGCAGGATCGTAAAACCGCAGCAACAGATGGAACAGCGTGCTCTTGCCCGCGCCAGAGGGACCGACGATGGCGACCTTTTCGCCTGATCGCACCCAGAACGAGACACCGTCGACGGTCTTCACCGACTGCCGCGTCGGATAGGCAAAGCTGACATTGTCGAACGCAACGTCGCCGCGGGCGGGCTGCGGCAGCGCCAGCGGCGCAGCCGGCGCCGTGATCTCCGGCTTGACCCGCAGGATCTCGAACAGCCGCTCGGCAGCACCGGAGGCTGCGGAGATTTCGCCCCAGACTTCGCTGAGCTGGCCAAGGCCGGTCGCAGCGAAGGCGGCGTAGAGGATGAACTGGCTCAACCGTCCGGGCGTGATCGCGCCCGCGAGCACATCGTGCGAGCCGACCCAGAGGATCACGACCACGCTCGAGAACACGATGAAGATGATGATCAAGGTGAGCACGGCCCGCGCGCGGGTGGAGTTGCGCGCGGCGTCATAGGCCTGCTCGACCTCGCGGCCGAAGCGCGTGGCGGCGAGGCGCTCGCTGGTGAAGGCCTGCACGGTCCTGATGGCGCCGACCAGCTCGGAAGCATAGGCGCTGGCCTCCGCGAGCGTATCCTGGGCATTGCGCGACAATCGCCGCACCCAGCGCCCGAACGCGACCAGTGGGATCACGATGATCGGGATCGCGAGCAGCACAAAGCCGGAAAGTTTCGGGCTGGTGACCACCATCATCGTGGCGGCACCGAGGAACAGCATCATGTTGCGGAGCGCGATCGACACGGAGGCGCCGACCGCTGATTTGATCTGGGTGGTGTCGGCGGTCAGGCGCGACACCAGTTCGCCGCTGCGCGCGGAATCGAAGAACGAAGGCGACAGCGACATCAGATGCGCGAACACGTCGCGCCGGAGATCGGCGACGATGCGCTCACCGATCGTCATGACGAGGTAATAGCGCGAGGCGCTGGCGCCGGCGAGCACCGCCACCACCGCGATCATCACGCTGAAATAGCTGTTGATCATGGCGATGCCTTCGGCCGTGAAGCCGAAGTCGATCATGCGCCGGACCGCGACCGGCACGATCAGCGTCGTGATTGCCGCAACCGTCAGTGATATAAGAGCAAGAATGGCCCGTCCGCGGTAGCGCGCCACATAGGGCGCGAGCTCCAGCAGCGGCTTCAGCCTGGCGCGGCTCTTCCCTGGCTGTTCGGTCAACGTGGATTCGACCAAGGCCTCGCCTTCGAGCAGCGCGTCGCGGCGCGGCGGCATCGTGGTGCTGGGCGGGTGGTCAAGCTGTTCGGCTGCGCTCATCAGGACAAGAACCAGTTTTTATCTTTTCCAGATAGGCCCCACCGCGGCGGCTGGCAAATCCGGAAGAGTCCTAATCCGGTAATCCCCGGTGGCTTGTTTTGCGGGTTTCCTTACGCTATAGAGCGCCCCAAATCCCGTATCTTTGGACCACTTGCGACGGGCGCCGGCGCGCCGAAGGAACTGCCATGAAAGCCGATATTCACCCGAATTATCATACGATTACGGTCGTGATGACCGACGGCACCGAGTACCAGACCCGCTCCACCTGGGGCAAGGAAGGCGACAAGCTGCAGCTCGATATCGACCCCAGGTCGCACCCGGCCTGGACCGGCGGCTCGCAGCAGCTCCTCGACCGCGGCGGCCGTGTGTCGCGGTTCCAGAAGAAGTTTTCGGGCTTTTTGAAAAAGGACTGAGCGGGCAAGGCTGCGCTCTCTCCTGTCGTCCGACAGACGCCCCTGCCCGTCAGGGGCGTTTTTGTTTCCACCCGTCATTGCGAGCGAAGCGAAGCAATCCATGCCAGCACTCGCGGCGCTATGGATTGCTTCGCTTCGCTCGCAATGACGGGTGGATAAAGTTTCCGCTTACTGCTCGAACGCGGCCTTCAGGCGGTTGAGCTGCGGCACCAGCGGGTTGCCGATCGCGGTGCGATCGGCGGGCGGCGCGTGGATCGTGCTGTCAAGCCGGCGCACGCGCGCCTGCAGGCTCATCGAGCGCGTGATCAGGTCCTGCAATTGTTGCGGCAGCTTCTCGATCAGCTCTGTCGGGCCCGGATCGGCCGCGGAGAGCTTGACCTTGGTCTTCTCCCGATTGGCCTGGGTCAGCGTCATCTCGCCTTCCTTCACCGCGCGATGCAGCAACAGCCAGGAGGCAAGTTGCATCAGGCGGGTGGTCAGGCGCATGCTTTCGGTCGCATAGGTCAGGCTGACGGAGCGCTCCAGCGCCTTGGCCTGGCTGCGGCCGTCGCCGTCGAGATAGGCGGCGGTCTCCTCGACCAGATCCATGCCCTCGCGGAACAGGGTTCCGAACTGTGCAGAATTGGTCAGCCGCTCGCTGAACAGAACAAGCGCGGAATCGCTTTGCGACCGCTCCAGCATGGTTAACGCCCTCACGCCACTTTTAATCTTTGTTTGAGCATGATCTTGCTTGAGATCATGCGCCCAACGCCGCCGGCGTTTGGCGCCAGCCTATGGTGAACAAATCATTGCGCTTGCGGAGCGAAGAGTCCAGACGCATCCGGATTTATGGTTTCCGGCCTCATGCCGGAAGCGACAAATTCATGACGAAATAAAAAAGAGCCGCCGTTTCCGGCGGCTTTGAAGTTGATAACAGGGAGGCGTCAAACAGAGTGGACAGGAGCCACTCGGTGTCCAAACGAGGACGATGCAGTCATAAACGAGAAAGCTTAATTGATCGTAAATGAGCGATTTTGTTTAAGCTTCGTTTGCCATATCGGCCATTGGCCTAGTTTGGGACAGGCGTAGCTCGCGGTTCGTAGCCCGGATGGAGCGCAGCGCAATCCGGGGATCGGTGCGAGCCGGATGCACCGGTCCCGGATTGCGCTGCGCTCCATCCGGGCTACGCGTTTGAACGCTACGACTTGAAGAAGCTGTTGGCGGCGTCCTTCGAGGCGCGCTTCTTGGTGATCGCCTCGCGCAGGCGCTCGACTTCGGCCGAGAGCATCGTCATGCGGTCGGTCAATTCCTCGACCGAGAGCAGCGACAGGTCCTGCCCGATCTCGTGCGAAATCTTCTTCCGCGGCCGGTCGTCATCTTCCATCGCCATGCGCGTCCTCCGTGCTTTGCCTTGAGCATGAAAAGCCGGTCTCCACTTTCCGGTCATGCTCTGTCACGATCCCGTCGCGGCGGTTGCCAGCGCGATCCAGGCTGGGTAATCAACGTGCCGCATTCGAAATCCTCGCATTTTGCCAAGGAAAAACCATGGAAAAGCTGCCAGCGCAAATGACCGTCGTCGGCATCAGCAAGCCCGGCGGGCCGGACGTATTGCTGCCGGAGACGCGCCCGGTGCCGGTGCCGGGCCAGGGCGAGATCCTGGTCAAGGTGAAGGCGGCCGGCGTCAACCGGCCTGACGTCGCGCAGCGTTCCGGTTCCTATCCGCCGCCGCCCGGCGCGAGCGACCTGCCCGGTCTTGAGATCGCCGGCGAAGTGGTGGCGGTCGGACCTGGCGCGACCAGGCACAAGGTCGGCGATCCCGTGATGTCGCTGGTCGCCAGCGGCGGCTATGCGCAATATTGCATTGCGCAGGACGCACAGGCGATGGCGGTGCCGCCGTCGCTGTCGATCGAGGAAGCCGGCGCGCTTCCCGAAACGCTGATGACGGTGTGGCACAATGTGTTCGAGCGCGGCGGCCTGCAAAAAGGCGAGACGCTGCTGATCCATGGCGGCTCCTCCGGCATCGGCACCATGGCGATCCAGCTCGCGAAAGCGCTCGGAGCCAAGGTGATCGTTACCGTCGGCTCGCAGGACAAGGCGGAGGCCTGTCTCAAGCTCGGCGCCGATCGCGCGATCAACTACAAGAGCGAAGATTTCGTCGCCGAGACCAAGGCCGCAACTGACGGCGCCGGCGCCAATGTCATCCTCGACATGGTCGGCGGCGACTACATCGATCGCAACTACGACGCAGCCGCGGTCGAGGGGCGAATCGTGCAGATCGCCTTCCTGGCCGGGACGCCCAAGGCGAGCGCCAATTTCGCCAAGTTGATGGTGAAGCGCCTGCACCATACCGGCTCGACGCTCCGCCCCCGTAGTAATGCGGACAAGGCGGCGATGGTTGCGGCGATCGAGGCCAAGGTGATGCCACTGCTCCGCGAAGGGCGCGTAAAGCCGCTGATGGACAGCAGTTTCCCGCTGGAAAAGGCTGCCGACGCCCACCGTCGGATGGAGACCAGCGCACATATTGGCAAAATTGTGTTGGTCGTTTAGTGCTTTCCACTGCTTGGTCCGGCCGGAAACCCTTTGATTTCCTTCGCTTTCGTGTCAATTATCCGGGAACGCTGGGGCGCTGGTTCGCCCGCATGAATCGGCAAAGCGCGGAGTACTGACATTGCGTCTGATCAGGTGGCTTGCGCCATTTGCGCTGGCCCTCATGATGGTTGTCGGCGCGGCCCCGGCGCGCGCCGTTGACGCCGTTAGCGTGCGCAGCGACGCGCCCGCGATCGATCTCACCGCCGTTCTCGATCACCAGCGCAGCGAGACCGACCGCATCCAGGTCTCGACCGCGCCCGGCACCGACGGCATCGTCCGCCGCATCGAGGTCCGCGCCCGCGAGGGCGGACAATACTGGGTGGTGTTCGCGCTCGCCAACAATACCGACGACCAGCTCGACCGCCTGATCGTGGCGCCACATTACCGCATCGTCTCATCCGGCCTGTTCTGGCCGGATCTCGGCCTGTCGCGCATCGCCACCATCACGCCATCGGTCGGCGACCGCCCCGAGCGGCAGGAAAGCCCGACCGCGGACGTCTTCCGCATCACGCTCGATCCGGGCGCCGTGGTCACTTTTGTCGCGGAATTGCGCACCGACAAGCTGCCGCAGCTCTATCTCTGGGAGCCGGAGGCCTACAAGGACAAGGTCAACTCGTTCACGCTCTACCAGGGCATCGTGATCGGCATTTCCGGCCTGCTCGCGCTGGTGCTGACAATTCTGTTCGTGGTCAAGGGCAGCATCATGTTTCCGGCGGCCGCCGCGCTCGCCTGGGCGGTGCTGGTCTATATCGGCGTCGATTTCGGCTTCTGGGCCAAGGTGCTCGACATGTCGAACAACGCCGAGCGCGTCTGGCGCGCGGCGGGCGAGGCGATATTGGCGGCGACGCTGCTCGTGTTCCTGTTCGCTTATCTCAACCTCAGCCGCTGGCATGTGCGCTACTCCCACATCACCATCGGCTGGCTCATGTTCCTGGGATCGCTGGTCGCGCTTGCGCTGTTCGATCCGGCGGTGGCTTCCGGCATCGCGCGTATGTCGCTCGTCATGATCGCCTTCGTGGGCTTTGCGCTGATCGTCTATCTCTCGACCCACGGCTTCGACCGTGCGGTGCTCTTGATCCCGACCTGGTTCCTGCTGGTGGTCTGGGTGGTCGCGGCCGGCATGACGGTGGCGGGCAGCGTCACCAACGACATCGTCGGCCCGGCGCTGCTCGGCGGCCTCGTGCTGATCGTGATGCTGATCGGCTTCACGGTGATGCAGCACGCGTTCGCGGGCGGCGGCGCCACCACCGGCGTCGTCTCCGATGTCGAGCGCCGCGCGCTGGCGCTGACCGGCTCGGGCGACCTGATCTGGGACTGGGACGTCTCCGCCGACAAGGTGTTCACCAGCCCCGAGACCGAGGCCCTGCTCGGCCTGAAGCGCGGCACGCTGGAAGGGCCGGCGGCGAAATGGCTGGAAGTGCTGCATCCGCTCGACCAGGACCGTTTCCGTGCAGCGCTCGACAGCGTGCTCGACCAGCGCCGCGGGCGCCTGGTGCAGGATTTCCGGCTGCGCACGCCGGACGGCCATTTCATGTGGTTCGCGCTGAAGGCGCGGCCTGTCGTGGGCTCCGACGGCGAGGTCTCGCGCGTGGTCGGCACGCTCACGGACGTTACCGACATCAAGAAATCCGAAGAGCGGATGCTGCATGACTCGGTCCATGACAATCTGACCGGCCTGCCGAACCGCAAATTGTTCATGGACCGGCTCAGTGCGGTCGCCAATCTCGCAAAGACCGTGCCGACGCTGCGGCCGACATTGATGGTGATCGACCTCGACCGCTTCAAGCAGGTCAACGATTCCGTCGGCATCGCGGTCGGCGATTCCATCCTGCTGACGCTCGCGCGCCGCCTCACCCGCATCCTCAAACCGCAGGACACGCTGGCGCGATTGGCCGGCGACCAGTTCGGCCTGATCCTGTTGTCGGAGCAGGACCCGGCGCGGATCACCGCCTTCGCCGAGACCATCCGCAAGACCATCCGCGCCCCGATCGCCTTCAACGACCGCGAGATCTTCCTGACCGCCTCGATCGGGCTGGCGCTCTCCGACCCGCAGACGCAGCTCACCGACGAGATCATCAAGGACGCCGAGCTTGCGATGTATCATTCCAAGCGCATCGGCGGCGACCGCATCGACGTCTACAAGCCGGCGATGCGCGCGCGCAAGACCGACCGCCTGACGCTGGAGAGCGAATTGCGGCGCGCCATCGAGCGGCAGGAGATCACGATCCTCTACCAGCCGATCGTGCGGCTCGAGGATCGCTCGATCGCCGGCTTCGAGGCCTTGTCGCGCTGGGATCATCCGAAACTCGGACGGATGTCGCCGTCCGAATTCATCTCCATCGCCGAGGAGATCGGCCTGATCGTCGACCTCGGCACCTTCGTGATGGACCAGACCGCGCGGCAGCTTTCGATCTGGCAGCGCGCGATGCGCTCGCGCGAGCCGGTCTTTGCCTCTGTCAACGTCTCCTCGCGGCAATTGCTGCGCCACGATCTGATCCACGACATCAGGAGCGTGCTGTCGCGCTCCTCGGTGGCGCGCGGCACGCTGAAACTGGAATTGACGGAATCGCTGGTGATGGAGAATCCGGAGCACGCCGCGCAGATGCTGGCGCGCATCCGCGAGCTCGGCACCGGACTGTCGCTGGACGACTTCGGCACCGGCCACTCGTCGCTGTCCTACCTGCAGCGCTTCCCCTTCGACACCATCAAGATCGACCAGTCCTTCGTCCGCACCACCAGCCGCGGCACGCGGCCCGTGATCCTGAAATCCATCATCGCGCTCGCCCACGACCTCGGCATGGACGTGGTGGCGGAAGGCGCGGAAACTGATTCGGATGCGGTCGAGCTGTACCAGCTCGGCTGCGAATACGCGCAGGGCTTCGCCTTCGGCGAGCCGATGGACGCCGACGCCGCGATGCGCCTGCTGACCGAAGAGCGGCTGGAAGCCGCGAGCTGAACTTCCGCTTTCCGCCGGCTGTCGCGCCCCGCGGAGGCGGGGCATCCAGTACGCCGCGGCTTCTCGGCTCTGCGACTGTCGTCTCTGAAATACTGGATCGCCCGGTCAAGCCGGGCGATGACGGAGCAAGCCCTGTGATTACAGGTCC
This sequence comes from Bradyrhizobium sp. Ai1a-2, assembly GCF_000426245.1. GTDB lineage: Bacteria > Pseudomonadota > Alphaproteobacteria > Rhizobiales > Xanthobacteraceae > Bradyrhizobium. The sequence continues at coordinate 88,102 of NZ_AUEZ01000009.1, read as the reverse complement.
CCGTCTTCGCGGGGACGACGGGTGTTGCGAGGGAGCCGCTTGAACTTCACGCTGTTGCCGTCGGCCTGGCGCGTGGCGACGTAGCCGGCCTCGAGGCAGGCCTCGCGCTGCGGCATCTTTTCCTGCGGGCTGCGGAGGCTATCCCACCAGGAGGCGCGCTGCGCCGCGCGCGGCAGCGGCGCGTCGATGATGGCCTCGATCTCCTCGAAGCTGAGCACCAGTTCGGTCAGCGTCTGCTTTTTCAGATAGTCCCGCAACGGGCCGTAATCGTTCACTTCAGGTCCTCAAGACTCGCACCATTGCCGAAAAACGTCATGCGCGCCAACCAACCGTTAACCCATTCGCGGATCGCTGTCGCCGCTTAAGGCGGCAACAATGTTTCCGGTGCATGAAGGGTCGCCCGGGACGAAACATGCCATACGAACGGCGACAACAAGCAAAGCGGCGCTGGCGGCTATCGACGAAGCTCCTGATCGCTTCCTCGGTCGCGACCGTGATCGGCTTTTCCGCCGTATGTACCAGCGTCATGCTCGACATGCGCCGCGGCGAGGAAGAGCTGGCCCGGCAGACGCTGGAAAACCTCGCCTCCGGCATCGACGCCGATATCAGCCGCAACATCGAACTGTTCGACCTGTCGCTGCGCGCGGTCGCTGGCGCCATGGTGATGCCGGAGATCAAGCAAGTCAGCAAGGAGGTCCGGCACCTGATCCTGTTCGACCACGCCGCCACCGCGAAGCACTTTGGCGCGATCCAGGTGTTCGACAGCACGGGGCAATTGGTGGTCGATGCGTCGACGCTCGATCCACTGCCGGAGAACCGCAGCGATGAAGAATATTTCTCCATACATCGCGACCAGCCCTACACCGGCCTCTACATCTCAAAGCCGATGCTCCATCGCAGCGCCTACGCGATCGTGCTGAGCCGGCGCATCAGCGGTGAAGACGGGAGCTTTCTCGGCGTGGTCGCGGGCTCGATCCGCTTCAGCTATTTCCATGAGCTGTTCGGACGGCTGACGCTTGCCCCCGGCGACGCCATCACTGTGCTGCGTCGCGACCGCACGATCATCATGCGCACGCCGTTCGATCTCGATGTCATCGGCACCAATCTGGCCGAGGCGCGGCCCAACTGGTCCGCGGACAATCTGAAGGACAACAGCTCCTATGCCGGTGCCGGCCCGATCGATCCGACCCCGCGGCTCTATGTTCGTCGTAGCGGAAACGGCCCGCTGTTCACCGTGGTCGGAAAACCGCTGGATGGTGTCTTTAGTTTATGGCGCAAGGAGGCGATCCGGATCGGCGCCATCATGGCGGCACTGGTCCTGTTCGTGCTCGGCACCACGCTGTTCCTGGCGCGCGAGATCGGCCGCCGCGCCGAGGCCGAGGAGAAGCTCGAAGAGCTCGCGACAACCGACGCGCTGACCGGTTTGCGGAACCGGCGCAAGTTCGATGCCGAGATCGATGTGGAATGGCGCCGCGCCGGCCGGCACGCGACGCCGCTCGCGCTCCTGATCATCGACGCCGACCATTTCAAGGCCTTCAACGACACCTATGGTCACCAGGCTGGCGACCAGGTGCTGGTCGGCATCGCGATCTGCATCTCGGATTCGGTCCGGCGCGCCGGCGATTGCACGGCACGCCTCGGCGGCGAGGAATTCGCAGTGCTGCTGCCCGGCCAGACCGCCGTGGAAGCATTCGACGTGGCTGAGATGATCCGCCGCAAGGTCGAACAGTGGTGCGACGAGGAGACCATCACCACTGTCAGCATCGGGGTCGCGAGCCTCACGCCCCTCGCCGGCCAGAACTGGACCGACCTGGTGGAAGCCGCCGACAGGGCGCTCTATGCCGCCAAGGCCAACGGCCGCAACCAGAGCGTGGTCGCCAGCCTCGAGGCGCTGTCGCTGGTGGCGTGAGACACCACAGCCGTCATGCCCCGCGAAGGCGGGGCATCCAGTACGCCGCACTCTTCAGGATCAATCGCGGGCGCCGCGGGATACTGAATCATCCGCCGGAGCCTGTCATCGGGCGGCGCTCTGCGCCGACCCGTTGGCGGATGATGACAGCGCGAGTGAACTCGTCGCCGTCACTTCTCCAAATATCTCTTCATCTCGGCGAGCAGGCCGTCGCGCAGTTCGGGGCGGCGCAGGCCGTAGGCGAGGTTGGCGCGCAGGAAGCCGGCCTTGGAGCCGCAATCGTGGCGCTCGCCTTCGAACTCCACGCCATAGAATTTCTGCGTCTTCGCCAGCCCGATCATCGCGTCGGTGAGCTGGATTTCGCCGCCGGCGCCGCGCTCCTGCGTCTTGAGAATCTCGAAAATCTCCGGCTGCAAGATATAGCGGCCGGTGATCGAGAGGTTGGAGGGCGCCGTGCCCTTCGGCGGCTTCTCCACCATGCCGTTGATCTCGAACATGGTGGGATGGGCGTGGCGCGGGCCGACACCGCAGATGCCGTATTGGTGGGTGAGATGGTCGGGCACCTCCTCGACCGCGATCAGGTTCGACTTGTCGCCGAGCTTGCCCGCAGCCTCGATCATCTGGGCAAGGCAGCCCGGCGTGTTCAGCACCAGTTCGTCCGGCAGCACCACGGCAAAAGGTTCATTGCCGATAATGTCGCGGGCACACCAGACCGCGTGGCCGAGCCCGTGCGGTGCCTGCTGGCGGGTGAAGCTGACGGCCCCCGCTTCGGGCTGGTTCTGCGCCAGGACATCCATCTCGGCCTTCTTGCCGCGCGCGACAAGCGTGGTGTCGAGCTCGAACATCCGGTCGAAATGGTCCTCGATGATGGCCTTGTTGCGCCCGGTGACGAAGACGAAATGCTCGATCCCGGCCTCCTTCGCCTCGTCATACACGTATTGAATGAGCGGCTTGTCGACGATGGTCAGCATTTCTTTCGGCATTGCCTTGGTGGCGGGCAGGACACGGGTACCGAGACCGGCGACGGGGAAGACGGCTTTACGGATTTTCATGGGAATGTCGGGCGCCTTGAAATGTGGGAGACGGGTATCGCACCTTGCTAACTGGTTTGCAGCCGGGAACAAAGGCGGATGTGTGATGCCGCCTCGCTTTTGTCCTTGTGACAGATCAAAACAAAATGTCGCCTTTGTTAAGCTGTTGGAAACCGTCACAAGGCCTTCTGAACCAATCATTGGAACGGGCAGATCAAGCCATGCGGCGGACGGGAACAGCGACCAGGAGCCGAGTCAGCGCGATGATAATCGCGGCGGCTCTGGTTGTTTCCAATCAGGTCGTCTCTTCTGATCAGGCGTTCGCTCAGTCCCAGGGCGGGCTCGCGGATCTGTTCGGCAACCTGTTCCCGGGATCCAAATCCTCGCCCCCACCGGAGGCCGCGCTCGGCGGTGACGGCTCCGCCCCGCCATGGAGCGGCGAGGACGGCGCTTCCGGTCACCCGCTGATGACGGCGGCCGCGATTCGGCAGGCGGCCGCCAATTTCGACAATTGTGTCGCCTCGATGTGGCCCGATGCGGCGCGACGCAACGTCACACGCGAGAATTTCGAGCGCTTCACCGCCGGGCTCACGCCGGACCTGCGCATCATGGACCTCCTGGATTCGCAGCCCGAATTCACCAAGGCGATCTGGGACTATCTCGACATTCTCGTGAACGATAACCGTCTCGCCAAGGGCCGCGAGATCCTCGCCAAATACAAGGCGCAATTCGACGCGGCGGAAAAAGCCTACGGTGTGGACCGCTACGCGGTCGCAGCGATCTGGGGCATCGAATCCAATTATTCGACCCAGATGGGCGACCGCAGCGTGTTGCAATCGACTGCCACGCTTGCCTGCATCGGCCGCCGGCAGGCCTACTTCAAGGACGAATTTCTCTCGGCGCTGGAGATCCTCAATCGCGGCGATCTGCGCCCTGAGCAGCTCCGCGGCTCCTGGGCCGGCGCCTTCGGGCCGACGCAGTTCATGCCGACGGCCTTCAAGCGCTACGCTGTCGATGGTGATGGCGATGGAAGGCGCGACGTTGTCGACGATCCGGCCGACCTGATCGCCTCGACCGCCAACAACCTGAAAAAGGATGGCTGGCAGACTGGCCAGAGCTGGGGTTACGAAGTCGTCGTTCCCAAGAACTTCAACTACATGCTGGCCGACCGCGCCAAGGCGATGACGCTCGCGCAATGGCAACAGCAGGGTCTCCGCCGCGCCAACAATCAGCCATTTCCGCACCCGGCCGACAAGGCCTATCTGCTCGCCCCCGCCGGCGCCGAAGGCCCCGGCTTTTTGATGCTGCAGAATTTCCGGGTGATCATGAAGTACAACCCGGCCGAGGCCTATGCGCTGGCGATCGGCCATTTCGCTGATCGACTGCGCGGCGCGCCGCCCTTCGTACAGCCCTGGCCCCGCCAGGAACGGGTGCTGTCGCGGGCCGAACGGCTGGAACTGCAGCAACTGCTCGCCCAGCGCGGCTTCTACCGCGGCACCCCGGACGGCCAGATCGGCGGCCAGACCAGGGAAGCGCTGCGCAGTTTCCAGGCCTCGATCGGCACGCCGGCCGACGGATTTGCCACCTCCGACATGCTGGAGCGGCTGAGGGGGCAATAAGGCCCTGAAAGGGACCTGAATACCGCGATTTAGCCGCCGCCTTGACGATTGCGGCGGATGCCCGATCCGTGTTGGAAAATATGCCCGCTTGCGGCCCGATTCCGCTAGTATGGCGTTGTCTTGAAAATCCATTTCGACCGAGCTTTGATGCCGAAGCCAAAGTCCTTCCTGCGCGTGTTCACCGAGACCGGCCCGCTGGTCGCGCTCGCCGTTGCGATCGCGCTTCTGGTCGGGATCGCCGGCCCCGCCTCGGCGCAGTTCTTCGGCTTTCCGGGCTTCGGCGGGCCGCCGCAGCGGTCGGCACCGCGCAACAACGGTGGCGGCTGGTTCGGCGGGGGCGGGGATTTCTTCGCTCCCTTCCAGCATGCGCCGCAGCAACAACAACAGCAGCAACAGGCTCCGCGGCAGGATTTTTCGCGAGCGCCACCGCCGGCGAAGCGCGACACGGCGCCGGAGCGCAACGTGCTGGTGCTTGGCGACGCCATGGCAGACTGGCTCGCCTATGGCCTTGAGGACACCTATTCCGAACAGCCCGACATGGGCGTGATCCGCAGGCACAAGACCGTGTCCGGCCTGATCAAATACCAGCCCAAGGGCGAGCCCTCCGATTGGGCCACCGCCGCGCGGAGCATCCTCGCCACCGAAAAAGCGGATGCGATCGTGGTGATACTCGGCCTCAACGATCGTGTTTCGATCCGCGAGCCTGTCGTCGAGAAGAAGGACGACAAGAAAACCGAGAAGAAGGATGACAAGAACACCCATGCGAAGGACGCCAAGTCTTCGGACACCAAGTCTTCGGACACCAAGCCTTCGGATGGCGCAGCGAAGCCGGACGACAAGCCGGTCGATGCCGAATTGTCGCCTGAGGATGCCGCCGACGCGCCGCAGACCGCGACGTCCGAGCGGAGCGCGCGTTCGGCCAACGGCGTCTATGAATTCCGCGATGAACGCTGGGTCGAGCTCTACAACAAGAAGATCGATGAACTGATCGGCGTGCTCAAGAGCAAGGGCGTGCCGGTCCTTTGGGTCGGCCTGCCGGCGATCCGCGGCCAGAAGGGGACGTCGGACATGCTGTTCCTGGATGCGCTGTACCGCGAAAGCGCGACCAAGGCCGGCATCACCTATGTCGATGTCTGGGACGGCTTCGTCGACGAGGCCGGTCGCTTCATGCAGAAGGGCCCGGATTTCGAAGGCCAGATCCGCCAGCTCCGCACCTCGGACGGCGTCTTCTTCACCAAAGCCGGCGCGCGCAAGCTGGCGCATTATGCGGAGCGTGAGGTGACACGCCTGCTCGCGCGCTCGACACCGATCGCGCTGCCGACCGAGCCGGCGACGCCTGACGCCAGTGCTGCGCCCGGCCAGCCGACGCGGCCATTGGCCGGACCAATCGTGCCGCTGGTCGCCTCCTCCGTCGGCACCGATCAGCTGCTCGGCGGCCCTGGCTCGCGTCCCGCCGCGGTCGATCCGCTCGCGGCACGGACCCTGGTCAAGGGCGAAGCGCTCGCGGCGCCCGCCGGCCGCGCCGACGATTTTGCCTGGCCGCGCCGCGAAATCGGTCGCGAGCAGGCCAAGGGCGAAACGCCGGTTGCCGCGACCACCCCCGGGGGCACGAGCCCAGGTGCAGGCACCGGAACGGCGCCGGCGGCGACGGCCGCAGCTCCCGCGCCTCCGCCAAAGCCGGCACCGCAGAAGCGTGTGTTCCGGCCGGCCCAGTCCAATCCGCCTGCCTCGACCTTTGGCGATTTCTTCGGCTCGCCGCCTGGCGCCGGGCCGCGTCAGCAGACCGCGCCGCGTCCGCCGACACCGATCGTGCCCCGTCCCCCGGCGGACGTCGGACGCTCGGCCGAAGCGCCGTTCGGCAATTTCCTGAGATGGTGACGGCAGTCATTCCAGAGGCAGGGTGGGCACGCTTCGCTTTGCCCACCTACGCCGCTGATCGGCGATTGCTCTAGTAGCGCCAGCGCGGTGGCGGGCGGCGCGGCGGGCGCGTCAGCAACAGCCCGAGCGCCAGACCGATGCCGCCGGCTATCAGCAAGGCGCCGATCGGATTCTCCTGCACGGTCTTGGTGAGCGCCTGCTGGCCGCTGCGAATGGTCTCGCCGCGATTCTCGTAAGCATCCTTGGCGTAGTTGGCAGCGGTGTCCGCCGCTTCGCGCGCGGCATCCTTGGCCTGGCCGTAGAGATTCTGCACCGTGCCGGCCGCTTCGCGCGCGCGGCCCGATGCTTCCGTCTGGGCGTCACCCGTCATTTCACCAACAGCGCCTTCCGCCTTGCCGGCGAAATCCTTGGTGGCGCCAGCGATCCGATCCTTGTCCATCGCGGTCACTCCTCTCCCATTGTCGGTGAGGGTAACCGGCGAGCCGCGCGGCAGTTCCTGTGCCTATAAAATCAAGCCGCCGTCGACGACGATGGTCTGGCCGATGATGTAAGCGGCGAGCGGCGAGGCCAGGAACAGTGCGGCACCCGCCATGTCCTGCGGCGTGCCGAGCCGCCTCAGCGGAATGCGCTCCAGCGCGCCTTCGAGCCGCTTCGGATTCGCCGTCGTCACCTTGGTCATCTTGGTATCGACCAGGCCCGGCGCGATGCCGTTGACGCGGATGCCGTCCTCGGCCCAGGCCTCGGCAAGCGTCCGCGTCAATCCGACCGCACCGGTCTTCGAGGCGTTGTAGGCGGGATTGCCCATCGTCGAATGATAGGCGGCGGTCGAACTGACGATGATGAGCGAGCCCTTGCTCGCGCTCAGCATCGCCTGGAATTTGATCGCGCACGCCATCAAGCTCATGAGGTTGACTTCCACGACCTTGCGAAAGCCTTCCATCTCGAACTCGCCGCGACGGTAGATCACCGCGCCCTGCGTCAGCACCAGCACGTCGAGCCGGTCGAAGCTCGGCTTGAATTGCTCGATCGCATGAGCGTCGCTGACGTCGAGCTGCGAATATTCCAATCCTTCGAGATGCGAACCTTCCTCGGCCGAATAGTCGCTCGCCTTGGCGCGTGTGCCGCAGACATGCACGCGCGCACCCTTGGTGCGGAATGCTTGCGCGATGCCGTTGCCGATGCCGCTGGAGCCGCCCACCACGAGAACCTGCTTGCCGCTGAAATCGAGTTCGTTCATCGCGTGCTTCCTTTCCTCGATCATGATCCGATCAGATTGATCGGATCATGATCTCATCTTTTATTCTGAGCATGATCTTTTCGGAAAACCGGTGCCCACTTTTCCGGATCATGCTCTGCTCTTGCTTGTTTGACCTGTCTGCGGATCGGTGCCAGCCTTGTCAATCCTGCAACCTGTTCCCTCCATCCCGCGAGTCACGCGATGTCCGATTTCAAACAGCTCAGCCGCTCGGTGAAAGGCTTGACCGTCCTCGTCACCGGCGCGGCCAGCGGCATGGGCCGCGCCACCGCGTTGGTATTCGCGGCCGAAGGCGCCAATGTCGCCGTGACCGACATCACCGCCGAAGGCACCGAGACGGTGGCGCAGGAGATCGGCAAGAGCGGAGGGACAGCAAAGGCGTGGGTGCTCGACGTCGCCGATCGTGATGCGATCCCGGTCGTGATTGGCAGCGTCGCCGCGCATTTCGGCGGGCTCGACATCCTCGTCAACAACGCCGGTATCTCTGTGCGGGTCGCGATCGACGACGACGGCTATGACGAGGCCTGGGCCAAGGCGATCGCGGTGATGCTGACCGCGCATCAGCGCATCATCCGTGCCGCTTTGCCGCATTTGCGGAAATCGAAATGCCCACGCATCGTCAACATCGCTTCCACCGAGGCGCTCGGCGCTACCGCGTTGCACAGTCCTTATTCCGCGGCGAAGGCCGGCGTCACCGGGCTGACACGCTCGCTTGCCGTGGAACTGGGCCGCGAGGGCATCACCGTGAACTGCATCTGCCCAGGCCCGATCCGCACCGGGATCACCGACCGGATTCCGGAAGAGCACAAGACGATCTACGCCAAGCGCCGCACGGCGCTCGGCCGCTATGGCGAGCCGGAGGAGGTCGCGCACATGACCTTGAGTCTGTGCCTGCCGGCGTCGTCGTTCCTGACCGGTGCGGTGATCCCGGTGGATGGCGGGCTGATGGCACGGAATGCGTGATGCGCTGCAGCGGCCACCTCGCGCAAGGGGCCATGCGCCGACGCCGCGTTGACATGGCAACGTCACAGGATAGCCTTTCCTCAAACGAAGCGGAAAAACCCGCCTGGACACGAGGAGAGAACGCCATGGCTATCGCAATCCGGCAGCTTCACCCGCATTTTGTCGGTGAGGTCACAGGCCTTGATCTGCGGAAGCCGCTGACCAGGCAGGAAGCGATCGAAGTCGAGGCAGCGATGGACAAATACGCCGTGCTCGTCTTCCACGACCAGGACATAACCGACGAGCAGCAACTGGCCTTCGCGCTCAGCTTCGGCGAACGCGAGAACGCGCGCGGCGGCACCGTAACCAAGAAGGCGGACTATCGCCTCTCCTCAGGGCTGAACGACGTCTCCAATCTCGGCAAGGACGGCAAGCCGCTGCCCAAGGATCACCGCACCCACCTGTTCAATCTCGGCAACTGCCTGTGGCATTCCGACAGCTCGTTCCGGCCGATCCCGGCGAAATTCTCGCTGCTGTCGGCGCGGGTGGTGAACCCGAAGGGCGGCAACACCGAATTTGCCGACATGCGCGCGGCCTATGACGCGCTTGATGACGAGACCAAGGCTGACATCGATGACCTGATCTGCGAGCACTCGCTGATGTATTCGCGCGGCTCGCTCGGCTTCCTCGACTATTCCGACGAGGAGAAGGAGATGTTCAAGCCGGTGCTGCAGCGCCTGGTGCGGACCCATCCGGTGCATCGCCGCAAGTCGCTCTACCTCTCATCGCACGCAGGTGCGGTGCGCGGCATGAGCATGCCGGAGGGCCGGCTCTTGCTGCGCGACCTCACCGAGCACGCGACGCAGCCGGAATTCGTCTATATCCACAAGTGGAAGCTGCACGACCTCGTGATGTGGGACAATCGCCAGACCATGCATCGCGTCCGCCGCTACGATCAGTCGCAACCGCGCGACATGCGCCGCGCCACCGTGGCCGGCACTGAGCCGACCGTCGCGCAGCAGGCGGCGGAGTAACTGTCGTCCGCAATCCCCCGTCATCGTCCGGCTTGACCGGACGATCCAGTATTCCACCGGCAACGGTGCTTATGCTCAGAGGCCGCGGAGAGTACTGGATACTCCGCCTTCGCGGAGTATGACCAGGGAGGAGGGTTTACACAGCCTACGCGTGGCCGGCTTCGTTCGAGAGCATGCCGACGTCGATGCCGATCTTGCGCAGGGCGCGGTCGTACTTGTCCTCGACGTCGTCGCCGAAGATCAATTCCGCATCGGCGTCGCAGTGCAGCCAGCCATTGTGCTGGATCTCGTTTTCCAACTGCCCCGGGGCCCAGCCGGCATAGCCCAGGGCCAGGATGGCGTGCTTGGGGCCGGAGCCCTTGGCGATCGCCTTCAGGATGTCGACGGTCGCGGTCAGGCAGATATCGTCGTCGATATTCAGCGTCGCATCCTGGATGTAGAAATCGCTGGAATGCAGCACGAAGCCGCGGCCGGTATCGACCGGGCCGCCTTTCATCACCTTCATGGACTCGGCATTTTCCGGCAGCTTGATCTGGTCGGCCTTCTGGATGATGTCGAGCTGCACCAAAAGCCCCGGGAAATCGATGCTCCCGGCCGGACGGTTGACGATGATGCCCATCGCCCCCTCGGCGGAATGCGCACACATGTAAATGACAGATCGTTCAAAGCGGGGATCGCTCATAACCGGCATGGCGATCAGAATCTGGCCGTCGAGATAACCGCTGCCCGACGAATTGTCGCCGACGCCGGCCACCTTGCCGCGGGCGGTCTTTGGTACTTTGCCTTCAGGAGTCATCTGAAAGGCCTCCATGCTGATTTGACATCCTGATATTGGGTGAGGCTTCTGTCAATCAAGCTCAACGCCGCATTCGCGCCATCCATCACACGCAATTCAATGGTTTACGAAAGCACCAGCCGGTAAAGACGTTCCATGATCGCCATAGTTCCCATGCGGGTCGCGCTCGGCCTGTTCGCCACTCTCTCAGTCGTCTGGCCTGCGACGGAGGTGCGCGCCGAGGATTCCTCGCCCTGGCAACGGGACGCGCATTCGGCGGTGCGGCTGCTCGCAGGCTCGCGCAGCGGTGCGGTTTTGCTGGGTGGGATCGCCATCCAGCTCGAGCCCGGTTGGAAGACCTACTGGCGCACCCCCGGCGATTCCGGCGTGCCGCCCCGCTTCGATTTCTCGAAGTCGGAAAATGTCGACGCGGTGACGGTGTTGTGGCCGGCGCCGATGAAATTTGACGACGGCGCCGGCGGCACCTCGCTCGGCTACAAGCAGCAGGTGGTGCTGCCGCTTCGGATCGTCGCCAAGAGTGCCGACAAGCCGCTGACGCTGCGCGCCAACATTAACTATGCGGTGTGCGAGAAGCTGTGCATTCCTGTGGAGACCAGCGTCGAGCTTGCCTTTGCGAGCGTCGCCTCGACCGAGGACGGCGCGCTGTCGTCCGCGCTCGACACCGTGCCGAAGCCGGCCAATATCGGCGATCCCAATCCGGTCACGATCCGCGACGTCAAGCGCAGCGGCAAGTCGACCGTGCTGGTCGACGTCACCGCCCCCGAAGGCAAGAACGTCAGCCTGTTCGTCGAGGGACCGACGCCGGACTGGGCCCTGCCGGTGCCGAAGCTCGAGCCGAACTCGCCGCCCGGGGTGAAACGGTTCTCCTTCGAGCTCGACGGCCTGCCGCCGGGCGCCAACCCGGACGGCGCCGCGCTGAAATTGACCTTGGTCGGCGGCGACCGCGCCTACGAATTCAACACCAGTCTGGACTGACCCGTAGCCCGGGTGAAGCGAAGCGCAACCCGCGGACCGCGGAAAGACCTGCCCCGGATTGCGCTTCGCTCCATCCGGGCTACGATTTCAGCGTCATCCATCCAACCCATTCTTAACGTTTCGTTGATACTCCACGGCCCTCGCCGCCCTCGCGGCACTTTCGGGAACTCCGCCTTGGCCGTGATGGATGCCCAATCCGCAACCGCTTCGCCCACGGGCATGATTGCGCGCCTGCGCGGCCTCGTTGGCGGCTCGGGCGAGGCGTCGGTCACACGGCGGCTCGCGGGCACGATCTTTGTCATCCGCGTCGTCAGCGCCGTCGTCGCCTATCTCTCGCAGATCATGCTCGCGCGCTGGATGGGGAGTTCGGACTATGGCGTCTACGTCTATGTCTGGACCTGGGTGCTGCTGCTCGGCAGCATGATGGATTTCGGCATCTCGGCCTCCGCGCAGAAACTCATTCCCGAATACCGCACGGCGGGCGAGCACGCACTGCTGCGCGGCTTTCTCTCCGGCAGCCGCTGGCTGACTTTTGCGGTGTCGACCGCGGTCTCGCTATTGCTCGCGGGCCTGGTAACGCTGCTGTCGCCCTGGATCGGCACAGATACGGTCGTGCCGCTCTATATCGGCTGCCTGACGCTGCCGGCCTTCGTGGTCGCCAATACCCAGGACGGGATTGCCCGCTCGCATGACTGGATGCGGCTCGGGCTGATGCCGCAATTCATCGTGCGCCAGGCGCTGATCATCGGCTTCACCGCCGGCGCGGTCGTGCTCGGCTTCCATCTCGGCGCCACCGCCGCGATGCTCGCCAGCGCCGCGGCGGTGTGGATCGCCATGATCGGCCAGATGCTGGTGCTGAATCGCAGGCTCGCTGTTCATGTCGAGCCGGGCGAGAAGGCCTACGACGTCAGCGGCTGGCTTGCGGTCTCGCTGCCGATCCTGCTGGTCGAAAGCTTCTATCTCCTGCTCTCCTATACCGATGTGCTGGTGCTGCAGCAGTTCCGCTCCTCCGAGGAGGTCGGCGTCTATTTCGCCGTGGTGAAGACGCTGGCGCTGGTGTCCTTCATCCATTACGCGATGGCGGCGACGACGGCGCATCGCTTCGCCGAATACAACGCGCTCGGCGACAAGGCGCGGCTGTCGGCCTATGTCGCCCATGCGATCCAATGGACGTTCTGGCCTTCGCTGGCCGCGACCATCCTGCTGCTCGCCTTCGGCAGGCCGCTGCTCTGGCTGTTCGGGCCGCAATTCGTCGTCGGCTACGACATCATGTTCCTGGCTGCGATCGGGCTCGTGGTGCGCGCCGCGATCGGCCCGGTCGAGCGGCTCCTCAACATGCTCGGCCACCAGAAGATCTGCGCGCTCGCCTACGCGCCCGCCTTCGTCATGAACCTGGTGCTGTGCGTCGCGCTGGTGCCGCGCTTCGGCGGCCACGGCGCGGCGGCCGCGATATCGATCTCGCTGAGCTTCGAGACCGTGCTCTTGTTCTGGATCGTCCGCCGGCGGCTGGGGCTGCACGTGCTGGCGTTCGGGAAGATCGGTTCCGGGCCATAGCAATCTCGGGCCGCGCGGCATATAATTGGGATATGACCGGAGCAGAACTAAAAGATCTTCTGGAACGTGTTCGGACGTGGCCCGAAGCTGCGCAGGATGAGCTCGTTGCCGTCGCAGAGCAAATCGAGAATGAACTGCGAAGCGACGAGTATGTCGCAACGCGTGAGGAATTACTGGCGATCGATGCAGCGATAGCCTCGATCGATGCCGGCGAAGTCGCCACCGCGCACGAGGTCGAGGCCGCCTTTGCGAAGTTTCGCTCGAAATGAAGCTTGTCTGGTCTCGGCGAGCGCTCGCTGATCTGACCGAGATCGCAACTTACTATTCGACCAACGCCAGTCCGACTGTAGCCAGCTCCATCGAGGACCGATTTCTGATCGTGCTAGACCGTATTGGCCGCACACCTGAGTCAGCGCCACGGGTCTCCCAACGGTCCTCTGTCCGCGTCGTTACAGTCGTCCGCTATCCGTTCAGGATTTTCTATCGAGTCCGCGGCGATGCCGTCGACATTCTACACATCCGCCACACGTCGCGGCGTCCCTTCGTTCCAACCGGGTTGGAGTGATAGGGTCATGTCCCTCCCGACTGATGTCGAGAGGGACACGCAAGAAAGCCCCTACTCCGCGGTCCAGCCTCCGTCGATGGAGTAGTTGGAGCCGGTGATCTGCGCGGCGTCGTCGCTGCACAGGAACAGCGCGAGCGAGGCGACCTGGTCGGCGGTGACGAATTCCTTGGTCGGCTGGGCCTCGAGCAGCACGTCGCTGATGACCTGCTCCTTGGTCATGTTGCGCGCCTTCATTGTCTCCGGAATCTGGTGCTCCACCAGCGGCGTCCAAACATAGCCGGGGCTGATGCAGTTGCAGGTGATCTTGAAGGTCGCAAGCTCGAGCGCCGCCGTCTTGGTGAGGCCGGCGATGCCGTGCTTGGCCGAGACGTAAGCCGACTTGAAGGGCGAGGCCACCAGCGAATGCGCAGAGGCGGTGTTGATGATGCGGCCCCAGCCGCGCTTCTTCATCCCCGGAATCGCGGCGCGGATGCCGTGAAACGCCGACGACAGGTTGATCGCGATGATCGCGTCCCACTTCTCGATCGGGAATTCCTCGATCGGAGACACGAACTGGATGCCGGCATTGTTGACGAGAATGTCGACCGAGCCGAAGGTCTTTTCGCCGAGCGCGATCATTTCGGCGATCTCGGCGGGCTTGGTCATGTCGGCCGGCGAATAGGCGGCCTTGACCTTGAAATCGGTCTCGATGCCGGAGCGCTCCCGCTCGATATCGGCCGGCACGCCCATGCCATTGATAACGACATTGGCCCCGGCGCTCGCGAACTTGCGCGCAATTGCCAATCCGATGCCACTGGTGGAGCCGGTCACGACGGCGGTTTTGCCTGTCAACGTAGCCATATCTGCTTCACTCCTTCTTGCCTGCGGGGAACGGATCGACGTCCCCCGTGAGATCGTAGGTCACCATTGTTTCCCCGGACTGCGGCCGTTCTAGCCATTCTTTGTGACGCATCGACAAATGGACGTCGCGGACGCCCGCTTCCCAGTGCTCGACCATGGCGACATGGGAGAAGTCGTAATCCTTCGACGACGTCTCGTAGTTCTTGCTCCGGTAGATCAGGTGCACCACCGTGACGGTGTTCTCTTTCGAGGCCTGCCGCAACAATTCAACGGAGGGGTCGTTCTTCAGGTAGTCCGGCAGCTTGCCGATGAGGTCGCGCACCGCCATGCGCGCATTGTGGATCTGCCTGTTCTTGTCGGTGTTCATCCGGGTGCGGCTGGAATAGCGGATGTCCTTTTCACGTTCGGCGGCTTCCAGCAAGGATTCCGGCAACGGGCCGCGGGCGCTGAACAAGTCGACCTGGAAGATCAGGAGATCGCGGCGGGTCTCCTCATCTAGCACGAAGTCGAGCGGGGTGTTGGAGGCGATGCCGCCGTCCCAATAATGCTCGCCCTCGATGAGGACAGCCGGAAAGCCCGGCGGCAGCGCGCCGGAGGCCATGACGTGTTCAGGGCCGATCTTCTTGCCGAGCTTCTTGAACTCGTAGTTGTCGAAATACCTGAAATTGCCCGAGGTCACGCCGACCGCGCCGACCGACAAGCGGGTCTTGAGGTCGTTGATGCGGTCGAAATCGACCAGCCGCTCCAACGTCTGCTTCAGGGGCGCGGTGTCGTAGTAGCTTTGTGACCCCGAACTGCCCATGGGCCAGAACGGCGCTGGTGGAATCCGTGGCGTGAAAAAGCCGGGGACGCCGAATGTCGCGATGATTGCGGCGCTGGTCTCATTGAACAAAGTGCGGGCGCGATCGCCGGGCGTGACCGGATTCCAGGATACTGGACGCGATACCATCTCCCAGAATTCCTTTAAGCGCGGCACGCGCTTGTCCGGCTCGTTGCCGGCGATGATCGCTGCATTGATGGCCCCGATCGAGATGCCGGCAATCCATTCAGGCTCGAAGCCGGCGTGACAGAGCGCCTGAAACGCTCCGGCCTGATACGAGCCAAGGGCACCGCCGCCCTGCAGGACCAATACGCGTTGCGCCAGGGCCGGCGTCGTGGCGGGCGCGGGATCGGAAGCATCCATTGTGACCGCCAATCAGTGGGGATAATGGCCTCCACCGTGGCCGCAGTTCACGACCGCGTCAATCGGCCTGATCGTGGGTTATGATCACGCAGAGTTAGGTTGACGCCAGGATGAGCGTCCAAAAGACCTTGTACTTGGTGTTCGGCGCATAGCTCGCCGCGATGCCCAATTTTGTGACACCGCCCTTGAGCATATTGGCCTTATGCGGTGGCGAATCGCGCCAGCCGGAAAACGCTTCCGCCAGCGTATGATAGCCGGCCGAGACGTTTTCGACCGCCACCGTCGCCGGATAGCCGGAGCCTTCCAGCCGTTTGCCGAGCGGCGCCTTCACGTCATGGTCCATCTTGTTGCGCGCGGCCATGGCCTGCGACTGCTGCTCGGCGAGCTTCACCAGTGCAGGGTCCACCACCACGGCACCGAGGCCGTTGTTCTGGCGATATTGCGAGATCATGGTTGCGGCGGCCTGGGTGTCCAGGACGGCACCGGGCGCGGCCATGTTGACATACATGGCCGGCTGTTCCGGAAGTGGAGTGTCTGTCGCGCAGCCGCCCAGCACCAGAAGCCCAAAAAGGGCGACGGTCGTCCGTTTCACTGAAAGGATTCCCCCGAGGTTGGTTTGCCGTTGTTGCATACCAACCGTGGCTGAATGGTGAACGGAGGACGATTTTTTACCGCTGCAGTGGTCGCCCGTAGCCCGGATGGAGCGAAGCGTAATCCGGGGCCTTTTCGCAAGCGGCTCAACCGATCCCGGATTGCGCTGCGCTCCATCCGGGCTACGAGGCTTCGCGCCCCGGAATGACGACTAGTCGTGAGCTGCGAAGATCCGGTAGCGGCGGGGCTCCAGCGAGATGATTTCGCCGGCCTGCAGTTCCCGGTCGCGCGGCGCATCGATCTCGATCACGGTCTTGCCTTCGCTGTCGGCGAGCGTGACCTCGGCACGCTGGATCGGGCCGAAGGAACGGACGCGGCGCACCGCCCCTTCCAGCGATCCGCCCCCCGCCGGACCGATCTGCATGTCATGACGGCGCACGAACAGCTTGGAGGCGCCGGGCGCCGCGCCGTTGGCGGCGATGTTGAGTGGCCTGCCACCGAGCCGCACCGCGCCGTCGCTGACGTCGACCGGCAGCACGATGGATTCGCCGATGAAGCCGTGAACGAAGGCCGTCGCCGGATTGTCATAAACCTCGCCGGGGGTGCCGATCTGCTCGATGCGGCCCTTGTCCATGACCACCACGCGGTTGGCGACCTCGAGCGCCTCTTCCTGGTCGTGGGTGACGAAGATCGAGGTGACGTGGATCTCCTGGTGCAGCGAGCGCAGCCATTGCCTGAGCTCCTTGCGCACCTTGGCATCCAACGCGCCGAAGGGCTCGTCGAGCAGCAGGATGCGCGGCTCGATCGCGAGCGCACGCGCCAGCGCAATGCGTTGGCGCTGGCCGCCGGATAGCTGGCTCGGATAGCGGTCGGACAGCCAGTCGAGCTGCACGAGATCGAGCAGGTCCTTGACGCGGGCGCGGATCGCCTTCTCGTCCTTGCGGATCGCGCGCGGCTGCACGCGCAGGCCGAAGGCGACGTTCTCGAACACCGTCATGTGGCGAAACAGCGCGTAGTGCTGGAACACGAAGCCGACATGGCGCTCGCTGGCGCCGCGGCCAAGCGCATCCTCGCCGTCGATCGTGACTTCGCCCGCCTCAGGCCAGTCGAGACCGGCGATGATCCGCAGCAGCGTGGTCTTGCCGGAGCCGGACGGCCCGAGCAGCGCC
Source organism: Bradyrhizobium sp. Ai1a-2 (assembly GCF_000426245.1). GTDB lineage: Bacteria > Pseudomonadota > Alphaproteobacteria > Rhizobiales > Xanthobacteraceae > Bradyrhizobium. The sequence continues at coordinate 70,761 of NZ_AUEZ01000009.1, read as the reverse complement.
AACAGCTCGCCGTCGCCGACCTTCAGGCTGACATTGTCGAGCGCTGCGAAATCGCCGAACTTCTTTACGATGTTTCTAACTTCAATCGTCACTGACCATCTGCCCTTCGTCCAAACGCCGTTCGAGGATCGTCTTCACGATCAGCGTGATCAGCGCCAGCATCGCCAGCAGCGACGCGATCGCGAACGAAGCCACGAACTGATATTCATTATAGAGGATTTCGACCAGCAGCGGCATGGTGTTGGTCTCGTTGCGGATGTGGCCCGAGACCACCGACACCGCGCCGAACTCTCCCATCGCGCGCGCGTTGCACAAGAGAACGCCGTAGAGCAGGCCCCATTTGATGTTGGGCAAAGTGACGCGGAAAAAGGTCTGCAGTCCTGACGCGCCGAGTGAAATCGCCGCTTCCTCCTCCTGCGTGCCCTGCTCCTGCATCAACGGGATCAGCGCGCGCGCGACGAAGGGGAAAGTCACGAAGATGGTGGCGAGCGCCATGCCGGGCACCGCAAACAGGATGTGTATGTTGTGCGCCTGCAGCCACGGCCCGAAGAAGCCCTGCGCGCCGAACAAGAGCACGAAGACCAGGCCGGAGATAACGGGGCTGACCGAAAACGGCAGGTCGATCAGCGTGATCAGGAAAGTCTTGCCGGCGAAATCGAATTTCGAGATTGCCCAGGCCGCGATCACGCCGAAGACCAGGTTGAGGCCGACAGAGATCGCTGCGATCAGAAGCGTCAACTGGATCGCCGAGAGCGCCTCCGGCTCGGCGAGCGCGGCGAAATAGGCACTGACGCCGCGCGAAAACGCCGACGCGAACACCACGACCAGCGGCAGCACCACGAACACGGTGAGGAAGATCAGCGCCAGCGCGACGATCAGGGAGCGGATCGGCCGGGGCTCGGTGCGCAGATCCCGCTTCGAGGCCGCCGTGTGCGGGCGCACCTTCTGCCGCTGCTGTGGCGGCGAGGCGACATTGAGGTCGGCCGTCGGGGCATAGGCCCGCAACTGCGTGGTAGAGGGAGCCAGATTCGATTGCAGAGACATCGATCCGGTCCCTCAGTGGGTGGGAATGCGGGTCTGCGCCCAGCGCTGCAGACGATTGACCGCGAAGATGATGATGAAGGAAGCCAGCAGCATGACAACCGCGATCGCAGTCGCATCCGCATAACGGAATTCGGAGAGCCGGATCACGATCAGCAGCGGCGCGATCTCGGAGACATTCGGCAGATTGCCGGCAATGAAGATCACCGAACCATATTCGCCGACGGCGCGGGCAAAGGCGAGCGCAAAGCCGGTGAGCAGCGCCGGGATCAAGCTCGGCACGATCACGCGAAACACCGTGTGCCAGCGGTTGGCGCCGAGGCTTGCGGCAGCTTCTTCGATCTCGGGATCGAGATCGATCAGCACTGGCTGCACCGTCCGCACCACGAAGGGAATGCCGATGAAGACCATGGCGACGAAAATGCCGATCGGCGTGAACGCGACCTTGATGCCAAGCTCGGCCAGCGGCGCCCCTAACCAGCCCTTCTGCGCAAAGAGCTGGGTCAGCGCGACGCCGGCAACCGCGGTCGGCAGCGCGAAGGGGATGTCGACGATCGCGTCGAACAGCCGCCTTCCCGGAAAGCGGTAGCGCACCAGTGCCCAGACGATGATCGTGCCCATCACCAGATTGACGCAGGCCGCGGCAAACGAAAGCCCAAACGAAATCTTCAGCGCGCTCAGGGTGCGGCGGCTGGTGACGATGCCCCAGAACTGATCGAAGCTCAGCTCAAACGTCTTGAGAAACAGGCCGGCGAGCGGAATCAGGACGATAACGGAAAGCCATGTCAGGGTCAGTCCCATCGTGAGACCGAATCCCGGCAAAGTGCTGCGCCGTGCAACCGCTGTGCTCACCTATCCCCCTGCTTCCGGCTTCGTGGCGACAAATTCGCGCATGATCTTGTCGGAAAACCGGTCCCCCTTTTCCGAATCATGCTCCAGATCAATTCTTGTAGATCTGGTCGAAGATGCCGCCCTCGGCGAAGTGCTCCTTCTGCGCCTTGGTCCAACCACCGAAAACGTCGTCGATGGTAAAAAGTTCAACCTTGGCGAAGGATTTCTCGTATTCCTTGGCAATCTCCGGATCGCGCGGACGGTAAGAATTGCGCGCGGCGATTTCTTGGCCTTCCCTGGTATACCAATATTTCAAATAGGCCTCGGCGACCGCCCTGGTGCCCTTCTTGTCCGCAACCGCATCGACGATCGCGACCGGCGGCTCGGCGAGGATCGACAGCGGCGGCGAGACGATCTCGAACTTGTCCTTGCCGAATTCGCGCTGCGCCAGAAACGCCTCATTCTCCCAGGCGAGCAGCACGTCGCCGACGCCGCGCTCGACAAAGGTGACGGTCGAGCCACGCGCGCCGGTGTCGAGCACGGGCACGTTCTGGTAGAGATCGGCGACGAACTTCTTGGCCTTGTCGGCAGAGCCGAACTTCTTCTGCGCATACCCCCAGGCAGCGAGATAATTCCAGCGTGCGCCGCCCGAGGTCTTCGGGTTCGGCGTGATGACGGCAACGCCCGGCTTGATCAGATCGTCCCAATCCTTGATGCCCTTGGGATTGCCCTTGCGCACCAGGAAGACGATGGTCGAGGTGTAGGGTGCGGCATTCTGAGGCAGGCGCTTCTGCCAGTCCGGCGCGATCAGGCCTTTGGCGGCGACCGCATCGACGTCGTAAGCGAGCGCGAGCGTCACCACGTCGGCCTGCAGGCCGTCGATCACGGCGCGCGCCTGCGAGCCGGAGCCACCATGCGACTGCTTGATCTCGACCGTCTTGCCGGTCTCCTTCTGATAGGCGGCGGCGAACGCCTTGTTGAAATCGACGTAGAGCTCACGCGTCGGATCGTAGGACACGTTGAGCAGGGAGTAATCGGCAGCGAAGGCCGAACCCGCCCACAGCAAACCCGCGACGAGCGGCAGGATACGACGGACCATCTCTATCTCCATTCAAATCGGATGAAGCAACACCGGAGCACGCGGAACATAACTCACGGCGGAGAGCGCTTTAGTCAACGGAACCGCATTTCATTGTTTGCGGCGTGGCAGCGTCATTGTCCTAAGAAGTCTTCATCGTATGAATGCCGCATTCTGTCTTGGCGCGGCCACGCCAGCGGCCGGCGCGCGCATCCTCATCGGGCGCGGTGCGGCTGGTGCAGGGCATGCAGCCGACCGACATATATCCGGAGGCGACAAGCGGATGCGGTGGCAGCCTGCCATCGCGGTAGATCGCTTCGATCTCCGTGCGCGTCGCATTGGCGAACGGATTGAATTTCAGGCGCACGCCATCTTCCTCGACCATGGGAATGTCGGCGCGGGCGCCGCCCTGGAAGCGCTTGCGCCCGTTGAGCCAGGCTGCGAACGGCGCCAGCGCACGCGCCAGCGGCTCGACCTTGCGGATGCGGCAGCAGGCGTCGGGATCGGAGAACCAGAGGTCGCGCTCGGGATCTTCGCGGTTCAGCGTCCCCTCGAGCGGCTTGATCGAGCGAACGTCGGTCAGACCAAGCGTGTCGATCAGCGTGTCGCGATAGGCAAGCGTTTCCGCGAACAGCCAGCCGGTATCGAGAAAGATCACGGGGATGGCCGGATCGACATCGGCCATCACCTTCACTAGCGCCGCCGCTTCCGTGCCGAAGGACGAGACCAGCGCAAGGCGCTCCCGGCCGACCATCTTCAGCGCGGTCTCTATGACCTCATACGGCGTCGCCGCGCGCAGGATGCGATTGAGCTCCCGCGCTGACGGCAGCGCCGCCTGAGCCTCGATCGGCATCTCAGGCGCGAGCGCGTTCATGGGCTGGCGCTTTCGGAATGGCGCAACTGCGTGCGGCGGCTCAGTGCCGTGGTGCGGCCGTCGCCGGTCGGCTGGTAGAACACCGTGTAGCGCTTCACCGTCTCCGCGAAAGCATCCGCATCCTTTTCCTTCTTCACGTCGAGCGCGTCGAAGCCGGCGCGCAGCATGAACACGAACTGGTCGCGCAACACCTGGCCGGTGGCGCGCAATTCGCCCTGGAAGCGATAGCGTTCACGGAGCAGTCGCGCCTGGCTATAGGCGCGGCCGTCGCGGAACGACGGGAACACCAGCGCCACCGCAGCGAGCCGGTCGAGATAGGGCACGAGATCGTCGAGGTCGCGGTTGTTCGGCCAGACCACGCCGACCTTGCCGGGCCGCCGCAGCAGCGCCTCGGGATCTTCGAGGAAGCGCGCCGCCGGCACCAGGATCGCGTCGTCAGCCGGAAGCTCCGCGCCGTCGGCGACATGGACGTAGATGTCGGTTGCGATTTTTCCGTTCTTAACGAGTGGCATAGACCCGCTCCCTGAAAGGTTCGACGCCGAGACGCTTGACCGTGTCGATGAAGAGTTCATCGGGGGAGTCGCGCAGCGCCAGATAGGCCTCGACGATGTCCTCGACCACGTCGGCGACTTCGGCATAGGGCACCGAGGGGCCGATCAGCGTGCCGAGCGCGGCACTCTCATCGGCGCGGCCGCCGATCGTGATCTGATAAAATTCCTCGCCGTTCTTCTCGACACCGAGGATGCCGATGTGGCCGACGTGATGGTGCCCGCAGGCATTGATGCAGCCGGAGATGTTGATATGCAGCCGGCCGATCAGGCCTGCGGTGTCATGATTGGCAAAGCGCCGCGTCAATTCCTGCGCGATCGGAATCGAGCGCGCATTCGCCAGCGAGCAGTAGTCAAGCCCCGGGCACGCAATGATGTCGGAGACCAGGTTCACGTTCGGCGTTGCCAGCCCGACCTTGTCGAGCGCCTTCCACAGCGCCGGCAGGTCGCGCTTGGCGACGTGCGGCAGCGCCAGGTTCTGCTCATGGCCGACGCGGATCTCGCCGAACGAATAGCGGTCGGCGAGATCGGCGATCGCGTCCATCTGCTCGGCGGTGGCATCGCCGGGCGGACCGCCAACCGGCTTCAGCGACAGCGTCACGATCGAATAGCCCTGCACCTTGTGCGGAAACACCGAGTTCTTGCGCCAGCGCTCGAACAGCGGATCATGCGCCGCCTGCTTCAGCTCGTCGGGCATGTGCGGCAGCTTCTCATAAGCCGGGTAGCTGAAGCGCGAGCGGACTTCCTCGATCGCGGCGTCATCGAGCGTCAGCGCGCTGTCGCGCAACTGCTGCCACTCTTCCTCGACTTCCTTGCCGAACTTCTCGATGCCGAGCTCGTGCACGAGGATCTTGATGCGCGCCTTGTAGATGTTGTCGCGGCGGCCATACTGGTTGTAGACGCGCAGGATCGCCTCGACATAGCTCAGGATGTCGCGGCCGTGCACGAACGGCTTGATGGACTTGCCGATGAACGGTGTGCGGCCGAGGCCGCCGCCGACCAGCACCTCGAAGCCGGTCTCGCCATCGGCGTTCTTGTGCAGCCGCAGGCCGATGTCGTGGATCCGGATCGCAGCGCGGTCATGTTCGGACGCGGTGATCGCGATCTTGAACTTGCGCGGCAGGAACGAGAATTCCGGATGCAGCGTCGTGTGCTGCCTGAGCAGCTCCGACCAGATGCGGGGATCCTCGACCTCGCCGGGCGCGACGCCCGCCCACTGGTCCGAGGTGACGTTGCGCATGTTGTTGCCGGACGTCTGCATGGCGTGGATGCCGACCTCGGCGAGATCGGCGAGCGCGTCCGGCAATTCGGCAAGCTTGATCCAGTTGAACTGGATGTTCTGCCGCGTGGTGAAGTGGCCGTAGCCGCGATCATAGCGGCGCGCGACATGAGCAAGCGCGCGCAATTGCTTCGACGACAGCGTGCCATAGGGGATCGCGACGCGGAACATATAGGCGTGGAGCTGCAGATACACGCCGTTCTGCAATCGCAGGATCTTGAATTCGTCCTCGGTGAGTTCGCCGGAAAGGCGGCGCTTCACCTGGTCGCGGAATTCTTCGACACGTTCGTGCAGGAGCGTGCGATCGAGTTCATCATATGCGTACATGGGGGAGAACCTTAAGCCGGAACCGGAAGCTCGATGGTGAGGCCTTCCGACCGGACATGTTCGCGGAGATTGCCGGGCGCAATCTCTCCATTGTCCTTGATTTCGACAGGCGCGATGTAAGCACCGATCGCGCCGACGTCGTCGGCAGCCGCTTCGGCAAGCAGCGCCCGCGCTTCGTCGGATGTGCGCACGATGGCGGCATCCGCAAGGCGCGACGACCAGTCATGCTGCGGCGTGCGATAGATCACCACGCCATCATGAGTTCGGTTGGCGGTCACTACCGATGGCCCGGTAATTCTGATTTTCTTCTGTTCAAGCGGAGAGGTCATTCGGCAGCTTCCAAAAGGTCCGAGATCACTTGGTTGAGGTTGGCTTGACGCCACGGCGCGGAGTGGGAGACGACGTCGCCGATGACGAGGATGGCAGGGCCGCCATCGATCTTCTTGACCAGCGACGGCAGATGTTCGAGCGTTCCGACCGCGGCCTTGGCATCCGGCCGCGTCACCCGCGCGAACACGCCGACCGGCGTTTCTGGCGAGCGGCCGGCGGCCAAGAGCCCGGCGCGGATCGTCGGCGCCGCGGTCATGCCCATATAGACGACGACGGTCATCTTCTTGTCTGTCAGCGCCGACCAGTCGACATTCTCGGCGTCGCGCGCCTTGTGCGCGGTGAGGAAGGTGATGCGCAGCGCCTCATTGCGGAAGGTGAGCGGCGTCTCGAATTGTGCGGCGGCCCCTAAGCCTGCCGTGATGCCGGGGATCACCGAATAGGCGACACCTGCGTGGCGCAGCGCTTCGATCTCTTCGCCACCGCGGCCGAAGATGAAGGGATCGCCACCCTTCAACCGCACCGCGCGCTGTCCTGATTTCGCAGCCTCGATCATCAGCTTGTGGATCGCGTCCTGGCCGATGCCGGGCTTGCCGACGCGGCGGCCGACCGGAACGCGCGAAGCATCGCGGCGCACGCGATCAAGAATCTCTGATGACACCAGTTCGTCGTAGAACACGACGTCCGCATCCTGCAGCGCGCGCAACGCTTTGATAGTGAGCAGATCCGGATCGCCAGGTCCGGCGCCGACCAGCGTCACATGGCCCTTGGCCTTGCCGAGCGCATTCGCGCCAGCAAAGGCGGAAGGATCGGAAATCTGCTGCAGCGCCTTCTCGGCTTGGTCCCTCTTGCCGGCCAGCACCAGCGCACCGATCGGACCGTCGACAATGCGCTCCCAGAAACGGCGGCGCAGCGCGAATTCGCCGATGCGCGCGTGTATCGATTTGCGGAATTGTCCGATGAACGACGCTAGATCGCCGATGCGGGCGGGCAGCACCGCCTCGATCCGCTCGCGCACGCGGCGCGCCACAACAGGCGAAGCGCCGCCGGTGCCGACAGCGACCACGACATCGCCGCGATCGACGATCGCCGGGAAGATGAAAGTGGAATGGTCGAGATCGTCCATCACATTGACGGGCAGGCCGACAGCCTTCGCACGCGCCGCCATCGCAACACCGACATCGCCCGCGCCCGCGCAGAGCACCGCGATGACGCCGCCGAGATCGGCAACAAGCGGATCGCCGGTCGCGAGTTCGACGCGCGTCACATCGATCCCGCTCACATCATGATTGCCATCGGTCGCAAACCAGCGGACGCGCGCGCCGGCGGCTGCGAGCAGACGCAGCTTCGCACGCACGAGGTCTCCGGCGCCGACCAACAGCACCACGCCCGTTTGCAGATCGAGGAACACCGGCAAGAACCGCATGCGCCACTCGCTTCCCCAACTTATGGGTTGACTGGAATTTTATTCTATATATGTCTCGACAAGCGCCCGCAAAGAGAAATTTATTTCTTCTCTATTGCATCGCAACTATAGAATTTTCGCCTCCAAAGGCCAAGGCACAGAGATGCATCTTCTCGACAATGAATCCGGCACAGCACGGTTGCGCGCTTCCGAGCCCCGCGAGGGAATAAAGGCGTCGCGCAAAATCCTCGTCGAAGCGCCCGCGACCGTCCCGTCAATGGATCATCTCGACGAGCTCGAAGCGCAAAGCATCTACATTTTACGCGAGGCGTTCGCGCGGCTGAAGAAGCTCGCGCTGTTGTGGTCGCTCGGCAAGGACTCCAACGTGATGATCTGGCTCGCGCGCAAGGCGTTCTTCGGCCGCGTGCCCTTCCCTGCCATGCATGTCGATACCGGCAAGAAATTTCCGGAGATGTACGCCTTCCGCGATCGTTACGCGAAGGAATGGGATCTCGACCTCCGCGTCGAACCCTGCCCGCCGATCGACAGTGTCGATCCCACGCTGCCGCCCGCCGCGCGCTCCGCTGCACGCAAGACCGAGGGCTTGAAGCTCGCGCTGGTCAAGCACGGCTTTGACGGATTGATCGCCGGGATCCGCCGCGACGAAGAGGCCACCCGCGCCAAGGAGCGCGTGTTCTCGCCGCGCGGTCTCGAGGGCGAATGGGACGTGCGCGACCAGCCTCCGGAATTCTGGGATCATTTCAACGCCTCGCCGCCGCAAGGCGCGCATCTACGCATCCACCCGATCCTGCATTGGACCGAGGCCGACATCTGGGCCTACACCCGGCGCGAGAACATTCCGATCATCCCGCTTTATCTGGCGAAGGACGGCAAGCGCTATCGCTCGCTTGGTGATGCCGACATCACCTTCCCCGTCGCGTCGACTGCGTCAAACATCGATGAGATCCTGGCCGAGCTCGAAGACACCAAGGTGCCGGAGCGCGCGGGCCGTGCACTCGATCACGAGACCGAGGATGCGTTCGAGCGGCTGCGTGTCGCCGGCTATCTCTGAGCTCTAGGCAGGTTAAGGCGATCCTCGATGAACATGGTTCTTCCCAGTACGATTTCGGCTACACCGAACGGCACCACGCGTCCGCAAGTCCGCATCGTCATCGTCGGCCATGTCGACCATGGCAAATCCACCCTCGTCGGCCGCCTGTTGCATGAGACCGGCAGCCTGCCCGACGGCAAGCTCGAAATGCTCAAAGCCGTCAGCGCGCGGCGCGGCATGCCGTTCGAATGGTCGTTCCTGCTGGATGCGCTGCAGACCGAGCGCGACCAGGGCATCACCATCGACACCACGCAGATCCGCTTCCGCACCCACTCCCGCGACGTGGTGCTGATCGACGCGCCCGGCCACGCCGAATTCCTACGCAACATGATCACCGGCGCCTCGCAGGCCGACGGCGCCGTGCTCATCATCGACGCGCTCGAAGGCGTGCGCGATCAGACGCGGCGGCACGGCTATCTCCTGCATCTGCTCGGCATCAAGCAGGTCGCGGTCGTCGTCAACAAGATGGACCGGGTCGATTTCAGCGCCGAGCGCTTTGGCGAGATCAGTGACGAGATATCGGCGCACCTGACCGGTCTTGGCGTGAAACCATCGGCGGTGATTCCGATTTCCGCGCGCGACGGCGACGGAGTGGCCGCGCACACGCCGCGGATCGGCTGGTACAAGGGGCCGAGCGTGGTCGAGGCGCTGGATGCGCTCGAGCCGGCGCGGCCGGCGGAAACCTTGCCTTTGCGGTTGCCGGTGCAGGCGATCTACAAGTTCGACGATCGCCGCATCGTCGCCGGCCGCATCGAATCCGGCAGCCTGAAAGCCGGAGACGAGATCGTGATCATGCCGGCCGGCAAGATCGCGAAGATCAAGACGGTCGAGGGTTGGCCGGTGACGCCGCTCGCCACGCCGCAAACGGCGGGCCGCTCGGTCGGCATCACGCTGGATCGCGAGCTTTTCATCGAGCGCGGTGACGTCATCGGCCACGTCGCTCAGAGCCCGCGCGACACCCGTCGCATCCACGCCCGGATATTCTGGCTGCACGACAAGCCATTGTCGAAGGGCGACCAGATCCTGATCCGGCTCGGCACGCGCGAAACCCGCGCGAACGTGGTCGCGATCGACAAGGCGGTCGATCCCGGCGCGCTCTCCAACGAGGAGACCAATTCGATCGCGCGCAATCATGTCGGCGAGATCGACATCTCGCTGGCGCAGCCGATCGCCGCGGATCCCTATCATGAAAACCCGCGCACCGGGCGCCTGGTGATCGAGGTCAACGGCCGGATCGCCGGCGGCGGCCTCGTACTGTCGGTCGATGCCGGCCAGCGCGCCGTGCCCGTCGACATCGTGCCGGTGGAATCGGCCTTGCGCGCCGACGAGCGTTCGGCTCGCTATCGCCATGGCGGCGCCGTGCTCTGGTTCACAGGGCTGCCTGGCTCCGGCAAATCGACGCTGGCGCTCGCGCTGGAGCGGCGGCTGTTCAGGAATGGCGGCTCGCCGATCCTGCTCGATGGCGACACCTTGCGGGCCGGCCTCAACAGCGACCTTGGCTTCTCGCACGCGGATCGCAGCGAAAACATCCGCCGCCTCGCGGAGGTCGCCACGCATCTTGCGCGCAACGGCCATATCGCGATCGTCGCCGCGGTCTCGCCCGCCGCATCCGACCGCGCCGCGGCGCGCCGCATCGCCGACAGCGCGTTCCGCGAGATCTATGTCGCGACGCCTGCGGAAATCTGCGAAAGCCGCGATCCCAAGGGCCATTACGCCAAGGCCCGCGCCGGCGGCCTGCCCTCCTTCACCGGCATCACCAATGATTACGAGCCACCGGCCGGCAACGAACTGACCATCGATACCTCGAGCCGGACAGTCGCTGACGCCGTCGACGAGATCGAACGGATGCTGGCCGAGAGCGGCATCCTGTTCGAGGAGGTCGCCGACCTCGCAGCGAATATTTGAAACTGAGCTTCTGCTTGAGGAGGTGCGGCCGAGCGCTCCCACCTCTCCCCAGCGGGGAGAGGTCGATTTGCGCAGCAAATCGGGTGAGGGGCCGCAGCTCTAACGAGGGACCGTAGCCCCTCACCCGGCGCTCCGCGCCGACCTCTCCCTTTGGGAGAGGTGAGCACCTCCGCCGCAGCGCGCCCACTCACGTTGGTCGGACAATGCGCCCATTGGGGGCCTTCTCATAGCCGTGGCTTTAGCGCTAAAAGGGCGCTGAACCGCCCGCCTTTTGGCGCGTTTTTTGCTGTTTTCGTCCCGAAAACAGTCCGCAAACGCCATTTCTCTTGGAAAGCCCAACATGACGCGTGTCGAAGCCCACGGATTGAAGATCGCCCCTGTCCTGTTCGATTTCATCGCCAAGGAGGCGACCCCCAATACCGGGATATCACCCGACGCCTTCTGGAAGGGGCTCGCCGCCATCATCGCAAAACTGGGGCCGAAAAACCGCGAGCTGCTCGCCTACCGCGACGCGCTGCAGGCCAAGATCGACGACTGGCACCGAGCCAACAAGGGCAAGAAATTCGACATCACCGCCTATTCAACTTTCCTGAAGGAAATCGGTTATCTGCTCCCGGAGCCGCCGACCAGGCAGGTCGAGACTGCCAATGTCGACGAAGAGATCGGCAAGATCTGCGGTCCCCAGCTCGTGGTGCCCCTGACCAATGCGCGCTATGCGCTGAACGCAGCGAATGCGCGCTGGGGCAGCCTCTATGATGCCTTCTACGGCACCGACGCGATCCCGCATGATCCGAGCGAGAGTGGCAAGGGCTACAACAAGGCGCGCGGCGACAAGGTGATCGCGAAGGCCAAGGCGTTCCTGGATTCGGCCGCGCCGCTCGCGACCGGAAGCCACGCCGATGTGACCTCCTACAGCGTCAGCGGCGGCAAGCTCGCGGCAAAGCTGAAGAACGGCAACACCACCACACTGAAATCAGCCGCACAATTCGCGGGCTATCAGGGCGATGAAGCCGCGCCTGATGCGGTGCTGCTCGTCAACAACGGTCTGCATATCGACGTCACCATCAACCGCAATCATCCGATCGGCAAGGACGATTCCGCCGGTGTCGCCGACATGATCCTGGAGGCGGCGGTCTCCACCATCCTCGACATGGAGGACAGCGTCGCGGCCGTCGACGCCGAGGACAAGGTGCTGGTCTATCGCAACACGCTCGGTCTCATGAACGGCACGCTGTCGGCCGATTTCGAGAAGGGCGGCAAGACCCTGACGCGCTCGCTCAATGCCGACCGCGTCTACAAGACGGCCGACGGCAAGGATCTCACGCTGCACGGCCGCAGCCTGCTGTTGATGCGCAATGTCGGCCATCACATGTTCACCGACGCCGTGCTCGATGCGAAGGGCGAGGAGATTCCGGAAGGGATTCTCGATGCCGCAGTGTCCGGCCTGCTCGGGATCCACGATCTCAAGGGCAAGTCGAAGGTGAAGAACAGCCGCACCGGCTCGGTCTATATCGTCAAGCCGAAGATGCACGGCCCGGACGAAATCGCGTTGACCTGCGAATTGTTCGGCGAGGTCGAGAAGCTGCTCTCGCTGCCGGAGAACACGCTCAAGGTCGGCATCATGGACGAGGAGCGCCGCTCCACGGTCAACCTCAAGGCCTGCATCCAGAATGCGGCCAAGCGCGTGATGTTCATCAACACCGGCTTCCTCGACCGCACCGGCGACGAGATCCACACCTCGATGGAAGCGGGTCCGATGATCCGCAAGAACGACATGAAGGCGCAGCCCTGGATCAAGGCCTATGAGGACTGGAATGTCGACATCGGCCTGATCGACGGCCTGCCCGGCCATGCGCAGATCGGCAAGGGCATGTGGGCCGCGCCCGACAAGATGGCCGACATGCTGGCGCAGAAGATCGGCCATCCGCAGGCCGGCGCCACCACCGCCTGGGTGCCGTCACCGACCGCCGCGACCCTGCACTCGCTGCACTATCACCAGGTCAACGTGATCGCGCGCCAGCAGGAACTGGCCAAGGGCGGGCCGCGCGCGAAACTCTCCGACATCCTTACCATTCCGGTGTCGCAGTCGAACTGGGCGCCGGATGACGTGAAGCAGGAGATCGACAACAACTGCCAGGGCATCCTGGGTTATGTCGTGCGCTGGATCGACCAGGGCGTCGGCTGTTCCAAGGTGCCGGACATTCACGACGTCGGCCTGATGGAAGACCGCGCCACCTTGCGCATTTCGAGCCAGCATCTTGCGAACTGGCTGCACCAGGGCGTCATCACCAAAGACCAGGTGATGGAGTCGCTGAAGCGCATGGCTGTGGTGGTGGACGGCCAGAACAAGGGCGATCCGCTGTACAGGCCAATGGCGCCCTCGTTCGACGGTGTCGCCTTCAAGGCGGCCTGCGACCTGATCTTCAAGGGCCGCGAGCAGCCGAACGGCTACACCGAATTCATCCTCACCGCCCGCCGCCGCGAAGCGAAGGCCGCCGGCTGATCTGACCCGTCGCCGTAGCCCGGGTGAAGCGAAGCGCAACCCGGGACCACCATTCCCGGATACGCTTCGCTTCATCCGGGCTACAGAACAAGACGCCGCATGGTTGGAACCCGTGCGGTATCAATCCGTTGCAACGCCATCTCAACTGCAGCATCGGAGAGACGGCAATGGATTGGAACCGGATCGAGGGCAACTGGAAGCAGTTCAAGGGAGCGGCCAAGGAGAAATGGGGCAAGCTCACCGATGACGATCTCAACGTGATCGAAGGGCGGCGCGAGCAGCTCGAAGGCAAGCTGCAGCAGCGCTACGGCTTCGCCAAGGACCAGATCCACAAGGATGTGGACGACTGGTTCCGAAGCCTGAGGTAAGAACGAGCCCCGGCCGGACGCCGGGGCTTTTCGTTTGAGGCGTCTCAGAACACCGCGATGTATTTCAACAGCGAGATCACGCCGAGGATAATCACGACGACACGGGCAATCTGCTTGGCACGGCCGTCGAGCGGCAGCAGGTTGATCAGATAAAGGACGAGGATAACGACAAGAAACGTGATCAGTATGCTGACAAGCATGCGGCCCCCCGAGGACGTCGTGATTGGCGTTTTAGCCTTCCACTAACGACCACGAGCCGGTTCGGTTCCTGGTCCCGGAACTCGCAGTCAGGCGGTGAACCCATAAATCTGCCGGGTGAACGGCCTGCTCCGCCTCAGGGCGCTAGTGGCAACGCCTTCAGTTCCTTCCGAGCGGTACCAAAACTGCCAAGCTGATAGACCGATGCGCCAGTCGCCGAGAACGTGAACGAGTCGAATGGCTCGGCCAACATCTTGTTCAAATAGGTTTCCGTTCCGACGCCGATCGTCACATGCGGATTGAAACGCTTGCCCGCCGCGATCGTAACGAAGTGGGAGACGTACTCGATCAGGGATTCCTGAATGTCGCGTCCGGCATCTTCGCTGAAGAACGCCGCCGGGGTCCCGGTCTTCGCGGTGTAGGGCTCAACGGCTTTGATGAGTTCATTCTGTAGCCGACGCAAGTCTTCAGTCGGCTTGACGACGATCCCCGCGAGGCCGACCGGCGGAGACGGGATGTAGTAATATTTGAAAGCCGTCAGCGTCCATGACGTCGGCTTTTCTTTGGCCAGAACCGCATTCGCCGCGGCGAATACCTTATCGAGGTCGGCCGTGCGGACGAACTGCTGCAACAGAGTGACGTGCGGGTGGTGCGTCTCATCCAGAGTAAAGCCCTTTGGGAAAGACTTGAGCAGGCGAGCGTTGGCGTCCTTCGCGTGCTGAAGCATCGTCGCGTCGGGCTCGAGCGCGATGTCGATCGCCGTCAGGGGATTTTGTTGCGCGACGGCCCCTTGGACGAAGCCGAGCATCAAGGCCAGCCCGACGCCGATGGCTGTAAAGACTCGCGCGCATGAATGCCCCGGATAATCCAGAGGGGCAGGAACGCCTGCCAGGACGGCAGCCTTCATCGCTTTGCTCCCTAAACGTTTAGAAGAACGGTTTCGGGAGTTTGGTCGAAAGGCGGCCGGGCGCGCTATGCGCTTTCGGCGGCTTTTTGCGACCGGGGCGAACGCCTGACCGTCACTCCCGCGCCATCACAGGCACGCGCTCATACTTGGCGCGAATGCGGTCGGGTGCGGGCGAGAGCTGCAGCGAGGCGCCGCGTCTGTCGGGGCGGCCCGCGACCATCAGGCCGTTTTCGCTGGCGACGATGTCGCCCTTGCGCAGGGTGGGATCATCCTCGATCTTGACCTGCGCCAGTCCGCCGGGATCCTTGCCGTTGCAGGTGCAGCCCGCAACGATCTCGTTTCGGTAACGGAACGCGTTCGGCAGTTCTGAATACGCCTTTCCATCTTCCGTCTCGGCGCTGTCGATGCTGCTGCCATAGACCAGCTTGGTCTCGCTCGCCGGGCAGAAACTATTGCAGCTCTGCGCGCGACTGGCGTTGTTAGCTCCCTGGAGCGGGAAGTAACGCCCGTCGCAGGTCCGCACGCAAAACGCGTGACCATCGCCATCCGCCTGCCCGCCGTCATAGGTGCGGACATAGGCGCGCGGCCGCTCGCCCCGCCGTATAAAAGGTGGACCATTGTCGAACGGCGGCGGCTGGACCATCGGTGGCCGGCCGAAACCGCCGAACAGGAACGAGAAGAAGTCCTGGGCTTGCGCCGCGGGCGCGGCGACGGCAAGCGAGAGTGCCGTCGCGCCGAACATCCATCGCCAATGCGGGGTCAGGGCCATCCTCGCCTCAATTCACCGACGACACATTCAGCCGCATCGCCTGCTGGCCCGACGGCAGCGTGGTCGCCGCAGGCTGCGGACGCGGCGGCGCCGGGCGCACGCTGATCGTGGTCCTGCTATCCGAACCGCGGGCCAGCACCGGCGCATTCTTGGGCAGCACCACGACCTTGGTGCCGACGTTGACGCGGCCGAACAGATCGGTGACGTCCTCATTGGTCAGCCGGATGCAGCCGGACGAGACGAACTTGCCGATGGTCGAGGGATCGTTGGTGCCGTGGATGCGGTATTGGCTCGAACCCAGATACATCGCACGCGCGCCGAGCGGATTGCCGGGACCGCCGGCAATGAAGCGCGGCAGATAGGGCTGGCGCTTGATCATCTCGGCCGGCGGATACCAGTCCGGCCATTCCGCCTTGCGGCTGATGGTTTCCACGCCCGACCAGGTGAAGCCCTGGCGGCCGACGCCCACGCCGTAGCGGATCGCGCGGCCCTGCCCGAGCACGTAATACAGCGCGGTGTTGCCGGTATCGATGATGATCGTGCCCGGCGCTTCGCTGCTCGCAAACGGCACTACCGTGCGGCGCAGGCGCTCCGGCAGCACGCCGGCTTCGGCGTCCCTTGCCTCGGGTGTCAACGCCTCGTCGGACGGGAAGCCGTTCTGCTGGGTGGAGACATAGCCCAGCGACTGGGCACTGGCGGCGCTCGAGAGAGCGATTGGCGCCACCAGCAGGCTGGTGGCGAAGACAAGCGCGTTCGCCGCGCGCGAGGATCGGCGGAATAAGGCGGATGACGGTGTCATGTGCTGCCCCATTGGATACGCATCACGCTGATGCTGTGCTCGAACAAACGCACGCCGACGCTTCGCGGTTCCGGCGACGGCGTGGCCGTACCGCACCAGTCAAGGACACGAACGCTCACGATCACGCGATGGAACCCGCGCGTCGACCGAAAGTTGGCCTGCAGGAATTTCCGGTCCCGGGACGCGTCGTGCGTCGCCGCGATCTGCAGGGGAGAGAACCAGCGTGCGTGCCCTTTCCGGTGAGCGTCTCCTGTCCAATGGCGCCGAAGGCACGCCCGCACCCGACGGCCGCGTCGAGTTGCCGCCGGTCATCCGCCGCACCGAGCTCGTCGCTCTGTCGCTGGTCGGGCTCCTGGTCATCGCTGTCGTCGCGGTGCTCTATCTGGCCAGGGCATTCTTCCTGCCGATCACGATGGCCTTCATCGTCGGCACCATGTTGTCGCCCGCGGCAAGCTTCCTGGAGCGCTACCGGGTGCCCCGCGCGGTCGGCGCGGTGCTGATCGTGGCTGCCGTCAGTGCGGCCGGCGCCTTTATTATCGGATTAATTTCCTCTCCGGCGATCGAGTGGAGCGCGCGGCTGCCGGAGCTCGCAGCGACGCTGAAGGAGAAGATGCACATCTTCGACCGGCCGCTGGCGTTGTGGCAGGAATTGCAGAGCATGGTCGGCGGCCCGGAGACGCTGACGCCGCTGCAGTTACCGAAGATCGAATGGGTGCAGCCGACGGTGGAATTCCTGTCGCCGACCTTTGCCGAATTCCTGCTGTTCATCGCCACCCTGATCCTGTTCATCGCAAGCTGGAAGGATCTGCGGCGGGCGCTCGTCATGGCCTTCGGCGACCGCGATTCACGGCTCCGCACCCTGCGGATCCTCAACGAGTTCGAGGGGCATCTCGGCAACTACCTGCTGATGGTGACCATGATCAATATCGGCGTCGGGATCGCGACGGGCCTGATTTGTGCCGTCACCGGCATGCCCAACCCGGCCGGCCTCGGCGCGCTCGCTGCCACGCTGAATTTCATCCCGATCATCGGGCCGGTCGCGATGTTCGTGGTGCTGGTGCTGGTCGGGCTCGTCAGCTTCTCGACCATCAGCGCCGGATTGATTGCGCCGGCCTGCTTCACCGTGCTGACCTTCCTGGAGGGGCATTTCATCACCCCGACCATCGTCGGCCGAAGACTTGCCCTGAATGCACTCGCGATTTTCATCGCGCTGGCGTTCTGGACCTGGCTGTGGGGCCCGATGGGCGCCTTCCTTGCCTCGCCGCTGCTGATCGTCGCGCTGATCCTCAAGGAGCATCTGATGCCGGTCAATTCGCCGCATCTGCCCGAGGACTGAACCAGATTTCGCGTCGGGAACTTAGTTCCCGACCGGGCGTTTTGCCAACAAGCAACATGGTTCGGGAGCTCTTCGATGTCGGCGACAAGCGATTTCGGATTGAAGAACATGACAGACAAAGCAACCTATGACCGCCTGCAGAAAGATGTCGCCGCCGTGAAGGACGACATTGCCGCGCTGACCGATCAGATCACCGAGGCGCTCAATTCGTTCGCCGGCAGCGCCCGAAAGCAGGCCCGCCGCGGCTACGACCAGGCCCGCGACCGCGCCGGATCCGCCGTCGACGACGTGTCGGAGCGCGGCAGCGCGATGATGGACGCCGCGCAGGACGCGTACTCCTCGGTCGAGGAGACGCTGGAGGAGGTCATCACCCAGCGCCCGCTGGCGACCGTCGGCCTTGCCCTTGGCCTCGGCTTCCTGATCGGCATGGCCTGGCGGAGATAGCGGCGGACGCGTCCCCATGCTCCAGCGACTGGTCAATGATGTCAGGGAGCAGGCTGGCAACGCCATGCGGCTGACCTCGCTTGCGGCCGTGATCGCCGCAACCGCGCTCATCGCGCTTGCCTTCCTGTGTGCGGCGTTCTTCGTCTGGGTGCAGCAGACCTATGGGCCGATATGGGCATGCCTTGCCTGCGCCGCGCTCTTCGTGGTGGTCGCAGCGATCGCCGCCGCCCTCTATGTTGCGCGCAAGCGGCAGATGCGGCAGCGCGCCGAGGAGATGGCCCGGGCGGCTCGCCAATCCCTCCTCACCAACCCGGCGGTGCTCGCGACCGGCCTGCAGCTCGTCCGCGCCATCGGCGTGAAACGGCTGGTCCCGATCTTGGCGATCGGCGGGCTGGCGCTGGGGCTGATGGCCAGCCGCAGCGCAGCGAGCGATCCACCACGAGACGAGTGACCGCGGCAGCCGTCGTCCCCAGGGCTACGCAAAGGCTTCGCCGCGGCGCGCAAGCCAGGGACGTTCTGATTCAAATCTCAAATAGCTTCTCCGCTGTCATCGTCAGGCTTGACCGGACGACCCAGTATTCCAGGCGCGTCTGAGTTTAAGTTAAGAGGCCGCCGGATGCTGGATGCCGCGCAGGAGCCTGTCATCGGGCTCGCCGAAGGGGAGACCCGGTGGCGGGGCATGACGGTGGATTAATGAGAGAGAACGAACGATCAGCTCAGGTGACGCAGCGGCCGGGCTGCAGACGCTTTGCCACTTCGGTCAGCACGCTTACCACGGGCTCGCAGGCGCTCATCCTGCGCTCGCCGGATTTGATCAGTTCGGGCGGCTTCGGACGGCTGCGCGCCTCGTTCCGGACCACGGGCACGCGGATCACGACCGAGGTCTCGGCCAGGCTGTCGAGCTTCAGCGAAATGGTTTCGGTCTTGCCGCCGGTTGCCGGGACTGTCGCCCGGTCGGCCTTCGCGGCACGGTTGACTTCGTTTTCCGCCTTGGTGGAGGTGATGAGGCTCTGGCCTCCGATGAGATCATGCCCGGAGGCAAACTGCACGGCGCCGAACGTCAAGGAAACAGCGAGCGTGCCTAAAATTCCCTTCAATATCTGTGACATGGCGATTTATCCCTCGCCCCATGGCGATCACGAACACAACTCGAACAAAGCCCCCCCGTTCGTATGTCTTCGGATCACTTAACCGTGTTCAAAATTATTTTCGAAATTTCGGAACGTTTCTTCGCGCTCCGCGTCGTTCTGGCAGCCGGTTATTCCCCCTGCCCCATTGACCGGCGACGTAGGGCGCGACCGTGGTGATGCCGGTCGCGCTCTACTTTTTTGTCGGGGTCATGGTTTCTGCAATGCCAGCGTGACGCCGCCGAGTGTCAGCGCTATCGCGGCAGCTTCCCTCAGGCCGAGCGACGAGCTCGCGGCTATTTCAGCGCAAGAAAAATCCGGCGCGCCATACGGCACGCCGGATCAATCCACTTAGCCAGAGCGTCAGTTCACGCCGAGGCGGCGCGCGGCGCGCGGTTGCGCGAATTGCGCTGGAAGAACAGCGCCTGGCTCGCAACGGCCGAGACCATCGCGGGCTGGAATGGCTTCGAGATCAGGAACGCCGGCTCCGGACGTTCGCCGGTCAGGAAGCGTTCGGGATAGGCGGTGATGAACACCACCGGTACCTCGAACACGCGCAATAGCTCATTCACCGCATCAAGACCGGACGAGCCGTCGGCGAGCTGGATGTCGGCGAGGATCAGGCCGGGCTTCTTGTTCTTGGCGAGCGCCACCGCATCCGAATGGGTGCGGGCGACGCCAATCACGTTGTGGCCGAGATTTCGCACGAGGCTTTCCAGATCCATCGCGATGAAGGTCTCATCCTCGATGATCAGGACGTCGGTCGCGATCTCGGCGGCCATCTCACGGCCGGCAGCGTCGGTGAGCTTGCGCGTCTCGGCGATGTCGGTGTTGAGGATGTAGGCCACCTCCTCTTCCGAGAAGCCCTCCAGCGACAGCAGGAGGAAGGCCTGCCGCGGCAGCGGCGTGATGTTGGAAAGCCGGCGTTCCGGCGGCAACGCCAACGTCGCCACGTCGGCGTTGTCGTTGATCGAGACCGAATTCCAGATCTGGGTGAACAGCCGGAACAGGCCGGCGCGCGGCCCGTGGGTTTCATCCAGAAGCGCGGGGTCCTGAAGCAGGGCCTCCAGCATGGCCGCGACATAGGCGTCGCCCGACGCCTGGTTTCCGGTCAGTGCGCGGGCATAGCGCCGCAACAATGGCAAGTGTTCAGCAACGAGCTGCGATCGGGACATTCCCACTCCATCCTTGTGTTTGAGGCAAGTGCCTGAAACGCCTTGTATCTGTCGGGCCGGCACATCCGTCCGTGGGGCGACCCGGCCTCCCCGTAAGTTATTACGTCCGGACTACGCCTGAGCCTCGATAAAGTTCCACAAAAAGTTCCGGACATTCGGAACTTTCGGCCGAACTTCGCATTAGCGTACGACCGACAGCAAACGCGGCCAAGACCGAAATTTCGAGGAAACTGCTTGAAACACAGGGACTTAACCTCTCGGGGAAACGTGGATCAGATCATGAAGGAAACCAAGAAGCAGGGCGGTCTCAACGCTGAGATCCAATCGAGAATCGGCCACCAGCTTCGCGCCATGTACGATGATGTGGTGCGACAGGGGGTGCCGGACCGCTTTGCGGAGCTTATCCGCAAACTCGATGATCCCGCGGAGGTCGCCAAGCATTTGGCAGAAACTGACGAGCAGCAAGCTGCAAAAAATGACGGGAGGGACTAATGCCTCTCACCGACCAACTTCGCGACGATATTTTGGCGTCGGTGCCAAGCCTACGCGCGTTCGCGATTTCGCTCTCCGGCAATGGTGACCGCGCCGACGACTTGGTGCAGGAGACCTTGTTGCGCGCAATCGCCAACATCGACTCGTTTCAGCCCGGCTCGAATCTTCCGGCGTGGCTGTTCACCATCCTGCGCAACCTGTTTCGCTCAGACTATCGCAAGCGGCGGCGCGAGGTGGAGGATGCCGAGGGCAACTATGCCAAGACGCTGAAAACACAGCCTGCGCAGAACGCGCATCTGGAGTTCGAGGAGTTTCGCGCAGCACTCGACAAACTGCCGCAAGACCAGCGTGAAGCCCTGATCCTGGTCGGCGCTTCCGGCTTCTCGTACGAGGATGCGGCTGCGATCTGCGGCTGTGCCGTCGGCACCATCAAGAGCCGCGTCAACCGCGCGCGATCGAAACTGAGCGCATTGCTCTATGTCGAAGGCGCGGAAGATTTCGGCCCTGATGATACCGTGCGCGCCGTGATCGGCGGCAACGGCGGCTGACGCTCGCCAACTCTTGATCGTCATGCGCGGGCTCGACCCGCGCATCCATCCATCCTGGAAAAGCGATTTTCCTGAGAAATGGATTGCCGGGTCAAGCCCGGCAATGACGGCGAGAGCAGCGCGTAAGGTGGGCAAAGCGTAGCGTGCCCACCTTCTCTTGCACCGCTCGTGGATCTTGCACCGCCCGTGGATGGTGGGCACGGCTTCGCCTTTGCCCACCCTACGCGACGACGCAACTGCTACGCCGTGCCGCACCCACCGTCATTGCGAGCGAAGCGAAGCAATCCATGCCTCAGCAAGCGGCGCTATGGATTGCTTCGCTTCGCTCGCAATCACGCGTTCAGCGCGCCGGCCGGACTGGCGCCGAGAACTTCTCGGTGCGGTCGCGCTCGTTCATGTCGACGACGGTCTCCATCGGCGCGGTGAGTTCGTAGACGTAGCTGATGTCGGTGAAGTAGCGTTTCGCCGTCCCGCCGAGTGCTTCGGGAGCGACGCGGTCGAGCAGGATCAGGCCGAAATCGGAATCCGGGCGCCGAGTGGCTTCGCTGGTGTTGAACTCCTCCCAGCGGAAATGAAAGATAGCCTCCGACTCCTTGCCGTTGACTTCCCAGTTCGCGACGATGTGCGGATGCTTGCCGACCAGGGACAGGCCCTCGTCGGAATG
Source organism: Bradyrhizobium sp. Ai1a-2 (assembly GCF_000426245.1). Classification (GTDB taxonomy): domain Bacteria; phylum Pseudomonadota; class Alphaproteobacteria; order Rhizobiales; family Xanthobacteraceae; genus Bradyrhizobium. The sequence goes on along the minus strand of NZ_AUEZ01000009.1, from coordinate 48,705 downwards.
CGAGGCGAGCTCGAAGAACAACAGCGACAGCGACTGCGCGGCGCGCGCGCTGACCGCTATATCGGGGCCGGAAATCGCGATGCGCTCGGCATGCGGGATCGCGCGGGCCTCGAACAATCCTTTCAGCTTCACGCCCTGCCACTGGCTCTCGCTGAGCAGCGTGACCACGTTCGACATGGCGTGGATGCGTCCGATCAAAAGTTCGCGCGCGACATCGACGTCCGAGCCATGGCGCAGCGTGCGGGTGACGATCGACTGGATCACGGCCAGGATGTTCTTGACCCGATGGTTGAGCTCGTCGATGACAGCAGTGAGTCTCCGCTCGAACCCGATCCTCACCTCGATCTCGCGGCTGAGCCGAAGGTTGTTGTAGGCGACATAGCCGAACAGGCCGCAGACGATGCCGGTCAGCGCGAGGCCGATCGCCGCCACGATCGCCGCAGTCTGGTTGGCCCGCGCGGCCGCGGAGGTCTTGGCGTAATAAGCGAGCGACCAGTCGCGGCCGCCGAACGTCACCGTCCGGACCATCGACGGCGCCGGCCCATCCGGCCGCACCGCGCGCGAGGTGATGACGCCCTGATCGTTGGCGACCAGCTCGTCGTTGGAATCGCGCGGGTCCTTCAGCACCACCGAGAACAGCGACATATCGTCATTCGCGAGCATCAACGGCCCGAGCTCATACGAAAATGTGACAAACCCTGCCGGCTCGGAGGCCCCCTGCTGAAACACCGGCGCGGCGAGCGCGACCCCGATCGGCCCGTTCTGGCGCAACAGCGGAATCGGATCCGAGGCCACCGGCTTGCCGTCCGCCATCGCCTGCGCCAGCATCGGCCCGATCACGGAATGGTGGTCGAAGCTGCGGCCCGGCAGGATGATGGTCTCCGGCGTCCGCGGCTCCAGGTCCATCATCACGTTGAGGGGCCTGTCGATCGTCTTGATATCGAGGGGCTGGTCGTCGAAGTCGCGGATGGTCGGATTGGGGAAGCCGGCCTTCTTCAGCTCCTGCTCGGCCGCCACGAGTTCGTCGGGCCTGAGGCGCGCGATCCAGGCGGCAATCACGAAATCGGTCTTGAAGGCATAGATCGAGGAGCGCAGCGGCTGCAGCATGTCGGCCTTCACCACCGACGGCGCGCGAAACAGGCCTGAGGAGACGCGAGCAAGCAATTCGCGCTCGGTCAGCCGGTCCTGCACCAGGCTCGCGTGAACATCGATCGCTCGCGCCAGCGCGATGCCGTCGAGCGTCAGCTCCTGCTCGTGCACGCGATAGGCCGCAAGACCGGAGAGCAGCACCCCGATCAGCGCAATGAAGGCGATAATAAAACCCAGCCGGACCACGCTGTTACTCGGAGACTGCGGGTTGGCGAAGATGAACAGCGGACATCTGAGGTCTGCGGGGGCGGCAACGATTGGATACGGGGTGAACGCCAACCGGGGCGGAATATGGAGTGGCGATCATCGGTACGCAACGGAAGGCAGCAATTAACGTGAACGACGGCTGGCGCCGGCGGGCGAAACCAGCGTCAGAGTTGGCTAATCGGAGTGGCTGGATTTTGTTCCCATTGCGGCATGGAATATTTCGTCGCACCCCGCCATTGCCTCACTTCTTCCGCTTGAGAAGAGGTGCGCGCATCAAGCTTTGAACAGAGCGGCGTGCCTCGCCGGCATCAAAATATTAACAAATCGGATATCATATTAACAAACGATTCAACCCGCCTTTGCGCTGGCAGAGGCTTTCGGGCGCAGGCCGCCTTTGGCCTCGATGAAGGCGATGATGCGCTCCAGCCCATCGCTCTTCTTCAGGTTGGTCATGACGAAGGGACGCTCACCGCGCATCCGCTTCGCATCGGTCTCCATCTTCTCGAGCGACGCGCCGACATGGGGTGCGAGGTCGATCTTGTTGATCACGAGCAGGTCGGAGCGGGTGATGCCGGGGCCGCCCTTGGACGGGATCTTGTCGCCGGCGGCGACGTCGATGACATAGATCGTGAGGTCGGCAAGCTCCGGCGAAAAAGTTGCGGCGAGGTTGTCGCCGCCGGATTCGATCAGCACGAGATCGAGGCCCGGGAATTTCGCGCGCATGTCGGCGATCGCCGCCAGATTCATCGAGGCATCCTCGCGTATCGCGGTGTGCGGACAGCCGCCGGTCTCGACACCGGCGATGCGGTCCGGCGTCAGCGAGCCCGAGCGCACCAGGAACTCGGCGTCCCATTTGGTGTAGATGTCGTTGGTGATCGCAGCGATGTCGTAGCGCTCGCGCATCGATTTGCAGAGCAGATCCATCAGCGCGGTCTTGCCGGATCCGACCGGACCACCGACGCCGACGCGAAGCGGGCCGTGAGAAGATGCCATGTGAGCCAATCCTCTTAAGCGTCGTCCCGGCGAAGGCCGGGCCCCATACCGCGTGACTTATCCGTGACGTGAGATGGCCGACGCCTTCCGCGACACCAAACCAGGCGCCGCTCTTTCCCTGTCATTGCGAGCGAAGCGAAGCAATCCATCGCGCCCCTTGCTGAGGCATGGATTGCTTCGCATCGCTCGCAATGACGGCGGGACGTTGTGGTTATGGGTCCCCGCTCCCGGGCGCAATTGCGCCCTAGGCGGGGACGACGGAGCGAGCGGGGACGACGGAGACGTCATGACCGGAACAGCCTCGTATATTGCGTCTCGTGGCGCAGGCTTGCGAGATCGGCGCGGAAGGTGGCGCTGCCGAGATCGTCGAGCGAGGCGTCGCGCGCGCGGGTCGCAGTCGCATTGACCACCGGTTCGAGAGCGGCGAGCACCCGCTGGCTGTCGGTCTGGCCGAGCGGGATCAGGCGGGCGCCGGCGGAGATCCAGTTCGAGACCACCGCATGGAAGAACCCGTGCAGCACTGGCGCAAGCGGAATGTCGTGCACGGCGCTGACCAGGCCGACCGCGACGGGATAGACGATCGCGCCGTCGCAGGCGGCGATGAACTCGTCGAGGCCGGGCGAAGGCCAGGCGGCCCGCGCGGTGTCGATGAAGGCGCGGCCCTGCGTGGTGGTCTCGAGCTGGCGCTCGCGCGACGGCACGAAGGCCGCAGCAAGCTCGGCGACGTCGCGCAGTCTTGCAAGGTCGTGCTCCATGGTCGCCTGATGCGTCTGGGCGAGGAACACGCCGTCGCAGAAACCACTGCCGTCGCTCAGCATCGCGGCCAGCCAGCCGCGCATCGAAGCGGCATCCTTGATGTCGCCGGCCTCGACCGCCCATTCGATGCCACTGGAATAGGAGAAGGCCCCGACCGGAAACGCCGGCGACAGCCACGTCATCAAGCGGTAGAGCGAGGCCGCCTCGCTCTCCGTCATCCCGCCCCACGCCTCGCTGCGCGGCGGCTCATTTGTGGTCATGAGCATGGGAGTGGTCATGATGGTGGTGATGGTCGTGGTCGCAATGCTCGTCGTGGTGATGGTGATCGTGATTACCGTGATGGTGGTGATCATCATGACCGTGACCATGATGATGCGCATGGTCGTGGCCGGTGTGGTGATGCGTGGCCAACTCGCCTTCATGCGCATGGCCGGCATAGGCACCGCCTTCGGGATCGAATGGCGCCTCGATCTCGATCACGTGCGCACCCAGCCCCTTCACCATCGCCTCGATGACGTGGTCGCGGCGGATGCGCAGACCCTTCTTCATGATCTGCGTCGGCAGATGGCGGTTGCCGAGATGCCAGGCGACGCGGATCAGATGGTGCGGGTCAGCGCAGCGGATCTCCAGCAGCGGCTCGGGCGCAGCGACCACCTCGACCAGCCGCCCATCTTCCAGCACCAGCGCGTCGCCGCCGCGCAGCGCGATCGCATTCTCGAGATCGAGCAGGAATTCCAATCCGCGCGTGCCCGTCATCGCCATCCGCCGGCGGTGGCGGTCGTCGAAATCGAGCACCACCGTATCGGCCGCCGGCTCGTTCCAGCGATGTTGCGGTTTGACGGACGTCGCGCGGATCATGTGGCCTACTCTCTTAGCGGACTTCGACCTTCTCGGGCGTGATCACCTCGATCTTCGGCGGCGCCGAGAAACACTTCACCGCGACGCGGCCGAAGGTCTTCATGTGGTCGGCGGTGCGGTGCGGCACCAGCGCCTCGGCATTTTCCCACTGCTCGACGAACACCATCCTGCTCGGATCGGTGACGCTCTCGTGCAGGTCGTAGGCGATATTGCCGGGCTCCTTCCGCGTCTCCTTGATGCAGGCGGTGGCCGCCGCAATGAATTCGGCGCGAGTCTCAGGCTTGATGGTCAGTGTGGCAACGACGTAAATCACGGAATTTCCTCCCGGTTTTGGTTCTGGGCATGACTGCCGGGAGAGGTTTTAGAACATGAAATAGCGCTGCGCCAGCGGCAGCACCTCGGCAGGGGCACAGGTCAGAAGCTCACCGTCGGCGCGCACCTCATAGGTCTCCGAATCGACCTCGATCCTGGGCGTGGCGTCGTTATGGATCATGCTCTTCTTGGAGATCTTGCCGCGGGTGTTCTGGACCGCATAGAGCTTCTTGTCGATGCCGAGCTTGCGCGCCAGCCCGCCGGCAACCGCCGCCTTGGACGTGAAGACCACCGAGGATGCGGTGAGCGATTTTCCGTACGCCGCAAACATCGGCTGGTAATGCACCGGCTGCGGGGTCGGGATCGAGGCGTTGGGATCGCCCATGGGCGCCGCCACGATGGAGCCGCCCTTGATGATCAGGTCCGGCTTGGCGCCAAAGAATGCGGGCGACCACAGCACAAGGTCGGCAAGCTTGCCCTTCTCCACCGAGCCGATCAGCTTCGAGACGCCATGCGCGATCGCGGGGTTGATGGTGTATTTGGCGATGTAGCGCTTGACGCGGAAATTGTCGTTGTTGCCCTTCTCCTCGGGCAGCGACCCGCGCTGCTTCTTCATCTTGTCGGCGGTCTGCCAGGTGCGGATGATGACTTCACCGAGGCGCCCCATCGCCTGCGAATCCGAGGACATCATCGAGAGCGCGCCGAGATCGTGCAGGATGTCTTCCGCCGCGATGGTCTCCTTGCGGATGCGGCTTTCGGCGAAGGCGAGGTCCTCGGCGATCGAGGGGTCGAGATGGTGGCACACCATCAGCATGTCCAGATGCTCGTCGATGGTGTTGCGCGTGAACGGGCGCGTCGGGTTGGTCGAGGACGGCAGCACGTTCTTCAGGCCGGCGATCTTGATGATGTCAGGGGCGTGGCCGCCGCCGGCGCCCTCGGTGTGGAAGGCATGAATAGTGCGGCCCTTGAACGCCTTCACCGTATCCTCGACGAAGCCGGATTCGTTCAGCGTGTCGGTGTGGATCATCACCTGGATGTCGTGATCGTCGGCGACCGAAAGGCAGTTGTCGATCGCCGCCGGCGTCGTGCCCCAGTCCTCATGCAACTTCAACGCGCAGGCGCCGCCCTTGATCATCTCAACCAGCGCCGCCGGCCGCGAGGCGTTGCCCTTGCCGGAAATGCCGAGATTGACCGGGAAGGCATCGAACGACTGGATCATCCGGCCCATGTGCCACGGCCCCGGCGTGCATGTGGTCGCAAAGGTGCCGTGCGAGGGGCCTGTGCCGCCGCCTAACATCGAGGTGACGCCAGACATCAGCGCGTGCTCGATCTGCTGCGGGCAGATGAAATGGATGTGGCTGTCGAATCCCCCGGCGGTGAGGATCTTGCCCTCGCCCGCGATCACGTCGGTGCCGGGGCCGATGATGATGTCGACATTGGGCTGGATGTCGGGATTGCCGGCCTTGCCGATCGCGGAGATCATGCCCTCCTTGATCGCGACGTCGGCCTTCACGATGCCCCAGTGGTCGACGATCAGCGCGTTGGTGATGACGGTGTCGGCCGCGCCCTGCCGGTTCGTCACCTGCGACTGCCCCATCCCGTCGCGGATCACCTTGCCGCCACCGAACTTCACCTCCTCGCCATAGGTGGTGAAATCCTTCTCGACCTCGATGACGAGATCGGTGTCAGCGAGCCGCACACGATCGCCGGTGGTGGGCCCGAACATGTCGGCATAAACGGAACGTTTGATCTTCACGGACACTGTGAGCCCCCCATTTCCCTTGTCTCAAAGCGCGCTTTTGGCGGCTTTGGCGGTCTCATCGAACTTCGCATCGAGCGCCGCACTGACGCCTCGGCATCCCGCAACGACTTTCTCGGCCCAGGCGGTGTAGTCAGCGAGATCGTCGCGCTCGTCGTTGCTCGGATTCGGCACGATGCGCGCGCGGATGTTGCTGATCTTGTCGGCGATCTTGATCATCTTGGCGGCGGACGATTTGTGCGGGGCGTCCTCGATCTGCCTTTGACGGCGCTGCGGCTTGGGAAGCGACATGTCGTCGGTCACCTCGACCACCAGCGCGGCGACGCGCTCGCTGAATTTCTGCACGAGCTCCTCGCGCGTGGTGTCGGTGTCCTCGACCGTGTCGTGCAGCCAGCCGGCCGCCACGAGCTCGGCGTCTGCGCCATCGGTCGCTGTTGCGAGCAGGTTTGCGACCTCGGCGAGGTGGTTGATGTAGGGCTCGTTGCCGCGGCCCTTGCGCGCCATACCGTTGTGGCGGCGCGCCGCGAGTTCAGCGGCTTCGGAGACGAGGCGAATTGGCTGCAGCATGACATGAACCTCCTTGTCGGCCCCCAACTGCACCCCGCGCGCTTCGTTCCCCACGCGCCGCTCTCTCCGTTCCCTCCCCCGCAAAGGGGAAGGAAGCCAGACAATCGTGCTCATCTCACGAAGGATCACGGCGCGGCCTTGACGGATCACAACTTGCCCTGCACCTCGCCGCGGAAGCCGTGGATGACGCGTTTGCCCGCGAGGGCGACGAGCTGGACGTCGCGGGTCTGGCCGGGCTCGAAACGCACCGCGGTGCCGGCGGCGATGTCGAGGCGCATGCCGCGGGCTTTTTTGCGGTCGAATTTGAGCGCCGGGTTGGTCTCGAAGAAATGGTAGTGCGAGCCGACCTGGATCGGGCGGTCGCCGGTGTTGGCGACGGTGAGCGTCACGGTCTTGCGGCCGGCATTGAGCTCGATCTCGCCGTCCTGGATGAAGAGTTCGCCGGGGATCATGTTGCGCTCCTTACCGGATCGGCTCGTGCACGGTGACGAGTTTTGTCCCGTCCGGAAATGTCGCCTCCACCTGGATGTCGTGGATCATCTCCGGAATTCCCGCCATCACCTGCGAACGGGTCAGGACCTGAGCGCCCGCCTGCATCAGGTCAGCGACCGTGCGGCCATCCCGCGCCCCTTCGACGATGAAGTCCGTGATCAGGGCGATGGCCTCAGGATGGTTCAGCTTGACGCCGCGCTCGAGCCTGCGGCGCGCCACCATGGCGGCCATCGAGACCAGGAGCTTGTCCTTTTCGCGGGGAGACAAATTCATGCGAGCACTCTGATGGTTTTCGAATGATCTAGTTGAGCCACAGCCTCGGCAGCGGGACGGCAGAGGCGCGGCCGAGCACCGTCATCATGTCGGCACGCAGCCTCATCGCATCTTGGGCACAGAAGCGCGCCATTGCAAACCCATTCCAGCAGGAGATGCCGACTTCACCACGGAAGGAATCTTGCGCCTCACGTATACGCTCCACGACCGCCTGATCGCCGGGCACGATCAGCGCGGTGCCGATGGCGACGCCACCATTGGCGACTGCTGATCGGGCGAGCTTCTCGCCGATATTGCCGTCGAGCCGGATGGTCTCGGCAAACACCAATCTGCCGCCACGGCGCATCCGCCAGCGGTCGACGAATTCGCCGTGGCGCATGGCCTCGCCCATGGCCGAGCGGCCGAACACCACGATTTCACACAGAAGCAGGGACGCACCTTCAGCCAGATCAATATCGATTCGCCGCGAAATCCGCGCGCAGTCGAACAGGATGGTCTCCTGCGGCAGCCACGAAAGATGCGAGCCGGCTTCGGCCTTCAGCGCGATGTTGAGTTGTGCGGCCGGTCCGGCCGCGCGATAGATCTTCTCGGCGGCGGCCGTCGTTAACGTCAGCCGCGCGCCCTCGCCGGCCGCAATATCAATGTCAAAGCGATCGCCGCCGGCAACACCACCGGCGGTATTGACGAACACGGCCGACAGCCCCTCGCCCTCCGGCGACGGAAAGCGCACGCGCAGCGAGCCGGATTCATGCAAGCTTCCGCGGCGGGTGACACCGTCCTGCACGTGCACGCCAAACCTCACCGCGCCGCGGGCGCGGTTGGCCGCAAAGGTCGCTGCATCAGCGCGTGCATTCCCGGTGCGCATCCGTCCCCCCGTTTGGCCGGTCGCGTCCCTTATAGCGCCATTTGCCGGGAGATTTCAGCGGGATCGAGGTTGGAGCGGTCACAGGCATATTTCACCGCCCCGCGGTCCATCACCGCAAAGGAGTCCCCGAGTTCGCAGGCGAAATCGAGATATTGCTCGACCAGCACGATCGCGATGTTGCCGAGATTGCGCAAGTAGGAGATGGCGCGGCCGATGTCCTTGATGATCGAGGGCTGGATGCCCTCGGTCGGCTCGTCCAGGAGCAGCAATTTCGGCCGCATCACCAGCGCGCGGCCGATCGCAAGTTGCTGTTGTTGTCCGCCGGAGAGATCGCCGCCGCGGCGGCCGAGCATCGATTGCAGCACCGGAAACAGCGAGAACACGTCGTCGGGGATGAAGCGATTCTCGCGCTTGAGCGGGCCGAAGCCGGTCTTGAGATTCTCCTCCACCGTAAGCAGCGGAAATATTTCGCGCCCCTGGGGCACGAAGCCGATGCCGCGCCGCGCGCGCTCATACGGCTTCAGGCCGGTGATGTCGCTGCCGTCGAACTCGATCGCGCCTGACGCGATCGGATACTGGCCGACCATCGCGCGCAGCAGCGAGGTCTTGCCGACGCCGTTGCGCCCGAGAACGCAAGTGACCTTGCCGGGTTCGGCCAACAGCGAGACGCCGCGCAGCGCCTGCGCCGCGCCGTAGAAGAGGTTGATGTTTTCTGCTCTCAACATGACCGACCGACTACCTTTGTAGGCGAGTAGCGAATGGCGAATAGCGAATAGATTGAAGAAGAACCCTACGCGCTATTCGCTACTCCCTATTCGCCATTCGCTACTCGCTATTCGCCTATCTACCCAAATACACTTCGACTACGCGCTCATTGGAAGACACCTGGTCGATGCTTCCCTCCGCCAGCACCGTGCCTTCATGCAGGCAGGTGACCTTGACGCCGAGCTCCCGCACGAAGGTCATGTCGTGCTCGACCACCATGATGGTGTGGTCCCTGTTGATCTCCTTGAGCAGCTCCGCGGTCTGGTGGGTCTCGACATCGGTCATCCCAGCCACCGGCTCGTCGACCAGCAGCAGTTTCGGATCCTGCGCCAGCAGCATGCCGATCTCGAGCCACTGTTTCTGGCCGTGGCTGAGGCTGCCGGCGAGCCGGTTGCGCGCGTCGGTGAGACGGATGGTCTCCAGCACTTTCTGGATTCGCTCGGTCTCGGCCTTGCTCTCGCGCCAGAACAGCGTGCCGCGCACGCTATGATCGACATTGAGCGCGAGCAGGAGATTGTCCTGCACGGTCTGGCTCTCGAACACCGTCGGCTTCTGGAATTTGCGACCGATGCCGAGCTCGGCGATGCGGGTCTCGTCGAGCCGGGTCAGGTCGGTGACGCCGTCGAACAGCACGGTGCCTTCATCTGGCTTGGTCTTGCCGGTGATGATGTCCATCATCGTGGTCTTGCCGGCGCCGTTCGGGCCGATGATGGCGCGCATCTCGCCGGGCTCCAGCGCGAGCGAGAGGTTGTTGATGGCGTGGAAGCCGTCGAAGGAGACGTGCACGCCGTCGAGATACAGCATGGCGGAAGTGGCGCGGGTATCCATTACGTTCATGGGTCTACTCCGCTGGATTGGGTTCGGTGATGCCGTCTTCGCGCGCAGCGCTCTCCGCGGCCGCGACGCGCTGTGCCCTCCATGGCTCCCACCAGGAATTGAAGGTGCCGACGATGCCCTTGGGCAACAGCAGCGTCACCAGGATGAACAGCGCGCCCAGCATGAACAGCCAGTACGGCGCGAGCGGGCCCGAGGTGAAGAACGTCTTGGCATAGTTGACGACGACGGCGCCGAGCGCCGCGCCCACCAGCGTGCCGCGGCCGCCGACCGCGACCCAGATCACGGCCTCGATGGAATTGCCCGGCGCGAATTCGCTCGGATTGATGATGCCGACCTGCGGCACATAGAGTGCGCCGGCGACGCCGGCCATGCAGGCCGACAGCGTGAACACGAACAGCTTGTAGGATTCGACGCGATAGCCGAGGAAGCGGGTGCGGCTTTCGGCGTCGCGGACCGCGATCAGCACCTTGCCGAGTTTCGAGGTCACGATCGCCCGGCAAATCAAGAAGCCGATAATGAGTGCCAGGCAGCTCAGCGCGAACAAAGTTGCGCGGGTGCCGTCGGCCTGGACATTGAAGCCCAGGATGTCCTTGAAGTCGGTCAGGCCGTTATTGCCGCCGAAGCCGAAATCATTGCGGAAGAAGGCGAGCAAGAGCGCATAGGTCATTGCCTGCGTGATGATCGAGAGATAGACGCCGGTGACGCGGGAGCGGAACGCGAGCCAGCCGAAGCAGAAGGCGAGCAAGCCGGGCACCAGCAGCACCATCAGCGCCGCGAAGGGGAACATATCGAAGCCGTACCAGTACCAGGGCAGCTTGTCCCAGTTCAGGAACACCATGAAATCAGGCAGGAGCGGATTGCCATAGACGCCGCGGCTGCCGATCTGGCGCATCAGGTACATGCCCATGGCGTAGCCGCCGAGCGCGAAGAAGGCGCCGTGGCCGAGCGAGAGGATGCCGCAATAGCCCCAGATCAGGTCGATGGAGAGCGCGAGGATGGCGTAGCAGACATATTTGCCCCACAGCGCCACCAGATAGGTCGGCACCTGGAGGAACGAGCCCTGCGGCAGCAGCAGGTTCGACAGCGGGATCAGGATGCCGACCGCCGCGACGATAAGGACGAAGGCGGTCGCAGCGCGGTCCAGCGAGCGGGTGAGGATGTGCGCGCTCATGCTTCCACCGCCCGCCCTTTCAACGCGAACAGCCCGCGCGGCCGCTTCTGGATGAACAGGATGATCAGCACCAGGATGGCGATCTTGCCGAGCACGGCGCCGGCGACCGGCTCCAGGAACTTGTTGGCGATGCCGAGCGTGAAGGCGCCGACCAGCGTACCCCAGAGATTGCCGACGCCGCCGAACACGACAACCATGAAACTGTCGATGATGTAGCTCTGGCCGAGATTGGGGCTGACATTGTCGATCTGCGACAGCGCCACGCCGGCGATGCCGGCAATCCCCGAACCGAGGCCGAAGGTCAGCGCGTCGACGCGTGAGGTGGCAATGCCCATCGAGGCCGCCATGCGGCGGTTCTGCGTCACCGCGCGCATCTCGAGGCCGAGCGTCGTGAAGCGCAGCATCGCGAGCAGGATCACGAAGACCGCGAGCGTGAAGCAGAGGATCCAGAGCCGGTTATAGGTGATGGTGATCTGCCCGAGCTCGAAGGCGCCGCTCATCCAGGAGGGATTGCCGACCTCGCGGTTGGTCGGGCCGAACACGGTGCGCACCGCCTGCTGCAGCACCAGCGACAGGCCCCAGGTCGCCAGCAGCGTCTCCAGCGGCCGGCCATAGAGGAAGCGGATGATGCTGCGCTCGATCAGGACGCCGATCCCGCCCGCGACCAGGAAGGCGAGCGGCACGGCGATCAAGAGCGAATAGTCGAACAGACCGGGATAGCGCGTGCGGATCACCTCCTGCACCACGAAGGTGGTGTAGGCGCCCAGCATCACCATCTCGCCATGGGCCATGTTGATGACGCCCATCACGCCGAAGGTGATGGCGAGCCCGATCGCCGCCAGCAGCAGCACCGAGCCGAGCGACAGGCCGTACCAGGCATTCTGCACCGCCGACCACATCGCCAGATTGCTCTGGATCGAGGCGATCGCGCCGGTGATGGCTTGCGCCACCAGTGGCGGCTGGTCAGGGCCCGCGCTGGTCAATAGCGCCAGCGCTTCCTGGTCACCGCGCGACTTGATGACCGAGACGGCTTCGAGCTTGTCGTTGTCGGAGGCGTCGGACTTGAACAGGATGATCGCCGCACGGGCTTCGGTGAAGGCCTCCTTGGCCGCCTTGTCGGTCTCCTTCGCCAGCGCGCCCTCGACCACCGGGAGCGCGTTCTCGTCATGGCTCTTGAAGACGGATTGCGCGGCGGCGACGCGCTTGGCGGGATCCGGCGAGAGCAGCGTCAGGCTGCCGAGCGCGGCCTCGACCGTGCGGCGCAGGCGGTTGTTGAGACGGACGGACGCGGCATTGTCCGGCAGCTTGTCGACGGCGGCCCCCGTGGCGGCATCGATGATCTTGCCGTCGGCCTGCGTGATGAAGACTTTCTTGCTCTCGGGATCGGCCGACAGCCGCTCTTCCTGGAGCGCGGAGATGATCGGGAAGGCGAGCGGATTGCCCGAGCTTGCGACCGCCTCGATCGCCTCTTCGGTATCGGAAAACTCGTCGTTGGCGAATTTGCCGACCGCGTCCTCGAACGTTCCAGCGAAGGCCGGCAGCGCGAAGCAGGAAATCAGCAAGACTGAAAGAACGATCGCGCGAAAACGATCAAGGAAATGGCCAAACACGTGACAACCCCGGCAGGAGTGGTGAGGAGAAGGCGGCGAACGCCGCCGCCTGCTCCGGTCGCTTGGAAGTTCAGATCAGGAGCCCTGACCGCCGCACTTGTTGGTCTTGGTGTTCCAGTTGCCGCACTTCTTGCCGACCCAGTCGCCGATCAGGTCCTTGGAGCCATCGAGCTCCTTCGACCAGGCATCGCCTGCGACGAGGCCGGGGGTCTTCCACACCACGTCGAACTGGCCGTTGCCCTTGATCTCGCCGATGAACACCGGCTTGGTGATGTGGTGGTTCGGCAGCATCTTGGAGACGCCGCCGGTCAGGTTCGGCGCTTCGATGCCGGGCAGCGCGTCGATCACCTTGTCCGGATCGGTGGACTTCACCTTCTCAACCGCCTTCACCCACATGTTGAAGCCGATGTAGTGCGCTTCCATCGGATCGTTGGTCACGCGCTTCGGATTCTTGGTGTAGGCCTGCCACTCCTTGATGAACTTCTCGTTGGCGGGCGTCTTGATCGACTCGAAGTAGTTCCAGGCGGCGAGATGGCCGACCAGCGGCTTGGTGTCGATGCCGGCGAGCTCTTCCTCACCGACCGAGAACGCGACCACCGGAATGTCGGTCGCCTTGATGCCCTGGTTGCCGAGCTCCTTGTAGAAGGGCACGTTGGCGTCGCCGTTGATGGTGGAGACCACCGCCGTCTTCTTGCCGGCCGAACCGAACTTCTTGATGTCGGCCACGATCGTCTGCCAGTCGCTATGACCGAACGGCGTGTAGTTGATCATGATGTCTTCCTGCTTGACGCCCTTCGACTTCAAGTAGGCTTCCAGGATCTTGTTGGTGGTGCGCGGATAGACGTAGTCGGTGCCCGCCAGCACCCAGCGCTTCACCTTCTCGTCCTTCATCAGGTAGTCGACGGCGGGGATCGCCTGCTGGTTCGGCGCGGCGCCGGTGTAGAACACGTTGCGCTCGGACTCTTCGCCCTCATACTGCACCGGGTAGAACAGGATGTTGTTCAGCTCCTTGAACACCGGGAGCACGGATTTGCGCGACACCGAGGTCCAGCAGCCGAACACGACCGCGACCTTGTCCTTGGTGATGAGTTCGCGCGCCTTTTCCGCGAACAGCGGCCAGTTCGATGCGGGATCGACGACGACAGCCTCGAGCTTCTTGCCGAGCACGCCGCCCTTCTTGTTCTGCTCGTCGATCAGAAAGAGAATCGTATCCTTCAGCGTGGTCTCGCTGATGGCCATGGTGCCGGAGAGGGAATGCAGGACGCCGACCTTGATGGTGTCGTCGGCGGCTTTGGCCGGAGAAAATGGCGAGGACGCCAGGCCCAAAACGAGGCCCGCGGCAGCCGCGAGCCAGCCGCGGCGGCTCAGCGTCGCTATATCGTGAGTAAGTTGTGCAAGCATGAAATATCATCTCCCTGACGCAGGCGTGAACGCATGCGAAACGGCCCCACGGCCGCCTGCGACAAAAGGAATCGCAAGAACCATGCCACGGTTGAAGCACTGCTTAAGCTGCTGCTAGCACGGGGAAATTCGCCGTTTACGAGAAAATACCGAGAACGTAAGCCCAATTATTAGGCGACAAAAATGTATGCCAAAGCGGCAATCAGTTTATTTTTTGAGCAATCAGATCGATTTGGCTAAATTTCCGGCAACTAATTGTGACACTGTCGCGACAGCGGGCTCGCGCCCCTGCAACAGTGACTTCGCGCCCGAAGCCGGCCGAATCCGAGCAGAGTTACCTTGAAAGCGCCGCGTTCATGTTCCATATGAGTGTCATGGCCCGAGCGAATCGCCGGGTCGGCGCAAGCTTGCGTGTTCTAAGCCGCCTTGGTTCCCACTAGCCTTGGCGGGTTCTGGCTTGCCTTTGATCAGCCAACAGCACCGATGCCCCAAACACGCGGGTATCACTGATGCCCTCACGCGCCCGGTCGAGATGGCCGGCGCGCCTGACGTTTTGATGGAAAGACCTCCCTTTTGACCTCCTTTCAGGATTTCGGCCTTGCCGATCCCATCGCCCGCGCGCTTCGGGAAGAGAACTACGTCACTCCTACCCCCATCCAGGCCCAGACTATCCCGCTCGCGCTCGAAGGCCGCGACGTGATCGGCATTGCGCAAACTGGCACCGGCAAGACCGCGTCCTTTGCACTGCCGATCCTCAACCGCCTGCTGCAGAACCGCACCAAGGTGCAGCCGAAGTCATGCCGCGTGCTGGTGCTCTCGCCGACCCGCGAATTGTCGGGCCAGATCCTCGACAGCTTCAATGCCTATGGCCGCCACATCCGTCTCTCTTCGGCGCTGGCGATCGGCGGCGTTCCGATGGGCCGGCAGGTCCGCTCGGTGATGCAGGGAGTCGAGGTCATGGTCGCGACCCCGGGCCGCCTGCTCGACCTTGTGCAGAGCAACGGCCTGAAGCTCAACCAGGTCGAGTTCCTGGTGCTCGATGAAGCCGACCGCATGCTCGACATGGGCTTCATCAACGACATCAGGAAGATCGTCGCCAAGCTGCCGGCGAAGCGGCAGACGCTATTCTTCTCGGCGACGATGCCGAAGGATATCGCCGAGCTCGCCGAAGCGATGCTGCGCGATCCCGCCCGCGTCGCGGTGACGCCGGTGTCCTCGACCGCCGAGCGCGTCACGCAGCGCATCATCCAGGTCGACTTCACCGCCAAGCCCGCCGTGCTGGCGCAACTGCTGCAGCAGGAGCCGGTTAACCGCGCGCTGGTGTTCACCCGCACCAAGCACGGCGCCGACAAGGTGGTGAGGGGGCTGGAGAAGGCCGGCATCGCGGCCAATGCGATCCACGGCAACAAGTCGCAGAATCACAGGGAACGCACGCTGGCGGCATTTCGTTCCGGCGAAATCCGCACATTGGTCGCAACCGACATCGCCGCACGCGGCATCGATGTCGACGGCATCAGCCATGTCGTCAATTACGACCTGCCCAACGTGCCGGAGACTTATGTGCACCGCATCGGCCGCACCGCACGTGCCGGCGCCGACGGCGTTGCGATCTCGCTGATCGCGGGTGCGGAGGAAATGGGATATCTTCGCGACATCGAACGGCTGATCCGGGTGGCGCTGCCGCGCGAAGATCGCCGCACGCCGGGCAGCCGCGAACAGGCACCTGCCGCCACCCCGCATCGGGCGCCTGGACGATCGGCGCAGCGGCCCCATCAGACCAGAGGAAATGAATCGCCTCAGGCAGCAAAAGGGCCTCGCCGCCGCCGCCGTCGAGGTGGTAAGAATGGCGCGCCGCAGGTGAACCGGGGCGAGTCGCCACGTCCGCCGCAGATCGGCAAGAGCGATGGCGTCAAGGGCGACATTCAAGGCGTCGCCTTCCTGCATCGCGAAAGCCGGGCGAAACCGCAACCCAACCGCAACAACCAAACGCAGCGCTAGCCGTCGATCGATTCTGGAGAACCACATGGCTAAGGAAGAGCTGATCCAGTTCGAAGGGCTGGTGACCGAAATCCTCCCCGATGCACGCTATCGCGTGCAACTCGATACTGGACACGAGATTGTCGCCTACACAGCCGGCAAGATGAAGAAGAACCGCATCAAGACGCTGGCCGGCGACCGGGTTACGATTGAAATGTCGCCCTACGACCTCGAAAAGGGGCGGCTGATTTTCCGTCACAAGGACGAACGCCCGAGTTCGCCCGGCGGCCCGCCGCGGGGCCAGCCGCCGCGGGGCGGCCAGTTCCGCCGCCGCTGACGTGCCCCAGAGGCGTCTGGAGTCGCGCACGACACCTTTGGTGTCTCGCGCGATCCCGGCGCTTTGCACCTTCGAACGAAATCCGCGCACGTCAGGATTGTTTTAGGGCTGTTTTTCGCATAATATCGGCTTAATCGATTTTCGGCCGGACGACATTAGCCATCCACCGGTATCCCGGTTCAGGTGCTGACGACCCTTCCAAAATTCGATCCACCAGCCCGCGAGAGTGGGTTTTGACTTGTCTATCTGAGAAGGGACTATCCCGTGAGCATGGGAACCGTGAAGTGGTTTAACGCGACCAAAGGCTACGGCTTCATTCAGCCTGACGACGGCGGCAACGACGTGTTCGTGCACATCAGCGCCGTCGAGCGCGCCGGCTTGGGCACGCTGCGCGAAGGCCAGAAGATCTCCTACGAGATCGTGGCCGACCGCCGTTCGGGCAAATCCGCCGCCGACAATCTGCGCGCGGCGAACTGACCGACTGCGGGGCCGCGCACGCGGCGCTCGTATGCCAACAGCAACGAACAAAGAAAAGCCGCGCCCATCGCGCGGCTTTTCGCTTTGGATACGATGCGAATTCCGAAAATGCTCTAAGAGACCGGCGTGCAGCTATTGCTCAACTGGGTGGGCGGCGGATAGTCGACGCAGAGAGACTGTCTCGGGCGGGTATAGGACTCGTCTTTCCTCGTAACTTTGGTCTTGAGTACGTAACCGACTATCGGCGTGTAGTCGTAGCTGACCTCACTCCAGATCAGCCAGGTATTCGGTATCAATAATCCTCCCGGAACCGTCACCGTATCCTTCGGCTTGCGCGGGGACTGCTTAAGTGCCGCCTCCGGGAAGCCGCCAACGAGCGCGACGGTGGCCGACTGGCTCCACTGGATCTTCGCGATGCCGTTCTTGTCGATGAACACTTCCGAGACGGTCGCGGTCAGCGGCGTCAAGGAATAGGGCAACATGATTGCTCCGCTCGCGGCGAAGACATTCTGCATGGCCGCGGTGTTGACGCTGTCCAGCGATTGCGAGGTCAGGTCGGACGCCCCTCGTGCAACCAGCGCCAGCTTGCGCTGGATGGCAACGAGAGAGCCGACCTCGACCGTTCCGAAGAACAGCACCAGCATGATGGGCACGACCAGCGCGAATTCGATTGCCGCCACGCCGCGGCAATCGCGCACGAGATTGCCGATCTGGCGACGCACATGCCACATCGATGATAGCGAAATCATTTTCATTGATTTGCTCATGAGCACGTCGTCCCGCCAGTCGGGAAGGGCTCGTTCCTGAAGACTGCCGTTGCCGACAACAGGCGCTTGCTGCCATTCAGATTGGAGAAGTCGTATTGGAGGTTGTCTCCACCAATAAGCATCTTGAGGATGATGACCGGCCACTCATAGAACAACCGGACCACGACGAAATCGCCGTCCCGGCCAGGACAATACTTCATATCATTGGTGAAGGTACCGCCCGGACCGATCTGGTTAGGGATTTTGACCTCTCCGGCCTGCGGGTAGCTGCGAACGTCGACGGAGATGCCGTTGCAATTGAACATGAAACTGAGCTTGTGAGCGCAGACTGCCGCCTTGAATTGCGCCTGACTGAGCGAGCCGCCTTGCGCCTCGCCGGTCAGGACGAGGCGCGCGGAATCCTGGTTGATCGTCTCGAGCACCTGGCCGGCGAAGAAGATCAGCGCCGTCTCGATGATCGCGAACAGCAGCACGAAGAAGATAGGCGCGACGAGGGCGAATTCGACGGCCGTTACGCCGCGACGATCGCGGCGAAACCGACGCAATAGGTTCCGGAAAGAGCCAAGGGGATGCGACATCAGAGGAGTCTCGCGGGATGACACCGCAAGGACTAACTGAAACTAATTGTCGAAATGTTTCGTCGGGTCGAGACAGGATGGCCTGTTCCGTTAGGCCGCCGTTAAGCATGGACGCGACAGCGCAACACCGTCGTGCCGGCGGCCTCGGCACCTAACGTCAGTTGGACGACTTGCCGCTGCTCTGCCCGCTTGCCTGGCTGCTGAGTGAACCGGCCTGATCGATGGTGGACTTGAAGTAGGTCTCGCCATCGCCGAGCGTCACGCGGCGCTGGCAGATCGGCATGCAGCTATAGGATTCCCGCTCGATGCCGCGATAGACGGTGACGAGCTGGTCGCTCGGTCCCTGGACCTGGATCTGGCGATCGACCAGCACCTGGCCGTTGCGATCCATGGCGATGAAATTGGTGGCGCCATAACCCTTGCCGGTGACGACCACGACGCCGCCGGTCTGCAGCGTCACATCAGCGATCAGGGGATTGCCGACCACGATGGTGGCGATGCCGGTCGGGAGCTTGACGAGCTTGGCCTGGTCGACATTGACCTCGATCCGATCAGGATCGGCGGCGGCCAAGCTTGCAGGAGGCCATGCTGGGACGGCGGCGGCTGCGAGAAGGAAGGCGAGGCCCGCCAACACACGGATACGCTCTGATCTGAACGACATACTCTACCCCGGGGCATTGACAAGCCGGCAACCGCGATACGCAGCGGAAGCGGCGCCCGACACCGCTAAACTGACAACAATTCATGAACGAAGTGCAAAAAGCGCTTCGGCAATTTCATCCGCATTCGTTTCAGGACCAGACAGACGAATGGCCCGACAATCATGTTCGCCGAACCAGCGCCTGCTCCGTGAAGATCAATCACGAGGCGGCTCGGACGCGATCGTTGAATTCTCGGCGTGGCGCTCCCGTAGAGGAGCATGATCTAATTCCAGCGAACCCGAAACATTTGCATTTTGTTGATGGTCTTAAGCCCGCGTTGACTCTGCATCGGAACTGTCAAATTTGGGGCGATCTTTCTGCAATCGAATTAACTGCTGCGCAATTGTCGCACCCCTACGGTCGCGTGCATGGTCACGGTGCTGAGAACGCCGGTGTGACCAAAGGATAGTTCGACCAGCCACGTGCACACCAGGAGTAATCTATGAAGAACCTCGTTTCCCGTTTCATTAAGGACGAATCCGGCGCGACCGCCATCGAATACGGTCTGATCGCCGCTCTCATTGCTGTTGCCATCATCACTGCCCTTCGCCTCGTCGGCACCAACCTGACCAACATGTTGAACAACGTGGCGACCAATCTGGCGCCTGCGCCGTAATCGGCGCTCCCGACCAACAATAAAGGCCCCGGCAATCCGGGGCCTTTGTCCTATTCGTCGAGTTGGACGGCGAAAGCATGCGTAGATCAACTGTTCATCGCTTTGTGGCGACAAAGGCCTATCTTCAGGCCGGCAATCCGAACGACGCATCCGCACAGATCATCTGCGCCGCCCTGGTACTGGCAGTTGTCACGCTCGCCTGGCGCATTGCGGCAGTCTGGTGACGTGCCTCCTTCGCCGATTGTTCATCTCTCGCGGCTATATTCGAGGCGCCATTCATCCTGACCGCACGGGCTGTGTAATCACATGATCCTCGACATTCTTCGCCTGCTGCTGTTTCCCGCACTGATGGCGTTCGCGGCTGCAAGCGACCTTGTCAGCATGACGATTTCCAACCGGGTATCGCTGGCGCTCGTGGTCGGCTTCGTCGTGCTCGCTGTCGCGAGTGGCATGGGGCTCCACGATGCGATTTCGCATGCGGGTGCCGGCGCCGCCGTGCTCGCGGCAGGATTTGCCTTCTTTGCGTTCGGCTGGATTGGCGGCGGGGACGCCAAGGTCGCGGCCGCCGCCGCGCTGTGGTTCGGCTTCGACCATCTGCTGCCCTATCTCCTCTATGCATCCCTCTTTGGCGGCGCGCTGACGCTGGGCCTGCTCCAATTCCGACAATGGCCGCTGCCCTACCCGCTGATGGGCCAGGCCTGGCTGCTGCGGCTGCACGCCAAGGAGACCGGCATTCCCTATGGCATCGCACTCGCGCTCGGCGCACTCGTGATCTATCCCGAGACCGAGTGGATGAAGGCGGTCGACTTCGCGCATTTCGCAATGCGTTGAGCGGGCGGAAGTAACAGCCCGTTAAGCCGATTTAGATACGCCTCATTAACCATGCTTTGACGAATAGCTGGTCAACTGCCGATCACGGCGGCGGGAACCGTCGCGTCGTCCCGTGGAAAGTGAAGCGTAATGAACACCGCACGCATCGTGGTCCTGGCTATCGCCGGCGTTGCCGGCCTCGCGGCCCTGTACCTGGCGAGCGGAAGCAGTGACCAATCCGCTCCCAAGCCCCAGCCAGTCGCGCAATTGCCGACCGTCGATATTCTCGTCGCGAAGTCCGACATCGGCCTGGGCCAGGCGGTCAAGCCCGACGATTTACAGTGGCAGACCTGGCCGGCCTCGAGCGCGAGCGGCTCGTTCATGCGGCGCGACGGCAAGGCCGACGCCATGAAGGACGTCATCGGCGCCATTGCTCGTGCGCCCTTCATCGCCGGCGAGCCGATCCGCGAGCAGAAGCTGGTGAAGGCCGATGGCAGCGGCTTCATGGCCGCGATCCTGCCCTCCGGCATGCGCGCGATCTCGACCGACATCTCGCCAGAGACCGCTGCTGGCGGCTTCATCCTGCCGAACGACCGGGTCGACGTCATTCTGTCCAGGCGCACGAAGAATCCGGACAGCAATGGCTCCGATATCGTCCAATCGGAAATCATCCTCAGCAATGTCCGCGTGCTCGCGATCGACCAGGCTCCGAAGGAGAAGGACGGCACCAGCGCGCTGATCGGCAAGACCGTGACGCTCGAGCTCAAGCCCGAACAGGCGGAGACGCTGGCCCGCGCGCGCCAGAGCGGCACGCTGACGCTGGCGCTGCGCAGCATCGCCGACCTCAACGTGGTCGAGGCCAATGCGGAAGATTCAGTGCGCAGGCGCGGCCAAAGCATCAACGTCA
This sequence comes from Bradyrhizobium sp. Ai1a-2, assembly GCF_000426245.1. GTDB lineage: Bacteria > Pseudomonadota > Alphaproteobacteria > Rhizobiales > Xanthobacteraceae > Bradyrhizobium. The sequence continues at coordinate 27,520 of NZ_AUEZ01000009.1, read as the reverse complement.
TCCGCTACGGCGTCGCCAGCCAGCAGTCGACTCAGAAATGAGGAAAAGGGCACAGGGAATGAAGGGCTGGGGGAACCGATCGATGATGCGAGCTTTCGTCGTTCGCGCCCTGTCGTTTTCGGCCGCCGTCGCGTTCACGCTCAACCCGGCCCTGACGCCGGTGGTGGCGAGCGATTACCGCGTCGCAGCGCCGATGGCGGCGGACGGTCAGGCTAACGCGCGCTTCCTGTCGCTCGGCGTCGGCAAATCGGTGGTGGTCGACCTGCCCCGCGATATCAAGGACGTACTGGTGGCCGATCCCAAGATTGCCAATGCCGTGATCCGCTCCGCGCAGCGTGCCTATATCATCGGCGCGGCGGTCGGCCAGACCAACATCGTGTTCTTCGATTCCACGGGCGTACAGATCGCCGCCTATGACATCGCGGTGAAGCGCGATCTCAACGGCGTGCGCGCCGCGCTCCGCCAGTCGCTGCCGAATTCCGACATCCAGATCGACGGCGTCGGCGACGGCGTGGTGCTGACCGGCACGGCCTCGAGCCCGATCGAGGCGCAGCAGGCGGGCGATCTCGCCGCGCGGCTCGCCGGCGGTCCTGAAAAGGTGGTTAACTCAATCATCGTCCGCGGCCGCGACCAGGTGATGCTCAAGGTTACCGTCGCCGAGGTCGCGCGTTCGATCATCAAACAGCTCGGCATCGACCTCACTGCCAACCTGAACTACGGCACGGCGGTCGTGAACTTCAGCAACGCCAATCCCTTCAGCGCCTACGGCCGCCCGCTGGTTCCTACCAATACGGCCACCGCCTCTTTCGGCGCCACCCCCTCGGTGTCGGCGACGCTGCGCGCGATGGAAAGCGCGGGCGTGGTGCGGACGCTGGCCGAGCCGAATCTGACCGCGATTTCCGGCGAATCCGCGACCTTCATCGCGGGTGGCGAATTCCCGATCCCGGCGGGCTATTCCTGCGATCCCGTCACCCATATCTGTACGACGCAGATCCAGTACAAGAAATTCGGCATCTCGCTGAACTTCACGCCCGTCGTGCTGACCGAGGGCCGCATCAGCCTGCGGGTGATGACGGAAGTATCCGAACTGTCGAACGACAATTCGATCACGATCGCGCAGGCGGTCACCGCCGGACAGGTGAATTCGCTCACCATTCCCTCGATCAGGACTCGCCGCGCGGAAACGACCCTGGAAATCCCCTCCGGCGGCGCGATGGCGATGGCCGGCTTGATCCAGGATCAGACCAAGCAAGCGATCAACGGCTTTCCGGGCCTCGCTCAAGTGCCGGTGCTCGGCGCGCTGTTCCGCAGCCGCGACTTCGTCAGCAACCAGACCGAGCTCATGGTGCTAGTGACGCCCTATGTGGTACGCGCGGTGGCGCAGAAGGACCTGTCGCGGCCGGATGACGGCTTTGCCAACGCCTCCGACCCGCAGGCCGATCTCCTTGGCACTGTCAATCGCATCTACGGCGTACCGGGTCGGGCCGGCCCGGCGCGGAATTATCGCGGCACCTACGGCTTCATTACGGACTGAGGCGGGACGATGACACCCAAGCTGACATCCAAACGATCCGCCGATCGCAGCCGCGCCCTCGCTCGCCTCGGAGCGCTGATCAGCATCGCCGTGGCGCTCGGTGCCTGCCGGCACACGGACGATTCGCCGTTGGCGAGCTATCCCGATGATTATCGCCTGCGCCATCCGATCGCAGTCCAGGAAGCCGACCGCTCCATCGTGGTGTTCGTCGGCAGCGGCCGCGGCGGCCTCACCGCTGAACAGCGCGCCGACGTGATGGGACTGGGGCAGACCTGGCTGCGCGAGGGCACCGGCGCGATCAGCATCGACACACCGGTCGGCACGCCGAATGCGCGCGCCGCCGCCGATTCCTTGCGCGAGATCCAGGCGACGTTCGCCGCCGCGGGCGTGCCGCCGCGCGCGGTCGCTGTGCGCCAGTATCATCCAGAGGATCCGCGCCATTTCGCAGCCATCCGGATCAACTATGCGCGGATCTCGGCGGTGGCCGGCCCCTGCGGAGTCTGGCCGGAAGACCTCGGCCCGTCGATCAACAACAAGAGCTATTTCGAGAACAAGCCCTATTACAATTTCGGCTGCGCCTACCAGCGCAACCTCGCCGCCATGGTCGACAACCCGAGCGACCTCGCGCAGCCGCGCGCGGAGACGCCGCCTTACACGAGGCGGCGCGACGTGGTGTTCGATAAATACCGCAAGGGCCTCCCGACGACGACGGCCTATCCCGAGGCCGACTCGGCCAAATTGAGCAATGTCGGCAAATGATCAGCTACGCGCGCCAGAACCCCGACGCCCAGCCTGACATCCTGTCAGAGGTCGAGGAGCATATTGCGCCGGCACCGCGGGTGTCGGTGCAGGCGTTCTGCGACACGGTGGAGACCGCAGCGGCGGTGCAGTCGGCCGGCGAGGACCGCCGACTCGGCAAGGCGCATCTGAAGATCCAGATGGGCGGCATGGCCGCCGCCATCGAGGCCTACCGCTCGGCGCCGACGCCAAACGTCATCATCCTGGAAACCGGGGCCAATGGCGACATTATCGGCGGTCTCGACCAACTCGCTGCGGTCTGCGACGCTGGCACCAGGGTAATCGTGATCGGCCGCCTCAACGACGTCGCGCTCTATCGCGAACTGGTGCGCCGCGGCGTCAGCGACTACCTGATCGCGCCTGTTGTCACCATCGACGTGGTGCGCTCGGTCTGCAACCTGTTTTCGGCGCCCGAGGCCAAGGCGGTCGGGCGCATTCTTGCCGTGGTCGGCGCCAAGGGCGGCGTCGGCGCGTCCACCGTGGCGCATAACGTCGCCTGGGCCATCGCGCGCGACCTGGCGCTGGATTCCGTGGTCGCCGATCTCGATCTCGCCTTCGGCACCGCCGGCCTCGACTATAACCAGGATCCGCCGCAGGGGATCGCCGAAGCCGTGTTCTCGCCCGACCGCGTCGACACCGCCTTCATCGACCGCCTGCTGTCGAAATGCACCGATCACTTGAGCCTGCTGGCGGCGCCGGCCACGCTCGACCGCGTCTACGATTTCGGCGCCGAGGCGTTCGATGCGATCTTCGACACGCTTCGCACGACCATGCCCTGCACCGTGCTCGACATCCCCCACCAATGGTCGGGCTGGACCAAGCGGGCCCTGATCGCCGCCGACGACATCCTGGTGGTCGCGGTCCCGGACCTTGCGAATCTGCGCAACACCAAGAACCTGGTCGACCTCTTGAAGGCGTCACGGCCGAACGACCGCGCGCCGCTCTATTGCCTGAACCAGGTCGGCGTGCCGAAGCGCCCCGAGATCAACACCGCCGAATTCGCCAAGGCGATCGAGGCCGAGCCGATCGCGGCGATCCCGTTCGATCCGCAGATCTTCGGCTCGGCCGCCAATAACGGCCAGATGATCGCGGAGATTTCCGCCAATCATCGCACCATCGAGATGTTCCTGCAGATCGCGCAGCGGCTGACCGGCCGCGGTGAGACCAAAAAGCCGAGGGGGTCGTTCCTGTCGCCCCTGCTGGAGAAGCTGCAGGCGAAATAACGGGTCTGGAGTAGAGTCGTGTTTGGTAAGCGTAGCGCAAATGACAGTGAAGTGCGGGGACTGAGGCCCGCCGTTCACGCGCCGGAGCCTTCGGCCGCAGCCGCGCCGGCGCGCGAGATCACGCCTCCCACCATGCCTTCGCCGTCGATCGCACCGCCCAAGCCGCCGCCGGCGCCGACCGTCGACACGCGCCGGTCCGACAATTATTACCAGGTCAAGGCCACCATCTTCGGGGCGCTGATCGAGGCGATCGACCTCGCCCAGCTCGCCAAGCTCGACGGCGATTCCGCGCGCGAGGAAATCCGCGACATCGTCAACGAGATCATCGCGATCAAGAACATCGTGATGTCGATCGCCGAGCAGGAAGATCTGCTCGATGATATCTGCAACGACGTGCTCGGTTACGGCCCGCTCGAGCCGCTATTGTCGCGCGACGACATCGCCGACATCATGGTCAACGGCGCCGGCACGGTCTACATCGAGGTCGCCGGCAAGATCCAGCGCACGGGCATCCGCTTCCGCGACAACCAGCAGCTTCTCAACATCTGCCAGCGCATCGTCAGCCAGGTCGGCCGCCGCGTCGACGAATCCTCGCCGATCTGCGACGCGCGCCTCGCCGACGGCTCGCGCGTCAACGCCATCGTGCCGCCGCTCGCCATCGACGGCCCGGCGCTCACCATCCGCAAATTCAAGAAGGACAAGCTGACGCTGGAGCAGCTCGTCAAGTTCGGCGCGATCACGCCGGACGGCGCGACCATCCTGCAGATCATCGGCCGCGTCCGTTGCAACGTCTTGATCTCCGGCGGTACCGGCTCCGGCAAGACGACGCTGCTCAACTGCCTGACCAACTATATCGAGCACGACGAGCGCATCATCACCTGCGAGGACGCCGCCGAACTGCAATTGCAGCAGCCTCATGTGGTCCGGCTGGAGACCCGGCCGCCGAACATCGAGGGTGAAGGCCAGGTCACCATGCGCGAACTGGTCCGCAACTGCCTGCGTATGCGCCCCGAGCGAATCATCGTCGGCGAAGTCCGCGGACCGGAGGCGTTCGACCTGCTGCAGGCGATGAACACCGGCCACGACGGCTCGATGGGCACGCTGCACGCCAACAACCCGCGCGAGGCGCTGTCGCGCTGCGAATCCATGATCACGATGGGCGGCTTCTCGCTGCCCTCGCGCACGATCCGCGAGATGATCTGTGCCTCGATCGACGTCATCATCCAGGCCGCGCGCCTGCGCGACGGCTCCCGGCGCATCACGCACATCACCGAAGTGATGGGCATGGAAGGCGACACCATCATCACGCAGGACATTTTCCTGTACGACGTCGTCGGCGAGGACGCCAACGGCAAGATCATCGGCCGGCATCGCTCGACCGGCATCGGCCGGCCGAAATTCTGGGAGCGCGCCCGCTACTATAACGAGGAGAACCGCCTCGCCGCCGCGCTCGACGCCGCCGAAGCGCCGCCGACGGCATAAGGAAGCCGATGATGAACCTGCAACCGCTCGCGCTCGCCTTCCTCGCCGCAACCACCATCGGCGGACTCGCCTGGGTCTTCCTCTATCCTTTGCTGTCGGGGGAGAAGAAGGCTGAAGCGCGCCGCACCTCCATCGCCCACTCCGAACCCACCGCCGTGCGCCAGACCGAACGGACCCAGCGTTCGCGCCGCGAGCAGGTCGAAGGAACCTTGCGCGAGCTCGACGCGCGCCGGCAGAAGGAGGCGAAGCTCTCGCTGAGCAAGCGCCTGACGCAGGCCGGTCTCGACTGGACCCCTCGGAAGTTCTGGATCATTTCCGGCGTCCTTGCCGCGATCGGCTTCGCGCTCACCTACATGGTCGGCGGCGGGCTATTGGGCGCAGTGGGTTTTGCTTTCGCCGCCGGCTTCGGACTGCCGCGCTGGCTGCTCGGCTTCCTGAAGAAACGTCGCGAGGCGGCGTTCCTCAAGGCGCTCCCCGACGCCGTGGACGTCATCGTTCGCGGCATCAAGGCCGGCCTTCCGCTGTTTGAATCGCTCAAGGTGGTCGCCAACGACTCGCCCGAGCCGCTCAAGAGCGAGTTCAAGGCCATCATCGAGACCCAGACGATCGGCATGCCACTCGGCGAGGCCTGCGCCCGGCTGTATGAGAGCATGCCGGTGCCGGAAGCGAACTTCTTCGGCATCGTGGTCTCGATCCAGCAGAAATCCGGCGGCAATCTCTCGGAGGCACTCGGCAACCTGTCCAAGGTGCTGCGCGACCGCAAGAAGATGAAAGAGAAGATCAAGGCGATGTCGATGGAAGCCAAGGCTTCGGCGGGCATCATCGGCGCACTGCCCCCGACCGTCATGATACTCACCTATATCACAGCGCCCGACTACATCTCCCTGCTCTGGACCCATTCAACCGGCCAACTGATGCTGGTTGCCTGTATGGTCTGGATGAGCACCGGCATCTTCGTGATGAAGAAGATGATCAATTTTGATTTCTGACGGATGAAGCATGATTGATTTTCTGGCCGCCAAGCTCCACGACGTCAGGTTCATGACGATGCTGCTCGCGGCGATCGCCGCGAGCGCAACCTGCTATTCGCTGATCATGCCGCTGTTCGCAGGCGAGAACCTGCAGAAGCGCATGAAGGCGGTGGCCAGCGAGCGCGAGCGCATCCGCCAGCGCGAGCGCGAGCGGCTGGCCAGATCGGAGAAGGTATCGCTGCGGCAGACGCCGAAGCAGATCGTCTCCAAGGTCGTGGAGGACTTCAACCTCAGCAAATGGGTGGCGCAGGAGAGCGCCCGCGACAAGCTCATCATGGCCGGCTATCGCGGCAACGCTCCCTATATCACCTTTCTGTTCTTCCGCGCAGTGACGCCGATCGTCATGCTGATCGGCACCGCACTGTACATTTTCGTGATTGCGCAACTGGAAACGTCGCTGCTGGTGAACGTCGGCATCTGCATCGGCGCGGCATATCTCGGGCTGCAGGCGCCGATGCTGTTCCTGAAGAACGCCATTTCCAAGCGTCAGCTTTCCATCAAGCGCGCCTTCCCCGATGCACTCGACCTGCTCTTGATCTGCGTCGAGTCCGGCATGTCGGTCGAGGTCGCTTTCAGGAAAGTCGCGATCGAAATCGTCGGGCAATCGGTGGCGCTGTCCGAGGAGTTCACACTCACCACGGCGGAGCTTTCCTACTTGCAGGACCGCAAGACGGCCTATGAAAACCTCGCCGCCCGCACCGGGCTCGAGAGCGTGAAGTCGGTCTGCCTGGCGCTGCAGCAGTCCGAGCGCTACGGCACGCCGCTCGGCCAGAGCCTGCGCGTGATGGCGCAGGAGAATCGCGACATGCGCATGAACGAAGCGGAAAAGAAAGCTGCCGCGCTGCCGCCAAAACTGACGGTGCCGATGATCCTGTTCTTCCTGCCCTGCCTCTTCATCGTCATCCTCGGCCCGGCCTACATCAAGGTCATGGCGACGTTCCACTGAATCGGGTGTGCGGCTCGCGGAACGCTTGGGACGGATCAATCGTCGCGCGCGACGACCGGCAGTGGTTTCGCCGACGCGGTCCGCGGATTGTCCCGGCCCTTCAGCATGTCGCGGAGGTAGGCGACGTTGGCGGCGGCTTCGCCGGCAGGCAGGTCGGCCTTGACGATGCTCTCGGCTTCCTCGAACCGGCCCTGCAGGCCGACCACCAGGGCAAGGTTCTGCCGCACCCGGCTGTCGGCACGGCTGCTGGCATAGGCGCGGCGCAGATTCTCTTCGGCCTTGGCCAGATCGCGGCTCAGCATGTAGGACAAGCCGAGATTGGACAGCACCGACGGCTCGTCCGGGGCGATGCGCAGCGCGCTCGCATAATAGCGGCGCGCCTCCTCATGCCGGCCAAGCCTGTCGAGCGTGGTTCCCTGCACCGACAGGATGCGCCAATCAGGATTATCGGGTGAGTGCGCGCGGCTCAGTACGTCGAATGCCGCCTGCGCATTGCCGTTGTCGGCAAGCGCCCGGCCATAGGCCGCGAGCAGCGGCCGGTTGCCGGGATTGGCGATCGTGGCCTGCTCCAGCATCGCGACCGCCTGCGCGCGCTGTCCGGTCGTCCGCAGCGCCTGACCGTAACCGATCGCAGCCTCGACATCCTTCGGATTGGCGCGATAGCGCTCGCCATAGAATTCGACAGCACGGTGCGGGTCATCCGGCGCGGCTGCGGCGGTCCGTGTCCGTGTCGTCAGCGGGCCCGCGACATCGGAGAGCGTCTGGCACCCACCAAGACCTGCCGCCAGCAGCGCCGAAAAGGCAGCCGACGCGAGAGCGCGGACAAGACTGGACTGTCGACGCATAGCCCTTTAACTCACAAATTCGCGCGAAAAGATTGAGCCGAATGCACCAGCAATAGACTGTTAACCCTAACGTCTGGTTAATTAGGCAGAGACCCTGCCATTTGCGTCCCTGCCATTGATGAGAGTCGCATGCCATCCATCTTCGAAACCGCACCCGCGTCGAACGCCGTTCCCATCACTTTCGTCACCAAGACGAACTGGGAACAGATCCGCGAAACGCTTCCTGCTCATGCACGGCAGTTCGCGCAGGCCAATGGCTATGCAGCCAAGCCCGGCAAATATCTGGCGCTCCCAGCGCCCGACGGTTCACTCGCGCAGGTGCTGTTCGGCCTGGAAGACGAGGCAAGCCGCTCGCGCGATCCGTTCCGGCCGGGCAGCCTGCCCGGATTGCTGCCATCAGGCGTCTACCGCTTCGCCAATGCGCCGCACGATACGCGGCTCGCCGCACTGGCCTTTGCGCTCGGCAACTACCGCTTCGGCCGCTATCGCAAGGCGGAAACCCCCGACGTGCGGCTGGTGCCGCCAGATGGTGTCGATGCTGCCGACATCTCGCGGGTGGCGGAAGCCGCATCCCTGGCACGCGACCTCATCAACACCCCCTCGAACGACATGGGGCCGCAGGAGCTGGCGCAGGCGGTTGAGCAGGTAGCGTCCCGGTTCGGCGCCGCGTTCAACTGCATCACGGGCGACGAGCTCGTGCGGCAGAATTTTCCGCTGATCCATGCCGTCGGCATGGCCTCGAGCCGCGCGCCGCGGCTGATCGATCTCACCTGGGGTAACCCGGATCACCCCAAGGTGACGCTGGTCGGCAAGGGCGTCTGCTTCGACACCGGCGGGCTCGACCTGAAGCCATCGAGCGGCATGCTCATCATGAAGAAGGACATGGGCGGCGCCGCCAATGTGCTTGCACTGGCACAGATGGTGATGGACGCGAAGCTCAAGGTACGGCTGCGCGTGCTGATTCCCGCGGTCGAGAACGCGGTCGCGGGCAATGCCTTCCGCCCGCTCGACATCTTCACCTCGCGCAAGGGGCTGACGGTCGAGATCGGCAACACCGATGCCGAGGGACGGCTGGTCCTCGCCGACGCGCTGGCGCTCGCCGACGAGGAGAAGCCGGATCTCTTGATCGACCTGGGCACCTTGACCGGCGCCGCGCGCGTGGCGCTGGGGCCGGACCTGCCGCCCTTTTACACGCAGGATGACACGCTGGCCGCGGAGGTGGCGGCGCATGCGAGAGCGGAGTACGATCCGTTGTGGCGCATGCCGCTGTGGCCTGCCTACGATTCCTGGCTGGATTCGAAGACGGCCGACATCACCAACGCGCCGTCGGGCACCTTCGCCGGTTCGATCACCTGCGCGCTGTTCCTGCAGCGCTTCGTCGAGCGCGCCAAACGCTGGCTGCATGTCGATATCTACGGCTGGACTCCCAGCGCAAGGCCGGCGCGCCCCGAGGGCGGCGAATGCCAGGCGGCGCGCGCGATCTACAAACTGTTGAGCCAGCGCTATGGATGATCCGCGCCTCACTCCCGCACGCGGCGACATCGCCGCGAAATATCTCGAAGGCAAGGTGAGCGCTGAGCGCTTCGTCCCCGGCGAGGAGTTCGAGGTCGCGTGCGCGCTCGCACCGCTCCACGAAGCGCCCCGCTCCGACGCCACGCTGCTGACGCAGGCGCTGAAGGGCGAGCCTGTCACCATCTATGACCGGAACAGCGAGGGGTTCGCCTGGGGCCAGCTTGGCAGCGACGGCTATGTCGGCTGGCTGCCCGATGCCGCGCTGGCAAAGCCTTCGGCCGCGCCGACCCACAAGGTGACGGCGCTACGGACTTTTGCGTTCCCCGGTCCCTCGATCAAGCTGCCGCCGGTCGAAACGCTGCCGCTCGGCGCCAGGCTGAACGTCGCTCGCGAGGACGGCGTGTTCGCGGTAACGCGCGAAGGCTGGCACCTGCCGCGCCACCATGTCGGCGGCATCGACGCGATCGAGGATGACTTCGTCACTGTTGCCGAACGCTTCGTCGGCACGCCCTATCTCTGGGGCGGCAAGAGCAGCCTTGGCATCGATTGCTCCGGCCTGGTGCAGGTCGCGCTGACCGCCGCCGGCACCGGCTGTCCGCGCGACAGCGACATGCAGCAGGAGGGCCTCGGGCGCGAGTTGAGCGCGACCGAAACAAGGAAACTGCAGCGCGGCGACCTGATCTTCTGGAAGGGCCATGTCGCCATCGTGCGCGATGCGACAACGATCGTGCACGCCAACGCGCATCACATGGCAACCGTAATCGAGCGCACCACCGAGGCCATCCCACGCATCAAGGCGGCCGGCAGCGAAGTGGTCGCGATCAAGCGGCTTTAACTCGTAGCCCGGGTGGAGCGCAGCGTAACCCGGGACAACTGCATCAAAACCCACCAGCGGCCCCGGGTTACGCTAACGCTCCACCCGGGCTACGGCGCTCTCCTCCCTCTCCCCCAAGCGGCAGAGGTGGGACGGAGTGCGCGGCTCCACTGCCTTACGTCGCCACCGCACCGTCGCCTGCCGTCTCCAAGCGGAAGGCGGCGGCGAAGAGGGCGCGGGTGTAGTCGCTCTTCGGGTTCTTGAACAGTTCGGAGGCCGGACCCTCCTCCTCGACCTTGCCGGATTTCATCACGATCAGATGGCTGGCCAGCGAAGCCACCACGCGCAGATCGTGCGAGATGAACATGTAGGTAAGGTCGCGCTTGCGCTGCAACTCGCGGAGCAGATCGACCATCTGCGCCTGGAACAGCATGTCGAGCGCGCTCGTCGGTTCGTCCAGCACCACGAAATTCGGCTCCAGCACCACCGCGCGCGCGATCGAGATGCGCTGCCGCTGACCGCCGGAGAATTCATGCGGATAGCGAAAGCGCCATTCCGGCTTCAACCCGACGTCCTTCAGCGCCTTGATCACCCGCGCCTCGCGCTCTTCGGCCGACAAATGCTGCTGATGGACGCTCAAGCCCTCCGCGATGATGTCACCGACCGACATGCGCGGACTCAGCGCGCCGAACGGATCCTGGAACACGATCTGCATGTCGCGGCGGAACGGCCGCATCTGCTTGAAGCGCAGGCCCTGGATATCGTTGCCCAGGAAGACGATCGGCCCGTCCGAGGAGATCAACCGCAGCAGCGCGAGTCCGAGCGTGGTCTTGCCGGAACCGGATTCGCCGACCACGCCGAGCGTCTCGCCCTTGCGCACCGCGATGCTGACGCCGTCGACCGCCTTGATATGGCCGACAGTGGAGCGCAGCAATCCGCGCTTGATCGGGAACCAGACCTTCAGATTATCCGCCGAGATCACCACCGGCTGGTCCGGGCGCGGCGGCGCCGGATCGGGTTTCGGCTCCGCGGCGAGGAGATCGCGCGTATAGGGATGCTTGGGGGCGGTGAAGACCTGCTCGACCGGGCCGTGCTCGACGATCTTGCCACCATTCATGACGCAGACGGTATCGGCGATGCGGCGAACGATGCCGAGATCGTGGGTGATGAACAGCATGCTCATGCCGAGCCGGGTGCGGATCTCGGCCAGCAGCGCCAGGATCTGTGCCTGCACGGTAACGTCGAGCGCCGTCGTCGGCTCGTCCGCGATCAGAAGGTCGGGCTCGTTGGCGAGCGCCATCGCGATCATCACGCGCTGGCGCTGGCCGCCGGAGAGCTGATGGGGATAGCTTTGCAGCCGCGTCTCGGGCTCGGGAATGCCGACCTGCGTCAGGAGCTCGATGGTGCGCGCCCGCGCCCGCGCGCCACGCACGCCGCTGTGCAGCGATAGAATCTCGCCGATCTGCGCCTCGATGGTGTGGAGCGGATTGAGCGAGGTCATCGGCTCCTGGAAGATGATCGAGATGTCGTTGCCCCGCACCTCGCGCATCTCTCGCTCCGAGGCGGTAAGGAGGTCGCGCCCCTTGAAACGGACGCTGCCGGAAGGATGCGAGGCCGCCGGATAGGGCAGCAGTTTCAGGACCGACAGCGCGCTGACGGATTTGCCCGAGCCGGATTCGCCGACCAGCGCGACGCATTCGCCGCGCTTGATCGAGAACGAGACATGGTCGACCGCGACCGAGGGGCCGAAAGCGACCGAGAGGTCGCGGACATCGAGCAGCGGCTGATTGATGGCGTCCATGATGCTGCCCTCTACCTGAACGTCTTGCGCGGGTCGAAGGCGTCGCGAGCGGCCTCGCCGATGAAGATCAGGAGCGAGAGCATGATCGCGACCGAGAAGAAGCCGGTGAAGCCGAGCCACGGCGCCTGCACATTGGCCTTGCCCTGCGCCAGCAATTCGCCGAGCGAAGGCGAGCCCGGCGGCAGGCCGAAGCCGAGGAAGTCCAGCGCTGTCAGCGTCATCACGGAGGACGAGACGATGAAGGGCAGGAAGGTCATGGTCGCCACCATCGCGTTCGGCAAGAGGTGGCGGAACATGATCACCGCATTGGAGACGCCGAGCGCGCGCGCCGCCTGGATGTATTCGAAATTGCGCCCGCGCAGGAATTCCGCGCGCACCAGGCCGACCAGCGACACCCAGGAAAACAACAGGAGGATGCCGAGCAGGATGAAGAAGCCCGGCGGCAGCACCGCGGAGATGATCAGAAGCAGATAGAGCGAAGGGATCGCGGTCCAGACCTCGATCAGGCGCTGGAACGTCAGATCGATCCAACCGCCGAAATAGCCCTGCACGCCGCCAGCGGCGACGCCGATGATCGAGGACAGGATGGTCAGCGTCAGGCCGAACAGCACCGAAATCCGGAAACCGTAGATCAGGCGCGCGAGCACGTCGCGGCCCTGGTCGTCGGTGCCGAGCCAGTTGTATTCGAGGTCGCGGCAGCCGCTGAGCTGCTTCCTCTCGACCACCTCCTTGCACTGCTTTTCGGTCAAAAGCCAGGTCGGCTTTGACGGCGCCGGCGTCGGCAGATCGAGATTGTGGGTGTCGTAGGAATAGCGGATCGGCGGCCAGATGATGGTGCCACCCTTGGCAGCGATCTGCTTCTGCAAGTAGGGATCGCGGTAATCCGCCGTAGTCTCGAAATCGCCGCCGAACGTCGTCTCGGCATAGTTGAAGAGCACAGGCCAATAGAGCCGACCGTCATACCTGACCATCAGTGGGCGATCATTCGCAATGAAATTGGCGAACAGCGAGACCACGAACAGCACCAGGAAGATCCAGAACGACCAGTAGCCGCGGCGGTTGGCCTTGAAGTTCTGCCAGCGGCGCTTGTTGAGCGGCGACGGCTCGAAGGGACGGCGGCTCGGCGGCACGGCTTCGCCGAGCGGCGACTGCGTCGTGGTCTCGACCGGCTGGGGCGCGAGCATCGTCATCAGACTTCCCTCGCCTCGAAATCGATCCGGGGATCGATCCACATGTAGGCGAGATCGGAGATCAGGTTCACGACCAAGCCGACCAGCGAAAAGATGAACAGCGTGCCGAACACGACCGGATAGTCACGGTTCAGGACACTCTCGAAGCCGAGCAGGCCGAGCCCGTCGAGCGAGAAGATGGTCTCGATCAAGAGCGAACCGGAGAAGAAGGCATGGATGAACGCGCTCGGGAAGCCGGCGATCACGATCAGCATCGCGTTACGGAAGATGTGACCGTACAGTACCTGCGTCTCGCTGCAGCCCTTCGCGCGCGCGGTCATGACATATTGCTTGCGGATCTCGTCCAGGAACGAGTTCTTGGTCAGCAGCGTCATGGTCGCAAACGCGCCGAGCGCCATCGAGATCAAGGGCAGCGTGATGTGCCAGAAATAGTCGATGATCTTCCAGTACCAGGGGAATTGCGACCAGCCGTCCGAGGTCAATCCGCGCAACGGGAACCAGTTGAAGAACGAGCCGCCGGCAAACAGGATGATCAAGAGGATCGCGAACAGGAAGCCGGGAATCGCAAAGCCGACGATGATGACGGCCGACGTCCAGGTATCGAAGCGCGATCCATCTTGCACGGCCTTGCGGATGCCGAGCGGGATCGAGATCAAATAGGTCAGGAGCGTCATCCAGATGCCGAGCGACATCGACACCGGCAATTTTTCCTTGATCAGTTGGATCACGCTGACATCGCGGAAATAGCTCTTGCCGAAGTCGAAACGGGCAAAGTTCCACACCATCAGCGCGAAGCGCTCGGGCGCCGGCTTGTCGAAGCCGAACTGCTTTTCGAGATTCTTGATGAAGGCAGGATCGAGGCCCTGCGCGCCGCGGTATTTGGAGTTCACTGCATCCGCCGAGGCGCCGCCCGGCGCACGCGCGGCAAAATCGCCGCCGGAAGAACCAGAAACCCGCGAGGTGCCGCCGGTATCGGCGCCGGAAAGCTGGGCCAGCACGCGCTCGACCGGTCCTCCCGGCGCGAACTGCACGACCACGAAGGACACGAAGAGGATGCCGAGCAGCGTCGGCACCATCAGGAGAATGCGGCGGGCGATATAAGCGCTCATGTCTACTTCGCCTGTTCGGCGTTCGTGGCCTTGGCCGGATCGGCCCACCAGTTCTCCGGCGCTCCCACGCCTTGCGCGTAGCGCGCCGGCTTCTGCGGATGGGCGAACAGGTCCCAATAGGCGACGCGGTGCGTGTTGGCGTACCACTGCGGCACCCAGTAGCGGCCGGCGCGGAAGACGCGGTCGAAGGCGCGGCAGGCGGTGGTCAGTTCCGCCCTGGTCTCGGCGGCGATGATCTTCTCGATCAGCGCATCGATCACCGGGCTGGAGATGCCTGCGAGATTATAGGAACCCTTGGTGCTGGCAGACTGCGACGAAAAGAACGCGCGCATGCTGTCGCCCGGGGTTGCGTTCATCGAGAAGCGCTCGATGGTCATGTCGAAATCGAAATCCTCCAGCCGCGCCCGGTATTGCACGGCGTCGATCAGCCGGAACGTGGCGTCGATGCCGAGCGTGGCGAGGTTCTTGATGTAGGGCCCGTGATGGGGCTGGATCGAGGCTTCGTCGTTGAGGAATTCGATGGTGAAAGGCTCGCCGTTCGGCAGCAGCCGCTTGCCATCCTTGACGACACAGCCGGCATCGCTCAGCAGTTGAGCCGCCTTGCGCAGCAGCGCCCGGTCCTGCCCCGAACCATCCGACACCGGCGGCACGAAGGGCTTGCCGAACACCTCGTCCGGCACCTGGCCGCGGAACGGCTCGAGCAGCGCCACTTCCTCCGGCGACGGCGGGCCGGAGACCATCATGTCCGAATTCTGGAACGGCGAATGCGTGCGCGCATAGGCGCCGTACATGATGGTCTTGTTGGTCCATTCGAAATCGAAGGCGTAGATCAGCGCCTCGCGCACACGCGGGTCCTTGAACTTGTCGCGACGCATATTGATGAACCAGCCCTGCGCGCCCGACGGCGTCTCATCCGGCAACAGCTCGCGCTTGACGCGGCCGTCCTTGATCGCGGGGAAATCATAGCGCGTGGCCCAGATGCGCGCGGTGAGCTCCTCGCGATAGAGATAATTCCTGCCGGTGAAACCCTCGAAGGCGACGTCGCGGTCGCGATAGAACTCGTAGCGGACGGTGTCGAAATTATAGCTGCCGCGGCAGACTGGAAGATCAGCCGCCCACCAGTCCTTGACGCGATCATATTCGATAAAGCGGTTGACCTCGAACCGGCCGACCTTGTACGGCCCAGAGCCGAGCGGCGCATCGAGCGTCGATTCCTCGAACGGCCGTTTGGCGTAGTAGGCCTTCGAGAAGATCGGCAGGCTCGCGACATAAAGCGGCACGTCACGCGCGCGCTTCGGCGCAAAGGTGACGACGACGGTCGCGTCGTCGAGCGCTTCCGCTTTGATGAAATCGCGGAGTTGCACCAGGATCAGCGGGTGTCCCTTCTCCTTCAGCGTGTTCAGCGAGAACGCGACGTCCTGCGCCGTCAGCTTGGAGCCGTCGTGAAAGCGTGCCTCGGGGCGCATCGTGAAGGTGTAGGTAAGCTTGTCGGGCGAAATCTGCACCGACTTTGCGGCCAGCCCGTACATCGCGTCGGGCTCATCGCCGGCGCGCGCCATCAGCGCCGTGAACGTCATGTCCATGCCCTGCGCGCCCTCGCCCTTGAGGATGTAGGCGTTGAGGGAATTGAACGTGAAATAGGACTGGTTATAGGCGCGGACCGAGGGGATCAGCGAGAACATGCCGCCCTTCGGCGCATTCACATTGACATAGTCGAAATTGCGGAAGTCGGCGGGATATTTCAAATCGCCGAACGCCGACATGCCGTGCATCCCGACGCCGTTATCGGCGGCTGCCGGGCGAAGCCGCGTCGCGCATAGCGCCCCGATGCCGAGGCCGAGCGCGTGCCGACGGGTGAATAGCGCCATGCGGGGATCGTCCTTCAAGATCGTTTCGCGATCCGGTTCGCCTTGTCCGCGTCGTACCACCAGACAGCGGGGAAGCCCGATGCGCCATATTTGGGCAATTCGGCCGGACGGCCGAAGCGATCCCAGCGCGCGGTGCGCAGCTTCGGGTAGTTCCACTGCGGCACGACGTAGTGATTCCACAGCAGCACGCGGTCGAGCGCCTTGGTGGCGGCGACGAGCTCGGCGCGATTCTTGGCAAAGATGACCCGATCGATCAGCTTGTCGATCGCCGGATTCTTGATGCCCAGGATATTGCGCGAACCGGGCACGTCCGCGGCCTTCGTGCCCCAGAACTCGCGCTGTTCATTGCCGGGCGACAGCGACTGCGGCCAGGACGAGGTCACGATGTCGAAATCCCATTCGCGCATCCGGTTCTCGTATTGGCTCGGATCGATGGTGCGCACGCTGACGGCGATGCCGAGCCGTTCCAGCGACGGCTTGTAGAACAGCATGACCCGTTCGAATTCCGGCTGCTGCGTCAGCAACTCGATCGTGAACGGCGTTCCGGTCTTGACGTCGACCTGCTTGCGATCGCGGACTTCGTAGCCGGCCTCCTTCATGAGGCGCAGGGCCTCGCGAAGGTTATCGCGCGAGGCTTGAGGATTGCCTCCGACGGGGTTGCTGTAGGCGGTCGTAAAGACCTCGGGCGGGACTTCAGCACGCACGCCTTCGAGGATTTCCAGCTCCTGGCCCTGCGGCAGGCCGGTCGCCATCAGTTCTTCGGCGCCGTCAAAATAGCTGGAGATGCGCTTGTACTGGCCGAAGAAAATCTGCTTGTTCATTTCCTCGAAGTCGAACGCATAGTTCAGCGCGCGGCGAACCTTCGGATCGCTGAACTTGGCGCGACGGAGGTTCAGCGCAAACGCCTGCATCACGCCCGAGTTGCGAAGGGGGAACTCCTCGAGCACCACGCGCTTCTCGGAAACGGCTGGAAAATCATAAGCGGTCGCCCAGTTCTTGGCGCTGTTCTCGGTGCGCCAGTCGACCTGGTCTGCCTTGAAGGCCTCGAGCGCGACGGTCCCGTCCCGGAAATATTCGTAACGCAACTCTTCGAAATTGTTGCGCCCGACATTGACCGCAAGCTCGTTGCCCCAATACTCCTTCACGCGTTCGAACGTGATGGACCTGCCCGGGACAAATTCCTTAACCCGATAGGGGCCCGAGCCCAACGGCTTCTCGAGCGTCGTTGCGGAGACGTCGCGTTTCTTGCCGTCGCTGTCGGTGCCTTCCCACCAATGCTTCGGCAGGATCGTGAGCTGGCCCACAATGTGCGGCAGTTCGCGATTGCCCGGCCCATCGAACACGAACTTCACGTCGCGGTCGTTGACTTTCTCTGCCCGGACCACATGGCTGTAGTAGGCCGCGGACATCGGGTCGTATTTCTTGAAGGCGTCAAACGAGAAGACGACATCGTCCGCAGTCACCGGCTTGCCGTCGTGCCACTTCGCCTGCGGTCTCAGCCGGTAGATCACGAAGGAGAAGTCGTCGGGATAGCTCGCGGCCTCGGCGAGCGCGCCGTACCCCGTGGAAACTTCGTCAAGCGACGACGTCATCAGGTTCTCATAGATCAGAGGGATCGCGGCGACGATGTTGCCCTTCACGCCCGCGATCGCGAGATTGAAATTATCGAAGGTGCCGATCAGGATCGAACGTACCGTGCCGCCCTTGGGCGCATCCGGATTGACGTAATCGAAGTGCTTGAAGTCGGCCGCATACTTGACATCGCCGAACAGCGATAGCGCGTGGCGCCATGCCGGCTCACCGCCTCCCGAGTCCGCCTGCGCGCTCGACATCGCCGGGATGCCAATTGCCATGCCCATCACGGGGGTCAGCGCGGCCACCGCGCCGGTCTGCAGAAGGTGTCGTCGGGTAATGGCCAAAGGGAGCATCCTGTCGTGAACCGAGGTTACGCATCTAAGTGCGTAATATAGGGCAAGGTTTCGGCGGATTATGTTGCTTTTTCCTCATCTTGGAAGCCCGGGAGCCATCACGTGTGCGGCGAAACGTCCCGATGACAAGATGCGATCCATACGGAAACGGCCAGGCAATGCCTGGCCGTTCCGATTGAATCCATGAGGGAAATGCTATTTCTGCGCAGTCGGCAGCGGCTGCGGATGATCCGACAGCGAATTCAGGTAGGCGATCACGTCTGCGCGCTCGCTGTCCTTCGGAATGCCCGCGAATCCCATCGCGGTGCCCGGGATGAAACCCTTCGGGTTGGTGAGGAACTTGTTGAGATCGTCGAAGGTCCAGGTGCCGCCCTTGGCCTTCATGGCGGCCGAGAAGTTGAACCCGCGTCCTTCGCCGCGGGCCTCGCCGACGATGCCGAACAGATTCGGACCGACCCGGTTCGGGCCGCCCTTCTCGAAGGTGTGGCAGGCTGCGCACTTCTTGGCGGCTGCGGAGCCCTTTTCCACAGAGGCGGTCTGCAGCAGTTTCTCGATCGGCTCAGACGATGCGGCGGCTTCCGCAGGTCCGCCCCCCTTGGTCTCCTCCTTCACGGCGATCTCGAAGCCGGGCTTCTCCAGCGGCCGCGGCGTGAACACCGCCTGCGCGGCAAAGCTCGTCACCAGGACAATGAGACAGGTGCCAAGCAGCGCACCGAGAATCTTGTTGAGTTCGAAGGAGTCCATTTCGGATCAGGCTCCAGGCCTAAAATGTCGACTTCAGGCGGGCCGAACGGCCGCGGGGGTGAGCCTCGGAATCAGCCCTCATCGCGCCTCCCCCGAGCAGAGTTGAGATATCGGTTTGCCTGCGCTCTGGCAACCCGTATAAACGCGCCGACTTTCACCCCGTCCCCACCCTGATTCCTGCCTTCGGCAGGGTTTCTATACGATGGCTGATCCGCGGATTTTGGTGCTGATTCCCGCCCGCATGGCGGCCACGAGGCTGCCGGGCAAGCCGCTCCTCGACATTGCCGGCCTGCCGATGATCGTCCACGTATTGCGCCGGGCGATCGAGGCCGACATCGGCCGGGTCGCGGTCGCAACCGACGCGCCGGAGATCGCCGCGGCCGTAACAGCGGCTGGCGGCGAGGCGGTGATGACCCGCGCCGATCACCCCTCCGGCTCCGACCGCATCTTCGAGGCCGCAACCACGCTCGATCCGCAAGCCAAGGCTGACGTCGTGGTCAACCTGCAGGGCGATTTCCCGACCATTACGCCGGACACGATCCGCGCCGTGCTGCCGCCGCTCGACGACGGCGCCGTCGATATCGCAACGCTCGCCTCCGAGATCCACACCGAGGAGGAAAGCCTCAACCCGAACGTGGTGAAGGCGGTCGGCTCGCCGATCACGGCGCAGCGGCTGCGCGCGCTCTATTTCACCCGCGCGACCGCGCCGTACGGCGACGGGCCGCGCTACCACCATATCGGCCTCTACGCCTATCGCCGCGCCGCGCTGGAGCGCTTCGTGCGGCTGCCGCCGTCGCCGCTGGAACAGCAGGAGAAGCTCGAGCAGCTCCGCGCGCTGGAGGCGGGGATGCGGATCGACGTCACCATCGTCGATACCGTGCCGCGCGGCGTCGACACCCCGGCCGACCTCGAAACCGCGCGGCGGATACTGGCCAAAACCTGAACGGCTGATACAAGGCAGCATGACCAAGAAGCTGAAAATCGCCTTCCAGGGCGAGCCCGGAGCCAATTCCCACATCGCGATCGTCGAGGCCTATCCCGACGCCGAGCCGATACCGTGCGCGACCTTCGAGGATGCGCTGTCGGCGATTTCCTCCGGCGAGGCCGATCTCGGCATGATCCCGATCGAGAACTCGGTCGCCGGCCGCGTCGCCGACATCCACCATCTGCTGCCGGCCTCCGGCCTGTTCATCGTCGGCGAATGGTTCCTGCCGGTCCGGCATCAGTTGATGGCGGTGAAGGGCACGAAGCTTGCCGACATCAGGAGCGTGGAGAGCCATGTGCACGCGCTCGGCCAGTGCCGGCGCATCATCCGCAAGCTCGGCATCAGGCCGATCGTCGCCGGCGACACTGCCGGCAGCGCGCGCGACATTTCCGAGCGTGGCGACAAAAGCGTCGCCGCCATCGCCTCGCGCCTAGCCGCCGACATCTACGGCCTCGACATCCTGGCCGAGGACATCGAGGACGAGGCCCACAACACCACCCGCTTCGTGGTGCTGGCGCGCGACGCTAAATGGGCCGAGCAGGATTCGGGCCCCTTGGTCACTACGTTTGTTTTCCGGGTGCGCAACCTGCCCGCCGCGCTCTACAAGGCACTCGGCGGCTTCGCCACCAATGGCGTCAACATGACCAAGCTCGAAAGCTACATGGTCGACGGCAATTTCTTCGCCACGCAATTTTATGCCGATGTCGATGGCCACCCTTACGATCGCGGGCTGGCCTTCGCGCTTGAGGAGCTGAAATTCTTCTCCCGCGAATTCCGTATCGTGGGCGTCTATCCCGCCCACCCCTTCCGCGCGACGTTCAGCGAAAAGGCGGATTGAGGGGCGGTGGTGGACGCGTAGCCCGGGTGGAGCGCCAGCGTAACCCGGGACCGCCAATAGACATTGACGCAGCTGTCCCGGGTTGCGCTTCGCTCCACCCGGGCTACGAAGCTTCGCTTGGCGTCAAGCAGCTTCCTTCTTAGTAACCCCGAACGCATCTGCCAGCAGGCTGTACGACTTCTTCCGCGCCTCGTGGTCATACACCGCGGTGATGATCATCAGCTCATCCGCCTCGGTCGCCGCGATCAGCGGCTGCAGTTTTGCAACCACCGTCGCCGGGCTGCCGACGAAGAAGCGCGAGCGGTTGCGGGCGATGGAAGCGCGTTCGGCGGCAGTATAGGGATAGGCCAGCGCCTCCTCGACGCTCGGCAGCGGCAGATACTGGCCGCGATCCCGGCGCAGCCGGTTGAGGTCCATCGACAGCGCCAGCTTCTCCGCCTCGTCATCGGTCTCGGCCGCCACCGCTGCCACCGCGAGGATCGCGCTGGGCGTCTGGCGCCAGCCCGAAGGCTTGAAATGGGCTTTATAGTTGGTCATCGCATCGACCGCGTCATGGGTTGCGAAATGATGCGCGAAGGCGAAGCCCATGCCGACCTGCGCCGCCAGCTCGGACGAATAGCCGCTGGAACCGAGCAGCCAGATCGGCGGCAGCGGCGAATCATCAGGCATTGCCACCACATTGTTGTAGGGATGGCCGGGCGGGAAGTCGCGCGTCTCCCACAGTGTCAATTCGTGCAGCCGCTCCAGGAAATCGTCGCCCTCGCGGCGGTCGAGCCGGCTGCGCAGCGCATGGGCCGTGGCGCCGTCGGTGCCCGGCGCCCGCCCGAGGCCGAGATCGATGCGGCCGGGGAACAGCGCCTCCAGCATCTTGAAGCGCTCGGCGACCACCAGCGGCGCATGGTTGGGCAGCATCACGCCGCCGGAGCCGACGCGGATGTTCCTGGTGACGGCAGCGATCTGCCCGATCATCAGGTCCGGCGCGGGGCTCGCGACGGAGGCGAGGTTGTGGTGCTCGGCGAGCCAATAGCGGACAAAGCCGAGCCCATCGACATGGCGCGCCAGGTCGATGCTGTTGCGCAGCGCCGCGGCGGGCTTTGTGGCTGTCGTGACGACCGAAAGGTCCAGGACGGAAAGCGGGATCATCGCGCTAAGCTAGGGCGGCACATTGAAACCACAAAGCCCCTTCACGTGCAGATCAGCTCCGCGACACTCCAAGTCTGGAGCCTAGCGATCACGCTTGAGAGTGGGACAGAATGTCGTCAATCCGTAACAATCCTTTGCTGCCCAACCTCAAGAAGCACATCGATTTGACCTGAGAATCGGGCGCAACCAGCATTTATCTCTGGATTTTCGGGCTCAGACGCAAGATTTGCACTCCTGCCCACCTTGCATTTAAAATGCTGCTGACAACCAACAAATTCCCTAAAAGTGGGCAAATTCCCATTACCGATGGGCTGTTTGCCGCGCCCGCTTTGCCCTATCTTACCTGCTTGACTGCCAAGCCTGTCGCCGATTGTCCCTGGAGCTTGTGAGAGCCATGACCGAGGTTGCCACCCCGCCGTTCAGGACTCCCGCCATTTCCTTCGAGTTCTTCCCCCCGAAGACCGCGGAGATGGAGCGTAACCTGTGGGACACGATCAACCGATTGGCGCCGCTGTCGCCCACCTTCGTCTCGGTGACCTATGGCGCCGGCGGATCGACGCGCGAGCGCACCCATTCGACCATCGCCCGCATCCTGAACGAAACCAGGCTGTTGCCGGCGGCCCATCTGACCTGCGTAAGCGCCTCACGCGGCGAAATCGATGAGATCGTCGATCGCTATCACGAGGTCGGCGTCCGCCACATCGTGGCGCTGCGCGGCGACCCGCCCGGCGGCATCGGCACGCCCTATTACACCCATCCGGACGGCTACCAAAGCTCGCCCGAACTGGTCGCCGGCATCAAGAAGCGTCATCCCGATATCGAGATTTCGGTCTCCGCCTATCCGGAGAAGCATCCGGAGAGTGCGGATTTCGACGCCGATATCGACACGCTGAAAGCCAAGGTCGATGCCGGCGCCACGCGCGCCATCACCCAGGTGTTCTTCGATAACGACCTCTACTTCCGCTACCTCGACCGGGTGCGGGCGCGCGGCATCGAGATCCCGATCGTGCCGGGCATCATGCCGATGCACAATTTCAAGCAGGCCCGCAATTTCGTCACCCGCGCCGGCACCACGGTGCCGGACTGGTTCGCCGCGAAATTCGAAGGCCTCGATGACGACGCCGAGACCCGCAAACTGGTGGCAGCAACTGTCGCCGCGGGCCAGGTGCAGAAGCTGGCCAAGCACGGCGTCGACACCTTCCATTTCTACACCATGAACCGCGCCGATCTCGTGTTCGCGATCAGCCACCTGCTCGGCATCCGTCCGAACGGCGCGCAGAAGGCTGCCTGATCAAATGACCGTACCCGTCTCTCCCAAGCGTACCGCCCTCATCGCCGCCGCGCGCGAGCGCATCCTCGTGCTCGACGGCGCCATGGGCACGATGATCCAGGGCCTGCAATTCGACGAGGCCGCCTTCCGTGGCGAACGCTTCAAGGATTTCCACCGCGACATCAGGGGCAACAACGACCTCCTGATCCTGACGCAAGCGAAGGCGATCGAGGACATCCACGCCGCCTATTTGCGCGCCGGAGCCGACATCGTCGCGACCAACACCTTCTCCTCGACCTCGATCGCGCAGGCCGACTACGACATGTCGGACCTCGCCTATGAGCTCAACCGCGAGGGCGCCAGGCTCGCGCGCGCAGCGGCGGAGAAGGTGAGTGCCGAGGATGGCAGGCCGCGGTTCGTCGCGGGCGCGCTGGGGCCCACCAACCGCACCGCCTCGATCTCGCCCGACGTCTCCAATCCCGGCTATCGCGCTGTCACGTTCGACGATCTGCGCAAGGCCTATGGCGAGCAGATCAACGGCCTGCTCGACGGCGGCGCCGATCTGCTGCTGGTCGAAACCATCTTCGACACGCTGAACGCCAAGGCCGCGCTCTATGCGATCTCCGAGATCACCGAAGAGCGCGGCATCGACGTGCCCGTGATGATCTCGGGCACCATCACCGACAAGTCCGGCCGCCTGCTCTCGGGCCAGTTGCCGGAGGCGTTCTGGAATTCGGTGCGGCATGCCAAGCCGATCACGATCGGCTTCAACTGCGCGCTCGGCGCGGAGGACCTGCGCAGCCACATCGCCGATATCGGCCGCGTCGCCGATACGCTCGTTTGCGCCTACCCGAACGCCGGCCTGCCCAACGAGTTCGGCCAGTACGACGAGACGCCGGAATATATGGCGCGGCTGATCGGCGAATTCGCGCGCGACGGCCTCGTCAACATCGTCGGCGGCTGCTGCGGCACCACGCCGGACCATATCGCCGCGATCGCCGCGTCGGTTAAGCCGCACAAGCCGCGCATAGTCCCTGAGATCGAGCCGCGCTTGCGGCTCTCAGGCCTCGAACCGTTCGCGCTGACCGACGCCATCCCGTTCGTGAACATCGGCGAACGCACCAATGTCACGGGCTCCGCGCGCTTCCGCAAATTGATCACCGCGGGCGACTACGCGGCCGCGCTGCAGGTCGCGCGCGACCAGGTCGAGAACGGCGCGCAGATCATCGACGTCAACATGGACGAGGGCCTGCTCGATTCCGAGAAGGCGATGGTGACGTTCCTCAACCTCGTCGCCGCCGAGCCCGACATCGCTCGCGTACCTGTCATGGTCGACTCTTCGAAATTCGCCGTGATCGAGGCCGGGCTGAAATGCATCCAGGGCAAGCCGGTGGTGAACTCGATCTCGATGAAGGAGGGCGAGGAGAAATTCATCCACGAGGCCACGATCGCCAAGCGCCATGGCGCGGCCGTGGTGGTGATGGCGTTCGACGAGACCGGCCAGGCCGACACGTTCGCGCGCAAGACCGATATCTGCAAGCGCGCCTACGACATCCTGGTCAACCGGCTCGACTTCCCGCCCGAAGACATCATCTTCGATCCCAATATCTTCGCGATCGCGACCGGCATCGAGGAGCACAACAATTACGGCGTCGATTTCATCGAGGCCACGCGCTGGATCCGCCAGAATTTGCCGGGCGCGCATATTTCCGGCGGCGTCTCCAATCTCTCCTTCTCGTTCCGCGGCAACGAGCCGGTGCGCGAGGCGATGCACTCGGTGTTCCTCTATCATGCCATCAAGGCCGGCATGGACATGGGCATCGTCAATGCCGGGCAGATGATCGTCTATGACGACATCGATCCCGAGCTGCGACAGGTGTGCGAGGACGTCATCCTCAACCGCGATCCAGGCGCCTCCGAGCGCCTGCTGGCTCTGGCTGAGAAATTCCGCGGCAAGGAGAAGCAGAGCAAGGAAGCCGATCTCGCTTGGCGCGAATGGCCGGTCGAGAAGCGGCTCAGCCACGCGCTGGTGCACGGCATCACCGAGTTCATCGAGGCCGATACCGAGCAGGCGCGGCAGGCGTCGCAGCGTCCGCTCGACGTCATCGAGGGTCCGCTGATGGCCGGCATGAATGTGGTCGGCGACCTCTTCGGCGACGGCAAGATGTTCCTGCCGCAGGTGGTGAAGTCCGCGCGCGTCATGAAGCAGGCGGTCGCCTATCTGATGCCGTTCATGGAAGAGGAGAAGGCGCGCAACCTCGCCAATGGCGTAACCAGCGATGGCCGCAACGCCGCCGGCAAGATCGTGCTCGCGACGGTGAAGGGCGACGTCCACGACATCGGCAAGAACATTGTCGGCATCGTGTTGCAATGTAACAATTTCGAGGTCATCGACCTCGGCGTGATGGTGCCGGCCGCAAAGATCATCGAGACGGCGAAGGCCGAAGGCGCCGACATCATCGGCCTCTCCGGCCTGATCACGCCCTCGCTCGACGAGATGAGCTTTCTCGCCGGCGAGCTGGAGCGCGAGGGCCTGAACCTGCCGCTCCTGATCGGCGGCGCCACCACCAGCCGCGTCCATACGGCCGTGAAGATTGATCCGAACTATCCGGGCGGACCGGTCGTGCATGTCAACGATGCCAGCCGCGCCGTCGGCGTTGCTTCCTCGCTGCTCTCGCCCGAGAAGCGCAAAACCTATGCCGCGGATGTCCGCGCCGAATACGCCAAGATCTCCGCGGCGCATTTCCGCGCGCAACAGGACAAGAAGCGGCTGAAGCTGGCGCAAGCCCGCGCCAACGGCGTCAAGATCGATTTCGCCAAGACGCCACCGAAGCAGCCGGCCTTCTTCGGCATCAAGAGCTTCGACGCCTACGATCTGGCGGAGCTGGCCAAATACATCGACTGGACACCGTTCTTCCAGACCTGGGAATTGACCGGGCGCTTTCCGGCCATCCTCGACGATCCGAAGGTCGGCGAGGTCGCGCGCTCGCTCTATGATGATGCGCAGAAGATGCTTAAGCGCATCATCGCGGAGAAATGGTTCACGGCGCGCGCCACCATCGGCTTCTGGCCCGCCCATGCCGAGGGCGACGATATCGCCGTCTATGCCGACGAGACGCGGAAGAAGAAGATCGCGACCTTCCATACGCTGCGCCAGCAGCTCGAGAAGCGCGAAGGCCGCTTCAACGCCGCGCTGTCGGACTTCATCGCGCCCGCATCGTCGGGCGTGCCCGACTATATCGGCGGCTTCGTCGTCACGGCGGGGATCGGCGAGGACGTGATCGCCGACCGCTTCAAGAAGGCCAACGACGATTACTCCTCGATCCTGTGCAAGGCGCTGGCCGATCGCTTGGCCGAAGCCTTCGCCGAGCGCATGCACCAGCGCGTGCGCCAGGAGTTCTGGGGCTACGCGCCCGAGGAGACGTTCTCGGCGGACGAGCTGATACTGGAGAAATATCAGGGCATCCGCCCGGCGCCGGGCTATCCGGCGCAGCCCGACCACACCGAGAAGCAGACGCTGTTCGCGCTGCTTGATGCTGAGAGCACCGCCGGTGTGAAGCTCACCGAGAGCTTTGCGATGTGGCCGGGCTCGTCGGTCTCCGGCCTCTATTTCAGCCATCCCGAGAGCTTCTATTTCGGCGTCGGCAAGATCGAGCGCGACCAGGTCGAGGACTACGCCGCGCGCAAGGACATGACGGTCACCGAAGTCGAGCGCTGGCTCGCGCCCGTGCTGAACTACATCCCCTCGCAGGACGCCAAGCAACCAACGCCTGCGCCCGCGCCGGTCGCCACCCCCGCCAACGACGTCACCTCGCACCCACCCGGCTGCACCTGCGCCGTGCATCTCGCCTGGCGCAAGAAAGCCGTCGGCGCGGGCTAGTCCCGCGGTCCCGACCTCTGCCGTCATTGCGAGCGAAGCGAAGCAATCCATGCCTGCACAAGCGGCGCCATGGATTGCTTCGTGGAGCCTGTCATCGGGCGCGCGTTCGCGCGACCCGTTGGCTCGCAATGACGATGTGGGGACATTGGGTGCGACAAATCACCCCGACGGGCAAATCAGCCAAAAGTCTGTCCAGCCCTCGCGCGAAAAACATTCCGCTTCCGTCGTCGGGCAAATCAGCACTATGAATCCGCGCGTCTCACCCGAATGAGGGGCGGGTCGCGATCGTCACGAACGTTGCGGTGAGATGCGGTGGACGCGGGTGTTGCGGCTGACGAGCGCAAGTAACGCGGACGGCGAAGTCGTGTGGTCCTGGCGCCCCGACGCTGGCGCTAAGTCCTGGGGGATGGAAACATCCCTAAGGGTGACGGTGGCAAAAGAGCCCGGTCACCGGGCAGAGCACGAAGTAAGCCGTAACACCATCGCGCAGGGAAAGCCGGAATGCTTCGGTTGAACCTGTGGTCCTACCCCCGTGCTTTTTGTTGCACGGGACCCACGGGTGCAACCAGCACCCGGCTT